>NZ_CP084752.1:3397500-4026671 GCF_020535545.1 Roseateles sp. XES5
GCGGTTCGGCTGGTAGCCGATCTGGCGGGCGACGAGGCGCACGCGCTCCTTCGTTTCGCTGCTGATATCGGGCGCGTCCTTGAGCGCCCGTGAAACCGTCGTGATGCCGAGACCGGTCATGAAGGCGATCGTCTTCAGCGTCGGCCGCTCACCGGAGGGCGGAAGCGCCCCCGCCTGGCCCTCGCTCATCTTCCTGTCCATGCCCTGCTTGCCCACCTCACCCTATTAGCAGCCGGTTATACATTTTTTGGACCCGGCTGCCACTCTCTCGCAAAATCGCTCCTGAATCTGTAACGATACAGGTGTTTTGTCGAGACGGAATTTGCGCGAATTTGCATGGCGCTGATCTCGGCGGCGCCGTTGCGCCGCAAAACTGTAATTTATGCGCCTGCGAAAACTAATAGGCGAAAGCGCTGTTTCTCTTTGAAAAAAGAATTGTAAATACAATTGTTTGTAAGGAGGTGTCCGAGTGGGTGTGGCGACCTGTCGCCCCGGTTCCGACGAGGTGCTGCGGTCCGAAAGAACCCCAAAATTCCCGTCGAAACAAAATCCAGTGGCGGGCGGTTGCGCGATTAAATCGATTGGGTTACGTTTTTACTGCAACGTTTCAGTGAGGGAGGAGACTCATGAAAACTCGTGTGATGGCTGCTGCATTGGCAGCGACCGTGGTCCTGCCGTTCGCCGTCGCCCATGCGACCGATCTGGAAGTGACCCATTGGTGGACGTCCGGCGGGGAGGCCGCGGCGGTCGCGGAACTGGCGAAGGCTTTCGATGCCACGGGCAACAAATGGATCGACGGCGCCATCGCCGGCGCGGGCGGCACGGCGCGCCCGATCATGGTCAGCCGCATCACCGGCGGCGACCCGATGGGCGCCACGCAGTTCAACCACGGCCGCCAGGCCGAGGAGCTGGTCGAGGCCGGGCTGATGCGCGACCTGACGGACGTCGCGACGCGGGAGAACTGGAAGGACGTCATTCGCCCGGCAAGCCTGCTCGATAGCTGCACCATCGACGGCAAGGTCTATTGCGCGCCGGTCAACATCCATTCCTGGCAGTGGCTCTGGCTTTCCAACGCCGCCTTCGAGAAGGCGGGTGTCGCCGTTCCGAAAACCTGGGACGAGTTCGTCGCCGCCGCGCCGGCGCTGGAAAAGGCGGGCATCGTGCCGCTCGCCGTCGGCGGGCAGGCCTGGCAGTCGGCCGGCGCCTTCGACGTGCTGCTGCTCGCCATCGGCGGCAAGGACACGTTCTACAAGGTGTTCAAGGACAAGGACGAGGCGGTTGCCGCCGGCCCCGACATCGCCAAGGTGTTCAAGGCGGCAGACGATGCGCGCCGCATGTCCAAGGGCACCAATGTGCAGGACTGGAACCAGGCCACCAACATGGTCATCACCGGCAAGGCCGGCGGGCAGATCATGGGCGACTGGGCGCAGGGCGAGTTCGCGCTGGCCGGGCAGGTCGCCGGCAAGGACTATACCTGCCTTCCGGGTCTCGGCGTGACCGACGTCATCGCGACCGGGGGCGATGCCTTCTATTTCCCGGTGCTCGAGGACGAGGCGAAGTCGAAGGCGCAGGAGGCGCTGGCCTCCACGCTCGTCAGCCCGGCCGCGCAGGTGGCCTTCAACCTCAAGAAGGGTTCCCTGCCGGTGCGCGGCGACGTCGATCTCGCCGCGGCCAACGACTGCATGAAGAAGGGTCTCGACATCCTTGCCAAGGGCAATGTGATCGACTGGACCGACCAGCTGCTTTCCGCCGACAGCCAGAAGCAGAAGGAAGACCTCTTCTCGGAATTCTTCGCCAATCCCTCGATGACGCCGGAAGACGCCCAGAAGCGTTTCGCCGAGATCATCGCGTCGGCGGAGTGACCGGCCGGCGGCCGGCGCGTGCTGCCGGCCGCTCCCCCTGATCGGGACCAAGGAGGAGTGACCCATGACGGGCCAGGTACAAACCGGTCGCCCCAGCAGGCTGTTGCGCAATATCAGCGCCAAGATCGCTTCCATTCCGATGGTGCTGACCGCCGTCGTCATCTTTCTCGGCGGCACGGTCTGGACGGTCGTCTATTCGTTCACCAATTCGAAGCTGCTGCCGCGGGCGAAATTCGTCGGCCTCGACCAGTACGAACGCCTGTGGGACGCGCCGCGCTGGATCGTCTCGATCCAGAATCTCGCCATCTACGGCGTCTTCACGCTCGTCTTCAGTCTCGTCATCGGTTTCCTGCTGGCAGCCCTGATGGACCAGAAGATCCGTTTCGAGAACACGTTCCGCACGATCTTCCTCTATCCCTTCGCGCTGTCCTTCATCGTCACCGGCCTCGTCTGGCAGTGGATCCTCAATCCGGAATTCGGCGTGCAGTCCGTCGTGCGGGCGCTGGGCTGGGAGAGCTTCACCTTCGATCCGCTCTACAATTCCGAGATCGTCATCTACGGCGTGCTGATCGCCGGGCTATGGCAGGGCACGGGCCTCGTCATGTGCCTGCTGCTCGCCGGCCTTCGCGGCATCGACGAGGACATCTGGAAGGCCGCGCGCGTCGACGGCATTCCGATGTGGCGGACCTATCTTTTCATCGTCATCCCGATGATGCGGCCGGTCTTCATCACCACGCTCGTCATCATCGCCAGCGGCATCGTCAAGGTCTACGACCTCGTGGTGGCGCAGACGAGCGGCGGGCCGGGCATCTCGTCCGAAGTGCCGGCGAAATATGTCTACGACTACATGTTCCAGGCGCAGAATCTCGGCCAGGGCTTCGCCGCCTCCACCATGATGCTCGTCACCGTCGCCATCATCATCGTGCCCTGGGCCTATCTCGAGTTCGGAGGACGCAAGCGTGGCTGACACCCTCTCTTCCAGGACCGGCGCCGAGCCGTGGGGCGCAAAACCCCGCCGCACGCTCTCCGGCCGCAACATCATGCTCTACGGCACGCTGCTGGTGGCGGCGCTCTACTACCTGCTGCCGCTCTATGTGATGGTCGTCACCTCCATGAAGGGCATGCCGGAAATCCGCCTCGGCAACATCTTCTCCCCACCGCTCGAGATCACCTTCGCACCCTGGGCCAAGGCCTGGGCCAGCGCCTGCACGGGGCTCAACTGCGATGGCCTGTCGCGCGGCTTCTGGAATTCGGTGCGCATCACCATCCCCTCGACGCTGATCTCGATCCTCGTCGCCTCCGTCAACGGCTATGCTCTCGCCAACTGGAAGTTCAAGGGCGCGGACGTCTTCTTCACCATCCTCATCGTCGGCGCCTTCATCCCCTATCAGGTGATGATCTATCCGATCGTCATCGTGCTCAGGGAAATGGGCATCTACGGCACGCTGACCGGCCTCGTCATTGTGCACACCATCTTCGGCATGCCGATCCTGACGCTGCTGTTCCGCAACTACTTCTCCTCCCTGCCGGAGGAGCTGTTCAAGGCGGCGCGCATCGACGGGGCGGGGTTCTGGCAGATCTATCTCCGCATCATGCTGCCGATGTCGCTGCCGATCTTCGTCGTGGCGATGATCCTGCAGATCACCGGCATCTGGAACGACTTCCTCTTCGGCGTCGTCTTCACCCGGCCGGAATATTACCCGATGACCGTGCAGCTCAACAACATCGTCAACTCCGTCCAGGGGGTGAAGGAATACAACGTCAACATGGCCGCGACGCTGCTGACCGGCGCGGTTCCGCTCATCGTCTATTTCGTGTCGGGACGCCTCTTCGTCCGCGGCATCGCCGCCGGCGCAGTCAAGGGGTAAGCCATGCAGACATCCGTCTCCATCAAGGATCTTTCGCTCAGCTTCGGCGCGGTCAACGTGCTGGAAAACCTCAATCTCGATATCGGCGAGGGGGAATTCCTCGTGCTGCTCGGCTCGTCCGGCTGCGGCAAGTCGACCCTGCTCAACTGCATCGCCGGCCTGCTGGAGCCGACCGGCGGGCAAATCTTCATCAAGAACAGGAACGTCACCTGGGAGGAGCCGAAGGACCGGGGCATCGGCATGGTGTTCCAGTCCTATGCGCTCTATCCGCAGATGACGGTGGAGAAGAACCTGTCCTTCGGCCTCACGGTGGCAGGCATGGCAAAGCCGGAGATCGACAAGCGCGTCGCCCGCGCCGCCGAGATCCTGCAGATCGGCCCGCTTCTCACCCGCAAGCCCTCGGCGCTCTCCGGTGGCCAGCGCCAGCGCGTGGCGATCGGCCGTGCGCTGGTGCGTGACGTCGACGTCTTCCTCTTCGACGAACCGCTCTCCAATCTCGATGCGAAGCTGCGCTCGGAGCTGCGCGTGGAAATCAAGCGGCTGCACCAGTCGCTGAAGAACACTATGATCTATGTCACCCACGACCAGATTGAGGCGCTGACGCTCGCCGACCGCATCGCCATCATGAAGAGCGGCGTCATCCAGCAGCTCGCCGATCCCAACACGATCTACAACGCGCCGAGAAACATGTTCGTCGCCGGTTTCATCGGCTCGCCCTCGATGAATTTCTTGCGCGGGGAGATCACCGAGCGCGGCGGCCGGCCGGTCTTCAGCACCAACGGCGTCGATTTTTCGCTCGACGGTTATGCCGCCGGCGAGGCGCTCCATCCCGGCCGCAAGGTCGTTCTCGGCGTGCGCCCGGAGCATGTGAGGGTCGACGAGGATATGCCCGGCATCGAAAGCCATCCGGCGACCGTCGATATCGAGGAGCCGATGGGCGCCGACAACCTGCTCTGGCTGAAGCATGCCGGCCATACGCTCTCCGTCCGCGTCGCCGGCGCGCGGCGCTTTGCGCCGGGCACGGCGGTGAAGCTCGCCTTCGACATGGGACTTGCCTCGCTGTTCGATGCGGAGACGGAGGAGCGGATCTAAGGTGCCGCATAACCACGTTTCAGGGATCGACAGATGAACCGAGCAACCAGCACCGCCATCGACCTCTCCGGCACCTGGGCCCTTGCCAGCACCGATGCCGCCCATACCGCGCCGATGCGCGTGCCGGGCGACGTGCACAGCGCCCTGCTTGCCGCCGGGCTCATTCCCGATCCCTATGCCGGCCGCAACGAGCGTGACGTGCAATGGGTGGCCGGAAAGGACTGGGCGATCGAGCGCATGTTCGACCTTGCGCCGGAAATGCTGGAAGGCGACTGGTATCTCGATATCGACAGCATCGACACGGTCGCCTCCGTCTATGTGAACGGCGTGCTGGTTCAGGATACGGACAATTGCTTCCGCCGCTATCGGCCCGACGTCACCAACGCCTTGAAGGCCGGCGAGAACACGGTGCGCGTGCTGATTCATTCCAGCATCGCGGCCGGTGCCGTCAGGCAGGCGGAACAGCCCTTCTTCGTCCCCTGGCATCCCGGCAATTCGCCGATCCCGAACGGCAACATGCTGCGCAAGCCCCAGTGCCATTTCGGCTGGGACTGGAACATCGCCCTTGCGCCGCTCGGCATCTATGGCGGCATTGCCCTGCGCAAGCTGGAGGTGGCGCGCGTCGAGCATGTCACGACCAGGCAATTCCATCATGCGGGCGGTGCCGTCGATCTCTATGTCACCGCCACCTTTCATGCGAAGGCGCCCGGCATCCTGCCGGTGCATTTCGCGCTCGGCGAGGAGCGCGTGCGCTTCGATATCGGCATCGATGCCGGTGAGACGCAGCTGACCCACATGTTCCGCATCGACAAGCCGGCGCTCTGGTGGCCGTCGGGCCATGGCGAGCAGGCGATCTATGCCGTGCGGGTGGAAACGCCCGCCGAGACCGTGGTGCGCCGCATCGGCCTTCGGCAGGTGGAGCTGCTGACCGATGCGGACGAGGCCGGCAGCCGCTTCGCGCTCAAGGTCAACGGCCGGGAAATCTTCTGCCGCGGCGCCAACTGGATTCCGGCCGACGCCTTGCCCGCGCGCATCACGCCGTCAGGCGTGCGCGACCTCCTGCAATCGGCCGCCGAGGCCAACATGAACGTGTTGCGGGTCTGGGGTGGCGGCTTCTACGAGCCGGACTGGTTCTATGATCTCTGCGACGAGTTCGGCCTGATGGTCTGGCAGGACTTCATGTTCGCCTGCAACCTCTATCCCTCCACCGTCGATTTCCTCGACAACGTCGCGGCCGAGGTGGAATACCAGGTCAAGCGTCTCGCCTCGCACCCTTCCATCGTCCTGTGGTGCGGCGACAACGAGCTGGTCGGCGCGCTGACCTGGTTCGACGAAAGCCGCGCCAATCGCGACCGCTACCTCGTCTCCTACGACCGCCTCAACCGCACCGTCGAACTGGCGATGAAGAAGGCGGCGCCCGGCGCCATCTGGTGGCCCTCCAGCCCGGCCTCCGGCTATCTCGACTTCGGCGATGCCTGGCACGCGGACGGGTCCGGCGACATGCACTACTGGTCGGTCTGGCACGAGAACAAGTCCTTCGACAATTACCGCAGCGTGCGACCGCGCTTCTGCTCGGAATTCGGCTTCCAGTCCTATACGTCCATGCCCGTCATGCAGACCTTCGCCGACCCGAAGGACATGAACATCGCCTCTCCGGTCATGGAGAGCCATCAGAAGAATGCCGGCGGCAACGAGCGCATCGCCGGCACCATGTTCCGCTATTTCCGCTTCCCGAAGGATTTTGCGAGTTTCGTCTATCTCAGCCAGATCCAGCAGGGCCTCGCCATCCGCACGGCCGTGGAATACTGGCGCTCGCTGAAGCCCCATTGCATGGGAACGCTCTACTGGCAGCTCAACGACACCTGGCCGGTCGCCTCCTGGTCGAGCCTCGACTACGGCGGAAGCTGGAAGGCCATGCACTATATGGTGCGCCGCTTCTTCCAGCCGGTGGCGGTCGCCGCCATTCCGTCGAAGGACGGTGAGACCATCGGCTTTTCCGTCGTCAACGACACGGCGGAAGCCGTTGCGGTGAAACTCGACACCTGGCTCGTTTCTCTCTCGGGCGAGCGGCGGGCCTATCGCAGTGCGGAGGGCGTCTGCGGGCCCGACAGGGCGGAAATGCTGTTCTCCGTCTTTTCCGCCGATCTTCCCGAGGACACGCTGCTCTTCTGGTCCTTCGAGGCCTCGAACGGCATGCGCGGCGAGGGGCACCACGTTTCGGTCAACTACAAGGCGCTCGACCTCGAAGCCTCCGGTCTGACGCTCGATGTTGCGCCGCGCGATGACGGCACCGTCGCCGTCACCGCCGCCGCCACCGGGCTGGCGCTGCATGTGATGCTCGAGGCGGAGTGCGCCGGCCGCTGGTCCGACAATGCCTTCGATCTTACAGCCGGCGCGCATCGCACGGTCATCTTCACGCCCGCGCAAGACGGTGCGGTTCCCACCATTCGCTGGCTCGATCTTCATTCCTGCCAGACGGCCATCTGAACGCACGAGGAGACATTCATGCAGACAGTCAGTTTCCAGCTCTACAGCGCCCGCAACTTCCAGCCCTTCGCCGAAGTCTTCCGCATCCTCGCCGATGCCGGCTACAGGCAGGTGGAAGGATACAGCGCCCTCTATGCCGCCCTCGACGACGCGGCGATCCAGCAGGTGAAGGCCGATCTCGACCGGTACGGCCTGACCATGCCGTCGGCCCATTTCGGCCTCGACATGCTGGAAGACGAGCCGGAGCGCGTGCTCGCCATCTGCCGCACGCTCGGCATCGAGGCGGTCTATTGCCCCTATCTCCTGCCGGAGGACCGCCCGACGGACGCCGCCGGATGGCGAGCCTTCGGCGAGCGCCTGCAGAAGGCCGGCGCGCCGATCCGCGCGGCGGGCCTCGTCTTCGGCTGGCACAACCATGATTTCGAGTTCTTCACGCTGCCCGACGGCAGCGTGCCGCAGGACCATCTCTTCGCCGGCGGGCCGGATCTTTCCTGGGAGGCGGATATCGCCTGGATCGTGCGCGGCGGGGCCGATCCCTTCGCCTGGATCCAGACATACGGCGACCGCATCACCGCCGTGCATGTCAAGGACATCGCGCCGAAGGGCGAGAACACGGACGAGGACGGCTGGGCCGATGTCGGCCATGGCACCGTGCCGTGGGCCGATCTCGCCAAGGCGCTGGCCGGCACGCCGGCGCGATACTTCATCGTCGAGCATGACAATCCGAAGAACCTGACCCGGCTTGCCACCCGCTCGATCGCGACCGTCAAGGCATTGTAAGGACTGACCATCATGAGCAAGGAATACGGAGTCGGCATCATCGGCTGCGGCAACATCTCGGGCGCCTATTTCAAGCTGATCCCGACCTTCCGCAACCTGAAGGTCGTGGCCTGCGCCGACATCAATCCCGCCGCGTCGCAGGCGCGTTCGGAGGAGTTCGGCGTGCCGGCGCAAGAGATCGGCGAACTGCTCGCCAATCCCGAGGTCGATGTCGTCGTGAACCTGACGATCCCCGAGGCGCATTACCCGGTTTCGCGGCAGGCGCTGGAGGCCGGCAAGCACGTCTATTCGGAAAAGCCCTTCGTGCTCTCGCTCGAACAGGGCGAGGACCTGCGGCGTGTCGCCGATGCCAAGGGCCTGAAGGTCGGCTCGGCGCCGGATACCTATCTCGGCGGCGCGCACCAGTTCGTGCGCCACCTCATCGACAGCGGCAGGCTGGGCAAGATCATGTCGGGCACGGCGCATGTGCTGGGGCCGGGCATGGAGAGCTGGCATCCGAACCCGGATTTCTTCTTCGCGCCGGGCGGCGGGCCGATCCTCGACATGGGGCCCTATTACGTCAACAACCTCGTCAATCTCGTCGGTCCGGTGAAGCGCGTCGTGGCGCTCGCCAACCGGGCGCGGGAGGAGCGGGTGATCGGCAACGGCCCGCGTCTCGGCGAGACGGTGCCGGTGGTCGTCGCCACCAACATCCACGCGATCCTCGAATTCGTCAGCGGCGCGCAGGTGGCGCTGATGGCGAGCTGGGACGTCTGGGCACATCGCCACCAGAACATGGAGCTCTACGGCACCGACGGCGCCGTCTTCGTGCCGGACCCGAACTTCTTCGGCGGCGTGGTGGAGCTTGCCGGAAACGACCGGGAGCCGAAGGCGGTGGAGGTCTGGGACCATCCGCTGACCGCTGAGAACTATGAATTCGACTGGGGCAGGCAGGCCAATTACCGCGGCATCGGCCTTGCCGACATGATGGAGGCGGTGACGACCGGCCGCGACTATCGTTGTTCGCTGGACCGCTCGCTGCACACGATCGACGTCTTGACGGCGATCCTGCGTTCGGCCGAGGAGGGCAGGGCGATCGACATCGTCACCACCTGCACCCAGCCGGCGGCGCTCGGCATCGAGGAGGCGCGGGCGCTCTTGCGATAAGCGTGTGCAACGACCGGCAAGGGGCTGAAATCCCTTGCCGGTCGCTATCCGGCGAGGCTACGACACAGCACCCGATTCAGCAAAGGAACGCGACCATGGCCTGGCAGCCGGCGGATACCCGTTACGACACGATGACCTACAACCGCGTGGGACGCTTCGGCCTGAAGCTGCCGGCGATCTCGCTCGGCCTCTGGCACAATTTCGGCGACGACACGCCCCATGACCGCAAGGTCGACATGTGCCGCACGGCCTTCGACCTCGGCATCACCCATTTCGACCTCGCCAACAATTACGGCCCGCCGGCCGGCACGGCGGAAACCGCCTTCGGCGAGATCCTGCGCACCGATTTCAAGCCGCTGCGCGACGAGCTGATCATTTCCTCCAAGGCCGGCTACGACATGTGGCCGGGTCCCTATGGCGAGTGGGGCAGCCGCAAGTATCTCATCGCCTCCTGCGATCAGAGCCTGAAGCGCATGGGTCTCGACTATGTCGACATCTTCTACTCCCACCGCTTCGATCCCGACACGCCGCTGGAGGAAACCTGCGGCGCGCTCGATCATATCGTGCGCTCCGGCCGCGCGCTCTATGTCGGCATTTCCTCCTACAATTCGCAACGCACCCGCGAGGCCGCCGCGATCCTGAAGGACCTCGGCACGCCCTGCATCATCCACCAGCCGAGCTATTCCATGCTCAACCGCTGGATCGAGGACGACGGCCTCGTCGATACGCTTGACGACCTCGGCATCGGCTCCATCGTCTTCTCGCCGCTGGCGCAGGGCATGCTGACCACGAAATATCTCGGCGGCATTCCGGGCGACAGCCGTGCGGCGCTGAACCACTTCCTCAAGAAGGACTTCATCCGCCCCGAGATCATCGACAATATCCGCAAGCTCAACGCCATCGCCGAGCGGCGCGGCCAGACGCTGGCGCAGATGGCGCTCGCCTGGGTGCTGCGCGGCGGGCGCATCACCTCGGCGCTGATCGGCGCCAGCCGCTCCGCCCAGATCGTCGACTGCGTCAAGGCGCTGGAAAAGCCCGATTTCACGGCCGAGGAACTGGCCGAGATCGATGTCTATGCCCGGGAAGCCGACATCAACCTGTGGGCCAGCTCCGCCGAGCGCGACTGACGCCTCAGCTCGCCTGCCGGATCCACAGCGGAAAGGGGTCCGGCAGATTTGCCCAGCGGGCGGGCTCGAAACCGTCCGCCTCCACCTGACAGGCGTCGAGCCGGCGACGGATATCGGCTTCATCCATCGGGTCCGCGCCGATGAAGACGAGTTCCTGCCGCCGGTCGCCCCAGACGGGGTCGGACATGCGGGCGATCGCCTCACGCGCCGCCCGATCCTCCGGCCAATGCTGTTGCGGTACGGAGGCCCACCAGAGGCCGAGCCGCCCGCTTCTGACCAGGGCCCCCGCCTGGCTCATCTCGCCGACATGGTGCGGGCGGGTGGCGAGCCAGAAGAAGCCCTTGGCGCGGATGACGCCCGGCCAGCTCTCGTCGAGAAATGCCTTGAAACGCGCCGGCTGGAACGGCTTTCGCGCCCGGTAGACGAAGGAGCGGATGCCATATTCCTCGGTCTCCGGCACGTGATCCCGGAAGCCGTGCAGCTCCTTGAACCAGAGCGGATGTTCGCTCGCCCTGTCGAAATCGAACCGGTTCGTGCCGAGAATGTCGGCGAGATCGACACGGCCGAAATCCGTCTCGATGACGTGGGCGCTGGCGTTGAGGCCGCCGACGATCTGCCGGGCGGCGAGGAGATCGGCAGGGCTTGCGGCGCTGGCCTTGTTGAGCACGATCACATTGGCGAACTCGATCTGCTCGGTCAGCAGGGCCGCCAGGGAGCGCTCGTCGCCCTCCCCCGCCACGGCGCCGCGCTCGGCCAGCAGATCGCGGCCGGCGAAGTCGCGCAGCAGCTGGGCGCCATCCACCACGGTGACCAGGGTGTCGATGCGGGCCACATCGTTGAGCGAGAAGCCCTGCTCGTCGCGGAAGTCGAAGGTGGCGGCCACCGGCAGGGGCTCGCCGATGCCGGTGCTCTCGATCAGCAGATGGTCGAAGCGGCCCTCGGCCGCCAGGCGCCGCACCTCCAGCAGCAGGTCTTCGCGCAGGGTGCAGCAGATGCAGCCATTGCTCATCTCCACCAGGCGCTCCTCGGTGCGCGAGAGCGCGGCGCCGGCCTTCTCGCTGCCCCTGGCCACCAGGGCGGCGTCGATGTTCACCTCGCTCATGTCATTGACGATCACCGCCACGCGCAGGCCCTGGCGATTGGCCAGCACATGGTTGAGCAGGGTGGTCTTGCCGGCCCCCAGAAAACCGGACAGCACGGTGACCGGCAGGCGGTTGTCCATCGTATCATGCCTTTAATGTTATACCGTTACATTCGCGTGGCTGAAAAAGGCGGGATCGATCCCGCCTTTGTCCGTGTCTTGCGTGGGGCTGTGCGCGCACGCGTCCCATGGCTCGTGCCCTGGCGCGTTCAGCCCGCCTGCCCGAGGCAATCCTTCAGCGACGCCGCGAGATCCTTCATCAGGGTGAAATAGAGCTCCGGCCCGGCGTCGAGCGTGGCGGCTTCCGGATCGAGCGTGCCGGATTTCGCCGGTGTGCCTTCGATGACGACATTGACCAGCTTCGGCTCGAACTGTGGTTCGGCGAAGACGCAGGTCGCGCCGAGTGTCTTCACCTTGTCGCGGATCTGCGTCAGGCGCTCGGCGCCGGGCAGGGTTTCCGGGCTGACGGTGATCGAGCCGGCGGCCTGCATGCCGTAGTGGTGTTCGAAATACTGATAGGCGTCGTGGAAGACGATGAAGGGTTTTTCCTTCACGGGCGCGACCGTCTCGGCGATCTCCTTGTCGAGCGCGGCGAGCCTGTCGGTGAGGTCGGCGAGGTTCTTGTTGTAGGTCACGGCATTGGCCGGGTCCTTCTCGGCGAGAACCTTCGCCGCCTCTGTGGCGATGGCGCGGGCATTGTCCGGGCTCAGCCACAGATGCATGTCGAATTCGCCGTGGTCGTGGCCATCGTGGCCGGCCTCTTCGCCATGGGCGTGACCTTCGGCCTCCTTCGCATGATCGTGGCCGGCCTCGTCGTGACCCTCACTTTCCTCGGCATGGCCTTCCTTGGCATGGTTTTCATGCGCGTGGTCGTGTCCCTCTTCCTCGCCGTCGTGCTCATGCGCCTCGAAGGGGCCGCCTTCGCGGAAGGGCAGCTTTTCGAGACCCGGCGCATCGTCGAGTTCCACCACGGTCGCCTTGCCGCCCAGCGCCTCCAGCGGCTTTTCCAGGAAGGCCTCCAGGCCATGGCCGACCCAGAAGACGACGTCTGCATCCTGCAAGGCCGCCGCATTGGACGGCTTCAGCGAATAGGTGTGCGGCGAGGCCGCGCCTTCCACGATGAGGGCCGGTTCGCCGACGCCCTGCATGATCGCGGATACCAGCGAATGGATCGGCTTGATCGAGACGACGACATTCGGCGTCTCGGCCCGCGCGGCCGCGGTGCCGGCGGCAAGAAGGGCGGTGGAAAGGAGGAGGGAACGAATGGCCTTTTTCATGGGATCTCCGTCTTGATAATGCATGTAATGTTATTACATCAATTGCGTTATGCTATAACGTGTGCCATATCCCGACGCAACAGGCCTTTTTGGAAAAATGATGCTGCAGAACCAGACAGAGACACATCCGCCGCTCGTCTCGCTGACGGGCGTCGGCGTGCGCCGCCAGGGCCGCTGGCTGGTGCGCGGCGTGGAATTCTCCATTGCGCCGGGCGAGATCGTCACGCTGATCGGGCCCAACGGTTCCGGCAAGTCGACGACCGCCAAGACCGCCATCGGCGTGCTGAAGCCGGATGAGGGCAGGGTGGAGCGCAAGGCCGGCCTCAAGGTGGGCTATGTGCCGCAGAAGCTCGCCGTCGACTGGACCATGCCGCTCACCGTCGACCGGCTGATGACGCTGACCTCCCCGCTGAAGGGCGCGGAGATAGACGCGGCGCTGGAGGCGACGGGCATCCGCCATCTCGCTCGCGCCGAGGTGCAGCATCTGTCCGGCGGCGAATTCCAGCGCGCGCTGCTCGCCCGCGCCATCGCCCGCAAGCCCGATCTGCTCGTGCTCGACGAACCGGTCCAGGGCGTCGACTTTTCCGGCGAGATCGCGCTCTACGATCTCATCAAGACGATCCGCAACACGACCGGCTGCGGCATCCTGCTCATTTCGCACGACCTGCATGTCGTGATGGCCGAGACGGACACCGTCATCTGCCTCAACGGCCATGTCTGCTGCCGCGGCACGCCGGAGACGGTGAGCCAGAGCCCGGAATATCTGCGCCTCTTCGGCGCGCGGGCAGGGCAGACGCTGGCCTTCTACAATCACAATCATGACCATACCCATCTGCCCGATGGCCGCGTGCTGCATGCCGACGGGTCGATCACCGACGATTGCCGGCCGAACGAGAGCCGCCCGGTCGATATCCTGCCGAGTGGCGGGCGCGCCGGGCCGATGCGCCTCGGCCATGTGCATGGGCCGAATTGCGGCTGCGGTCCCGAGCCGGCGCGCATGGCGGACGGAAAGGAGCGGCGCGATGCTTGACGATTTCTTCATGCGGGCGCTCGTCGCCGGGGTGGGACTAGCCGTCACCGCCGGTCCGCTCGGCTGCTTCGTCGTCTGGCGGCGCATGGCCTATTTCGGCGATACGATGGCCCATTCGGCGCTGCTCGGCGTCGCGCTGTCGCTGCTGATGGATTTCAACCTGCTGCTCAGCGTCTTCATCGTCGCGGCGACGGTCTCGCTGCTGCTGATGCTGCTGCAGAAGCGCGGCACGCTTTCCACCGATGCGCTGCTCGGCATCCTCTCGCATGCGACGCTCGCCATCGGCCTCGTGATGGTCTCCTTCATGACCTGGGTACGCATCGATCTCGTCGGTTTCCTCTTCGGCGACATCCTCGCCGTGACGCGCGCCGATGTCGACCTCGTCTGGGGCGGCGGCATTCTCGTGCTTTTCGCCATCGTCTGGATGTGGCGGCCGCTCATCGCCTCCACGGTCAATCCGGAGCTTGCCGAGGCCGAGGGCCTGCAGCCGGAAAGGGCGCGGCTTGCCTTCATGCTGCTGATGGCGCTCGTCATCGCCATCGCCATGAAGATCGTCGGCATCCTGCTGATCACCTCGCTGCTGATCATTCCTGCCGCCACCGCCCGGCGCTTTTCCACCAGCCCGGAGATCATGGCCGTGCTGTCCTCCGTCATCGGCGCGCTCGCCGTCGTCGGCGGACTGTTCGGCTCGCTGAAATTCGATACGCCGTCCGGCCCGTCCATCGTGGTGGCAGCGCTTGGCCTGTTCATTCTGAGCCTGCTGACGAAACCGCGGACGCATTCGGTCGCACATGAAGGAGGTCGGGCATGACCACGCAACCCTTGACGCGCAACCAGGGCCTCGTCTTCGACGTGCTGTCGCAGTCCGAAAGCCCGCTGAGCGCCTATTCGATCCTCGACAAGCTGCGGGACGATGGTTTCCGCGCGCCGCTGCAAGTCTACCGGGCGCTCGACAAGCTGCTGGAATTCGGCCTCGTGCATCGGCTCGAAAGCATCAACGCCTTCGTCGCCTGCGCCCATCCGGAGGAGGGCTGCCATGCCCATGGCATCACGGCCTTCACCATCTGCGAGACCTGCGGCAAGGTGACGGAGTTCCACGACCACGTGATCGAGGACCGGTTGAAGGGCTTTGCCAGGGACCGCAACTTCAAGACCGGCAAGACGACGATCGAGATCCGGGGAACCTGCGCCGGCTGCGCCTAGAGTTTGTCAGGGAAAAATGGGAACCGGCTTTCCCGAAAAGACAAGCGAAAACAAAAGGATCTAGAGTATGCCTGGTTCAGTCTGAACCTGACATGCTCTTGGGCGCGTCCGGTTCACCCGCCGAAGCGATGCCGCTTCGGCAGAAGGGCGCGCGGGGCGGACATCAGCCGATCGGCTTCAGCCCCTTCTTGAAGCGCTGCCAGTTGCGCACATAGCTGTCGGCCGAGCGCTTCAGGCCCTCGGCGGCTTCGCCGTCCAGCTCGCGCATTACCCGTGCGGGCGAGCCGACGATCAGGGAATTGTCCGGAAAGATTTTGCCTTCCGTCACCAGCGCATTGGCGCCAACGATGCAATTGTTGCCGATGACCGCGCCGTTCAGCACCGTCGCCCCCATGCCGATCAGCGAATTGTTGCCGATGGTGCAGCCATGGATGATCGCGCCATGACCGATGGTGCAGCCCTCGCCGATGACGACGGGCTTGCCCGGATCGGTGTGCACGACGACGCCTTCCTGGATGTTGGAGCGCGGGCCGACGATGATCGGTTCGTTGTCGCCGCGCAGCGTCGCGCCGAACCAGATGCCGACATCCTCGCCGAGGATGACCTTGCCGATGACATTGGCGTCCGGCGCCACCCAGTAGCGGTCGTCTGCCGGCAGGGTCGGGGTGCGGTCGTCGAGGGCGTAAAGCGGCATGGGTTCCTCCGGCGGTCTTGATTCCCGCCGCCACTCTATCACCGGCGGGACGGGGCGGGGAAAGTGCCGAGGGTGGTTTTTCCGCCGCCGATGGAGTATGAGCCCGGCCATGACGAACAAAGGCACATTCTACAGGCAGGCCGTCGCGACGGGGACGAAGATCTTCGCCACGGCGCCGATGATCGACTGGTCCGACAGGGCGTACCGCGTCTTCGCGCGCCAGCTCACGAAGAACGCGCTGCTCTATACGGAAATGATCGTCGCCGACGCGATCCTGCGCGGCAACCGCGACCGGCTGCTCGGTTTCGACGCCGTGGAACAGCCCGTGGCGCTGCAGCTTGGCGGCAACAGCCCGGAAAAGCTGGCCGAGGCGGCGCGGATCGGCGAAGGCTTCGGCTATGCCGAAATCAACCTCAATGTCGGCTGCCCCTCGGACCGGGTGCAATCCGGCACCTTCGGCGCCTGCCTGATGCGCGAGCCGGACCTCGTGGCCGACTGCGTGGCGGCGATGAAGGCGGCGGTGTCCATTCCCGTCACCGTCAAATGCCGCATCGGCGTCGACGACCAGGATCCCGAGATCGCGCTGCGCGATCTCGTCACGCGGGTCAAGGCGGCCGGCACGGATGCCGTCTGGGTGCACGCGCGCAAGGCCTGGCTGCAGGGGCTTTCGCCGAAGGAGAACCGTGACATCCCGCCGCTCGACTACGGTTTGGTGCGCCGGCTGAAGGCGGAACATCCCGATCTTTTCATCGGCCTCAATGGCGGGCTTCACAGCCTCGACCAGGCGGTTACCGAGATGGAAGGCCTCGATGGCGTCATGCTCGGCAGGGCCGCCTATCAGGACAGCGGCATCCTGACGGGGGTGGACGCCCTGTTTGCCCATCCGCTTCTGGGCGGCGACCCGTCGGGCGTCTTTTCCCGCCCGCAGGACCTTCCGGCCGCCCATTGGGAAGCCGTGCGGGACGCCACGATGGCCTATGCGGCCGAGGTGATGGCGCGGGGCGGGCGGGTGGCGCATGTCACGCGCCACATGGTCGGCCTCTTCCAGGGTTTTCCCGGCGCACGGCGCTACCGGCAGATCCTGTCGGCCGACGCGACGAAGCCGGGCGCGGGGCCCGAGGTGATCGCGGCCGCCTTCGCGGCGGTGCTTTCGGCGCGGGCCAATGCCGAGGTCGGTGCCGAGGCCAACACCGAGCCCAATACCGAGGCGGCGGAATAGCGCTTTCTGTGCATCGCCGCCGCGTCACCACAATTTCGTCCCCTCCGGATCGGAAAACGGCGTAAGGAAAAGACGAAGCAGTGCAGACGCAGGTCCGGCAAACGCGTGATGCGGGTTTGCCCCGGCGTGCGAAAGACGGAAGAAACAGACAGGTGGCCGCGTGATCGATCCCTACGCCATGCTCGGACTGGAGCGCGACGCCGATGACGGCGCGATCAAGACCGCCTACCGCAAGGCCGCCAAGGGCATGCATCCCGATTCAGGCGGCGATGCCGACCAGTTCGCCCGCCTGCAGGCCTGCTACGACCTGCTGCGCGATCCCGTGCGCCGCAAGGTCTTCGACGACACCGGTTTCGACCCGCAGCTCGCCGACCCGCGCGACCTCAAGGGCCTGATGCTGCTCGAACCGCTGGTCAACGACGTCATTCTCGACGAGCGCGAGCCCGGCAGCTTCGACCCGCTGGCGGCGATGCGCCGCAAGCTCTCCGACGACATCGTCAAGAGCCGCTTCCACATCCTCGAACTGGAACGCCACCGCAACCGCGTGCGCCAGCACATCGACCGCCTCGGCCGCAAGCCCGGCACCGATTTCCTCGGCTCCATGCTGCGCGCCCGGTCGCAGTCGATCACCGAGGCGATCCGCAATGCGGAAGGGCAGATCCAGGCCATCGAACAGGCCTATGCCATGCTGGAAGGCTACTCCTACGAACTGGCCGCGGCGTTGGAGCCGGTTAAGGGGGAGGCGGCGGAGTAGGCGGTCTCTAGGTCATCTTTTCAGCACGGCATGAGTCTCTCAACCATCGGCTGCTGCTTGTTCCGGACTCTTGTAACTACGTCGCGGGAGGTAGTTGGGCTTGAGAGGACTGCGCTTTATGTCGACGCGCTTCATCGAATATCTCTAAAAAATGATGGTTATTCGTGAGCGTCAAATCCGCAAAAAGCAAACGAATTGGTACAACTGTTATCTTATGGCCGTCGTTCCGAAGTTGCTTCGCAACCCATGAATCAATTTCCCCTTTGAATGGGATTTGGGGAATGTTTTGAACTTTCTTGAAAATCTCTTCTAACCCCACCCTATTTGTTTTGGAGAATTTTTCTATCCTTTCAAACGCCTCCTCTCTTTCTTTTGTTGCTTTGTCTATTATTCTCCATCCGGTGATTATCTCATCTTCTGTGTCATTATTTTTGGGATTTTTGCTTGTAATTATCTCAAATTCATCCTGAAATTCTATTTCAACTATGGGTTCTAAAGTCATCTTTATATGTTTTATCATTGCCCATATTAAGGCTAGCAGCATCGAATGAAGTGCAGCCCGATCATCATTGTCTTGGTATGATTCATAAGTGGGATCGGGAGTAATGAAATTAATGTCCCGAACAAATAGAATTTCATTTTCTGGTCTTTGATAGGCGTAAGGCTCTGTGGATGGTAGCATGGCCCAGTCGAAATATTGCTCACCATTGAACTTCGTCTCGGTGGGGTGCCATCTCACGCTCAAATTACCCTTTGAGGTGATGAACATGTATATGATGGCTTTTGGTTTTCTGATTCTTGTGTATTTCTCTATTGTTCTTGGTGCATATCTGTCCGGCTTCCCAATTAATCCTTCAATCCTCCACTCTGTCGGATCTATTATTTTGTTTATCCTCCATGTCCCATCTATTATGGAGTGGGCATCATAAATTATTTCCGAGTATTTACCATTCTCTGCCTTCGATTTGTAATTGCATCTCCCAAGTTCTTCCATAACGTCTGCGTAGACTCTGGCCAACGTTTGATACTTGCTCCATCTATAAAATTTCAATTTTTGTGGAGATGCATGCTCAAGTTTTTGTTTTTCTCCTGCCTTTTCGATTTTTAGATGCCGTTTAAGTGATGCTGGGCAGTGAAAACATGCCTTTCCGACAAACTCTTCTCTATCAATTTTGATAACGCTTACGTTATGCGTCTTTGCGATATTTGAATATCTTTCTGGGAATTCTTCGCATACGAGTATAACTCTCGGTTGTATCTCGTTGTGAAATTCAGCCAAATTGTCTCTATATTCAAGGCATTTATATAGATGATTTCTATCGAGTGCGTTCTTTTGAACTTCAACGATAATTTTTGCTCCAGAACTATCTAGGAGCAATATATCTGGAATAAATCCGCCAATTCTTGGTTGCTGCATCACTAGCTTCAGGCCCGCTCCCAAGAAAACATCGGGCGCCTCTGCAATGCAGTCTTCCAAAAATTTTTCAGTAAACCAATCCAACGTCTTTCTCGTCTATATGGTGTGAACTGCAGATTTATTATCGCCCCGGCCGCCCCGTTTTCCCCTTGGTTCGACCCTTGCGCTTCGCCTCCGCCGGGTCCTCATAGCTCCCGACGCCGATCTTGCCCCGCCGCACCTGCTTGGCGTCTTCGGCGCCGGTTGCGCGTTCGAGTTGACCTTCGAGAAGAGGGGCGTGGCGCTTCTTGCTGGAGATGGTTTCGTCCGGGCGCTCGGGCAGATCGCCGGTGACGGGTTTTTCCGTGCGGCCGACGGTCATTTCGTCGAGGGTATTCTTGCGGAAGAGGGACTTGCCGGCCGGGGTGGCGACGTCGCGGCCCATGTCGTCGAGGTCCGGCTTGCGGAAGAGCGGGCGCTCGGTGTCGGTGCCCGGTCCCATGTCGTCCAGCGAAGGTTTTTGGAAGAGGGAGGTCGAGCCCTGGGATGAGGGGGAGGCGCCGGATTTTCCGCCCTTTGCCGCCGCCTTTCCATTGCCTTTCCCGCCTTCGGCGCTCGAGGCTTCCTGCCGCGCCATCGGGTCGTCCATGACGGCGAGTTCGGCGGCCTTGAGGCGCTTGATCTCGTCGCGGATGCGGGCTGCGGCCTCGAAGTCGAGGTCGGCGGCGGCGTCGCGCATCTGCTTTTCCAGCGCTTCGAGATGGGCCTTGAGGTTGTTGCCGACGAGGTGACCGCCATCGGCAAAGCCCTTGCCGGTGACGCCGGAGATGTCGGCGCGGACGTGGTCGCGCTCGTAGACGCTGTCGAGGATGTCGGAGATTTTCGCCTTCACCGATTCCGGGGTGATGCCGTTCGCCTCGTTATAGGCGACCTGCTTTTCGCGGCGGCGGGTCGTCTCGTCCATGGCGCGCTGCATCGAGCCGGTGATCTGGTCGGCATAGAGGATGACCTTGCCGTCGACGTTGCGCGCCGCACGGCCGATGGTCTGGATGAGCGAGGTTTCCGAACGCAGGAAGCCTTCCTTGTCGGCGTCGAGAATGGCGACGAAACCGCATTCGGGAATGTCGAGGCCTTCGCGCAGCAGGTTGATGCCGACGAGCACGTCGAAAGCGCCGAGGCGAAGATCGCGGATGATCTCGATGCGCTCCAGCGTGTCGATGTCGGAGTGCATGTAGCGCACGCGCACGCCCTGCTCGTGCAGGTATTCGGTGAGGTCTTCCGCCATGCGCTTGGTGAGCACGGTGACGAGCGTGCGGTAGCCGGCGGCGGCGGTCTCGCGGATCTCGCCCAGCACGTCGTCCACCTGGCTCTTGGCCGGGCGGACCTCGACCGGCGGGTCGATGAGGCCGGTCGGACGGATGACCTGTTCGGCGAAGACGCCGCCGGCCTGTTCCATCTCCCAGTTGCCGGGCGTCGCCGAGACGGCGACGGTGTCCGGGCGCATGGCGTCCCATTCCTCGAAGCGCAGCGGCCGGTTGTCCAGGGCCGAGGGCAGGCGGAAACCATATTCCACCAGGGTGGTCTTGCGCGCCCTGTCGCCGTTGTACATGCCGCCGAACTGGCCGATCAGCACATGGCTCTCGTCCAGGAACATCAGGGCATCGGAAGGCAGATAGTCCACCAGGGTGGGCGGCGGTTCGCCCGGCTCGGCGCCCGAGAGATGCCGGGTGTAGTTCTCGATGCCCTTGCAGTGCCCCACCTCCTGCAGCATCTCCAGATCGAAGCGGGTGCGCTGCTCCAGGCGCTGGGCCTCCACCAGGCGGCCGGCCTTTTCCAGCTCGACGAGGCGGTGCTTCAGCTCCTCGCGGATATTCTTTATGGCGCCGTTCAGCGTCGGGCGCGGGGTGACGTAGTGGCTGTTGGCGTAGATCTTCACCGATTTCAGATCGCCGGTCTTCTGTCCCGTCAGCGGGTCGAACTCGGTGATGGCGTCGATCTCGTCGCCGAACATGGAGATGCGCCAGGCGGCATCCTCAAGGTGGGCTGGGAAGATCTCGATCGTGTCGCCCCGTACACGGAAGCTGCCGCGCTGGAAATCCATCTCGCGGCGCTTGTATTGCTGGGCGACGAGGTCGGCGAGGAGCTGGCGCTGGTCGAGCCTTTCGCCGACCTGCATCTGGAAGGTCATGGCAGTGTAGGTCTCGACCGAGCCGATACCGTAGATGCAGGAGACCGAGGCGACGATGATGCAGTCGTCGCGTTCCAGAAGCGACCGCGTCGCCGAGTGGCGCATGCGGTCGATCTGTTCATTGATCGCACTGTCCTTCTCGATAAAGAGGTCCCGCTGCGGCACATAGGCCTCGGGCTGGTAGTAGTCGTAGTAGCTGACAAAGTACTCGACTGCGTTCTTCGGGAAGAACTCGCGGAACTCGCTGTAGAGCTGGGCCGCCAGGGTCTTGTTGGGCGCGAAGATGATGGCCGGCCGCCCCAGGCGGGCGATCACATTGGCCATGGTGAAGGTCTTGCCCGAGCCGGTCACGCCCAGCAGCACCTGGCTGCGCTCGCCGGTGTCCAGGCCGTCGACGAGGTCCTTGATGGCGGTCGGCTGGTCGCCGGAGGGCTTGTATTCCGTGACCATGCGGATCGGAATGCCGCCTTCCGACTTTTCCGGCCGGGCGGGGCGGTGCGGCGTCCAGAGCTTACCGTCCTTGAACAGCGGATTGCCGCTCTCGATGAGCTTCGACAGCGCCTCCACGGTGGCGGTGACGCCGGAACCCTTGTCCAGGGCGGCGGCGTCTTCCAGCGACACGTCGAGGCCGGAGACCGGATTGAGGCCGGCGGCGGCGCGCGTCTTCGGGTCGGACGAACCGCCGATGGAAACGCCGCGCGAGGTCTTCGAGACCGTCACCTGTTCGGTGTGGCGGCGGGCGGCATTCTCCACCGTCTTGCGGTGCTTGCCGGCCTTGGAGGCGACCTCGCGGCGGCTTTCGACGCTCGCGGCTTCCGCCTCGGCTTCGAGCTGCTTCACCCAGTCGGAGACGCTGCCGGAGATGGGCGCGCCTTCAAAGTCGGACTGCGGGGCTTCCTCGAAACCGGGGTTCGAGGCGGAGGGTTTTTTCGGAGATCTGGCCATGCGGGGAATATGGAGAGAGTCACCCGGAAAGAAAAGGGGTTATGAGTACAAAAGGGAAACGAATTTGCTGTCCCTCCCGGCCGTTATTTGATGAGCGGGGGGGCGATCATGAACGCGATTGACGAAGCGGCACTGATGCCGAAGGAGACGGCGCTGGAGGATCTGCGCGCGGCCGTTACGACCTACAACACGGTGCGGCCGAAGGTGGCGCGGGACATGTATGTCCGCATCGTGCTGATCTTCGGTGGTTTTCTGGTTCTGTCCGCCATTCTGCTCTACGGCATCTGGACGAGCATGAAGGGGGATTTCATCGGCATCGCCGCCGGCCTGCTGCTCTTTCTCGGCGGGGTCGTCTGGAAGCTCGTCACCGCGCCGGCCCGGCAGTTCCAGCAGACCCTGCGCGACCGCATGCTACCGCTCGTCTTCGGCTTCGTCGAGGAGGTGCGCTATGTACACGGCGCGACGCCGCGCTTCATGGATGCCATGCCGGGCAAGGAATTCGTGCCGCGCGATCGCGGCGTGCATGGCGACATGATCGTCGGCACGCATGAGGGACTGACCTTCACGCTTTCGGAAACGGAACTGAGCACCGGCAGCGGCAAGAGCAAGCAGACGACCTTCAAGGGCGTGATCTTCTACTTCCAGCGCGAAGAGGAATTTCCCGGCCTGCTTCTCGCGGCGCGCAAGCCGAACGCGGTGCATCGCTTCATGCGCGATCTCTTCGGCGGTTCCTCGATGGCGCTGGTGACGAGCGGCAATCCGGAAGTGGATGCCTCGCACGAGTTCCGAACCAGCCGTCCCGATGCGGCGGCGCCCCTGGTGCAGGGCACGTTCGCCAAGGCGCTCGACTATCTCGCCACGGAATGGCGGGACGATGTGGTGCGCCTCGCGCTGAACGGTTCGGACTGCTATCTGCTGGTGCCGACGAAGAAGGACTTCTTCGAGCTTCCGCCGGTGGATACGCCCATCGATTTCGACCGCAACATCCGGCCGATGATCCGCGATCTCGTGACGCTGCTGGCGACGGCGCAGTTGGTCAACAAGATCGGTTAACCGAAGCGACATCGCTCCGGTGTCGGCCTCTATGCTTCGAGGCCCGTCAAAATCTTCCGCAACTCATCCGCCACATGCTGCACGGCGCGGTCCTTGTCGCGCCGGCGGTGCCAGGCAAGGTGCAGGGGGAAGCCCCGCACGGGGATGGGCGGCGGGACGAGGTGGAAGCGTTTCGAGGCATCCAGCGGCAGGGTGTGCGCCGGCATCATGGCGATCAGGTCGCTGCCCTCCAGCAGAGGCGGAACCATCAGGAAACTCGGCACGACGATGCCGACGCGGCGGGCCTTGCCGAGCGTGGCGAGCTGGTCGTCGAGGGGGCTGCGCGTGTCGCCGCGGCCGGAAATGAGAATATGCGGGAAGGCGAGCCAGCGGTCGAGGGAGAACCCCTCGGCGGCGGGATGGTCCCTGCGCATGGCGACAACGTAGTGCTCGTCCAGCAGGGTCTCGCAGTGGAAGGCGGCTTCGTCGATGGAGGGGAAGACCGAGAGCGCGATGTCGCTGGCGCCACGGGCGAGGGAGTCCAGCGCCGCAGGCGCGCCGTGCCAGGGCTGGATGACGAGGTCGATGCCGGGGGCGGAGCGGGCGAGCGCGTGGTGCAACGGGCCGGCGACGATGATGCCGGGGTGATCGGCGGTGGTGATGCGCACCGTCTGGCGGATCTCGGACAGCGGCTCCTCCGGCGCGTCGACCACGGCGGCGATGCCGACGAGGAGGGTCTTCAGCGGATCGCGCAGGGTCTCGGCCTTCGGCGTCAGGCGCATGCCGCCCTTGCCGCGCTCCAGCAACGGATCGCCGAAGAGATGACGGCAGCGGTCGAGTGCGCTGGAGGTCGCCGGCTGGGAGAGGTTCAGCTTGGCGGCAGCGCGCGAGACATGGGCTTCGTCCAGCAGGGCGTCGAGTACGACGAGAAGGTTGAGGTCGACCGATCTTAAATTCATCAGGCGGATAATAACATATACAAATCATCCATTGGAATGATTTCTCCAGCGGAAGCATCCTTGGCGCGTCAACACAGGAGACGACGCCATGAGCAAGACCTTGATCCTTCTCTTCCATCCCGACCTCAACCGTTCGCGCGCCAATGCGGCGCTTGCCGGCGCGGCCCGCCGCCTGCCGGATGTCGAGGTGGTGGACATGTATGCGCTGTATCCGGACGGCCAGATCGACGCCGACCGCGAAGTGGCCCGGCTGCTTTCGGCGGACCGCCTCGTCTTCCAGTTTCCGATCCAGTGGTATTCGACGCCGCCGCTGCTGAAGGCCTGGCAGGATGCGGTGCTGACGCGCATGTACTACATCGCCTACAAGACCGAGGGCTGCCGGCTGGAAGGCAAGCCGCTGCTGGTGGTGGCGACGGCCGGCAACGTGCCGGAGGCCTATGCGCCGGATGGCGCCAACAAGTTCACCATGGCCGAGCTTCTGCGCCCGCTGGAGGCGACGGCGCATCGCTGCGGCCTGCCGTGGCAGCCGCCGTTCCTCGTCTACCGTGCGGACAAGCGCGACGACCTCTCGCTTCACAGCGCTGCGAAGGAGTATGCGGCAATCCTGGAAACCTGGCGCCGGCAGGACAGGCAGCGCTTTCTCGTGGAGGCGTGGGGCTAGAGTTTGTCAGGGAAAAGTGGAAGCCGGTTTTCCCGAAAAGACAAACGAAAACAAAAGAATTTAGAGCATGTCTGGTTCAATCTGAACCTGACATGGTCTAGACACCTGCTATTGACCGGAGACGCCGCGGCCGATGCGGGCGGCGTGCTGGGTGAGCCAGTGCGGGATATCGGCCGCCGGCATGGGACGGGCGAAGTGGTAGCCCTGGGCGTGGCGGCAGCCGAGCATGCGCAGCACCTCGGCCTCCTCCTCGTTCTCCACGCCTTCCACGACAATATCGATGGACAGGGCATGACCGATGCCGATGAGGGCGGCAATGAGCGCCTGGTTCTCGCGGCTGGTGGCAATGCCGGTGACGAAGCTGCGGTCGATCTTGAGCCGGTCCAGGGGCAGGCTGCGCAGCTGGCCCAGGGAGGAGTAGCCGGTGCCGAAATCGTCCAGGGCGATGCGAAAGCCGGCGGCTTCCAGCCGGGCGAGCTCCGCACCGGCTGCCTGGGTGTCGAGCGTTGCCTCCTCGGTGATCTCGATCTCCATCAGCGCCGGAGGAACCGCGTGCTGGCGGACGATCTCGGTCAGGAGGCGCGACAGCGCATCGCCGGAGAATTCGCGCGGCGAGACATTCACGGCGACGGCGGCCTGGGGCAGGCCGAGGCGGGGCAGGGTGCGAAGCAGCTCCGCGGCGCGGGTCGCGACATAGCCGGTCAGCACCGTCGAGATATGCAGCGCCTGTGCGGCGCGCACGATATCCGGCGGCGCGACGGCGCCAAGCTCGGGATGCGTCCAGCGCAGCAGCGCTTCGAAGCCGGTGACCGCACCCGTGGCAAGCTCCACCTGCGGCTGGAAGAACACCTGCAACTGCCGGCGTTCGATCGCCTCGGTCAGTGTTGCCTCGATGAGACGCTGGCGCTCGATGCGGGCTTTCAGTTCCGGATTGAACAGGCCGAGCCGGCGGCGCCCGCCTTCCTTGGCGGCGTAGAGGGCGATGTCGGCGCTGGCGAAGAGCGCGTCGGCCGTGTCGCCGTGCTGCGGATGCAGCGCAAGGCCGGCGCTGGCGCCGACCGTGACGGGGCGGTCGCCGATGAGGATCGGGTCGCCGGCCAGTCGCACGATGCCTTCGCCGATCTCGCGACCCCGTACCTCCGCCGCCTCGCCTTCGACGATGACGGCGAATTCGTCGCCGCCGAGGCGCACGACCGTATCGGTTGGGCCGACGAGGCTGGTGAGGCGGCTGGCGATTTCCGCGAGCACGGCATCGCCGGCGCCATGGCCCATCGTGTCGTTGATCGCCTTGAAGCGGTCGAGGTCGATGGCGAGAAGGGCGAGCGTATCGGCGGTCGGGGTTTCGTCGAGCAGCGCGCGCAGACGCTGGTTGAACAGGGCGCGATTGCCGAGGCCGGTCAGCGGGTCGCGGTTCGCGAGCGAGGCAAGCTGGTGGTAGGACTGGCGGATTTCCGCATTGGCATCGGAAAGCGAGGCGGCGAGCGCCACCGCCTTCAGCCGGTCGATCTGGCTGCGGATGAAGCTGGCTTCGCTGAGCTGGCTGGCGCGCAGCATCATGACGGCGAGCAGCAGGGCGTCGGCGGCGATGACGAGGGCGTCCGTCGTGCCGGCGGCGAGCAGCGAGATGAGGGCCGAGAGCAGCGGCGGGCCGGCGAAGAGCAGGGCCGTGCGGGCATAGGCGGTGCTCTGCATCAGCGAGCCGGCGCAGATGCCGCCGATGATGAAGATGAGATAGGGATTGGGGCCGCTGGCGACCTGCGTGCCGATCAGCGGCGGCAGGCTCCAGGCAAGGCCGCCGCCGATGGCGCCGAGCGACAGAACGCCGAGCGCGCGCCTCGGCCGCTCCACCGCGCAATTCAGCCGCCGCACGATGCGCACGCCGATATACCGCGCGACGTTGATCGCCAGAACGGCAGATAGCCACAACAGGGTTTCGATGTTCGGACCATCCATCCACAGCACGGCGGCGGTGGTGGCGGCGAGAAAGCTGTTGGCGATGAGCGACAGCACGATGCCGTCCAGCACGGACAAGGCCTGTGCGGACAGAATCTGGCGTCTTGTCGGTTCATCCACCGGCATCAGCCGGCTTGCATCGGTCATTCTCGCTCCCGACCCGAAAGTCTCGCCGCTTTGTGCGGTCCGGAATCAGAACGCGACCTCCTCGCGGCCTGATGTGGGCGGATGGTGTGGGGCTGGGCATAAGATTGTCTTAACAGGGGATCGCGAGAATCCATGAGGGTTACGGACTTGACGGCGGCTGCGGGGCGGTTATGCCAGCCGTCGGTCTTCCGGCGATTTCGGTTTTCTCCGAGTCGCGGAAGCATTCAGCCTTCGTGTCTTCTCGCCGTTCCAAACGCAGAACCGCTTTTGCCGGACCGGCTCCTATTTCAGGATTTCACCGATGCCCTTCAGCCTCACTCCCGCGGCCGTCTGGCCGATCGTGCTGCTCTGCCTCTCCAACGTCTTCATGACCTTTGCCTGGTACGGACACCTCAAGTTCAAGTCCGCGCCGCTCTTTGTCGCAGTGCTGGCGAGCTGGGGTATCGCGTTCTTCGAATATTGCCTGGCGGTGCCGGCAAACCGCATCGGCCACGAGGTCTATTCGGCCGCGCAGCTGAAGACGATCCAGGAGGTCATCACCCTTCTGGTCTTCGCCGGTTTCTCTGTGTTCTGGCTGAAGGAGAGCCTGACCTGGAACCACGCCATCGGCTTCCTGCTGATCGCGGCCGGCGCGGCCTTCGTCTTCAAGGGCTGATTACGCCAGCCTCCTCGTCTTGTCGCATTGTCCAGTCGAAGCCCTGCGCTTCGACTGGCCATGCTCTATTCCAGCATGTCAAAGGCGCGGAAGATCCAGCTGAGCTGATAGACGATGCCGAGGGTGACGAAGACGGTGTGGAAGCGACGGTTCGCCGTCCAGGCGGCGATCAGGCAAAGCACGATGAAGACCGCGTTGCGGACCGGATATTCATAGCCGAAGGAGCCGAAATAGGCCTCGCCCTTCAGCGCCGTGTCGAGCAGGTCGACCGCGAAGACGAGCGCGAAGGCGCCGAAAAACCACCGGCGACGGGAATAGAAATAGTCCTCGTAGCCGGCATAGTCGTCCAGGGTCGTCGGGAAGAGCAGGACGGCGAGCAGGAAGAACAGGCAGCAATAGCTGATGAGGAACAGGTAGACGCCGAAGCTTATGGCCGTCAGCGCCTGCAGGCGGAACTCCCACCACCAGAAGTGCAGCAGGAAGAGCAACAGGAAGGCCGCCCAGGCGAGGTGGACCGGATAGGCCTTCAGCTTGCCGGGATGCTGGATGAAGAGGGCGATGCCGGTGAGGATGCGCGCCACGCTGAGGCTGACGACCATGCCGATGACGACGCGCACATGGCTGAAGATGGCGGGATCGGGCGCGGCGTGCTCCATGTCCCGCGCGTCCTATTCGACCGGAACGGGCGTCGGTTGGCCCTGCGCGTCGAGGGCGACCATGACGAAGGTGGCGGCCGTCACTTTTTCCAGCGTCGTGGTGAGGTAGCGCTGGGCCCAGGCCTCGACGATGAGCGTGATCGACGTGCGGCCGACGCGGGCGATGTGCGTGTAGATGCTGAGCGTGTCGCCGATCTTCACCGGAAGCTCGAAGGCCATTTCCTTCACCGCCGCCGTGACGACGCGGCCGCGGGCGCGCTCGGCGGCGCGGATACCGGAGGCCAAATCCATCTGCGCCATGACCCAGCCGCCGAAGATATCCCCCGCGGCATTGGCATCGCCCGGCATAGCGAGCGTGCGAAGGGTGAGCTGGCCGTTTGGCGTCTTCGTCTCGGTCATGCGGGGTCCTCTCTCCTCTTTCCTCCGATCTAGCCGAATGCGGGCGAGGGCGGAAGAGGCGAGGGCATTTCCGAGTATTTTCAATCTCTAAAAATTGATGATTGCAATTTTAGATGATTTTAAAGGGTTTCCCGGATTTTCGATCCCGGGGAGCACTGTGTTCCTGACGGTGGAGGAAAGCCCGGTGAAGAATTTCAGAATATCCACGCGACTGTCATTGCTTGTCGGTCTTGCCTTGACCATCTTCGCAGCGGCGCTCGTCTACACCCTCTACCACTATCAGGACGCGATGGTCGCCGAGCGCAAGTCTAAACTCGCCGCCATGGACGAGAATATGCTGACGCTTTTCAAGTATTATCATGAGCTTGAGACTGCCGGCACACTCACGCGCGAGGAGGCGCAGACCCGGGCGAAGGATGCCGTACGCGCGCTGCGCTACGAGACGAGCGGCTACTTCTGGATCAACGACATGAACGCCGTGATCGTCATGCATCCGATCAAGCCGGCGCTCGACGGAACGGACCAGTCCGGCATGGCCGATCCGACCGGCAAGAAGATCTTCACCGAATTCGTCAAGGCGGTGAAGGCAAGCCCGACCGGACAGGACTTCGTCGACTACTACTGGCCGAAGCCGGGCTTCGAGGAGCCGGTGCTGAAATATTCGCATGTCGCGGGCTTTGCGCCCTGGGGCTGGATCGTCGGCACGGGCGTCTATGCGGACGACCTGGCCGCCATGTTCCGCAGCAATGCCATCGGCATGGCGATGATCCTCGCCGCCGGCGGCCTTCTCATCATCGCCGCCGCCTATGCCATCGTGAAGAGCGTCACCCGCCCGGTGCTCAGCCTCAAGGCGGCGATGCAGGCGATTGCCGACGAGGACGTATCGAAGGACGTGCCGGAGACCGACCGCAAGGACGAGATCGGCGAGATGGCCAAGGTGGTGTCCGTGCTGCGCCAGTCCGTCGCCGAGCGCGCGGAACTGCGTATCCGCGAGGGCGAACAGCAGGCGCGGCTGGACGACGAGCGCAGCGAGGGCGAACGCCGCCAGCGCCGCGTGAGCCAGGGCCAGACGGATGCCATGCAGACCGTCGGCGAGGCGCTTGAGCGGCTGGCGAACGGCGATCTGACGGTCTCCATCGACAGCATCGCGCCGGAATATGCCAAGCTGCGCGAGGACTTCAACCGCGCCGTCGACGCGCTCTCCAGCGTCATCAATGCGATTGCCCACTCGACCGACATTGTGCATGGCAGCGCCAGCGGCATCGCCGAGGCAGCCAACAACCTCTCCCACCGCACCGAGCAGCAGGCGGCCTCGCTGGAGGAAACCGCGGCGGCGCTCGACGAGATCACCGCGACGGTGCGCAACGCGTCCGAGCGTGCCTCCGAGGCAAGCCGCATGGTGGCCGAGACGAAGCAGTCGACCGGCCGGTCCGGCACGATCGTGCGCGACGCCATCGAGGCCATGCGCGGCATCGACGGCTCCACCCAGCGCATCACCGAGATCATCGGCGTGATCGACGGCATCGCCTTCCAGACCAATATCCTGGCCCTCAATGCCGCGGTGGAAGCCGCGCGCGCCGGCGAGAGCGGCCGCGGCTTTGCCGTGGTGGCGGCCGAGGTGCGGGCCCTGGCCCAGCGCTCGGCCAGGGCGGCACGCGAGATCAAGGGCCTGATCGGCAATTCGGCGGCGGAAGTCGGCACGGGCGTAGCGCTGGTGCGCTCCACGGGCGATGCTCTCACCGAGATCGAGACGCTGGTCAACCGCGTGAACGACCAGGTGACGTCGATCGCCACCTCCGCCCGCGAGCAGGCGACCGGCCTTGCCGAGGTGAACACGGCCGTCACCCAGCTGGACCAGATGACCCAGCAGAACGCCGCCCTGGTGGAAGAGTCCACCGCCGCCGCCCAGACGCTGACCCAGGAGAGCGAGCACCTGAAGGTGCTGCTCGGCAATTTCCGGCTGAACGCAGCCGGAGCGGCCGCCCCCCGGCGCCGCGCCGCATAAGCAAAAGACAATCTCCGGATAGCTTTACCCCCGGCGCCCCAGGCGCCGGGGTTTTTCATGTCCGGTGGGGCGGACGGGAAGACTTCCTTTACCCTGTTGCGCGAAAATCTTCTGGAAAAGCAGGCGTGCATGCCTGCGCTCCGGGATTGCGGCCTCTCCCGTCCGAATGCGGACAAAAGCGGCCTGCACCATCGCCGGACAGAATTGGATGGGCCGCGGCTTCGCACCGGGCGGAGAGGGCACCAGGCGGAAGTGACCATGGGTATTGCGTTTGTATCACGTCTGCGCCGGCCGCTCGGGCTGCTCCTGATCCCGGCCATGCTGGCCGCCTGCTCGGGCGGCCTGACCCCGCCCGACGACATCGACGGTGCCGGCGTCAGCGCCATCGCTCCGGCGGCCGATATGGGGGACACAGGGGGCGATACTGGGGGCGACCCGTCCGTTTACGCCGTAGGCGAACCTATCGGCCGGGTCGGTGAGGTCGATGCCGCGCTGGTGGAGCCTGTCGCGGAAAAGAAGCGCCTGCCGATGATCGACAGCGACGAGGCCATGGGGATTTCCGACCCCATGCAGGCCTCCTCCGGCGTGCTGCGCGTGCCCGAAGACGGCGTCAACATGGACGAGGGGCTCGGCGTCGGCCGCGTCGAGGGGCTTGCGGAAGCGCAGGCCAACGAGATCGCCGAAGGCAATGCCACGCAGGTCGTCGTCGACGGCATCGGCACCGATACGCCGCAGCAGATCGGTCAGCCGCAGACCATTCCGATGTCCGACGCAGGCACGGAACTCGACGCGGCCGAAAGCGACGGCTATCTGCGCGTGCCGGACAAGGCGACGACGCGCCGCCGGCAGGCAGCGGACGGGGAACAGCAGGTCGCCTTCCTGCCGCGTCTCGAAAACCCGATGCAGATTCCCGAGACGATGGGCGGCATGCCCGCGTCGGAAAAGGCCTGCCGTCAGCGCCTGCAACGGCTCGGCGTGAAATTCCGCGACGTGCCGCGCATCGCCCGTGGCCGTTCCTGCGGCATCGACTGGCCGGTGGAACTGTCGGGCCTTTCCGGCGGCATCCAGATCAAGCCGGCTGCGCAGGTGAACTGCCAGATCACTGAGGCCTTTGCCCATTGGGTGAAGCAGGAACTCGTGCCCTCGGCGCGCATGCGCTACCTCTCCGGCGTCTCGGCCATCCACCAGATGTCCTCCTATTCCTGCCGCACCATGAATTCGCAGAAGGGCGCCGCCATGTCGGAGCATGCCAAGGGCAATGCCATCGATGTCGGAAAGATCGTGCTGAAGAACGGCAAGGCCATCACCATCGAGAAGAAGGGCTTCTTCGCCTTCCGCGAGAAGGGACTGCTCAAGGCGGTGCGCGGCGACAGCTGCAAGTATTTCTCCACCGTGCTTGGTCCGGGCAGCGACCGCTTCCACAAGGATCACTTCCATTTCGACCTGCGCGCCCGCAAGTCCGGTTATCGGCACTGCAGCCTTTAGGGGGACATGTCGGAACCGCGGCCGGCCAATCGTCTTCCAGACGGACATGCGATGGAGGTCACGATGACGATCACGATTACTGCGTTTGAGAATTCGCCCGACCGCGGTCAGGGCCTTGCCCGGGACATGCGGGTCCGCTGGGCGCTGGAGGAGGTCGGCCAGCCCTACGAGGTGCGCCTTGTCTCGTTCAAGGGGCTGAAGCAGCCCGCCCATCTTGCGCTTCACCCCTTCGGCCAGATCCCGACCTATGAAGAGGGTGACCTTGTGCTGTTCGAGTCCGGCGCGATCCTCCTGCACATCGCCGAGCGCCATCCGGGCCTCCTGCCTCTCGATGCCGATGCCCGGATGCGTGCGATCATGTGGATGTTCGCTGCGGTGAACACGGTGGAGCCGCCGATCGTCGAGCGCTCAATGGCCGTCATCCTGGAGCGCGACAAGCCCTGGTATGCCGAGCGCCAGCCGATGCTCGACGCGCGCGTGCGCGCCCGGCTCGACGAGCTTTCCCGCCGTCTTGGCGATGGCGACTGGCTGGACGGGGCATTCAGCGTCGGCGATCTCATGATGGTGACGGTGCTGCGACGGCTGCAAAGCTCGGGCCTGCTGCAGGGCTATCCGACCCTTCTCGCCTATATCGCCCGCGGCGAGGCGCGCCCGGCCTACCGGCGTGCTTTCGCCGACCAGCTTGCGGTGTTCACCGCGGCACCGGCCGGTTGACCCTGCCCTCAGCTCAAGCTTCCTCGGCGAGCACGACGAGGTTTTCGTCGGGATCGCGCAGGCGGATCAGCCTGACATAACTGGCCTGCTCGATTTTGCCTGGCGAGAGACCGGCGGTCTCAAGCCTCGGTCGTTCGCTCTCAAGTCCGCGCAGGATGAGGGTGAGGGTGCCGTGGCCCGCATCGGCGGCGTTCTGGAAAAGCTGGAAGCCGGCATTGTCGGCGTGGTGCCATTCGGCAAGGCCCTCCATGGGGCGAGTATCCGGTCCGCGGTTGAAGACCGCGGTGAACCAGCGAATGCTCGCATCGAGGTCGGTGCAACTGAGATGGGCGTAAATCCTGTGCAGTGGCATGGCGCGTCTCCCGTCGTCTGCTGTCCCCAGGGAAATGGCAGCGGGGCTGGCATGTTCCGTCTTCCGGTTGGCCTTCCGATTTCCGGGCAAAAAAAGACCGGCGGGGCGCCGGTCGAAAAAGGGGCGGCAGGTGCGTGTGGCTCTGCCTGGAACGTCACATTCCATCAGCCGCGCCGGGGCGACCGGCGAGGATGCATGCGGGCTTCCGCGGGGGAAGCGGGCGGATGGGGACCGCCGGAGCTCCCTCAGGGTTCGGGAGCAAGGCCGCTGCCGGAGCAGGGGGAACGATGGGTGCGCGGGGTGCAAGCCGTTCCTTCGACCTCGCGCAAACCATGGTCGATCTCGGTCACGGTTTGATGACAGGTGGCTGCACGCCCGCGTGAAATTTCGCGTATCGCTGCCTGCCCTGATCGCTGGTGGGGAGGCTTCGGCATAGCCCTGTTGCCGGTCTCGCCGCGCGTTCCTGGCAGTGTGGATGTCGAAGCGAATTTTTTCCCTTTCCCGGGTGAAAATTGACAAGGAACACGCCATATAGGGTGTCCTTCCGCATGAATTTCCCTCTTTTCGGACCCTCCCATGGCGCCCATCGTTTCCATTCGCAATCTCACCAAGAGTTACGCATCGGGATTTACGGCGCTGAAGGGCGTCGATCTCGATATCGAGCAGGGCGAAATCCTCGCCTTGCTGGGGCCGAACGGCGCGGGCAAGACGACGATGATCTCGATCATCTGCGGCATCGTCACGCCGAGCGGCGGCACGGTGACGGTCGGCGGGCATGACATCCTGCGCGATTTCCGCCAGACCCGCTCCATCATCGGCCTCGTGCCGCAGGAACTGACGCTCGACGCCTTCGAGACCGTCTGGAACACCGTTGCCTTCTCGCGCGGCCTGCATGGTCGAAAACCCGATCCGGCATTGATCGAGCGCATCCTGAAAGACCTCTCGCTCTACGACAAGAAGGACACGATGCTGCGCCAGCTTTCGGGCGGCATGCGCCGGCGCGTGCTGATCGCCAAGGCGCTCTCCTACGAGCCGAAGGTGCTGTTCCTCGACGAGCCGACGGCGGGTGTCGACGTCTCGCTGCGCAAGGACATGTGGCAGCTCGTCGAGCGGCTGCGCGCTTCCGGCGTCACCATCATCCTGACGACGCACTACATCGAGGAGGCGGAAGAGATCGCCGACCGCATCGGCGTCATCAATCACGGCCAAATCCTCCTCGTGGAAGACAAGAAGGCGCTGATGGCCAAGCTCGGCCGCAAGCAGATGACCGTCGAACTGGCCGAGCCCATCGCCGCCATTCCGGACGCGCTGTCGCCCTACAGTCTGACCCTTGCCGACGAGGGGCAGCGGCTGGTCTATGAATTCGACTCGTCCGGCGAACGGACGGGAATCTCGTCGTTGCTGTCCGCGCTGTCGCAGTGCGGATTGCGGGTCAAGGACATCTCCACCGAGCAGAGTTCGCTGGAAGACATCTTCGTGGAACTGGTGGGAGAGGGCAAATGAACGTCGAGGCGATCAAGTCCATTTACGCATTCGAGATGGCGCGCACGCGCCGCACGCTGCTGCAGAGCATCGTCTCGCCCGTCATCACCACCTCGCTCTATTTCATCGTTTTCGGTGCGGCCATCGGCTCGCGCATGCAGGAGGTGCAGGGCGTGTCCTATGGCGCGTTCATCGCGCCCGGCCTCATCATGCTGACGCTGCTCAACCAATGCATCGGCAACGGCTCCTTCGGCATCTACTTCCCGAAATTCACCGGCACGATCTACGAAATCCTCTCGTCGCCCATTTCGATGATCGAGATCGTCATCGGCTATGTCGGGGCGGCGGCGACCAAGGGGCTGATCGTCGGCACGATCATCCTCATCACCGCCTCGCTCTTCGTCGACATATCGATCAAGCATCCCTTCATGATGGTGCTGTTCTTCGTGCTGACGGCCGTCAGCTTCTCGCTGTTCGGCTTCATGATCGGCATCTGGGCGAAGGATTTCGAGCAGCTCAACCTCTTCCCGATGCTGATCATCCCGCCGCTGGTCTTCCTCGGCGGCAGTTTCTATTCCATCGAGATGCTGCCGCCCTTCTGGCAGACCGTCAGCCATTTCAACCCCGTGCTCTATCTCGTCTCGGGCTTCCGCTGGAGCTTCTACGAAATCGCCGACGTGAACCCGGTCGTCAGCCTCCTGACGGTGCTCGGCTTCCTCGTCGTGTGCCTGTCGATCACGGCATGGATCTTCAGGACCGGCTACAAGCTGAAGAACTGAGGGCAGGGCGATGACGGGCGGAGATCGCCTGGCGGCGCTGCGGCAGGCCTTCATCGAGGGCCTTTCCCGCGCGCTCGACCGCTTGCCGCCGGACGGAACGGTCTATGCCATCGCGGTCGATCCCGGCGATCTCTACGACCGGGCGTTTCTCTATGCCAACACGCTGGAGGTCCTGCCGGACGCTTCGGCGGCGATGGATCACCTCGCCCTCAAATGGTCGATTGCCGACTGGCAGTATCAGGGGTTCGCGGCGGACGCTCTCGACGGGTTCAACGACAGGCTTGCGGCGATGACTGGCGATCCCTATGCGCTTGGTCCCGCAGCGCTGGATGCACACTGCCTGAGGATGCAGGGCTTCTATGTCGAGGCGCTGTCCTCGCCCGTCGTCCAGGACATCCTCTCCACGCGGTTCGCCGCCGCCCGGCCCCTGCTCGGGCTGTTGTGGACCGACCAGTCCGACGAGGACATGGTGGCCTTCGTCGAGAAACTGAACCCGCCCGACAGGGCGGCGCGCTTTGCGGAGGACCTGCGGCGGCTGCGTCAGTTGCAGCAGGACGACCTTTCAGCGCTGGACCCTTGACGACTCCCCGGCGCGGTTGACCGTGCCGTGCGGCCCTTTTATGCCTCGGGCAAGATCCATTGCGGTACGAGGCAAACCATGGCGGCATCCGCTGTTCCGAAGACGGTCTGGGTGCTCGGCGTCGTCAGCCTGCTGATGGATGTCTCCTCGGAAATGGTGCAGACGCTGCTGCCGTTCTACCTGGTCAGCGGCCTTGGTGTCTCCGCGCTGTTCGTCGGCTTCATCGAGGGCCTGTCGGTCGCCGTCGCGACCGTGACCAAGTTCTTTTCCGGTGTTCTCGCCGACCGCATGGCGCAGCGCAAACCGCTCGCGGTGCTCGGCTATGGCCTCGGGGCGCTGTCCAAGCTGATCTTCCCGCTCGCCACCTCCATCGGCTGGATCGTGGCGGCCAAGGCCGTCGACCGCGTCGGCAAGGGCATTCGCGGCACGCCGCGCGATGCGCTGATCGCCGACGTGACGCCGCCGGAACTGCGGGGGGCGAGCTTCGGGCTGCGCAAGTCGCTGGATACGGTGGGCGGCTTCCTCGGGCCGCTAGCCGCCATCGGACTGATGATCGTGCTCGGCGGCGACGTGCTCGCCATCTACTGGATCGCCGTCGTGCCCGCCTTCCTGGCGGTGCTGCTGCTGATCGTCGGGGTCCGCGAGCCGAAGACGCCGTTTCATGCCGGTGCCGGCGGTCCGCCGCGCCTTGCCGATATCCTCCGGCTCAACGGCGCCGTCTGGCTGGTGATCGCCGCCGCCTCGCTGCTGACGCTGGCGCGGTTCAGCGAGGCCTTCCTGCTTTTGAAATCGCAGGAGGCGGGGTTCGCGCCGGCCTGGATCCCCATCACCATGGTGATCATGCATGCGGTCTATGGCCTGACGGCCTATCCGGTCGGCCGGCTTTCCGACCGCATCGGGCGGTCGGGCCTGCTGCTCGGCAGCCTCGTCGTGCTGGTCGCCGCCTATCTGGTGCTGGCGGCTGCGCAATCCGTCGGCCTGTTCCTCGCCGGCATCGTGCTCTGGGGGCTGCATATGGGACTGTCGCAGGGGCTGCTGGCGACGCTGATCGCCGATACGGCCCCGAAGAGCCTCAAGGGCACGGCCTTCGGCGTCTTCAACCTGATGACCGGGCTGACGGTGCTCGTCGGGAATGTCGCGGCCGGCTGGCTCTGGGATGCCCATGGATCGGGCGCGACCTTCCTGGCCGGCGCCGGCCTCTCGACCGTCACCATCCTTGTCGCCGCGCCGATGCTGCTGGCGGTACGGGTCAAGCCGGCGGCATAGGCGGCATCAATCCTTCAGGCGCAGTTCGTCGCGGGTAATCTCGATGGAGCCGAGCGTTTCGAGGAAGCTCATGCCGAGCAGGCTCTGCTCGAGCCGCCCCTGTTCCGTGACCATGCCTCGAACGGTGCCGCGGACGATGGGGCCGATGGCAACCTCGCGCAGCGTTACGGGGGCGGCGAGCGCCCGGCCGTTGGCGGTGGAGACGTCGATGGAGAAGACGAGATTGCCGGGATCGACGCCGAGGCGCATGGCATCCTCATAGGACAGCACCACCGAGCTTGCGCCGGTATCCACCAGCATGCGCAGCGGCGTGCCGTCGATGGTGACATCCGCCTCGAAATGGCCGGAGACGCCCTTGTGAATGACGAGGATCTGCTCGCCACCGGCATTGGTCGTCACCACCGCGCGGCCGGGGATGAGGCCTGCGGTGAGGCGGTTGCCGATCTCCTGCAGGTCGAAGCGGTAGAGATAGCCCGTGACGAGGACGAGGATGATCAGCAGCCAGATGCCGGCCTGGCGCAGGCTTTCACCGATCTGCCGCCGGCCGGCGAGAACCCCTGCCGCCATCATCGTGGCGATGGCCGACAGCGTGACGAGACGGCCGAAATCGTTGTTGTCCATCCCCATCGTGCGGCCGCTGTCATGGTTGAGGATCAGGGCAGCAAGGCCGACGGCGAGGATGCCGAGAAGGATGTAGAGCCTCATGCCTCGTCCCGCTCCCGCGCCATGCGGCTACGGCGCGTTTCGCGCCGCGGCTTGCGCTCGACGGTGGCAAGGCGGGCGGGCAGTTCGGCCATGATGGTGCGGCGCTCTTCGGACGTATAGAGCGTCCAGCCGCCGATTTCCTCGCGCGTGCGTCCGCAGCCGAAGCAATAGCCGGTCACCATGTCGATCGAACAGACGAGAATGCAGGGCGATTCCATCGCGGCTCCAGTCGGTTGTCCTTCCTATATCGGCGGCTCAGAGCGCCAAGGCAAGGGCGAACAGCACGGACATTTCCGCGAGCTGCTGCGTCGCGCCGATCGTATCGCCGGTATGGCCGCCGATCTTGCGCATGGCGATGCGGTCGAAGGTGAGCACGGCAATGATCGCAGCGGCAAGGGCAAGCGCGAAGGCGAGCACCGTGCCGTGCGGGAGGAGGAGGAGTGCGGCGATGAGAGCGCCGCTGGCGAGTGCAAAGGTGGTCGCGCCGCGCTCCGGCTCGCCGACCGAGGCGGCGACGCCGTCGCGGCGGGCCGGCGGCAGCAGCGACCAGTGCCAGACCATGGCGGTGCGGCTGGCCGCGGCGACGGCAAGCAGCGCCATGCCGAGCGCCGAGGGCGTGAGGACCGTGGCGAGCGCCGCGATGGCGGCGGCGCGCAGGCCGAAGGAAAGCACCAGCGCCACCGCGCCGTAGGAGCCGACGCGGCTGTCCTTCATGATGACAAGCGCGCTCTCGCGGTCGCGCCCGCCGCCGATGCCGTCGGCGCTGTCGGACAGGCCATCCTCGTGCAGCGCGCCCGTGACGAGCACCTGCAGGGCGAGCGTCGCGAAGGCGAGGAGGGCGGGCGGGGCGTGAAAGGCCGAAAGCACGGCCGCGAGCGCCGCCGCCGGCAGCACGATCAGCACGCCGGCCAAAGGAAAGGCCCGGACCGCCCGTGACAGGCGTCCGTCATGGCCGATGAAATGGCGCTGCGGTACCGGCACGCGCGACAGGAACGCGACCGAACGGGCGGTGTCGTCGATGAAATCCTGGATGGCGGTCACTCTCGGCCCCTGCTGTTCGCTCGTTCCGGGGCAAGGGAGCACATCATGCGGTCCATCCCACCCGTAAAGGCGACGCGGACCGCCGCAAATGCGGTTGTCGGATTCGCGCCCTCGCTCTATTAGAGCAGTTCCAGCAAAAGTGCGCAGCGGTTTTGCGCGCGGACCTGCGTAAAAACCGACTGACGACACCAAACACCCGCCTTTGAAAGCCCCAAGCAAGGAATTCCCAAGATGAGTGCCAGCGGCCTGCCGTTCGATGATTTTCGTGAATTGCTGCGCAACCTGCCGGGGCCTGATTCGGCCGCGCTGGTGGCCGCGCGCGAACGCGATTCGCAGTTGACGAAGCCGCCGGGCGCGCTCGGCCGTCTGGAGGAAATCGCCTTCTGGCTTGCCGCCTGGACCGGTCGTCCGCCGGCCGTCACGCGTCCGCTGGTCGCCATCTTCGCCGGCAATCACGGCGTCACCAAGCAGGGCATCACGCCCTATCCGTCCTCCGTCACGGCGCAGATGGTGGAAAACTTCGCTGCCGGCGGTGCGGCGATCAACCAGATCTGCGTGACGCACGACCTCGGCCTCAAGGTCTTCGATCTCGCGCTCGACTACCCGACCGCCGACATCACCGAGGAAGCAGCGCTTTCCGAGCGCGACTGCGCCGCCACCATGGCCTTCGGCATGGAGGCCGTCGCCGGCGGCACGGACCTCATCTGCATCGGCGAGATGGGCATCGGCAACACGACCATCGCCGCGGCGATCAACCTGGCGCTCTATGGCGGCACGGCGGAAGAATGGGTCGGCCCCGGCACGGGTTCGGAGGGGGACGTCCTGCAGCGCAAGATCGCGGCCGTGCAGAAGGCCGTCGATCTCCACCGCGACCATCTTTCCGATCCGCTCGAAGTGCTGCGCCGTCTCGGCGGCCGCGAGATCGCGGCCATGGCCGGTGCGATCCTCGCCGCCCGCATGCAGAAGATCCCCGTCATCATTGACGGCTATGTCGCGACGGCCGCAGGGGCGGTCCTGCGCGCCGCCAATCCGTCCGCGCTCGACCATTGCCTCATCGGCCACGTTTCGGCCGAGCCGGCGCACATGAAGGCCATCGAGAAGCTCGGCAAGACGCCGCTGCTCGCGCTGGGCATGCGGCTCGGCGAGGGCACCGGCGCGGCGCTCGCCGCAGGCATCGTCAAGGCGGCCGCGGCCTGCCATTCCGGCATGGCCACCTTCGTTCAGGCAGGCGTCAGCAACCGCACCTAACAGCGCGGTCGGCAAAAAGCCGCAATGACATGACGGAAGAGCCCGGCATGCCCGTCATACGGGCATGCGCCATCGGGCAGGGAAAGCGGGATTGTAGGAATGGGTCAGGCACCAATCGAGAAAAAGACAGGCTTCAGCCATCTGGTTGCGGCCGCGACCTATTCGGCGGCCGGCGCGCGCCGGCTGCTCGGCGAATCGGCCTTCCGGCACGAGCTGATCGCCTTCGGCGTCGCCATGGTGCTGTTCACGGTCGTCGGCGCCTCGCTCTTCCAGTATGTCGCGATGGCGATCCTGTTCCTGCTGATGATCGCCTTCGAGGCGCTGAACACGGCCATCGAGGAGATCGTCGACCGCGTCTCGCCGGAAATCTCGGAAATGGGCAAACACTCGAAGGACCTCGGTTCCTTCGCCGTCTTCTGCCTGATCATCGCCAACGGCGTCTATGCCGGCTATGTGATGATCGCGGCGTTCCTTTAGGCTTCATCGCATTCGGCCCAGACAGGTCTGCCAAGGGTGTTATCCGTGCGCGTGCGTTCGGCCCGTCCTGCTCCGGGTGCGGAAAATCATGACGGATTGAACGTTGTGCCGCTGTGGCCTGCGCTTCAGGCGAAGCTCTTGCGACGCGGCGCGACGGCCTGCGTTTCGGCGACGGCGGGCAGGCTCTGGAGCACGCGCTTGGCGGGCAGGATGGCGATGGCCTCGGTGCCCTCGCGCAGCTTGGATTTCAGGATGAATTCGCCGTTGTGCTTGGCGAGGATGGCCTGGACGATGGGTAGGCCGAGGCCGGTGCCCTGTTCGGCGCTCTTGATGGCGATGGAGCCCTGGCCGAAGGCGGACAGCACGACCGGGATTTCCTCTTCCGGAATGCCGGGACCGTTGTCCTTGATGGAGACATATTGCCCGCCGCCGGCCGTCCAGCCGGCCTTGACGATGACCTCACCGCCCTGCGGCGTGAACTTCACGGCATTGGAAAGCAGGTTCAGAATGACCTGGCGCAGGGCCTTCTCATCCGCCCAGACCGCCGGCATGCCGCTTTCGACCTGCTCGGAAATCGTGATGTTCTTGGCCCGCGCGCGCAACTGCACCATGCCGATGCAGTCCTCGGCGATATCGACGAGATGGACCGAGTCTTCAGACAGATCGTATTTGCCGGCCTCGATGCGCGAGAGGTCGAGGATTTCGTTGATGAGGTTGAGGAGGTGCTGGCCGGAGCGGTGGATGTCCGACGTGTATTCCTTGTAGACCGGGTTGTTGAGCGGCCCCAGCACTTCCGTCGACATGACCTCGGAGAAGCCGATGATGGCGTTCAGCGGCGTGCGCAGCTCATGCGACATGGAGGCGAGGAAGCGGGATTTCGCAAGGTTCGCCTCTTCGGCGCGGCGGCGGGCCTCGTCGGACATGGATTTGGCCACTTCCAGCTCGGCGATCAGGTCGTCCTTCTCCGACTGCGAGGAGAGCAACTGCGCGCTGGTGTGGCGCAGGCGATGGGTCATGAAGGCGAGGAAGACGAGGGCGGCGGCAATGATCGCCGTCATACCGATCATTGCCGGGTCTGGACGCAATGCCGTCGAAGCGGCGAGCGCGATGACGGTGGGCGTGAAGGCGCACAGGATCGCATGCCGCAGCATCAGCGTGCTCATGGCCGTCACGGCGAGCGCGACGAGCAGCGAGGATCCCTTGTAGAATTCGAAGGTGACGCCGGTGCAGCGGCCGCAGCTTTGCAGGGCGAAGGCGGCCCAGGCGATGCCCATCAGCACCTGCGCGACGAGGAAGCGGCGCTGCCAACGGCGCACGTTCTCGCCGGTAATGTCCTGGCGGCGGGCGCGGCGCGCGACGATCATGCCGAGCGCATGCACGCTGAGCGCCAGCACGGCCCAGGCGACGAGGCCGATTTCCTGCGTGAGATAGATGCCGCCGACAGCGATCGCCAGCACGACGGTTGGAACGGCGAGCGCGGCCTGCACGGTCGAATCGACGTGAAGCTGCATCATCTCGCGTTCGAAGCCGGGCGAGACGCCCGTCGCCGTCTGCAGCCGTTCGCGGGTCGCGCGAATGGTCCGCGTGACAGCCTTGTTGCGAAGGCTGCGCGACTTGTCGACGATGATCTTGTCGGTCGAGGTACTGACGCCGGTACTCATCACGGTTGCAACTGTTGCAGATGACGTTGAACTCTAGGGGGGAATCCTTAAGAAGATGCTGCCGCGCATAAACCATTTGCGAACCATTCCGACATTTTCACGTAGCGTGAGGTCAGCGCGGTTCGGCATGGGACGTCGCATCGGGTCTTTCAGGACAGGAACGGATTTCATGGGATTTTCCAGGCGGGCGCGGGATGTCGGCGTGGCGGCGGCAATCCTGGCGCTGACGGCGCTCATCGTGGCGCGCCTCGAGGGGGGAAGCGGTGAGACCATCACCGGTATCGCGCGGGCGGCGGACGGCGACACCCTGACGCTGGAAGGACACCGCATCCGCCTTCTCGGCATGGACACGCCGGAGATGATGCAGCTCTGCAAGCGGGATGGTGTCGACTGGCGCTGCGGCGTTGCCGCGCGCTCGCGGCTTGCCGAGTTTCTGCGGGCCGGTCCCGTGACGTGCCGCACCCGTGGCAAGGACAAGTACGACCGCTGGCTGGCGCGGTGCGAAACGACGGCGAGCGGCGATCTCGGCGAGCGCATGGTGCGCGAAGGCCTTGCCGTTGCCTATGGTGACTACGAGGATGAAGAGCAATTCGCCAAGGCCGAGCGCAAGGGGCTGTGGGGCAGCGAATTCGACCTGCCGCAGCAATGGCGGCGCATGAACGGCCGGCCGCAGGAAGTGGTGCATGAAGGGGAGCGGGGCGTGATCGACGGTATTCTGGCGCGGTTGGGGCTGGACTGATGACAGGCGGCGGTGCCCCGAACGAGATTGCCGCGCTGCAGGCCGGCATTGCCGCCTGCCGGCTCTGTCGGGATGCGCCGGCGCGGGCAGGGGATGTCCTGCCGCACGCGCCGCGCCCGGTCGCCGTGCTCTCCCGGACCGCCCGCATCCTCATCGCCGGGCAGGCGCCGGGGCTGAGGGTGCATGAGAGCGGCCTGCCGTTCAACGACGCGTCGGGAGACCGGCTGCGCCTCTGGCTCGACGTCTCGCGCGAGGAATTCTACGATCCGTCAAAGTTCGCCATCGTGCCGATGGGCTTCTGCTTTCCCGGTTATGACGCCCATGGCAGCGACCTGCCGCCCCGGCGGGAATGCGCTCCGCTCTGGCGCGCCCGGGTGATCGCCGCCATGCCGCAGGTCGAACTTGTGCTGGCGATCGGGCAATACGCGCAGGCCTGGCATCTCGGCGCCGCGAAGTCGGCGAGCATGACGGAGACGGTGCGCGACTGGCGGCGGCACCTCGGGCGCAACGAGCGCCCGGCGGTGTTGCCGCTGCCGCATCCGAGCTGGCGAAATACCGGCTGGCTGAAACGCAATCCCTGGTTCGAGGCAGAGGTCTTGCCGGAATTGCGAAAGCGGGTGAAAACTCTTACGGATTGAAATACAATTCTTTCAATTTGCCGGTATCCCGGTATATGAGGGAAATAAATTTCTTAGGGGCATTTCATGGATCGTCTGGACCGCAAAATCCTGCGCCTTCTGCAGGAAGATTCCACGCTCGCAGTGGCGGACCTTGCCAAGAAGGTGGGGTTGTCGACCACGCCCTGCTGGCGGCGCATCCAGAAGATGGAAGAGGACGGTGTGATCCGCAAGCGCGTCGCGCTGCTCGATCCGGTCAAGATCAACACCAAGGTCACGGTTTTCGTCTCGATCCGCACCAATGCGCATTCCACCGAGTGGCTGAAGCGCTTCTCCGAGGTGATCGTCGAATTCCCCGAGGTCGTCGAGTTCTACCGCATGAGCGGCGAGGTGGACTATCTGCTGCGCGTCGTCGTGCCCGATATCGCCGCCTATGACGCCTTCTACAAGCGCATGATCGCCCGCATCGAGATCCGCGACGTATCCTCCGCCTTCGCGATGGAGCAGATCAAGTACACGACCGAGCTTCCGCTCGACTACATGGTCGTGGACAACCAGAAGAGCGGCGACGAGTAAGCCCTATGCCTTGATACGGGCGAGCGTCTTCTCGTCCGTCAGCTCCCGCACGGCATCCTTGCCGACCCAGCGTTCCGTCTTGTCGGCGCTCGCGGCCAGCTTTTCCGCAAGGGCAAGGGCGGGCGCATGGCAGGCGCGGCTGCGTTTGCCGACATTGCGCAGCGCCCAGTTGACCGCCTTCCGGACGAAGTTGCGCGGGTCGCTGGCATGGCGCTCGACGAGCGGAAGCCAGCCGATCAGGGTCGCATCCGGCTCCTTCTTCAGATGCATCGCGCCGCTGGCGATCATGGCAAAGGCCGTGCGGCGCACGAACTCCCGCTCATCGGCGGCGAAGACGTCGATCAGGGGCGTCAGGCCGGCGGCGATGAAGATGTCCGCGGCGCCATCGACGATTTCCCAGGAATTGAAATCCTCCGCGAGGCGGCGGGCTTCCTCGTCCGTCAGCTTCTTCGGCTCGAGCGAATAGAGCGCGAACAGCCGGGCCTCGCGCACATTCGTCTGCCAGAGGGCAAAGGCCCGGGCATGGTCCTTGCCGGTCGTCCGGGCGATCTTCCGCAGCTCGGTATTGGAAATGCCGAGCGCCGTATCGGTGACGATGGCGTAGCGGGCCATGCCGGCAAGGGCCTCCTCCGACCGCAGCGAGCGGAGATGATCGAGGATCTCTGCTGCGGTGGAGGTCTTGCCGATCATTTGCGTTCGAGCCTTGCGAGCAGGGAGGACGTATCCCAGCGGTTGCCGCCCATATCCTGCACGTCGCCGTAGAACTGGTCGATGAGGGCGGTGGTGGGGAGTTTCGCGCCGTTGCGGCGGGCTTCGGAGAGGACGATGCCGAGATCCTTGCGCATCCAGTCGATGGCGAAGCCGAAATCGTACTTGCCGGCGAGCATGGTCTTGTGGCGGTTGTCCATCTGCCAGGAGCCGGCAGCGCCCTTGGAGATGACCTCGATGACGGCCTCCATGTCGAGCCCGGCCTGCTTGCCGAAATGGATGCCTTCGGCAAGGCCCTGCACGACGCCGGCAACGCAGATCTGGTTGACCATCTTGGCGAGCTGGCCGGCGCCGGCCGCGCCCATCAGGCCGACCATGCGGGCATAGGCGTCGATGACGGGGCGGGCCTTCTCGAAGTCCGCTTCCGCGCCGCCGCACATGACGGTCAGCACGCCGTTTTCCGCGCCGGCCTGGCCGCCGGAGACGGGGGCGTCGATGAAATGGCAGCCTTTGGCGCGGGCGGCGACGTCGAGCTCGCGGGCGACTTCGGCCGAGGCGGTGGTGTTGTCGATGAGGATCGCGCCGGGCTTCATGCCGTCAAGCACGCCGTCCCTGGCCGTCGTGACCGAGCGCAGGTCGTCGTCGTTGCCGACGCAGGTGAAGACGAAGTCGGCATCCGCTGCGGCTTCGGCCGGTGTGCGGTGCGCCGTGCCACCGAATTCGGCCACCCATTTTTCCGCCTTGGCGAAGGTGCGGTTGTAGACCGCCACCTCATGTCCACCCTTCACCTTCAGGTGGCCCGCCATGGGATAGCCCATGACGCCAAGACCGATGAACGCAACCTTTGCCATGCTGAATCTCCTGCAAATTTGGCAGGAGGTGTAGCGGATGATCCATTCCGGCGAAAGTGTTTCTCGCAAACGGCGAGGGTGCATCCGCCTGGTGCGGATGCCCGTCCGTCAGCCGCGATATTTCGCCAGAACGAGATGGCCGGGGATCGGCTCGCCCTCTTCCATGCGCACGGTAATATCCGTGATCTCGACGATGTCGAAACCGGTTTCCGCGAGGCGCTGGCGGACATAGCCGGCGGAATGGGCGAAGCGCTGGTGCGGCCCGACCATGAAGGGGCGGCCGGCGAGGGTCTCGTCCGGCAACGTTTCCGAGGAGAAGATGAAGTGGCCGCCGGCGATGAGATTGTCGGCGGCGCCGAAGAACAGCGGTTCGAGCGCCCCGAGATAGGGCAGCACGTCCGTCGCGGTGATGAGGTCGAAAGGCTCGTCGTCATTGTCGTCGAGGAAATCGACGGCTTCGGCGACGTAGAGCGTTTCGTAGAGCTCTTTGTCGTGGGCGATCTCGACCATGTTTTCCGACAGATCGACGCCGGTGATGTCGTCGGCCATGTCGCGCAGCGCACCGCCGGTGAGGCCCGTGCCGCAGCCGAGGTCTAGCACCCGCTTGAACGGACCCATGGCGAGCGCCTGGAAGCGCTGGCGCACCAGGAGCGGCACGCAATAGCCGAGCTGGTCGACGAGCACATTGTCGAAGACTTCGGCATGCTGGTCGAAGAGCGTGGTGACATAGGCGTCGGATGCCTTTTCCGGCGTCTCGCCGCGGCCCATCGAAGCGAGGCGCACGGCAGCGCCGCCGTGGTCTTCGGGGTCGAGCGCCAGCACTTGCGCATAGGCCTTGGCGGCGGCATCGAAATCGCCGGACTTTTCCAGCGAAAGGGCGCGGTTATAGGCTTCCGCAAGCGCTTCTTCGTCGATCTTCGTCATGGGCGTCTCTTAGGCCGCAAATAGGCGTTTATCAATCGCCCAAAGAGGCGCATGATCGCTCCCAAGACCAAAAAGACCATTGGGAGGAATGCCATGCCCGGCGATATGTCCCCGTCGTCGCTCTCCATCGACGCCAAGCGCCCCCTGAGCCCCGCCTTGCCGGCGACGCCCATGGAGACGATCAACACCATGGTGCATTACTACCGCGGCGAACTCGGCCGCATGGCGGGCTGGCGCGACCGCATCGACCGCACGACGAACTGGGCGATCACGGTGGTGGCGGCACTGCTCTCCGTTTCGCTGTCGACGCCGACCTCGCACCATGGCGTGCTGCTCTTCGCCATGCTGCTGGTGACGCTGCTCCTGATGATCGAGGCGCGGCGCTACCGCTTCTTCGACGTCTACCGGGCGCGCGTGCGTCAGCTCGAGCGGTTCTATTTCGCCGAAATCCTCAATCCGCGCGGCCAGCTTGCGCTCGACTGGGCCGCGCCCATCGCCAAGAGCCTGCGCTCGCCGGAATTCCTGATCAGCTACAGGGATGCGGCCTGCCGGCGACTGCGGCGCAATTACTGCTGGATGTACCTGATCCTGCTTCTGGCCTGGGCGCTGAAGATCTCGTCCTCGACCCTGCAACGGCCGGCGACGGCGGGCCGGGATATCACGCTCGCCTTCGAGCATGTGGTGGCCAATGCGGCGCTGGGCCCGGTGCCCGGCGGCGTGGTGATCGGCCTCGTGGCCGTCTTCTATGCCGTCATCATCTATTTCTCGCTGAAGGTCGACATGTCCGACAGCGAGCTTGCGCATGGCTCCGTCCACGTCTGACCCGTCGTGGTCAGTTGATGACGAACTCGCCTTTCAGGGCGCGCCATTCCGTCGCCGAGATCAGGCGGCGGTGGACGTAGCGCACGGAATGGATCGGGCCGTCCAGCTTTTCCTGCCAGAACCTGAGGAAGCTCTTCATCTCCGGGAAATCGGGTGCGAGATCGTAATGCTGCCAGATATAGGTCTGCAGGAACTGCTGGTGATCCGGCATGCGGTAGAGAATCTGGGCCGTGGTCATGCCGTAGCCCTTGAGCTGCAGTGCCATGTCGTTCGTCATGGTGACCTCATTGCGTGGTGAATGATGGTCCCAATGATTGAGCGCCCGCAAGGTTAATGCGGGCTTAATCCTTCGTCTGTATCGGGAATATTTCTTTGAAATCAGGGTATTGGCAGCACTCTCCATCGAGTGCTGCCAGATTTTTAGCGCTTCAGGTGGCGCGTCAGGCGTGCTTCTAGCCAGGCCCAGAGATTGCGCAGCAGCTCCACGATGAGCAGATAGATCAGCGCGGCCCAGAGATAGGCCTGATAGTCGAAGGTGCGCGAGAAGGCGCGACGGGTTTCGCCCATCAGGTCGAGCACCGTGACGATGGCGACAATGGCCGAACCCTTGATCATCAGGATGATCTCGTTGCCGTAGGGACGCAGCGCCACGATGAGGGCCTGCGGCAGGATGATCTTGAAGAAGGCGACCTTCTTCGGCAGGCCGAGCGCGGCGGCGCCCTCATGCTGGCCGCGCGGCACGCTCTCGATGGCGCCGCGCAGGATTTCGGCCTGGTAGGCGGCGGTGTTGAGCGTGAAGGTCAGGAGGGCGCAGTTCCAGGCGTCGCGGAAGAACCACCACAGGCCCCAGGCCTTGAGTTCGGGCGAGAAGCTGCCGAGACCGTAATAGACGAGGAAGAGCTGCATCAGCAGCGGCGTGCCGCGGAAGAAATAGACGTAGGCATAGGCGATCCACGACAGGACCGGGTTCTTCGACATGCGCGCGAAGGCGAGCGGCAGGGAGATGAGGCCGCCGAGCACGACGGAGAGCACGACGAGCAGCAGCGTCACGCCGAGGCCGGACATGTAGCTCGGGCCGTATTTCGTGAACTTCTCCGGATCCCAGCCACCGACGATCATCAGGAAGATGCCGACGGTGAGGGCGAGCCATACGCCGAGGAAGATGTTGCCGAAGAAACGGCCGGCGGTGAAGGGCTTCGGTGGGGTCGGGGGCGGGGCCTGCGGCGGAATGAGGCTGGTGACGGCGCTCATCGTGCGACCTCCGAACGCTTGGCCCAGCTCTCGATGCTGGAGAAGACCAGCGAGGAGAGGAAGGCGAGGATGAGGAAGAGCAGGCAGGCGACCGCGTAGAACTCGAAGGCTTCCTTGGTGACGCGGGCCGCGACGCTCGTCTGGCGCAGGATATCCGGCAGGCCGACGACCGAGACGAGGGCGGTGTCCTTCAGAAGCGCCATCCACAGATTGCCGAGGCCGGGCAGGGCGACGCGGATGAGCTGCGGCAGGACGATGAGCTGCATGGTGCGGCCGCGGTGAAGGCCGAGCGCATAGCCCGCCTCATACTGGCCGCGCGGAATGGCCTTGAAGGCCGAGAGCAGCACTTCCGAACAATAGGCGGAGAAGACGACGCCGAGCGCGATCATGCCGGCGAAGAAGGCATTGATCTCCACGGTGCCTTCGTAGCCGACGGCATTCATGAAGTTCTGCACCAGGATCTGCAGGCCGTAATAGACGATGAAGAGCGTCAGCAGTTCCGGCAGGCCGCGGAAGAGCGTGGTGTAGATATTGGCGGAAAGCCGGAGCGATTTTTCCTCCGACTGCTTGGCCAGCGCGATGAAGAAACCCATCAGCAGGCCGACGGGCAGCGTTGCGATGGCAAGGCTTCCCGTGACGATGAAGCCGAAGGCGATCTCGTCGCCCCAGCCTGCGTCGCCGCAAGCCATAAGCGTATTGCTCGCGAACAGATTGAAGATGCCGACCGGCCCGCAGAAGGGATCGATGATCCCCAGAAATGCAGATACCGCTTCGACGATGGCGGTGAAGAACCCGCTCATGCCAGAAGAACCCCCGATGCGCGTTTCACGCTTCTTGTCAGGACGCCTTGAAGCGTCACCTTTTCTTTATGTGCAAGTTCTCAAACAAAAGGAGCGGGAGAGCAAGCCCTCCCGCCCGTGCATTCTGGTGATGGGGTCAGAAAAAACCCGCATGACACCAAAGCGCGATCGATCAGTCGCCGTAGACGTCGAACGGGAAGTACTTGGCATTGATTTCCTGGTACTTGCCGTTGGCGCGGATCGCCGCGATCGCCGCGGTGAACTTGTCGGCCAGCGCGGTTTCGCCCTTGCGCACGGCAATGCCGGCGCCTTCGCCGTTGATGACCGGGTCGATCGGCAGCGTACCGAGCAGCTTGCAGCAGGCGCCGGCTTCGGTCTTCAGCCATTCGGACAGCACCACCACGTCGTCGATGGCGGCGTCGATACGGCCATTGGCGATGTCGAGCTTGTACTCGTCAGCCGTCGGATACATCTTGATGTCGGAATCCTTCATATGCGCTTCGGCATAGTTGGAGTGGGTCGTCGAACCCTGCGCGCCGAGCGACTTGCCGGCGAGCGCTTCCGGGGTGGCTTCCTTGATGTCGGAATCCTTCGGCACGATGATCGCCGGCGGCGTGTTATAGTACTTCTTGGAGAAGTCGACCTTCTCCTTGCGCTCGGCGGTGATCGACATGGAGGCGACGATGGCGTCGAACTTCTTGGCGATCAGGCCGGGAATGATGCCGTCCCAGTCCTGCGTGACGAAGGTGCACTCGGCCTTCATCTCCTCGCAGAGCGCCTTGGCGATGTCGACGTCGAAGCCGGTAAGCGTGCCGTCCGATTCGAGATTGTTGAAGGGCGGGTAGGCGCCTTCCGTGCCGATCACGATCTTCTCGCCGTCCGCCATCGCCGCGGAAGACGCGAAGAGGGCGATCACCGCGGCCGAAGCTGCGAGCGTGAAACGTTTGGAAATACGCATTTTGGTCCTCTCAGTTGAAGGCTCACCGGTTTTTATTCTTGTCCGGGCCTTGATGGGAAGCGGGCAGGCCTGCCCGCTTGGGTTGGATAATCGACCCGTTTCCGCCAAAAAATCAACTGCTTTTCCGCCGTCATTCCGCCCCGTTTCCCCGACAATTTCCTTACCGCCCCTAGCCAAGGTGGGGGCGCGACCTATCTCGTCGGTCGACAGGAGGCCGTTCAGCCGGCATTCAGCCGAATGTGGCTAGGCCTTAGAAGGAAGACGAAGGATTCGCCGGCGGGCGTCAGAACCGGCCGGCAACTCTCGATGCAACAGACGGGACACCGTGAGGACAAAACGATGACTTTCCGCTCCAAACTTTTTGCAACCGTGGCGCTCCCGGTGCTGTCGGCCTCGCTGGTCGCGACACCCTCGCTCGCCGATGCGCTGATGCAGCCGTTCGAGGTTGCGCAGGAAAGCTCCGACCAGGGCCAGCCGAGCGAAGAGGAACTCCTTCTCCTGCAACAGCAGCAGGAAGAGCAGCGCCGCGCGGCCGAGGAAGAAGCCCAGCGCGCCGCCGAAGAGCAGCAGCGTCAGGCGGAAGAGCAGCAGCGTGCTGCCGAGGAGCAGCGCCAGGCCGAAGAGCAGCAGCGCCAGGCGGAAGAACAGCAGAAGGCTGCCGAAGAACAGAAGGCTGCCGAGGAGCAGAAGGCGGCCGAAGAACAGCTTCTGCTGCAACAGCAGCAACAGGCCGAAGAGCAGAAGGCTGCGGAAGAGCAGCAGCGCCAGGCGGAAGAACAGCAGAAGGCAGCCGACGAGCAGAAGGCCGCCGAAGAGCAGAGGGCTGCCGAGGAACAGAAGGCCGCCGACGAACAGAAGGCTGCTGAAGAACAGAAGGCCGCCGACGAGCAGAAGGCTGCCGAAGAACAGTTGCTCCTGCAACAGCAGCAGACCGAGGAACAGCAGGCAGAGCAGCCCGCCAAGGGTGGCCAGTTGCCGGCCGAGGGGGAGATGCCGTCGACGGAAACCGGCGAACAGCAGCCTGCGACGGAAACCGGCACGGAGCAGCAGCCCGCCACGGCCGAAACCGGCGAGACGCCCCTCGTCGAGCCGGTGCCGGAAGTCGTCGACACGCAGACCGAGGAGCAGAAGCAGGAAATCGCCGCCGATCCGGGCCAGACCGATGAAACGGTCGTTCTGCCGGTCGAAAACGGTGCGGCCGTGCTCGACAGCGACAAGGACGCCGACAATCTCGGCGGCCAGACGAGCCGCGAGCAGCGTCGCAAGAAGCGCGAGGAACTGCGCGCCGAGGAAGAGGCCGCTCCGCTGCCGGAATCGGACGTTTCCGCCCAGGCCGCGATCTCCGAAGAGGTGCGCGAAGCCGTGCCGCAGAAGATCGAGGCCGCGATCAAGGAAGAGGGCGAGCGTCTCGACGCCGCGCCGGTCTTCGAGGTGCCGCAGACGACCAACATCGTCAACAACACCGTGATCAACAACACGATCATCAACAACAACACGGTCAACAACACCGTGAACAACAACGTCACCGAAGTGAACGTCATCGAGAAGATCGACAACCGCACGGTCATCGAGGTCGGCAACCAGCTCGTCGTGCGTGGCGACGACCGGCCGCGCCTGCGCCGCGATTCGGAAGAGGTCTACTACGACAACCTTGCCCGCGGCCGCGTGCGTGAGACGATCGTGCGTCCCGGCGGCGTGCAGATCGTGACGATCTACGACCGCTACGGCGACATCATCCAGCGTTCGCGCGTCGGCCGCGACGGGCGGGAATACATCATCGCCTATGCGCCGGAACGGGAAGACGACTCGCCGCGTCCCGACTTCGTTGACGTCGGCTACGAACTGCCGCCGATGCGCCTGCGCATCCCGGTCAGCGACTATATCGTCGACACGTCGAGCGATCCGGACCGCGACTATTACGAGTTCCTCTCCGAGCCGCCGGTCGAGCGTGTGGAACGCGTCTATACGATGGACGAGGTGAAGCACTCCGCGCGTCTGCGTGACAAGGTGCGCCGCATCGACCTCGACACGGTGACCTTCGCCACCGGCAGCGCCGAAGTGCCGATGTCGCAGGCCCGCACGCTGCGCAAGGTCGCCGACGCCATGGAGAAGGTGCTGGACAAGGATCCGGGCGAGACCTTCCTGATCGAAGGCCATACGGATGCCGTCGGTTCGGACAAGTCCAACCTCGTTCTGTCCGACCAGCGCGCCGAGTCGGTCGCCAACCTGCTGACCGAGGTCTACGGCATTCCGCCGGAAAACCTGCAGACGCAGGGCTATGGCGAGCGCTTCCTCAAGGTTCGCACCCAGTCCGCCGAACAGCAGAACCGCCGCGTCACCATTCGCCGCGTGACGACGCTGGTTCGCCCGGTCGCCAGCGCGAACTGATCGGACTGACGTGAAAGCGAAAGGCCGCGGGAGCGATCCCGCGGCCTTTCTGCGTTCCGGTGGCGCGTTGTCGCGGCGTCTTCAGGCCGGCTTTGCAAGGTCCGTCACGGCAACAACGAAATCGGCGATGGCGGCGGTGTCGTCGAGGTCGAAGACGGGCAGCGTCGTGTCCGTGACCGCATGGTCGGCGGCGATGGCGGCGATATGCGGATCTTCCGGGGCGAGCGGCGTGCGATTGGCGGCGTCCCGCCGGCGGGCCTCGATCTTCGGGATCGGTTCGCGCTTGTAACCCTCGATCAGGACGAGGTCGCACGGGGCGAGGCGGGCAAGGATTTCCTCGAAGGAGGGTTCGGGCGCACCGCGCAGCTCGTGCATGATGGCGTAGCGCGTGCCGGAGACGATGGTGACTTCATGCGCGCCGGCCTGGCGATGGCGATAGCTGTCGGCGCCGACCTTGTCGATGTCGAAATCGTGGTGCGCGTGCTTGATGGTCGAGACGCGGTAGCCGCGCGCCACCAGTTCGGCAACGAGGCGGACGGCAAGGCCCGTCTTGCCGGAATTCTTCCAGCCGGCAATGCCGAAGATCTTCGGTCGCGTCATCGTTCGAGTATCCAGAGCCAGTTTTCCGCCGCGGCGAGATCGTCGGGCGTGTTGATGTTGAAGAAGGGATCGAAGGCGCCGCGCGGCGTCTCGATTGTCGGGAAGGAGACCTCCCGGGCCCGGTGGCGCTCGAGATAACTGCGCACGCGCAGCGCCCCCCGCCGGCAAGCCACGCCGACAGGTCCTCGAAAAGTGCGACGGGCCAGAGGGCGAAGACGGGATGGGGGCTGCCGGCCGACCGGGCCGTCGCGATGCGCTCCGGTCCATCGGCGGCATAGGCGAGGCGGGCGACGAGGTCGGACGGGAAGAAGGGGCTGTCCGTCGGCACGGTCGCGACATGGCGTGCGCCGGGATGGTGGCGCCGTGCATGATCGAGCGCCGCGAGCACGCCGCCGAGCGGGCCGGAGCGGCTGGCGTCGAGATCGGCAAAGACGGGCAATTCCGCGCCCGGCTCGAAGAGCACCGGGCCGTTGGCATTGACGGCGAGGGTCGAGACCTGCGGCTGCAGGCGCTTGATGGCGCGATCGAGGAGCGAGAGGCCGCCAAGCCGCAGGCGCGCCTTGTCCTGCCCCATGCGGGACGACAGGCCGCCCGCAAGAATTACGCCCGGTATCGCCTCCATCGGTGCCATCGCTCCTTTCCCCCTGAACCTCCACCGATCTAGTCGGTGCCGCCGGTGGCTGCAAGTGTCGAGGGTGTCACGGGGATTCGGGTGTCGATCCCTGCGCCAGGGTCTTCGCCCGGCGGCGGTTCTCGCGGTAGAAGGTATAGAGGCCGGAGGCGACGATGATCGCGACGCCGACCGTCATCCAGAGATCGGGCACCTCGCCGAAGAACAGGAAGCCGATGGCGATGGCCCAGATGAGGCTGGTGTAGCGGAAGGGCGCGACGAAGGAGATTTCGCCGGCGCGCATGGCGTTGACGATGGTCTGGTAGCCGACGAGCAGCAGGACGCTCGCCCCGGCGAGCCGGGCCAGCACATCCGGCGACATGGGCTGCCAGCCGCCCATCGGTCCGGTCAGCACACCGCCGACGAGGGTGATGGCGAGCGCCGTGACCGCGCTGATGAAGATGGAGGGAATGTCGCCGGGGATCTTGCGCGTGGACAGGTCGCGCGCCGCCGCGCCGACGACCGAGGCGATGACATAGAGCGCCGCCAGCGAAAACCCGTCCGGCCCCGGGCGGATGACGATCAGCACGCCGGCAAAGCCCGCGGCAATGGCAAGCCAGCGCCGCCAGCCCACCTGTTCGCCGAGGAAAAGGGCGGCGCCCAGCGTGACGGCGAGCGGCAGGGACTGCAGGATGGCGGCGGTGTTGGCGAGCGGCATGGCGCCGAGGGCGGATATATAGGCGAGCGAAGCGAGGATTTCGGCCGAAAGGCGCAGCGCCACCGCCGGCTGCAACACGATCCGCCACGAACCGAGCGCGCCCATGCTCCTGGCGATGGCGAGCACCAGCACGCTCGTCATCAATCCGCGCACGAAAAGGATCTGCCCGGTGTTCATGGCATGGGTGACGGATTTGACGAGGGCGTCGTTGCAGGTGAAGGCCGCCATGGCGATGACCATGAAAAGCGCGCCCCTGGCATTTCCGGAGGAGTTCATGCGGATGATTCCAAGCGTTCGTACCTCTCTCATAGGCCCAATGGGCGGCGCTTGCCATCAGGGCCGCCGGCGGAACAATCGGGGTGGTTGGGAAAGCGGGGCCGGAATTTCGGCGCGGTGCATGAAGCGCCCGGCCCAAGGGCTTGAATTGCTGCCGTTTCGCCGAAGGGTTTCATTAAGCTTCCGCACCTATCGTTGCGTCATCCCATTGAGCGATCGCATGATGCGACGGGTGAGGGCGCGCCGCCTGGTGGAAGATCGGCCGAAGCCCCGACAGCAAACACGGCCGCGCTCGTATGACGAGCCTTTCGCGGCCGCTTCGGCTTTGAGACACCCGGGGGAGCTTGGTCGTCACAAAACGTCGGGGAACCCATGTCCTTCATCGACCGCCTGCTGCAGCAGCGCCGCATCGTCACCAAGGTGCTGTTGTTCGTCATCCCTCTCGTCGCGCTGATCGCGGGCATCGGCCTTGTCGGTTACTTCACCGCCAGCACGCTGAACGGCCATATGACGGTGACGCGCGAGACGATCAACAGCCTGTCGCATTTCCAGAACCTGCGCTCCGGCCTGCAGGACTTCGCCGACAAGCCAAGCCAGCAGACGCGGGACGCGCTCGGCGTGCGGATCGACGAGCAGGAGGCCGGCATTCGCGATCTCGACGCTCTCCTGCCCGATGCGGCGGAAAAGGCGAAGATCGCTTCGGTCGTCGCCCTTGCCGCCACCATGCGCGACCAGGCGCAAACGCTCTGGACCATCGATGAAGAGCGCAACGCCGTTACCGCCGACCTCGAAGGGGCGCTGGCGGCGATGGCGAAGGATGGGGAGTTCGCCGAGAAGCAGATCGGCGTGATCCGCAGCGAATCGGGCGAAAAGGAAGCCTTCGCCAAGGCGTTGCTCTTCGACGCCGCCGCCTATCAGGGTCTTGCCGAACGTATCGGCAAGTTCCGCAAGCCCGTCGCGCTGGCGATGAAGGCGGAAGACAAGGTGAAGGCGGCCGAAACCTACTTGCCGCAGTTGCTCAAGCAACTGGACGAATCCAAGGCCATCGCCTCGCAGAAGGCGCTGACGCAGATCAAGGCCTTCGAGACCGAACTGGCCAAGGTGCGCGAAATCCTTGCCGGCGCCGACGATGCCGAGGGCAAGAAGGCGAAGTTCGTGCCTGTGCTCACCAAGCTTGCCAAGTTCGACGCCGACTTCCTCAAGGAAGCCGGCAAGAATTCCGATACGGCGGCAAAGCGCTTCGTCGGCATGGATGCGGAAATCGCCGTGCTGAAGACGTTGATCGCTCTCATGGGCGACACGTTCAAGGGCATCGATGAAACGCGCCTGCATATCAGCGAATTGCATCGCAAGCTGAACCAGGAGAGCCGCGACGCCGTGCTGGCCGACGTGAAGGCCGTTTCGACGAGCGCCGCCGAACTGGCCAAGCTCGGGGCCAAGAATGCGGCCTTGCGCGACCTCTCGCAGAAGCTCGCGCCGTCGCTGGCGAAGATCGAGAAGGGCACGGGCGACCTGATCGCCGTCGGCGAGAAGTGGCAGGCGGCGCGCATCGCCGCCTATGCCTCGGTTGCCGATGCCAGCCAGACGCTCGAACAGTTCGTCTCCAGCGCCCAGGAAGCCGGCAAGAAGGACAGCCAGCGCTCGGCCAACGTCTCGATCATCGCCATGGTCGCCGGCACGCTGCTCGCCATCATCGGTGGCCTGATGCTGGTGGAGACGCTGCGCGGACCTCTGAAGCGCGTCACCGAAGCCATGTCGCGGCTTGCCAGCGGCGACCTCGACATCAGCATCGACGGCCGCAACCGCGGTGACGAGATCGGCGACATGGTGCGCTCGGTCGCCGTCTTCCGCGACGCGGCACGGGAAAACATCCGGCTGGAGCAGCAGGCGGAAGCCCAGCGCCAGCTCACGGCCGAGGACGAGGCCCGCCGCGCCAGCGAACGCGCCCGCATCGAAGCCGAGCAGACGGAGGCGCTGAGCGCGCTCTCCGACGTTCTCGGCAAACTTGCCGCCGGCAATCTCGAGGAGAGCATGACGGAGGCGCTGGCGGCCGAATATGTCGCCATGGCCCGTACCTACAACAATGCCGTCGAGGCCTTGCGCGCCACGCTTTCGGACGTGCGCGCGACGACGGTGGAGATCAACGGCGGCACCGGCAACCTTGCCGCCTCCGCCGACGATCTCGCCCGCCGCACGGAGCAGCAGGCCGCGGCGCTGGAGGAAAGCTCGCGGGCGCTCCGCCAGCTTACCGACATCGTCCGCTCCACCGCCGAAAGCGCGCAGAAGACGGCCGTCTCCGTCGACGAGACGCACAGCTACGCCCAGCGCTCCGGCGCGGTCGTGGCCAAGGCCGTCGACGCCATGGGCGAGATCAACCGCTCCTCGGAGAAGATCGGCACGATCATCGGCGTCATCGACGAGATCGCCTTCCAGACCAATATCCTGGCGCTCAATGCCGCGGTGGAAGCCGCCCGGGCCGGCGAGCAGGGCCGCGGCTTTGCCGTCGTCGCGCAGGAGGTCCGCGAACTTGCCCAGCGTTGCGCCGGTGCGGCTCGCGAGATCAAGGGGCTTATTTCCGACAGTTCCGCCCAGGTGCGCAATGGCGTCGCTCTCGTCACCGAGACCGGCGAGGCGTTGAGCGTCATCAACGAGCACATCTCCTCGATCCACACGCTTGTCGGCAAGATCGAGGCGGCCGCCGCCGCCCAGTACGAAGGCATCAGCGAGGTGAACCAGGCGGTGCACAAGGTCGAACTCATCACGCAGCAGAACGCCGCGATGGTCGAGGAGAACACCGCCGAAATCCACGGCCTGCGCCGCCGCGTGCAGACGCTCAACGAGAAGATCGACCACTTCAAGACGCGCGACCTGGAGACGCGGCCGGAGGATGGTTACGGCCGGCAGCACTACGCCGCTTAAGGGGTGGACGACATGAAACGACTGCGGCCGGGTGAAAGCCCGGCCGCTTTGCGTTTCTGGTGCAGGATCTACTGAAGTCCGTGCTGGTATTCCCGATCGAGGTAGAGTTTGCGGTCGATCGTCCTGAGGACGCCGGCTGCGGGCTTGATCGTGACCGGCTTCTTCGCTCCGGCCGTCACCGCCTGCTGGGGCTTCAGCTGCAGTGCGATGATCACCTTGTGCTTATCGGTTCGCTTCCAGGTGTTTGTCATGCCGGCGTCTGCGAGCCCCACGCCATGCTTGACGGGAGACAGTTCGATCTTCGGGTTGACCCGTCCCGAGATCGTCGTTTGAAACTCGATGGCGTCCGAGAATGTCGTTGTCTTGTCGCCTTCCGCCTTACGCTCGATCCCGGCAATGTCGTTGAGATTGATGAAGGTCCGCACAACTTCCTCGAGGCCGATCTTGCCGGTGATCGGGTAAAGCGCGTTGCCGGTGGCGAGCCGGAAGCAGGAATCTCTGCCGTCCTTCGTCTCGTAGAGTTTGGCGAGTTCCGTAAACGTATCGACGATCTGGAAGCTTCTCGTTCCCTGGTTCTGGCGCGCGACGCCCGCGCCGATGTCGAACGTCCTCGTGCCATTGCTGAAGGGATTGAACAGGTTGATTCCAACGCTGTTGTCGGTGTTGACGGTGATGTCGAAACTGAAATTGTAACCGATGGCTCCCTCCGCATAGGTGCGCAGATAGCTTTTCATGTCCTCGCTGAGCTGGGCCCTGTCCTTCCTGAGGATTCTCGTGCGATCGCTGCTCAGGTCGGCGGCATACCGCTTGTCGGATTCCGTCCCTCGTTCGTTGATTTTACTTATCATTGCGTCCAGTACGGCATCGCGCGCCTCGCATCGTATCTTTTGCACGATGGCGACCGTATCGAGTGTTACGTCATCGGGAATTGGATGGGCATTGCAGCCGGCGAGCAGGACGACGGCGAGCAATGCGGCATTGCGTTTGTGGCTTTTCTGCATGACGCTCTCCCCCAAGGATATCCCCGACCCGAGGATATTGGGCGGGAAACCGGGCGCAACCCTGCATGTCTATTTTCAACCGTTAAATTCCCGTTCTGAGGGAGTTTGGGTTGCGGCGGGGAATGCGGGATGGCACGTCGCTTTTTGGGGGGAGAAGGGAAGCGGGAACGGGAAGGGCGCAGCGCGCTACTTCCCTGCCTCATAAACCACGTAGCTCTCCGCCGCCGGGTCCGGGTCGCCGTAGGTCGGGTCGACCTCGAAGCGGGTCAGGATGAAATCGCCGTTGCGGAAGATCCAGTCGCCGCTGTCCCAGGCGTCGCCGATACCGCGCCAGGCGGCGTGGCTGGAGATGGTGCGGGTTTTCTCGTCGAAGCTGGCATTGACCAAGAGGCCGGTGGCGCGGAAGCCGCGGACTTTCGGGGCGGCCTTCAGCGTGTTCATCTCCTCATCCGCATAGGCGTAGTCGAGATCGGGCGTGGCGAAGGCGATCAGCTTCGGCGTTTCCTCGTCGCTCTTCTTCAGCACGAAGGCGTGGCGGATATTGTAGGCGCCGGAGCCGCAGAAGAGCTGGAACAGTTCGGCCTCGACGGCCGGACCATCGGGATTGTAGTCGGGCTTGTAGGTGAAGCGGTAGACGCTATGGCCGTAGCCTTCATCGTCGGGACCGGCCATCGGCACTTCCGGCATGCCGTTCATGTCGCAGTCCGCGCCGAAGGCGGCCTTGGCGATCGCTTCGGCGGCTGCGATGCCATCCGGACGGTCGGCGGCTAGCGGCATGGAGGGCAGGGCGGCGCAGAGGAGGACAGGCAGAAGGCGCTTCACTGAAACCTCGTTTGCTCTTTCGGATGCCGCCCGACGCCCAATCGCCGGTGTCGCTCAGCCGCCGGTGACGCTCATATGGCGGGCGACGGCCGGGCGGTTGCGGCGGTCGATGATGAAATCGTGGCCCTTCGGCTTGCGGCCGATGGCCTCGTCGATCGCCTGGGAGAGCAGGGCATCGTCGTCGGAGGCGCGCAGGGGCAGGCGCAGGTCCGCGGCGTCGTTCTGGCCGAGGCAGAGATAGAGCGTGCCGGTGCAGGTGAGACGCACGCGGTTGCAGCTTTCGCAGAAATTATGCGTCATCGGGGTGATGAAGCCGAGGCGGCCGCCGGTCTCCGCCACCGTGACGTAACGCGCAGGGCCGCCGGTGCGGTAGGCGTTGTCGGTGAGGGTAAAGTCTTCCGCCAGCTGCGCCCGCATCTGCGACAGCGGCAGGTAGCGGTCGGTGCGGTCTTCCTCGATCTCGCCCATCGGCATGGTCTCGATCAGGGTGAGATCCATGCCGCGACCATGCGCCCAGCGCATCAGATCGGGGATTTCGCGGTCGTTGAAGTCCTTCAGCGCGACGGCGTTGATCTTGATCTTCAGGCCGGCGGCCTGCGCGGCGTCGATGCCTTCGATGACCTTGGAAAGATCGCCCCAGCGTGTGATCGCCCGGAATTTGTCGGGATCGAGCGTATCGAGGGAAACGTTGATGCGTCGCACGCCGCAATCGGCAAGTTCGGCAGCGTGTCTGGCGAGCTGCGAACCGTTGGTCGTCAGCGTCAGTTCGTCGAGCTGGCCGTCATGGACCTTCTTGCCGAGCTCGCGCACGAGATACATGATGTTCTTGCGCAGCAGGGGCTCGCCGCCGGTCAGGCGCAGCTTGCGCACGCCCTTGGCGATGAAGGCGGAACAGAGCCGGTTCAGCTCCTCCAGCGTCAGAAGATCCTTCTTGGGCAGGAAGGTCATGTTTTCCGCCATGCAGTAGGTGCAGCGGAAATCGCAGCGGTCGGTGACGGAAACGCGCAGATAGGTGACCGCGCGCCCGAAGGGGTCGATCATCGGGGCGTCGGATCGGGCGACCGGGTCGGCGCCGTTCCAGGGTCCTGCAGGCGAATTCACGTCCATTCCTCCATCACCGACATGTCGTGCGCGCAACGCGCCGCGTCAAGCCGATGCGGCAATTATGACAGCATTTTCAGCCTTGCACATCCCCGGCTTGCGGCATAGTCCTTCGCGAAATCGAATGGAAAGGGATCTGGCATGAGCGACCTCTGGCCGACCGAACTGCGCGTGTCCAAGGACCGCCAGCGCCTTCTCGTCACCTTCAACGACGGCGAGAGCTTCGACCTTTCCGCCGAGCTCTTGCGCGTCCTCTCGCCCTCCGCCGAGGTGCAGGGCCATGGGCCGGGGCAGAAGGTGACGGTGCCGGGCAAGCGCAATGTGGCGATCATCGCCATGACGCCGACCGGCAACTATGCGGTCCGCATCGGCTTCGACGATTTTCACGATACCGGCATCTATACGTGGTCCTATCTGCGGGAACTCGGGGAAAAGGGCGCGAGCCTCTTTGCCGATTACGAGCGCGAGCTTGCGGAGAAGGGCATGAGCCGCGATATATCCGAAAAGCCGCGATAATCCGGACTGCCTGCCGAAGGGCGCGTCCACCCAGAAACAAACGGGAGATGCCCCTTGGCCGCAGAAGCGAACGCAAACGATCTTACCCAGGTTGTCGTCCTGCTGGCGGCGGGCGTCGCCGCCGTGCCGGTGTTCAAGAAGATCGGGCTCGGTTCCGTGCTCGGCTATCTGGCGGCCGGGCTTGCCATCGGTCCGTTCGGCCTCGGTTTCTTTGCCGATCCGCAGGCGATCATCCATGTCGCCGAGCTCGGCGTGGTGATGTTCCTCTTCATCATCGGCCTCGAAATGCAGCCGTCGCGGCTGTGGGGCATGCGCAAGGATATTTTCGGGCTCGGCGCGATCCAGGTGATGGGCGCCATGGCGGCGCTGACCGGCATCGGGCTTTCCTTCGGTTTCCCGCTCATTCCTTCCTTCGTCGCCGGCACCGGCTTCGTGCTCACCTCCACCGCCATCGTCATGCAGATGCTGCAGGAGCGCGGCACGATCTCGACGCTGAAGGGCCAGCGCATCATCGCCATCCTGCTCTTCGAGGATCTGGCCATCGTGCCGCTGCTCGCCATCGTCGTGCTGCTCGGCACGGGCGCGGCGGCGACGGATGCCTCCGACCGCTGGCTTGCCATCGGCATCGCCATTGGCGCCATCGTGGCGCTGGTGCTGGCCGGACGCTACCTGCTCAACCCGCTCTTCCGGGTGCTGGCCGCCTCCGGCGCGCGTGAGGTGATGACGGCGGCGGCGCTGCTGGTGGTGCTGGGCTCGGCGCTCGCCATGCAGGTCTCCGGGCTTTCGATGGCCATGGGCGCATTCCTTGCCGGCGTGCTGCTGTCCGAATCCTCCTTCCGCCACCAGCTCGAAGCGGATATCGAGCCGTTTCGCGGCATCCTGCTCGGCCTCTTCTTCCTCGGCGTCGGCATGGCGATCGATCTTTCGGTCATCGCCGCCAACTGGCAGCTCGTGGTGGCGAGCGTCATCGGCTACATGGTCGCGAAGATCCTGCTGATCTACCTGGTCGCGCGCCTCGTCGGCACCTGCCACAGCGAAAGCCTGGAGCGGGCGGTGCTGATGGCGCAGGGCGGCGAATTCGCCTTCGTGCTCTACGCCGCGGCGGTTTCGGCCGGTATCCTCAGCGGCAAGGACAATGCCATCCTGACGGCGACGATCATCATCTCGATGATCCTGACGCCGCTGATGGTGATCCTGCACGACCGCCTCGTGCCGAAGCAGCAGCCGTCCACCGAGGGGCTGACGCTGCCGGAAAATGTCGAGGGCACGGTGCTGATGATCGGCTTCGGCCGCTTCGGCCAGATCGTCAGCCAGCCGCTTCTGGCGCGCGGCTACACGCTCTCGCTGATCGACAAGGATGCGGAATTCGTGCGCGACGCGTCGGAATTCGGCTTCAAGGTCTATTACGGCGACGGCTCGCGCATCGATATCCTGCATGCCGCCGGCGCGGCGACCGCCAAGGCGATCCTCATCTGCCTCGACGACAGGCAGGCGGCCGTGAAGATCGCCGAGGTGGTGAAGGAGGAATTCCCGCTCGTGCCGATCCTCGCGCGCGCCTATGACCGCGGCCACGCCATCGACCTCGTGCACGCCGGCGTCGATTTCCAGATCCGCGAGACCTTCGAGTCGGCCATGACCTTCAGCCGCGAGACGCTGAAGGCGCTCGGCGAGGACGAGGACCTTGCGGCCGAGGTGGTGGAGGAGTTCCGCGACATCGACCGCCAGCGCCTTGAGATCGAGACCGTCGGCGGCATCTATGCCGGTCGCCAACTCATTCGCGGCAATGCCCAGCCCGCCGACATCGTCGCCGCCCGCACCGGGCGCGAGCGCGCCGCGGCGGAGGAAGAGCGCCACCGTCATGCCGACGAAGAGGTCAATTGACGTTACGCAATCTTCTGTAGCGACTCGCGGCAACATGCGGCATGTCTTATAAAAAGGACACGAGGCGCGCATGAACAAGGGACGTCTGGAAGCCTTCAGCGATGGCGTCATCGCCATCATCATCACGATCATGGTGCTGCAGCTCACCGTGCCGAAGGAGCCGACGCTGGCGGCGCTGCTGCCGTTGATGCCGGTGTTCCTCGGCTACCTGCTCAGCTTCGTCTATGTGGCGATCTACTGGAACAACCATCACCATCTCCTGACGGTGTGCGACAATGCCAGCGGCAGCGTGCTGTGGGCGAACATGCATCTGCTGTTCTGGATGTCGCTCATTCCCTTCGTCACGGCCTGGATGGGCAACAATCCGGCCGCCGCCTTTCCGACCGCGCTCTACGGCGCGATCCTGCTGCTCTCGGCCATCGCCTACGAGATCCTGCAGATCCGCATCGTTGCCGTCCATCCGGAAGCCAGCAGGCTGCGCGGCGTGCTGGGGCGGGATTTCAAGGGGCGCTTCTCGCCCGTCTTCTATCTGGCGGCCATCGGGCTTGCCTTTGTCTCGCCGGTGATTTCCCATGTCATCTATGCAGCGGTCGCGCTGCTTTGGGTCGTGCCCGACCGCCGTCTCGAACGGCTGTAACGAAAGGACGCGCCATGACGGCGACGAATGACGAGCGCTTTGCCAATTCCGCCTGCCTGCGCGCCCGCGGCACGGCCCGCGAAGGCAAGGTGGCCTTCGCGGAACTCTTCTTCGACCTGATCTTCGTCCTGACGATCATCCAGCTTTCCCATTCGCTGGCCGCGCACTATTCGCCGCTCGGCCTCGTCGAGGCCGCGATGCTGATGCTGGCGGTGTGGTGGGTGTGGATCTACACGACCTGGGCGACCAACTGGCTGGATCCAGACAAGGCGCCGGTGCGGGTGCTGCTCTTCGTGCTGATGTTCCTCGGCCTGATGCTCTCCATCGCCATTCCCACCGCCTTCGGCGCGGGCGGCTTCCTCTTCGCCCTGACCTATGTCGCCATGCAGGTGGGACGTTCGGCTTTCACCGCCTATGTCATGCGGCGGGACTGGCCGGAAAACAGCACGAATTTCATCCGCATCACCGCCTGGAGCGCGTTTTCCGCGGTGTTCTGGTTTGCCGGCGCGATGGTGGAGCACGAGGCGCGGCTGGCGCTCTGGCTGGTGGCGCTCGGCATCGAATATGCCTCGCCCGCGCTCGGTTTCGCCGTGCCGGGCCTCGGGCGCTCGTCGGTCAGCGACTGGCAGGTCTCGGGCGAGCATATGGCGGAGCGCTGCGCGCTCTTCGTCATCATCTGCCTTGGCGAAACCATCCTCGTCACGGGGCGGACGGTCGCCGGCATGGAGCTTCTCGACGGCTTCACCGTCTTCCTGCTGGCCACCGCCTTCTTCTCGACGGCCACCATGTGGTGGATTTATTTCCGCTTCGGCCATGGCGAGGCGGCGCATCTGATCGAGCATTCGCCGACGCCCGGGCGCATCGCGCGCATGGCCTTCACCTATGCGCATATTCCCATCGTCGCCGGCATCATCCTTTCGGCGGTGGCGGAGGAGTTCGCGCTTGCCCATCCGCACGGCCATGTGGATTTCAAGACCGCCAGCGCCATCATCGGCGGACCCGTCGTCTTCCTGCTCGGCAATATCTGGTTCAAGGCGGCGATCCGCGGCCGCTCGCCGCTGTCGCATCTCGCCGGCATTGCCGGGCTGCTGGCGCTGTCGCTCGCCGCGCCCTTCGTCGAGCCCTACCAGCTCTTCATGGCCGCCGCCGCGGTGCTGTTCATCGTCGCGCTGTGGGAGTTCCTGTCGCTGAAATCGACACCGGCGGATGACGTGGCCGTCGTCTAGTGCATGTCAGGTTCAGATCGAACCGGACATGCTCTAAATTCTTTTGCTTTCGTTTGTCTTTGCGGGAAAACCGGTTCCCACTTTTCCCGGGCAAACTCCAGACTTCAGCCCTCGTCCGGCTCCATGGTCTGGAGGATGTGAATGATATCCTCCATGGCTTCGGCGACCTGAAGGCAGCGGTCGGCGGGCGTCTGCGACATGATGCGCTCGATCATGCCGGTCTGGATGACCATCGCCTCGGCGGTGAGGCTGCGGCCGGATTGGGTGAGGAAGAGGCGCAGCACGCGCTTGTCCTTCGCGTCGGGCTTGCGCTCGATGAGGCCGCGCTTTTCCAGCTGCGGCAGCAGCATGCTCATGTTGGAGCGCCCGACGAGCAGCTTGCGCGCCAGTTCCTGCTGGGAAATGCCCTCGAACCGGTAGAGATTGATCAGGATATCGAGATGCGGCGTCTTGATGTCGAGGTCGGCAATGGCCCGCGTCATCGCCTGCTGCATGAGCTGGCAGGCGCGCGCCACGCCGATCCAGCTGCGAAAGCGCGGATGATCCCACGGGAAGGCTTGATTTTTGTTCATCGTTGTACTTTATTGTTCAGCATTGAACATTTTTTACGGATTCCCACTATGGCATCCTTTGGCTTGAAGGTCATCCGGCTCGCGCTTTCGGGCGTGGCCAAGGTTTCTCCCGATGCGGCGGGCCGCGCCGCCTTCCGTCTCTTCGCGACGACGCCCGGCCGCCGGCCGCGCACCGCCAAGGAGAAGGAACTGTTTGCCCGCTCCGAAGGCTGGATGCGGCAGGCGCAGCGTGTCGAGCTGGCTTTTGCCGGCGGTACGGCCGTGGCGCACCGCTTCGCGGCGCGTCCCTGCGATGCCTTTGCCGGCCGCGTCCTCGTCGTGCACGGCTGGGGCTCGCGCGCGGCCTATCTCGCCACCCTGACGGAGGGGCTGGTCGCCGCCGGCCACGAGGTCGTGGCGCTCGACCTGCCGGGCCATGGTGCCTCGCGCGGGCGCACGCTGACGCTGCCGATGGCGGTCAGGGCCATTGACGCGGCCTGGCAGCGCTTCGGCGGCTTCGACTATTTCTGCGGCCATTCCTTCGGCGGCGCCTCGCTTGCCTGCGCGGCAAGCGGGCTCGTGCCCTCGGTGCCCGCGCACCGGCCGCGCCGGCTCGTCACCATCGGCTCTCCAAGCGAAATGACCTGGCTGTTCAAGGATCTCGGGCGTTATCTGAAACTCGGCCAGAAGGCGCAGGTCGCGCTGGAGGACCATGTCGAACGCATCGCCGGCGCGCCGCTCTCCGCCTTCGATGCGGCGAGCGGGGCGGGGCGGCTCGATACGCCCATGCTGGTCATCCACGCCGAGGACGACAAGGAAGTCTCCGCGACCCATGCCCGGCGCTATGCCGCCTCCGGCCCGAACGTCACGCTGCACTGGGCGAACGGTTTCGGCCACCGCCGCATCGTCTCGGCCGAACCGGTGATCGACAGCATCGTGGATTTTCTGGCCGAGGACCGGCGCCGCATCGCCGCCTGATTGGCTTTGCGTCATGGGAATGTCATGCAAGGGTGCGATGCGCCGAAGGGCACAGCACAGGAGCAGGACATGACCATCGTCACCTCGGTCGAGGAATTGCAGGCACTTTACGGCGAACCGGGCGAGGCCTCGCTCGTCAAGGTGACGGACCACCTCCTTCCCGAATACCGCGCGATGATCGCGGCCTCGCCCTTCATGGCGCTTGCCACCGTCGGGCCGGAGGGGCTCGACTGCTCGCCGCGCGGCGACGCCGGCGCGGTCATCCATATCGAGGACGAGCGCACGCTGATGCTGCCCGACTGGCGCGGCAACAACCGCATCGATTCGCTCTCCAACATCGTGCGCGATCCGCGCGTGGCGCTGATGTTCCTCATTCCGGGCTCCAATACGACCATGCGGCTTAACGGCCGCGCCGTGGTGCGCGTCGACGACGCGATCACGCAGCGCTTCGTCATGGACGGCCGCCATCCGCGCGCCGTCGTTGTCATCGCCATCGAGGAGGTCTATTCGCAATGCGCCCGGGCCGTTCTGCGCGCCGACCTCTGGAACCCGGAGAAGTTCCGCGATACGTCCCTGCTGCCGACGGTGGGGCAGATGCTCGCCTCGGCCAAGAAGGGCTTCGACGGCGACAGCTATGACCGGGAGTGGCCGGGCAGGGCCGCCAAGACCATGTGGTAGGACCGGCATGGCGAATATCCATGCGGTCAGGCCCGTCTTGTCAGTGATCGAAAATGGCTTCGGCCGATTGGGAGCATGAAATGCGGACAGGAATTTTTGCGGCAACCTTCGCGGCGGTCATGGCGGTCTCGGGCGCCGCGCATGCGGACGAACTGCTGGAGAGCTACAACGCCTATATCGGCCAGGACGATCTCTACAATTCCAGCGGCGCGCGCCTGACCCAGCCCTGGCAGGTCATCCGTCAGGACCGTGCCAACGTGCACCGCTTCGGCATCAGCCAGCCGGGCGACGACACGGACGGCTATTTCGATTCCGCCCGCAACCGTGATCTGGCCGAGCGCATGATCCGCGACGGCCGCATGGAGAACAGCGCGGCCCGCAGCCTGCTGCGCGGCGACGTGCGCATCTATGTCGAAGTCTGGCGCGGCTCCAATGGCGACTATCTTGCGATCACCGTGGATTAAGCGCGGCCTCGCCGCCGCGGTCGCGCTGGCGGCCGGTCTGCCCCAGGTCCGCGCGGCCGAGCCCGATCCCGCGACCCGTCTGAAGCTGCTCGTGGACGCCTATCCGGAAAGCCTTGCCGGCGTGGACGGCAACAGGCTTGTCTTCCGCGATGGCGGATCGGCGCTCGAGATCGACGATGGCAAGGCCAAGGACCATCAGGCGGCGCTTAAGGCCGGCGATGTCGAGGACAGTCTTCGGCAGGTCTACCCGCTGGGGGCCTGCGAGAAGAAGCCGGCGGTGAATGCCGATCCCGGCCGCATTCGCAGCGATGCGCTGATGATGCGACTCTATGGCGGATCGGCAAAGGCCGTGGAGGCCGACCTCGTGCGCGTCGACTGGTTCGGCGCGACGTTGCGCGTGACGAAGCGGCAGGGGGCCGCCGCGGCGCTGGAGAAGGTGCGCGACGCGCTGGCGGAACGGCCGGAGCTGAAACGCTATCTTGCGCCCTCGGCCGGCACGTTCAACTGGCGCAAGGTCTCGGGCGCGCCGAACCTTTCGGTGCACAGTTTCGGCGCGGCCATCGATCTCAACACGAAATATGCCGATTACTGGGTCTGGTCGGGCGGCAAGCCGGGCAAGGTGCCGACCTATGCCAACAAGTATCCGCTGGAGATCGTCGAGCTCTTCGAGCGTCACGGCTTCATCTGGGGCGGCCGGTGGTATCACTACGATACGATGCATTTCGAGTACCGGCCGGAACTCATCGCCATCGCGAAGGCGGCAGGCGCTTCGGCTTGCCGCTAGAGTTTGTCAGGGAAAAGTGGGAACCGATTTTCCCGAAAAGACAAACGAAAACAAAAGAATTTAGAGCATGTCTGGTTCAATCTGAACCTGGCATGCTCTAGCCGCGCCGAAGCGTTGCCGCCTCGGCTGGAAATGCGTGAGTGGCTCAATCCCGCACGATGACCGTCGCGCCGGCCGTCACCTGGGCATAGAGATGTTCGACGTCTTCGTTCGCCATGCGGATGCAGCCGGACGATTGCGCCTTGCCGAGCGAGGACGGCTGGTTGGTGCCGTGGATGCGGTAGATGGTCGAGCCGAGATAGATGGCGCGCGAGCCGAGCGGGTTGTCGAGGCCGCCCTTCATCGAGACCGGCAGGATCTTGCCTTTCTTGGCTTCCCGGGCGCGCATGTCTTCCGGCGGCGTCCAGGTCGGCCATTCGGTCTTGCCGGTCACCTTTTCCGTGCCGGTCCAGATGAAGCCCTCGCGGCCGACGCTGACGGCGTATTTCACCGCAAGGCCCGAGCCGAGCACGTGGTAGAGGCGGCGTTCGGAATTGTCGACGATGATCGTGCCGGGCGCGACATCCTCGTTGAAGGCGACGAGTTCGCGGGCAATCGGGGCGCGGGAAACGGCGGCGATCTTCTTGTCCGCCTTCACGGGCTTGCCGCCCGAGAGCACCTGCAGCCAGCCCGTCTTCTGGACGGAGGAAGACAGCGAGGCGACTTCGATGGGGTCGACGGCATTGTCGGCGGCATAGGCGGCGCCGGCGGTGGAGAGGAGGCCGGCGAGAAGGGCGATGGCGAGCGTTTTCATCTGTGCTGTCCCTGTCTGGAGGCCGGGTCTTCATGCCCGGCGCCTTGTTCTGATGGGGACGTTTTAGGACAGCACCGCCCGGCGCGATGTTCCGGCGGGAACAGGCCTCAGAAGGGCTGGATCCAGACGAGGCTGCTCAGCATCAGCACGGCGATCATCGTCATTTCGAGAAATCCGGTTTGCATGGCACGCTCCTCCTTTGGCGGGAAAACGCCGGCAGGCCGCCATGGTTCCGCCGGATTTCGCGCGGGAAGAAAAATCGTTGCCAAAATGCAAAACGGCGCCGCTGGGGCGCCGTTTCGGGACAGGATCGGGCCGTCCTATTTCCGATAGATCAGCCAGCTCTTGGCGAAATCCTTCTTCATGCCGTCCTCGAAGGCCATGGTGCGGTTGCGGCCGCCGTTCTTGGCGCAGTAGAGGGCGATGTCGGCCTTCGAGTAGAGTTCGCCGGGGCCTTCCGCCCAGGACGCCATGCAGAAGCCGAGCGAGATGGTGATCGGGCCGTAGTTGACGCCGGTCTTGGAATTCTTGAAGGGTGTGTGCTCCAGCGCGGTGCGGATGCGCTCGGCGATCGCCATCGCCTCGTCCTCGGTATTGCCTTCCACGATCATGGCGAATTCCTCGCCGCCGGTGCGGGCGACGAGAATGTCCTTGCGCACATTGGCGCGGATCAGGCTGCCGACCGAGGCGAGGATCTTGTCGCCGACGGGGTGACCGTAGGTGTCGTTGATCTTCTTGAAATGGTCGATATCGGCGAGGATCAGCGCGGTGACGTTGCGCGACATCGGGGAATTGTAGATGGCCGAGAGCTTGTCGTCGAAGGCGCGGCGGTTGGAGAGCTGCGTCAGCGAATCCGTGTTGGCGATGCGCTTGTACTCGTCCAGCTCCTTGCGGACATTCTCCATCTCGCGCGACTTCTGCGTGACGTTCTCCACCATCTCCTTGCCCTGGCTGATGGTGTCGCCGGTCGCTTCCGTCAGGACGCTGATGACGCTCTTGATGATATCGACGCTGGTCGTGTTCTTGCCGTTGATGCGCACGAAGGTTTCGTCGAGCAGCTTGTTGTAGCTTTCGAGCGAGGTCTGTTCCTGCTTGAGCAGGCGCAGCAGGCCTTCCAGTTCGCCGACGATCTTGGTGTGCACGCCGTCGATGGAGGTCGCACCGTGGTGATGGCCGAAATACTGCTCGCCGATCTCGTCCAGCTCCTCCTGCGAGGCCTTGCTGCCGAGGGCGGCAAGCTCGCGCGTCAACTTGGGGTTGGAGCCGATATAGGCTTCGTAGAACAGCTCGTAATTGCGGGGAATGGGAGAAACGCCCATTATGCGCATGGCGTAGGTCACTTGCGCCGCGATATCCGGCACCTGGACCTTCTGCGCAACTGCCGTATTCATATCGGCTGCTCCTGATTTCGTTCGTTGGCTCCCATCCCCCAAAATAGAGCGGAAATGCTTTGGGAATCCTTAACGGTTGTAATTTCCGTAAGGGGAGCCGGAAAGAAAAAAGGCCGCAAATCCAACGATCTGCGGCCCCCGCAGCGGGAATATTCAGAAATTCTGTCTCAACCCGGCATAATCATTTTCTCGGGACGTACAACCTCGTCGAACTCTTCGTTCGTGACATAGCCGCCGCCGACGGCTTCCTCACGCAGGGTTGTGCCGTTCTTGTGGGCAGTCTTGGCGATCTTGGCGGCGTTGTCGTAGCCGATCTTCGGGGCGAGCGCCGTGACGAGCATCAGCGAGCGGTCGAGCGCCGCCTTGATGTTGTCTTCGCGCGCCTCGATGCCGACGACGCAGTTGTCGGTGAAGGAGATCGCCGCGTCCGACAGGAGCTGGACCGATTGCAGGAAGTTGTAGGCCATCAGCGGGTTGAAGACGTTCAGTTCGAAATGGCCCTGGCTGCCGGCGAAGGTCAGCGAGGCGTGGTTGCCGAAGACCTGGGCGCAGACCTGGGTGAGGGCTTCGCACTGGGTGGGGTTGACCTTGCCGGGCATGATGGACGAGCCGGGTTCGTTTTCGGGCAGCGACAGTTCGCCAAGGCCGGAGCGCGGGCCGGAGCCGAGGAAGCGGATGTCGTTGGCGATCTTGAAGAGCGCTGCGGCGGCCGCATTGATCGCGCCGTGCGAGAAGACCATGGAATCGTGGGCGGCCAGCGCCTCGAACTTGTTCGGCGCGGTCTTGAAGGCGATGCCGGTGATGGCGGCGATGTGTTCGGCGACCTTTTCCGCAAAGCCGACCGGGGCGTTGAGGCCGGTGCCGACGGCGGTGCCGCCCTGGGCGAGTTCGCACAGGCCCGGCAGCGTCAGTTCGATGCGCTTGATCGAGGAGGCGACCTGCGCGGCATAGCCGGAGAACTCCTGGCCGAGCGTCAGCGGGGTGGCGTCCTGCGTGTGCGTGCGGCCGATCTTGATGATGTGGTCGAAAGCCTTCACCTTGGCTTCGAGCGCGGCATGCAGGTGCTTCAGCGCCGGCAGCAGGTCGTGCACGATGCGTTCGGCGCAGGCGATGTGCATGGCCGTCGGATAGGTGTCGTTCGACGACTGGCTCATGTTGACGTGGTCGTTCGGATGCACCGGCTTCTTGGAGCCCATGACGCCGCCGAGCATTTCGATCGCCCGGTTGGAGATCACTTCATTGGCGTTCATGTTGGACTGGGTGCCCGAACCCGTCTGCCAGACGACGAGCGGGAAATGGTCGTTGAGCTTGCCGTCGATGACTTCCTGCGCGGCTTCCGTGATGGCCTTGCCTACGGCGGGGTCGAGGCGGTTCAGCTCCATGTTGGCGCGGGCGGCGGCCTGCTTGACGATGCCGAGGGCGCGAACCACGGAAAGCGGCTGCTTTTCCCAGCCGATCTTGAAGTTGCCGAGCGAACGCTGGGCCTGCGCGCCCCAATAGCGGCTGTTGTCCACTTCGATGGGGCCGAATGTATCCGTTTCCGTGCGCGTCGATGTCATAGTGCGTCCCGTTTCTTCGAGCCCATGCGTCAAGGTCTGCCGCCGGCGATGCCGCCGCATGGGGCGCGGCAGGCCGGGCGAGCGCGGGCAATCCGGGGAGGCCCGCGCTGGCGCGAAATCGCGCAATTCTCTGGCCCATCCGCGACCCAGTTGCAAGGGTGGATTTGCCCGTCACGGCCGAGACTTTCGGTTAAAATCGATTAGGCCGCGAGGGCCGATGGAGGGTTGTCGGGCGGCCTTTGCGGTTGTGCTTTTTCCATCACAACCGTCCGCCGATTTTTTATGCGGTTTTCCCGCGGGCGGCGGGAAGCGGCTTGCGAAAAGCAAAAAATACGCGTCGATTCAAATTTTTACGCGGCCTGATCCGTCATGCCTGCCATGGTCCGGCGTCACGGTTTCGTGAGGCCTGGAGGGGCTGGCGGGGAGGGGCGTTTCCTTTTCATTCACCATCCTTTCCTATAACTTACCGGCCTGCTGGTTCGGGCGCCGCCAGGGACCGCGATGGGCGGTTCATACGGGGAATGGAATACGACTTATGAAGCTGACAAAGACTGCCGTGCTGGCCGCTGCGCTGGCGCTTTCCTGTGCCACCATCACGCTCCACGCCGCGCCTGCCAACGCCATCACGCTGATGGACTTCATCCGCGGCGGCAAGAAGAAAGAACCCAAGCGCGAAGCGCTGCCCGGCGTCGAGACGGGCCTCGCGCTGCCGGGCGCCGAGGTCAAGCAGGAGCCGAGGCCCCTGCCGCGCGTCACCGGCCCGCGCTACTATACCTACAAGGCCGACGCCCTGAAGCGCGTCGCCGTCGACAAGTTCGCCGATCCGGTCGTCACCAGCTCGATTTCCACCGATGTCGCGCCGGCGGGCGATGCCGGCATCCGCGCGGCCTTTTCGACCGTCAACCTGCGCGCGTCCGCGGACGCTGCCAAGGCGGTCGAGACCTATTACAGCGACAAGAAGGGCTTCCTCTGGATCCAGGGCACCGGCATTACCGAGAAGGCGAAGACGGCGATCGCCGTGCTGGCCGATGCGGCGTCCGTCGGTCTCGACCCCTGGGACTATGCGGTGAAAATTCCCGCCGACAGCTTCGACAGCGCCAACATGAATGCGCGCTATAGCGAGCTGGCGACGTTCGAGCTCGCGCTTTCCGCCGCCGTTGCGACCTATGTGCAGGACGCCGCGCGCGGCCGCATCGATCCCAACCGCATTTCGGGCTATCACGACTTCAAGCGCAAGGACGTCAATCTCGTCGCGGCGCTGAAGAACGTCGGCCTCAGCGGCAACGTCAAGGCGTATCTCGAAAGCCGTTCGCCGATGAGCGACGACTTCCTTGCGCTGAAGGCCGAACTTGCGAAGCTGAAGGCGGAAACCCAGGGTGACGACCGTGTGGTCATTGCCGAAGGCACGCTGCTGAAGCCCGGCCAGAGCAATCCGGAACTCGCCAATATCGTCAAGGGTATCGTCAAGCACGGTTCCGACGCGCTGAAGACCGAGCATTCGGTGACCATCGCGTCCTACAAGGACACGCCGGACTACACGCCGGAACTCGTTGCGCTGGTCGAAGCCTTCCAGAAGGAAAACGGCCTGAAGCCGGACGGCGTCGTCGGAAAGGCATCCATCCGCAAGATGGTGGGCGGCGATTCCGTCGCCGACAAGGTCGCCAAGCTCGAAGTGGCGCTGGAACAGGCGCGCTGGCTGCCGGTCGATCTCGGCGCGCGCCACGTCTTCATCAACCAGCCGGCCTTCATGGTCTATTACTACGAAGAGGGCCGCGAGAAGTTCTCGATGCGCACGGTGGTCGGCTCAAAGTCGAACCAGACCTACTTCTTCGAGGATCGCATCCAGACCGTCGAGGTCAATCCGTACTGGGGCGTGCCGCAGTCGATCATCATCAACGAGATGCTGCCGAAGCTGCGCAACGATCCGTCCTATCTCGACCGCATGGGCTATGAAGTGGCCGTCGGCGGGCAGGCCGTCGCCTCGTCCTCGGTCAACTGGAACGGCTCCACGTCGGGCATTTCCGTTCGCCAGCCGCCGAGCGGCGACAATGCGCTGGGCGAGTTGAAGATCCTCTTCCCGAACAGCCACGCCATCTACATGCACGACACGCCTTCGAAGAGCTTCTTCAAGAAGGACATGCGCGCGCTGAGCCATGGCTGCGTGCGCCTTGCAGAACCGCGCAAGATGGCCGCCGCGGTGCTGGGCGTCAGCGAGGAGGATGTCGGCAAGGAAATCTCGGCTGGCCGCAACAAGGCGCTGACCGTCAAGGCGGATATCCCGATCTATATCGCCTATTTCACCGCCTGGCCGAACAAGGATGGCGCGGTCGAATATTTCGACGACGTCTATGGTCGCGACGACTACATGCGCAAGGCATTTGCCGCCACGCGCGCTGCCCGGAAGGTGGAGAGCTGATCCGTCAGCCCCAGGTCAGCGGATCCAGCCTGAGATAGAATGCGAGGCGCCCCCTGTCGGGCGCCTCTATTTTTATGGTCCTGAAGAGAATGTCGAAGGCCTTCTCCGCCTCGTCCGCGCTCGTCCAGTTTTCTCCGGCATTGGCCAGCATCAGCGTCAGGTCCGAATAGCGGTCGGCGGTGCCGAGCCGGCCGAGGTCGATCAGGCCCGTGCAGCGCAGCGTGACGGGGTCCACCAGGATGTTCGGCATGCAGGGATCGCCGTGGCAGACGACACGGCCGGCGGCTTCCTGCGCGAGCCGCAAGGGCAATTCCGCCTCTACGCGCGCCAGCAGGTCTTCGCCCGGCATTTGCCTGTCCTCGTCCGGCAGGAAATCCGGATTGACGGCGCTGCGCGAGACGACGTCGGCGGCGCGGGCGGCAAGTTCCGCGAGGGATTTTCCGAAGGGGCAGTTTTCAGCGGGAAGGGCGTGCACGGCTGCAAGCTGTTCGACCATCGAGGGCCAGGCCTTGATGAGGTCGGCGCCCGAAAGCGAAGCGGCGGGAATGCCGGGAAGGGCGGTCATGACCAGGCAGGCGCCGTGCTCGTTCTCGCGCCAGTCGACCGCCTCCGGGCAGGCCACGGCCCTGCCGGCGAGCCAGGCGAGACGGTCGCGCTCGCCGGCCAGCGCTTCGGCGCGCGGACGCGCGGCGATCTTGGCATAGCGTTGCCCGTCGGCGCTGCGGAAGACCCGGTCGCCCGATTCGCCCTGATGCGCCGGGATCCAGCCGGACCGGATATCGAGAAGAGCTTCCATCCAGTCCACGGGCACTCCTGGGGTCAGTTGGCGAGCAGGCGCTCCACCAGATCGGGCGTCAGTTCATCGAAATGGGTGATGACGTGGTTCGGTTCAAGCGTGGCGACCGGCACGTCGGAATAGCCGAAGGGCACGCCGATGGAGGGCACGCCGGCATTGCGGGCGACGAGGATGTCGTTGAGGCTGTCGCCGATCATCACCGTACGCTTCGGGTCGGCCTCGGCAAGACGGACGGTGCCCATCAGGTGTTCGGCATCCGGCTTGCGCACGGCGAAGGTGTCGCCGCCGGTAATGGCCGAAAAACGCGGCGTCAGCGCAAGGCCGTCGAGCAGGCGGCGGGCGAGGCCTTCCGTCTTGTTCGTGCAGACCGCGAGCCGGTAGCCGGCATCGGCGAGGCGATCCATCGCGTCCGTCAGGCCGGGATAGGGCACGGAAACGCCGGGCATCGCGTTGCCGTAATGCTCGATGAAGACGCCGAGCATGCGCTGGAGATCGCTGTCGGCCATCTCACGGCCGCGCAACGCGAAGGCGCGCTTGATCATCACCTGTCCGCCATGGCCGACGAGATAGGTAAGGTCGCCATAGCCCACCGGATCCAGCCCTTCGAGGCCGATGGTGTGGTTGAGGCTTGTCACGAGATCGTGCGCCGTATCGATGAGCGTACCGTCGAGATCGAAGACAACGAGAGAAGCGGACATGGCGGACCTTGCGGAAGGAGAGGAGGGAGGGACTTCTCCGGTATGCGATGGCGCGGGCATTTGCAATCCGGTTCTTGCTCCCGGTTTCGGGGGAGCCGCGCTGCGGCGATTTTGGCTTTCGTTTGCCATGCAGGGCGTGTAAGTGTCTCACCGGAATTCCGGCCGCTTCGCGCCGGTCACATCACTATGGAGTGTTGGGGCATGGACGCCCGGGAAATGAAGATCAAGGCCGCGGAGGCCGCGCTCGCCCATGTGGAAGACGGCATGCGCCTCGGCATCGGTACCGGCTCGACCGCGGAAGAATTCGTACGGCTTCTGGCGGAAAAGGTGGCCGGCGGCCTTCGGGTCGAGGGCGTTCCGACCTCCGAGCGCACGGCGCGACTCTGCGTCGAACTCGGCGTGCCGCTGAAGTCGCTCGACGAACTGCCGGAACTGGACCTCACCATCGACGGCGCCGACGAAGTCGACGGCCGGTTGCGCCTTGTCAAGGGCGGCGGCGGTGCGCTGCTGCGCGAGAAGATCGTCGCCAGCGCCTCCACCCGCATGATCGTCATCGCCGACGAGAGCAAGGTGGTCGAGACGCTCGGCGCCTTCAAGCTGCCGATCGAGGTCAATCCGTTCGGCCTCGTTTCCACCCGTATCGCCATCGACAAGGCGGCCTCGCGCCTTGGCCTTTCCGGCGCGATCACGCTGCGCGCCTCGGGCGACGGCACCTTCATGACGGACGGTGGACACTACATTCTCGACGCATCTTTTGGCCGCATTCCTGATGCAGATGCGCTCGCAAGCAACCTCAATGACATACCGGGCGTTGTCGAACACGGCCTCTTCATCAATATGGCGTCGCTTGCCATCATCGCGGGACCCGCTGGTGCGCGCACGCTGACGGCAAAAGAATAGACAGGAGCACAGACCGACATGATCAAATTTGCTGGTTTCGGCCGGACCCTCGCGGTGACCCTCATCGTTTCGGCAGGCCTTTCCGGCGCCGCCAAGGCGCAGGACGTCACGGACGAGCAGATCAAGGCCGCGCGCGCCGCCATCGACGCCATCGGCGCGACGAGCCGCTTCGACAACATCCTGCCGGGTCTTGCCGTGCGCGTGAAGTCGACCCTCGTGCAGGCTTCGCCGAACCATGAGGCCGAGATCAACGCCGTCGTCGACGAGCAGGCTCTGGCACTTGCTCCGCGCCGCGCCGACCTCGAGAAGGAAGCCGCGACGATCTACGCCAAGACCTTCACGCAGGAAGAGCTCAAGACCATCGCCGACTTCTACAGCTCTGCCGTCGGCAAGAAGCTGCTGGCCGATGGCCCGATCGCCACGCGCGAAGTCATGAAGGCCGCCGAAATCTGGGCGACCGGCGTCGACCGCGACCTGCGCGCGGAAAGCGGCAAGAAGCTGGACGCGATGATCGGCACGCCGCCGGCGACCGAAGGCGGCGACGCGCAGCCGCAGCAGTAAGAAATGCAAAAAGGCGGCCATCGGCCGCCTTTTCTCTTTCCGGGATCGTCTTCCCGCGGGTCTTATTCGTGGATGGTGTAGGTGCCGAGTTCGCAGAGGTTCTGCGTGTCGGTGGTCGTGTCGAGGTCGGATTCTTCCGTGAACTCGAAACGCATGTCGTATTCGCAGACGCTGCGGCCGTCGGCGATGGTGATCTCGATCGTCTCGCCCGGGTTCAGCACCTGGTCGCCGAAAACGTCATCTTCCCACTTGTCGACGCCGACCGGGGAGGTATGGAAACGGGTGAGGACGGAGTTCGTGCCGTTCTTCAGCGTGAAGACGAGGTCTTCCGCGAGAGCCGGGCCTGCAAGCATGGCGAGCGCTGCGGCACAGGCCGCGATATGCGTCAATTTTTTCATCTTGATCATCCACTTAGACCACAATCGGTCGGGTGTATTTCTTATGTCTGATTTTTGGCGGCGTAAATCGGGTTTGAGGGCGCGGCCTGCTCATTTTTGAATGGACCGTCCGGTCCTGCCCAATGACGTTGCGATGTGGCCTTTTCCTTTTCGTCCTGCTGTTCCTATATGTGTCGAGCCCGCAGGCGGATTCGCCTGCCGCACCCCGCCAGACGGCCGCCCGGCCAGGCTTGCCCGCAGGAGATCACGACATGACGGCATATGACTACGACCTCTTCGTCATCGGCGGGGGCTCCGGCGGCGTGCGCAGCGCGCGTCTTGCGGCCAGCATGGGCAAGAAGGTGGCGATCGCGGAAGAGTTCCGCTTCGGCGGCACCTGCGTCATCCGCGGCTGCGTGCCCAAGAAGCTCTATGTCTATGCCTCGCAGTTCCACGAGCATTTCGAGGATGCGGCCGGCTTCGGCTGGCAGGTCGGCGAGAGCCGTTTCGACTGGCAGGCGCTCGTCGCCGCCAAGGAGAAGGAGATCACCCGTCTCGAGGGCCTCTACCGCAAGGGGCTGGACAACGCTGCCGCGACGATCCTTTCCACCCGCGCCGTGCTGGTCGGCCCCAACACCGTGCGCCTCACGGCGACCGACGAACTGGTGACGGCCGAGCGCATCCTGATCGCCGTCGGCGGTCATCCGACGCCGCATGTCGACCTGCCGGGACACGATCTCTGCATCACCTCCAACGAGGCCTTCGACCTGCCGGTCATGCCGAAGTCGATCCTGATTTCCGGCGGCGGCTATATCGCGGTCGAGTTCGCCAACATCTTCCACGGGCTCGGCGTGGAGACGACGCTGATCTATCGCGGCAAGCAGATCCTGTCGCGCTTCGACCAGGACATGCGCCAGGGTGTGCAGTCCGCCATGATCGCCAAGGGCATCCGCGTCCTCTGCGAGGACCTCATCACGAGCGTTGCCGAGGCCGGGGACGGCCGCCGCACCGTGACGACCAAGGCCGGCGAGACGCTGGCCGTCGACCAGGTGATGCTGGCGCTCGGCCGCGTGCCGAACACCGGCAGCCTCGGGCTGGAGACGGCGGGCGTCAAGACGAACGAGCGTGGCGCGATCATCGTCGACGCCTATTCCCGCACCAACGTGCCCGGCATCTTCGCGCTGGGCGACGTGACCGACCGCGTGCAGCTCACCCCCGTCGCGATCCATGAAGCCATGTGCTTCATCGAGACGGAGTTCCGCGGCAACCCGGTCTCGCCCGATCATGACCTCATCGCGACCGCCGTCTTCTCGCAGCCGGAGATCGGCACCGTCGGTCTCAGCGAGGAGGATGCCGCGAAAAAGTTCGATGACCTCGAAGTCTACCGCGCCGAATTCCGCCCGATGAAGGCGACGCTTTCCGGCCGCCAGGAAAAGACGATCATGAAGCTCGTCGTCAACGCGGCCGACCGCAAGGTGGTGGGCGCGCATATCCTCGGCCACGAGGCCGGCGAAATGGCGCAGCTCCTCGGCATTTCGCTGAAGGCCGGCGTCACCAAGGACGATTTCGACCGCACCATGGCAGTGCATCCGACGGCGGCGGAGGAACTGGTGACGATGTACCAACCGAGCTATCGCGTCAGGAACGGGCAGCGGGTCTGAGGCCTGACTGCGCCCGTGCGGCACGGCCGGCGAAGCGCTCCTCGTGATGCTTGAAGAGCGCTGAAAGACGATCGATCGCCAGCCGCATTTCCGGCCGGTGGCGGTCGTCGTCGTTCACCGCCAGCCACAGCGGATGCGTGAGCTCCTCGATGACCTCGCCCTCGCGCGCCAGCGCAGGCATGGCATCGCCGACGAAGACGGGCAGGACGCCGCGCCCGGCACCGCTCGCGATCAGCCGGGCAAGCACATCGGGCGTATTCGTCCAGGTGTGGATTTGCGGTTCGTGGTTGCGGAACACCCATTTCTCCGCGTCCGACGCCGCCACCTCCGTGCCGATGGATATCCAGGGTAGGTCCTTTTCGAGTGCCCGGTCCGCAGCGCGGTAAACCGCATAGGCGACCTCGACCGAACGTCTCACCGCGACATTGCCGGTCTTCGGCGCCGTATCGAAAAGGGCGATCATGCCGTGGCGATAGGTGAGGTCTTCGCCCGGCATGAGCTGCTTGCAGCAAAGGCGAAAACCATCAGCCGGACCGCGCAGCGCGCCGATGTTGTCGGCAATGAAACCGGTCAGCCAGATGTTGGCGGCAATGGAGACGATCGGCAGCGCGAAGGCGTCGCCATGCCAGCGGGTGATGTCGGCCGTGGTGCGGCGGATGGTCTGGACATGCTCGAACAGGATGGCGCCGTCCGCGGCCAGCCGATAGCCCTGCTGGCTGCGGATGAAGAGCGCACGACCCATGGCGCGCTCCAGCGCGAGCATGCGGCGGCCAATGGTCGGTGCGCTGATGCCTGTCATCGCCGCCGCGCCGGCAAGTCCGCCTTCGCTGGCCACATGGAAGAAAAGCTGCAGGTCGCTCCAGTCGACTTCCGCCATTGCGGGTTCCCCGTTCGGATATCTCCTTCTACCGCAAAAGCCGCCTGGCGGTATCGCTCATCGGTGAAACGGGCGTTTCATTTGCGCCTCTACGGTCCGGCGAGTGGCCAGCCTACCTCCTAGGCGTGATTGAAAGCCAAGGAGTTTGCCCATGAGCCCGGAATGGATGTTCGCTGTCGACCGCGTCGAAAGGACGGCGCGCGGCCGCAACCGGAACCGCCTGTCCGATCCGCTGGAGCGGGAAGAGTGGAAAGGGCTTGGATGGCTGATCGGTCTCTTCATGCGCCTGTCGAGCCGCCGCCGACACGGGGCGAAACGCGCCGCGCCTGCCGGCTTTGGCCGGTCTTTTCCGCCGCTTGCTGCACCGCGTCGCAATTAGGCCGAAACTCGCCGGCCAACCGTGCTCTACCGCCCGTCGCGGCATGGGGCTTTTCGACCGTCGCAATTGCGTGGTTGCCGCTGGAAAGTCGGCTATGCAAGAACCATCTAACGGTTTATAAGCCCGCATCTTCAATACGGAGGGGCGTTTGCTCGTTGCGCGAACGCGTCAGGACAGGTGAGTAACATGGCACAGAATTGGACCCCGAGCAGCTGGCGGCAGAAGGCCATTCAGCAGGTTCCGGATTATCCCGATCTCGCCGCACTGGCGGCGACCGAAGAGCGCCTCGCGAAGTTTCCGCCGCTCGTCTTCGCCGGTGAGGCACGCCGCCTCAAGAGCGCGCTGGCGAACGTTGCCGAAGGCAAGGGCTTCCTGCTTCAGGGCGGTGATTGCGCCGAAAGCTTCGCCGAACACGGTGCCGACACCATCCGCGACTTCTTCCGCGCCTTCCTGCAGATGGCCGTGGTGCTGACCTTCGGCGCCCAGCAGCCGGTCGTGAAGGTCGGCCGTATCGCCGGCCAGTTCGCCAAGCCCCGCTCCTCGGGCATCGAGAAGCAGGGTGACGTGACGCTGCCGTCCTACCGCGGCGACATCATCAACGGCATCGAGTTCACGGAAGAGGCGCGCGTGCCGAATCCGGAGCGCCAGATCATGGCCTACCGCCAGTCTGCCGCCACGCTGAACCTGCTGCGCGCCTTCGCTATGGGTGGCTATGCCAACCTGGAGAACGTCAACCAGTGGATGCTTGGCTTCGTCAAGGATTCGCCGCAGGCCGAGCGTTACCGCAAGCTCGCCGACCGGATTTCCGAGACCATGGACTTCATGAAGGCCATCGGCATCACGGCGGAGAACCATCCGAACCTGCGCGAGACGGATTTCTTCACCAGCCATGAGGCGCTGCTGCTCGGCTACGAGCAGGCGCTGACCCGTGTCGATTCGACCTCGGGCGACTGGTACGCGACGTCGGGCCATATGATCTGGATCGGCGACCGCACGCGCCAGCCCGACCATGCCCATATCGAATACTGCCGCGGCATCAAGAACCCGATCGGCCTCAAGTGCGGCCCGTCGCTGACCGGCGACGGCCTGCTGGAGCTGATCGATCTCCTCAATCCGCAGAACGAGGCCGGCCGCCTGACGCTGATCTGCCGCTTCGGCCACGACAAGGTCGCCGAGAACCTGCCGCGCCTCATCCGCGCGGTCGAGCGGGAAGGCAAGAAGGTCGTCTGGTCCTGCGACCCGATGCACGGCAACACGATCACGCTCAACAACTACAAGACCCGTCCCTTCGAGCGGATTCTGTCGGAAGTCGAAAGCTTCTTCCAGATTCACCGCGCCGAAGGCACGCATCCGGGCGGCATCCATATCGAGATGACCGGTAATGACGTGACGGAATGCACGGGCGGCGCCCGCGCGCTTTCGGGCGACGACCTTGCCGACCGTTACCACACGCATTGCGACCCGCGTCTCAATGCCGACCAGGCGCTTGAGCTTGCCTTCCTTCTTGCCGAGCGCATGAAGGGCGGCCGCGACGAAAAACGCATGGTCGTGAACGGCTGATCACGCTCCGTTCACGCTTCGGTTCCGTAAATTAGCGGAGCTGATGCAAGCATTCAGGAATGTGAAATTGACAGGACCGGGCCGGCTGGCAAAGCTGGCCCGGTTTTCGTTTGGGAGGAAGAATGAGCCAGGAACATACGGGGCATTGCCTTTGCGGTACGGTGCGCTTTCGCACGAGCGGCGACCTCAGCAAGGTGACCGCCTGCCATTGCAGCCAGTGCCGCCGCCAGACCGGCCACTTCTATGCCGCGACCAATGTGACGAACGATACGCTGACCGTCGAGGGCGCGGAGAACGTCACCTGGTATCGGGCAAGCGATACGGCGAGCCGCGGCTTCTGCCGCACCTGCGGCTCGGCGCTGTTCTGGAAGGGGGACGGCGCCGGCTATACCTCGATCATGGCCGGCACGTTCGACCAGCCGACGGGCCTGACGATCGGCGTGCACATCTACTGCGCCGACAAGGGTGACTACTACGAGATCGACGACGGCGCGCCGCAGTTCGCCCAGAGCCGCTGACGCGGGGTTACCGTACCCCGGCTACTGCACCAGGACTACTGCACCAGGGCTGGGCGCTGGCATTGCACGCCCGTCACCCGCACGTCGGCCTCGCCGACCCTGACGCCGACCACCAGAAGCAGGTTGTAGAGCAATTCGTCGATGGCGGGCGTTACGGTCGTCAGCGTCGAGGCGAGCGCCTTGGAAACGAGGTCCAGGCCGAGCCCGAGGCCGAGCAGGTTGATATCGACGTCGAGATCGCCCAGCAGGGTCTTGACGGCCGAGGTCAGCGTGTCATGGGTCGAGACGGTCTTGATCGTCTTGGCGGAAATCTCCGTCGGCGTGTAGGTGAGGCGGGTCTTGCCGAGGTTCTTCACCTCGCCATGGGCATAGGCATCGATGTTGATGAGTGCGGATTCGACGATGCGGGCTTTCTGCACGCGCGGCTCGTCGGAAAAGTCGGACAGGACGGAGGGATCGACCTTGCCGATGGCGACCTCGGCAATGCCGGGCACGGCATCGACCGAGACATTGGCATTGGACGGCGTGCCGCCCAGGCAGCGGATATCGGCAAGCTTCGCCTCCGAGGCCGCGACCTCGACATAGAGCGGGAGCTTGATGCGCAGTCCCGCGAGGGCGGCGAGGCCATTGATGCCGATCTCCACGGACAACCGCGTCTGGGCGCTGCGCACGGCGCTGCCCGGCGCGCCGAGGCGCAGCGACGGCGTTTCCACCGGCGGTTCGCCGATGGCGAGATTGATCTTCACCGTCGCGATGCCCGGAAGGCTGACGCCGGTGTCGAGCGCCACCTGGTTCTTGCCGTTCGCCAATGCGGCGGCGGCGGCAACCATCTGCATGACATTGGCCGACATTTCCCAGTTGCCGCCGGCATTCACCGCGACACCCTTCTTGGGATCGATGTTGAGGATCTTCGACAGCGGCAGCTTTACCTTGCTGCCCGCGGTTGCCTGTTCGATGGCGCGCAGCGCCGAACGGACGGGGCCGGAAAGACCATCCACCGTCTGCATGGAGGCGAGAAGCTGCGGCATGGTGAGGCCGGCATTCAGCACGTCCTCATAGGTCGCAGCCGTCAGGTTGAGGTCGGTGGCGATGGCCTTGAGGAAGGGCTGGACCGAAAGGTCGGCATCGACCAGCGCCTGGTAGTCCATCGCCTTCAGCGACAGGCTCGTGCCGAGCAATTTGCCGAGCAGCGCATTGAGCACGCCTTCGTTGAGGCTGGCGAGGCGCGTGCCGATGGAGAAGGCGGCGACCTTGGTGCGTGAGGCCGATCCGGTTGCCGACAGGAGCGGCGACTTCGGCATGAACATCGCGGCGAGGAAGAGATCGGCGGAGCGCGAAACGGTCACGCGGGCAGCATCCGCATCGGTGGTCGCCGCCTTGAAGCGCTCCTCGGGCGCGATGTCGGGGTCGGCGACATAGCGACCGCGCTCGACGCTTGCCGTGCCCGTGATGACATTGGCGTGGATCGGCGTTGCGGCGGGGAAGGAGACCCCGTTCTTGCCGGTGACGGCGACGGAGAGATTGTTGAGCGAGAAATAGGTCGCCGCCGCCTTTTCGGCCTGCACGACGTCGGAGGCGGCGGCGATGGCGGCAAGGTCAGCCGTTGCCTGCAACTGCCGTTGCTGCACGGTGAGGTAGCCGTAGTCGACGCCAAGCGCGAGCGAGAAGATCATCAACGGCAGGCTCAAGGCCGACAGCGTGGCGATGTTGCCGCGCCGGTCTTCGATAAGGCGGCGAAGCGTCATGTCACAGTCCTCCCACGCGCACCGTGGCATAGCGCTGGATCTTTTCGTGCGGCAGCGCGAAGGTGAAGAGCTTCCAGATCGGCAGGTCGCTGGAATCGTAGGAGATCGTCACCGTGAACTGGTCCGGGTTGCCGGGATCGTCGGCGACGATCACCTGCATCTTGGAGCGGTTCAGAAACGAATAGTTGAAGCGCGAGGCGTCGAGGTAGCGGTTGACCAGCGTGACGCGCTCGGTCGGGTTGAGGCCCGCGACCGCCGTGCGCGCGGCATCGGCGGCGATCTGCTGGACCGAATGGGTGACGGACAGATAGATGCCGTAGGCGATGAGCGTGAAGAGGGCGAGAAAGAACAGCGGCGCCACGATGGCGAATTCCAGCGCCGAGGTTCCGGCGCGATCCTTCGACAGGCGGGTGAGGGCGTGCATGACATCTCCTCCTTCTGGTTTTGTGATGACGACAGGCAATCCCCGCATCCGGAAGGTGGATGCACGTTTATCGTGCGCCCAGAGTCTTAATTTCTCCTATAGATTGATTTTTGACAAAGGCGTGTAGCGTTGGTTGTGGAGGATTGTCACTCCTTCTGGCGCAGCAGGTCGTGCAGGCGCAGCACTTCCATCTTCAGCGCGGCGATCTCGCCGAGGAAATGCGTATCGATCTTGTGGTGCAACGCCATCAGCTCGATCTCCGCCTTGAGGTTGACCTCGTAGTCCTTGGTCGCCTCGAAACGGTCGCGCGCAGCCTGCCGGTTCTGCGACATCATGATGATCGGCGCCTGCAGCGCGGCGAGCATGGAGAGCACGAGATTGAGGAAGATGAAGGGGTAGGGGTCGAAGGCATCCTTCGTCAGCAGGATCGTGTTGGCGATCGTCCAGGCGACAAGGAAGGCGAGAAAGCCGATGATGAAGGCCCAGGAGCCGCCGACACGGGCGATGGCGTCGGCGACGCGTTCGCCGGGCGATTGCTTGGACTGGTAGGCGCTGTTGCGATCCGCCGAAAGGATACGGCCCTCGCGGGAATGCAGGAGGACCTCGCGCTCGGTCTCGTCGAGCTGGTCGGCAGGCTTGCCGAAGAGGATCTGGGCGGCGTCGTCGAAAGGTCTCATGGCCGGGCTCCGGAAGGCGAATCGGAGCCCTAGCCTAGTCCCGTTTCAGGGAAAATCAGTAGCCGGCGCTCATCAGCTCCGCATGGGAATCGAAGAAGCGTTCCAGGCCGTACTGCTTGCCGAACATGATGTCGTGCTGCAGGAAGCGGAAGTCGCGGACCAGCGGGTCGACCGTCTTCTTGCGCGCCCAGTCGGCGGTGGCGTTGCCCTTGGCGTCGATCAGCATGTAGCGGTCGATGACGCGCAGCTTGTCATGCACGGCGCCGAGGAAGCCGGTGTAGTAGGGATGCTCGTAGCCGGCTTCCTTGAGGATGTAGTAGGACAGGAAGGCCGGGCTGATCGTGCCGATCTCCTTCTCGACGCCGGTCTTGTTCGACCAGATGACGAGCGGGGTCTCGTGTTCCTTCTTCATCTGCTCGGGCGAGCCCTTGCGCGCGGCGGTGATGCCCTTCATGTAGCCCGAGTTCTGATAGACCGTGTTGAGCGGCGGCAGGTGGTCGCCGAAGACGACGATAATCGTCTCGCGGTCGCGTCCCTTGGCCCAGTCCATCAGCATCTTCAGGCTCTTGTCGGCTTCCTTCACGCCCTGGGCGTAGCTGGCCAGCATGCGGTTGTCGCGCGCATCGAGCTTGCCGTCGACGGCAATGTCCGTCTTCGTGTAGCGGCCGTCGTCATAGGGGCCATGGCCCTGCAGGGTGACGGTGAAGAAGAAGAACGGGTCTTCCTGCGCATCCGCCTGGCGGATGATCTCCTTGGTCAGCGCCTCGTCGGAGGTGAAGTTGCCGCGTTTCGCCAGCGGCGGCATCTTGTCGACATCCTTGAAGGTCTCGAAGCCGAACGCCTTGTAGACGCTGCTGCGGTTCCAGAACCAGCCCGAGAAGGGATGGATGGCGCGCGCCGTGTAGCCTTCCGCGCGGAAGAACGTTGCGAGCGAGGGGATCGGCTTGCGCACATACTGCTGGTAGGGAATGCTGCCGGTCGGCAGGAAGGCGTTGGAGAAGCCCGTCAGCGCCTCGAATTCGACATTGGCGGTAAGGCCGCCGAATTCCGGCGAGAAGACGTTGCCGCCCTGGCTTTCGCGGATGGTCGGCATCGGATCGGCCGAGAGCTTCACGTTTGCGATGCGCGTCGGATCCCAAAGGGACTCGCTCATGACGACGATGACGTCGGGCTTGGAGCGGTGCGTCGTGCCGGCCGGAAGGGGCTTGGACGGGATCTTGTCGATGGCATCGACCATGTAGCCGGAGGGGGCCTGGACATTGGCCATCGGCAGGTTGATGGCGAAGGCCATGACGAAGCCGTTGTGACGATAGTTCTCCGCCTGGTCCCACATGATCGGGAAGACCTTCAGCCGGTCGCGGACCCAGGAGAATTCGTTGTAGTCCATGATGGAGACGAAGCCGGCGATCAGCGGCAGCGCGACGGCAAGGCGCGTCAGGCGTTCCTTGCGCGTCAGCGGCCGGAAGCGGCGCCAGGCGAAGACCCAGAGCGAAATGAGCCCGACGATACCGCCGACGACGGCGACCGCAAGCGCTGCGGCGGTCCACGGACGATCCTGCACGAGGACGGGCATCAGCTCCATGATCTGGCGGCCGAAAAGCAGGTCCGTCGGATAGAGCGGGTCGGTGAGGAAGACCTGCTTCTGCTGCGAGATGACGCCCATCAGCACCACGAGCGGGGAGACGAGCAGCACGGCCTTGTGCTGGCGGCCGATCAGTGCGTCGATGGCGAGATAAAGCAGGAAGAACATGCCGGTAGTGGTCCAGCCGGGCTGTTCGGTATTGGTGAGATAGATCCAGGTCTGGGCAAGCGAGCCACGCGTGATCCATTCCACGACGACGACGGTGGCAAGCGCGAGAAGGCCGGAGACGACGAGCGAACGCAGGACGGCAAGCGCCTTGGCATGGCGCGCGAGGAAGCCTGCCTTGAGGGCAAGTCCTTCGGTGGCATCCATTGCCACGGCTGCGGGAGTGAACAGGGCCAAGGCCGTCTCCAAACTTCATTAAACTTTCGTGTATCTGTCATACGGATGTCATCTTGAACAGAAGATGAATGGTTTCTGCAACGTTCGGCCAATGCTTTGGTTCCCTCTGTTGCATTGCGGCAATGGTGGGCGGAACCCGCTGGAAAACGGGCACTTTCGGCAAAAGCGCCCGCAATCGGCACCGCCCTTCATTCCCAAAACGCCCGCGATGTTCTAAAGAGCGTGTGACCGTTCGGGAGCGCGGGCCGCCGCGGGATCGGACACAGCAGGAGACGGACCGCAGACATGACTTCCGAGACCGTAAAGACGACCTTGCGCATTGCCGTCGCGCAATTGAACCCGACCGTCGGCGACGTGACGGGCAATCTCGCCAAGGCCCGTGCCGCCCGCGAGGATGCCAAGCGGCAGGGTGCCGACCTCCTGCTCCTGACGGAACTCTTCATCTCCGGCTATCCGCCTGAGGACCTCGTGCTGAAGCCTGCCTTCCTGAAGGCCTGCCGCCGCGCCGTGGACGACCTTGCCGCCGACACAACCGACGGCGGCCCCGGCGTCATCGTCGGCTTCCCGCGGCAGGACGAGACGGGCCGCTACAATGCCGTCGCCGTGCTCGACGGCGGCAAGGTGATCGCGGTGCGCGACAAGGTGGACCTGCCGAACTACGGCGAGTTCGACGAAAAGCGCGTCTTCGATCAGGGCGCGATGCCGGGCCCGGTGAATTTCCGCGGCATCCGGCTCGGCATTCCGATCTGCGAGGACATCTGGGGCGAACTCGGCGTCTGCGAGACCCTGGCCGAGAGCGGCGCGGAAATCCTGCTGTCGCCGAACGGCTCGCCCTATTATCGCGGCAAGGTGGATATCCGCCATCAGGTCGTGCTCAAGCAGGTCATCGAAACCGGCCTGCCGCTGCTCTATGCCAACCAGCTCGGCGGGCAGGACGAACTCGTCTTCGACGGCGCGAGCTTCGCCTTCAACGCCGACAAGTCGCTTGCTTTCCAGATGAGCCAGTTCGAGGAGACGATCGCGCTCGTCACCTGGAAGAAGCATGGCGAGAGCTGGGTCTGCGACGGCGGGCCGATGTCGCGCATTCCGGAAAAGGAAGAGGCGGACTATCGCGCCTGCCTGCTCGGCTTCCGCGACTACGTCAACAAGAACAGCTTCAAGAACGTGGTGCTCGGGCTTTCCGGCGGCATCGACTCGGCGATCTGCGCCGCCATCGCGGTCGATGCGCTGGGCGAGGAGCGGGTGCGCTGCATCATGCTGCCCTACCGCTATACCTCGAAGGATTCCCTGAAGGACGCGGCCGACTGCGCCAGGCTGCTGGGCTGCCGCTATGACATCGTGTCGATCGAGGCGCCGGTGACGGGCTTCCTCTCCTCGCTTTCCGAACTCTTCGAGGGCACGGAAGAGGGCATCACGGAAGAGAACCTGCAGAGCCGCGCGCGCGGCACGATCCTGATGGCCGTCTCCAACAAGTTCGGCTCGATGGTGGTGACGACGGGCAACAAGTCGGAAATGTCCGTCGGCTACGCCACGCTCTACGGCGACATGAACGGCGGCTTCAATCCGATCAAGGACCTCTACAAGATGCAGGTCTATGCGATCTCGCGCTGGCGCAACGACCACGTTCCGCCGGGTGCGCTCGGCCCGTCCGGCCTGGTGATCCCGCAGAACATCATCGACAAGGCGCCGTCGGCGGAACTGCGTCCCAACCAGACCGACCAGGATTCGCTGCCGCCCTATCCCGTGCTCGACGACATCCTCGAATGCCTGGTGGAACAGGAAATGAGCACGGAGGAGATCGTCGCGCGTGGCCACGACGCGGCGACCGTGCACCGGATCGAGCACCTGCTCTATATCGCCGAATACAAGCGCCGCCAGTCGGCCCCCGGCGTGAAGATCACCAAGAAGAACTTCGGCCGCGACCGCCGCTACCCCATCACCAACCGGTATCGGGACCGGGGGTGAGGGCGTGGAGGAGCGCGACGAGCCGGTCTTCACGGAAGAGGAAATCCGGCTGATCCGGCTGTGGTCGCTCAGCGACGTTTCGGCCGGGCGGCAGGTTTTTGCGCAGGTCGCCTATTTCGCGACGCCGGCCGTCTTCGGCGTCTACGGCCTTGCGACCGGCAGCCAGACGGTTCTGGGTGTCGCCTTCATCGCCGTCCTGCTGCTGCTGGCATGGGGTTTCGTGTCGACCTGGCGTGAACAGAAGGCCTCGCTCCTGATGCAGTCGATCTTCCGCAAGCTTTCCGCCGGGTTGCCGGCCGGCGACGGAAAGCCGTGACCATGCGCAGTTCCGTCGAGATCCACGACATCGTCACCGGTGAGACGCGGGTCGTCTGGCAGACGGAGCGGCTGGTCGAGGCGCCGAATTTTTCCAGAGACGGGCGCTCTCTCATCATCAACGGCGACGGGTTGCTCTACCGTCTTCCCCTCGATGGCGGCGAGCCGGCCCGGATCGATACGGGCTTTGCCACGCGCTGCAACAACGACCACGGCCTGTCGCCGGATGGCCGCCTGCTGGCGATCAGCGACAAGGTCGAATTCGGCAAGTCGGCGATCTACGTGCTGCCGGCGGATGGTGGAACGCCGCGGCTGGTGACGGAAAACCTGCCGTCCTACTGGCACGGCTGGTCGCCGGACGGCGCGACGCTCGCCTATTGTGGCATCCGCGACAATCTCTTCGATATCTATACCATCCCCGTCGCCGGCGGCGCGGAACGGCGGCTGACCTTCGGCGAAGGGCGCAACGACGGGCCGGATTATTCGGCGGATGGCGCGTGGATCTACTTCAACTCCAGCCGCAGCGGGCGCATGCAGATCTGGCGCGTGCGGCCGGATGGCAGCGAGCCGACACGCATCACCGACAGTCCCTATGGCGACTGGTTTGCGCATCCTTCGCCCGATGGCCGAAACCTCCTGGTTCTGTCCTATGACGGCGATGTCTTCGACCATCCGCGCGACCTCACCGTGCGGCTGCGGCTGATGGACATGGACGGCGGCAATGCGCGTGTGCTTTTCGAGCTTTTCGGCGGGCAGGGCACGATGAACGTGCCGAACTGGTCGCCGGACGGACGGCAGTTCGCCTTCGTGCACTATGCGCCCGCCTGAGCGAAATGACCGTGATTAAGCTTTCGCTCACCAGCCTGTTTAAGCGAATTTTGCCGTCTGTCCTCTAGCCTTCGTTCAACAATGCCCGGAAACGCGGGCAGGGGACGGCAGGCAGGGAAAAATGACGGGCAAGGCGGAACAGGGCCGCGCAAAGCGGCGACGCGGAGTGGGCATGGCGATCCGGGCGGCAGCCCTGATGATCGTCCTGTTGTTCGGCACCGCCAACTATCTGGTGCTCGACCATGCCATCGACCGGGCCGACAGTTTTGTCGCCGAGACGGAGCGCACGCTGGTGCGCAACGAATTCAGCCACCAGATCGACCAGGTCGTTCAATACCAGAGCCAGATTTCCTTCTGGGACAAGAGTTTTCAGGAACTGGCCTTCGGCATGCCCGGCGACAGCTTCGTGCGCGACCAGTTGCGGGACTGGATGTGGGCGGACTTCGGCTTTTCCTGGATGATCTTCACCACGCCGGAGGGCGACAAGGTGCTCGGCGTGCATCGCGGCGAAAAGGTTTCCGACCGCAAGGCGCGCGAGAAGCTGCATTGGGTGAGCGACCTCACCAAGAAGGCCGAGCGGGCCTACTACGAGGCGCTGTCGCCTGACCGCGGCGGCTGGCAGGTGGCGGGCGCCAAGGAGGACCCGGACCTCCTGACGCCAGCGCTTCCCGAAATCCACGTTTCCGGCATGCGGCTCATCGACCGCGTCATGAGCATCGTCGTCGTGCAGGCCGTCGTGCCGAAGACGCTCTATATTCCCGCCAGCCGGCGCGAGCCGACGCTACTCATTACCGTCAAGCCGGTCTCGCAAAAGATGCTGGCCAACTCCGAGCGGCGCCTCGGCGTGCACGGGCTCGGTTTCACGCCCATCGTCACCCAGGAGCCGGGGCTGCTGATGACGCCGGTCGGCGGCGATACCTACAATCCCATGGTCGCCTCCTGGCGGCCGAACATGCCGGGCTCCTTCGTCTGGCAGTCCGCGCTGATCCAGATCACCCTGTTCGTTCTGGTCTTTGCCGGCGTGATGCTTTTCGTCACGCTGCGCTTCTCGACGCTCGTGCGGGCGCTCCAGCGCAGCGAGGCGCAGAACGCCTTCCTCGCACGGCACGATCCGCTGACGGGGCTGAAGAACCGCAGCGGCTTCGACGAGGATGTCTTGCGCGCCATCGGCCGGGGCGAGAACAAGCCGTTCACGATCCTCGCGCTCGACCTCGACCGGTTCAAGGCGGTCAACGACCGGCACGGCCACGCGGCCGGCGACGCCGTCCTGCAGGCCGTCGCCCGGCGGTTCTCCGAGCGCATCGGCGCGCGCGGCTGTGTGGCGCGTCTCGGCGGTGACGAGTTCTGCGTGCTGCTGACGGGCAACCATGAGCGCGAAAGCCTCCTGGAACTGGCCAACAGCCTCGTGCTCGATACGCAGGTACCCGTCGCCTATGACGGGCAATTGCTGCTGATCGGCGGCAGCGCCGGCATTGCGCAATTCCCGGCCCATGGCAAATCGGTGCACGATGTCATGGTGATCGCCGATGCCGCGCTCTACGCCGCCAAGAACGGTGGCCGCAACCGCGCCGTCCATGCCGACGACATCGAGATCGATGGCACGGAGGCCGCCCGCGCCGCCTGACATGGGGCGGGCTTGATCGCAACGCCGAGCCGTGCGCATATCCTCCTTGTCAGGTGCCCGCTCTGCGGGAGAATCGGGAATCCGGTGCGGGTCCAAGCCCAGGTCCGGAACGTGCCCAACGCTGTGACGGGGATGGCTCGCCTAAAAGCTTGAATCGATTCAGGCTTTTGCCACTGGTTGTTCAACCGGGAAGGCAGGCGCTTGCCAGAGGAACCGAAGTCAGAAGACCGGCCTGACGAGATAGACCGAACCGCGCGGACGGCGGCAGGTTGTACGCATTGTTGGGGAGATGACGATGCGAACCGAACCGTTGGACCTTCTGGTCCGGGCGGGCGCCTTTCCACAGGAGGAAAGGCAGGCCGTCTACCGTGCCATCGAAACGCGCCGCGATGTGCGCGACCAGTTTCTGCCCGATCCCTTGCCGGACGCGCTCGTCGCCCGCCTGCTGCAGGCGGCGCACAATGCGCCTTCCGTGGGCTTCATGCAGCCGTGGAATTTCCTGCTGGTGCGCAGCGAAGAGACCCGGCGGGCGGTGCATGCCGCCTTCCTCAAGGCTAATGCCGAGGCGGCGGCGCTGTTTGCCGGCGAGCGGCAGGCGCAATATCGCGCGCTGAAGCTCGAGGGGATCCTGAAGGCGCCGCTGTCGATCTGCGTCACCTGCGATCCGACGCGTGGCGGCGCCGTCGTGCTGGGGCGCACCCACAATCCGCGCATGGATGTCTATTCCACGGTCTGTGCGGTGCAGAACCTCTGGCTTGCCGCGCGTGCGGAAGGGGTGGGCGTCGGCTGGGTCAGCATTTTCCACGACAGCGATATCCGCGCCATCCTCGGCATTCCAGCCCATGTCGAGATCGTCGCCTGGCTCTGCGTCGGCTTCGTCGACCAGCTCTATGCCGAACCGGAACTGGCGGTGAAGGGATGGCGGCAGCGCCTGCCGCTGGAGAAACTGGTTTACGAGGAGCACTGGCCGGAGGGCGGCGCCGGCGTCAGTTGACGCCGGCATCGGCCGGGCGGCCGAGATCGATGGCGGTGGAATTTTCCGGCAGGAAGAGCGGACCGACCGTGCGGACCTTGCTCTTCGTGGGGTCGTAGACGCGGTCTTCGATCCTTGCGGCCGGCTTGCTTTCCACCGCTTCCTTCTTCGGTAGGGTCTCGATCGTGGTGATGGAGCCGCTTTCCTCGTTCTCGCCGGTGCTTGCGGTCTGCGTGTCCTTGCTCTTGGTGGCCTTCTCGCGCTTGATCATCTCCTGATAATAGGCGGCGAGGTTGCAGCCGCAGGCGCCGTCCTTTTTGGAAAGATCGCGCGTGCGGTAGGCGAAAGCGTTCTTCAACTCGAAATAGGGCCGGCCGGAGACGGTGGACGTCATCTGCTCGGTCTCCTGACCATTGGTCATCGACTGGTAGAACAGCTCCGTCTGGGTTTCGGGGCACATCATCGCGCAGACCTTCTGGTCGCGGCGGAAATCGAGCGGCGTCGCGCCGGAGGAAATCGGGAAGAAGCCACCGTCGCAGGTGCGCACGCAGACGGTGCGCAGGTTGCCATGGCCGGAATTGCCGCCCAGCGAGCGCAGTTGCAGCCTCTCGCTGCCGTCGGGCGCGGTGCCGAGCGGCAGGGTGCGTGTCTCGTCCAGCGTGCGCAGGGTTTCCGTCGCGGCGACGGGCATGACCTTTGCCTCCGCATCGCAGCCGTTGGTTTCCAACGCGGCGAGCAGGCGGTTTCGCCGGCCTTGCGAAGATGCGCCGCCGGCAAATTCCCGGCGCTTGCCGTCGAGAATGGTGAGATTGCGTTCCATCTTGCCGATGACGGTGGCAAGCGTTTCGCAAGCCGCGGCATTGACGCCGCCGACGACGATGATGCTGCCGCCCGAGCAGCCAAGACGGCGCTGGTCGCTCTTGGCCTTGCGGAGCTGGATGTTCTGGCGCGCGATGGCGCCGGCATATTTGCGGGCGTTGGCGGTATCGACCACGATCTTCGGCTGGTTCGCGAGCTCCGCCTGGATGCGCTCGCAGATGCCCGCCGCCGCCGTACCGCCGGCAAGAAGCATCGGCAGTCCGGCTGCAATGGCAAGGAGAAGACGGGCGCGTCTCTTCAAATCCCTCGATCCCTGGTGGCGTTGAAACCGCCGGCAAAACCGGCCGGATATCGCCCTATCATAGGCCGCATGGGGGCGAGTGCAACGTGCTCCCGCATTTGTGATTAACGCCTCTGCCTTGCAACGGCCTTGGTTCGCGCCTAGTGTCGGCCATCGTCAATGCCTGCAGGATGGTGCTTCATGGATTTCAACCCGACCGCAAACCGACTTCGTTTTGTCATCGGGGAATTCCGTATCCATGCCGCATTCCATCACGCTTTCCAAAATCACGTGGTCCACGCCTGACGGGCACACGCTTCTTTCCAATCTCGACCTGACCTTCGGCCGCGAGCGCGCCGGCCTTGTCGGCCGCAACGGCGTCGGCAAGACGACGCTGCTGAAACTCGTCACCGGCGATCTGGTTCCGCAAGCCGGCACCGTCACGGTGGACGGCACGCTCGGCCTCTTGCGCCAGAGCGTGCAGGTCGGCGCGCGCGAAACCATTACCAGCCTCTTCGGTATCACCGAGGCCCTTGCGCTTCTTGCCCGCGCCGGGCGCGGCGAGGCGACCGCGGAGGAACTGGCCGAGGCCGACTGGACGCTGGAGACGCGGCTTGCCGCCGCGCTCGCCCGCGTCGGGCTGGAGGCGGAGGCCGAAACGCCGCTTGCCGCGCTGTCCGGCGGCCAGCGCACGCGCGCCGCGCTGGCGGCGCTTGTCTTCCGCGCGCCGGATTTCCTGCTGCTCGACGAGCCCACCAACAATCTCGACCGGGACGGGCGGCGGGCGGTGATCGACATGCTCGCCGGCTGGCGCGCCGGCGCCATCGTCGTCAGCCACGACCGCGAGCTGCTGGAGACGATGGAGGCCATCGTCGAACTGACGACGCTGGGCGCAACCCGCTATGGCGGCAACTGGAGCGCCTATCGCGCCCGCAAGGCGCTGGAACTTTCCGCCGCTCACCGCGACCTCGCGGACGCGGAAAAGCACGCCGACACGGTGGCGCGCACTATGCAGACGATTGCCGAGCGAAAGGCGCGGAAGGACAGCGCCGGCCGCCGCAAAAAGGCCCGCGGCGACATTCCGCGCATCATGCTGGGCGCGATGAAGGAGCGCAGCGAACTGACGGGCGGGGCGAATGCCCGGCTGGCCGAAAGCCGGCAGGCGCAGGCGGCCGAGGATATCGCGGCGGCGCGCGAAAGGATCGAGGTCCTGCAGCCGCTCAGCGTTTGCGTGCCGCCGACGCATCTTCCTGCGAGCAAGATGGTGCTTCGCATGGAGGGTGTGACGGCCGGCTACCGCCCGGAACGGCCGGTTATCCGCGACCTTTCCTTCGCCATTACCGGTCCGGAGCGGGTGGCGGTGACGGGGCCGAACGGTTCGGGCAAGACGACCCTTCTGGCGCTCGTCACCGGGCAGATGCAGCCATGGGCGGGCAGCGTGCGGCTGGCGACGGAGGTCGCCGTGCTCGACCAGAAGGTCAGCCTGCTCGATCCTGCGCTGTCGATCCGCGACAATTTCCGGCGGATCAACCCCGAGGCGGACGAAAACGCCTGCCGCGCGGCGTTGGCGCGCTTCATGTTCCGGGCGGATGCGGCCCTGTAGATCGCCGGCAGTCTCAGCGGCGGACAATTGCTGCGTGCGGGTCTGGCTGCGGTGCTGGGCGGCCCACGGCCGCCGGCGCTGCTCATCCTGGACGAGCCGACGAACCATCTCGATATCGACGCCATCGAGGCGGTGGAGGCCGGTCTTCGGGCCTATGACGGCGCATTGCTGGTGGTGAGCCACGACGAGCCGTTCCTGGAGGCGATCGGCATCACGCGCCGGCTGGCGCTTCCGGCGCAATGAAAAACGGCCGCCCGAGGGGCGGCCGTTCCGGATTCCGGTCACGCCCGGATCAGGCGGGGTAGGAGGCTTCCACCACGGCGAGCGCGGCCATGTTGACGACGCCGCGCGAGGTGGCGGACGGTGACAGGATATGGGCGGGCAGGGCGGCGCCGAGCAGGATCGGGCCGACATGCAGGCTGTCCGTCATGGTCTTGACCACGCCAAGCGTGATGTTGGCGGCGTCGAGGTTCGGGAAGACCAGCAGGTTGGCTTCGCCCGAAAGCGTCGAATCGGGCATGACGCGCTGGCGCAGCGCTTCGGAAATGGCGGCGTCGCCGTGCATTTCGCCGTCCGCTTCCAGCGTCGGATCGATCTCGCGCACCATGTCCATGGCGCGGCGCATCTTGGAGGCGCCTTCGGAATCGCGCGAACCGAAGTTCGAATGCGAGACGAGGGCGGCGCGGGGCGTGATGCCGAAGCGGCGGATTTCCGCGGCGGCCATGACCGTCATTTCCGCCACTTCCTCGGCCGTCGGGTCGATGGTGACATAGGTGTCGGTGAAGAAGGTCGCGCCGCGCTGCGAGATCAGCAGGCTGAGGCCGGAGAAATCGAGCACGCCGGGCTTCTTGCCGATGATCTGGCTGACGTCGCGCAGGTGACGGGCATAGCGGCCTTCCACGCCGCAGATCAGCGCATCGGCTTCACCGCGCCGGACAGCGAGCGCGCCGATGACCGTCTGGTTCGTGCGCACGATCGTGCGGGCCGCCTCGGGGTTCACGCCCTTGCGGCCGACGATGCGCAGGTAGTCATCGACATAATCGCGGTAGCGCGGGTCGTCGTCGGGGTTCACCACCTCGAAATCGACATGCGGGCGCACGCGCAGGCCGTAACGCTTCAGGCGCGTCTCGATGACCTCGGGCCGGCCGATCAGGGTGGGCCGGGCCAGGCCTTCGTCCAGGGCCACCTGCACCGCGCGCAGCACGCGCTCGTCCTCGCCCTCGGCGTAGATCACACGCGCGGGCTTGGCCTTGGCGGCGGCAAACACCGGCCGCATGAACATGCCGGTCTGGTAAACAAAGCGCGAGAGTTCCTGGCGGTAGGCCTCCAGATCCTGGATGGGCCGCGTGGCCACGCCGGACTCGGCGGCGGCCTGGGCCACGGCCGGCGCGATGCGCAGGATCAGGCGCGCATCGAAGGGCTTGGGAATCAGGTAGTCAGGGCCGAAGGCCAGGTCTTGCCCGGCATAGGCGGCAGCCACCTCGTCGCTGGTCTCGGCCTTGGCCAGGGCGGCGATCTCGCGCACGCAGGCCAGCTTCATGGCTTCCGTGATCTTGGTCGCGCCGCAATCGAGCGCGCCGCGGAAGATGTAGGGGAAGCACAGGACGTTGTTGACCTGGTTGGGATAGTCCGAGCGACCGGTGGCCATGATGGCGTCGGCGCGCACCGCCTTGACTTCTTCGGGCAGGATCTCGGGCGTGGGGTTGGCCAGGGCGAAGATCAGGGGCTTGGCGGCCATGCTGGCCACCATGTCCGCCTTGAGCACGCCACCGGCCGACAGGCCCAGGAACACGTCGGCGCCGGCGATCACCTCGCGCAGGCTGCGGGCCTCGGTCTTCTGGGCGAACAGGGCCTTGTCCGGGTCCATCAGCTCGGTGCGGCCTTCATACACCACACCGGCCAGGTCGGTCACATAGATGTTCTCGCGCGGCAGGCCCAGCTTGAGCAGCAGGTTCAGGCAGGCGATGGCCGCGGCGCCGGCGCCCGAGGCCACCAGCTTGACCTGGCCGATGTCCTTGCCCACCAGCTCCAGACCGTTGAGCAGGGCGGCGGCGCTGATGATGGCCGTGCCATGCTGGTCATCGTGGAAGACCGGGATCTTCATGCGCTTGCGCAGCTCGCGCTCCACGTAGAAGCAGTCCGGGGCCTTGATGTCCTCGAGGTTGATGCCGCCGAAGGTGGGCTCCAGCGCGGCGATCACGTCGACCAGCTTGTCCAGGTCGTGCTTCTCGTCGATCTCGAGGTCGAAGACGTCGATGCCGGCGAACTTCTTGAACAGCACGCCCTTGCCTTCCATCACCGGCTTGGAGGCCAGCGGGCCGATATCGCCCAGGCCCAGCACGGCGGTGCCGTTGGAGATCACGGCCACCAGATTGCCGCGCGAGGTGTAGCGGAAGGCATTGGCCGGGTCGGCCACGATTTCCTCGCAGGCCGCCGCCACGCCGGGCGAGTAGGCCAGGGCCAGGTCGCGCTGGTTCACCAGCTGCTTGGTCGCCGCGATGGCCACCTTGCCCGGGCGGGGGTGGCGGTGGAAGAAGAGGGCCTGCTGGTCGATATCGCCGCTTACGGGGCCGTTCTGCGTCCTCGATTTATCACCCGTGCTCATGATGCTCCCTGCCATATGCTGTTTTCGTTGCGGCTATTCGTGGCACGAAACCGCCGCGACGCGAAGTTTTCGGAACCTTCCATAAAGCCGCAATCGTCCGCGCGCGCAATGCCTATTTGCGGACGGAAAATGCATAGGTGTGTCATCAATTTGAAACAGGAGTCTGGTTTTCAACGGAACCAAAGCCGCCCGTCATGACGATGATCGCGGCGGCCGGCCACCCGGAGACCAAAGACATGACCGTGACCCCCGTCGATCCCAATGTCCGCCACTTCCGCACGCTGTTCATTTCGGATGTGCATCTGGGCTCCAAGGCGGCCAAGGCGGACTTCCTCATCGACTTCCTGCGGCATCATGAAGCCGAGACCATCGTGCTCGTCGGCGACATCATCGACGGCTGGCAGCTGCGCCGCAGCTGGTACTGGCCGCAGGCGCACAACGATGTGATCCAGAAGATCCTGCGCAAGGCGCGCAAGGGCTGCCGGGTGATCTTCATCCCCGGCAACCACGACGAGTTCGCGCGCGATTTCCCCGGCACGCATTTCGGCGGCGTCGAAGTCGCCGAGCGCATCATCCACGAGGCGGCGGACGGCAAGCGCTATCTCGTGCTGCACGGCGACGAGTTCGACGTCGTGGTGCGCCACGCCCGCGTCGTCGCCTATCTCGGCGACTGGGCCTATGACGCGGCCATCGCCATCAACGTCGTCTTCGCCGCCATCCGCCGCAAGCTCGGTCTGCCCTATTGGTCCTTCTCCGCCTGGGCCAAGCAGCAGGTGAAGTCGGCCGTGAACTTCATCGGCGAGTTCCAGCGTGTCGTTGCCGAGGAAGCGCGGCGCAACAATGCCGACGGCGTCATCTGCGGCCACATTCACCACGCCGTCATCACGGAGATCGACGGCATCCGCTACATCAACAGCGGCGACTGGGTGGAAAGCTGCACGGCCATTGCCGAACACCACGATGGCGAGATGGAGCTGATCACCTGGCAGAAGCTCGCCTCGGTTCCGGCCGAGGTGCTGCCGGTCTCGCGGCAGATGCCGGCAATCGAGGCGCGCACGCCGGTGGGCGTCGAAGCCGCCTAGCGCTTGGAGGGCAGCGCGGCGTTCGCGCAGCAGGGACAGCGATCCCCCGGCAGAAATAGCGCATTGGCGTACGTACATCGCCGTGCTAGAGCCGGGAGCGTTCCAAAGCAGGTTCCCCGCCAATGACTGCCCCTTCCGGGTTCTCCGTGACTTCAGGCGCGCCGCCGTTCTTCGCCGCGCGCATCGCCCTCGTTTTCTGCGCGCCGATGATGGTGAACGGCATTGCGCTGCCGTTCTTTCCGGTCTGGCTCGAAACGCTCTCGATGAACGATTCCCAGATCGGTATCGTGCTGGCCCTGCCGATGTTCGTGCGCGTCTTCACCGCGCCGCTGGCCGGCATCCTCGCTGACCGGATCGGCGAGCGCGCGGTCGTGCTGCTCTGGTCTGGCCTGCTGTCGCTGGCGACGGCGCTGGCGCTCTTCGCAACGGGGTCCTTCTGGCCGGTGCTGCTGCTCTATACGCTGCAGGGCGCGGTCTATTCGCCCTATCTTCCGATCACCGACGCCATCGCGCTCTCCGGCGTGCGCCGCTGGAATTTCGACTATGGCAAGATGCGGCTATGGGGTTCACTCGCCTTCATCGTCTCGACCATGACCGGCGGCTGGCTCGCCGGATTGTACGGCGGGGCGATGGTGCTGCCGGCCATGGCGGTCGCCTTCCTCCTGACGGTGCTCGGCGCGCTGATCGTGCCGAAGATCGGCAAGCCGCGCCGGCCGTCGCCGATCACCGCCATCGCCACGATGCCGTCGGACGGCTCGCTCCGCCAGCGCGACGTGCAGCTCATGCTCATCGGCGCATCGCTCGTCAGCGCCAGCCACGCCATGTACTACGCCTTCTCGGTCATCCACTGGCAGAAGCTAGGCTTCAGCGGCACGGATGTCGGCATTTTCTGGAGCGCCGGGGTGCTGGCCGAGGTGATCCTCTTCGCCTTTGCCGTCCAGCTTCGCCGCCGGTTCAGTGTCTGGTCGATGATGATTTTCGGCTCGCTGGTCGCGGTCGGACGCTGGATCCTCTTTCCGATGGAGATGGGCTTCGGTGGTTACTTCGCGCTGCAATGCCTGCACGCCTTCACCTTTGCGATCATGCATATCAGCGTGCAGAGCCGTCTCGTGGAGCGGGTCGCGGAGGAGCAGGAAGCGGCCGCGCAGGGGCTCTATTTCTTCTATACCGGCATCTTCACGGCGGCGGCCACCTTCGTCTCCGGCTATGCCTATAACTGGTATGGCGTCGCAGGCTTCTATCTGATGACGATCGTTGCCGTGGCGGGTCTCGTCTGCATCATCGCAGGGCGGTTCGTCGCCCCGCCGGCAGGTCCTCAGCCCCAGAGCGCGGCTTCGGGCGGATAGACGGTCGAGCCCTCGTAGCGAAGGCCGGGCTCGCGGTCGCGGGCAAGCAGCAGCGGGCCGTCGAGATCGACGAAATCGGCGCCCTGCGCCAGGAGCACGGCGGGCGCCATGCCGAGAGAGGTGCCGACCATGCAGCCGACCATGATCTTCAGGCCGTTCTCCCGCGCGGCCTCGCGCAGCGCCAGGGCCTCGGTCAGCCCGCCGGCCTTGTCGAGCTTGATGTTGATCGCGTCGTAGCGGTCGGCAAGCCCTGCCACATCCTCCGTGCGGTGCACGCTTTCGTCGGCGCAGACCGGAATGGGGCGTCGATGGTCGCGCAGCGCCGAATCGTTTCCGGCCGGGAGCGGCTGTTCGACGAGGGCGATGCGCGCTTCGGCGCAGAGGTCGAAATGATAGGCGAGGTTCTCCGCCGTCCAGCCCTCGTTGGCGTCGAGGATGATGGCGCTGTCGGGCGCGCCGGCGCGCACGGCGCGGATGCGCGCGGCATCGTCCGCCGTGCCGACCTTCACCTTCAGCAGTGGCCGCCAGGCATTGTCCGCCGCCTGCCGCTGCATCGCCTCCGGCTCACCGAGCGAGAGCGTATAGGCGGTGGCGAGCTGCTGCGGGGCTTCGTTGTTGACGACCTGCCAGGTCGGCACGCCGGAGAGCTTGGCCTCGAGGTCCCAGAGCGCGCAGTCCAGTGCATTGCGCGCCGCGCCCGCCGGCATTTCCCGGGCAAGGTCCTCGCGGCCCATGCCGTCTTCGATGGCGCCGCGCATTGCCTCGATAGCGGCGAGCACGCCCGGCACCGATTCGCCGTAGCGGGCATAGGGCACGCATTCACCACGGCCGATAAGGCCCGAACCGCCGATCGTGCAGGTCACCACCTCGGCCGTCGTCTTCGCGCCCCGCGAAATGGTGAAGGCCCCGGCAATCGGGAAGCTTTCGGTGATGGCGAGGAGCGTGCGGCGCATGGGATCGATCCTGACTGGCCCCGAAATTTTCGAGGCGGGAGGCGGCTTTTGGCCGTTCGTTCGGTGACAGACGGCCGGCGAGCCGGTAAGACAGGGCGCATGTTGTCCCAAGCACGGGAAGATGCAAGAGACTTGACCGCCCCCGCCAGCCCCACAGCCGAAATCGCGACCGAAAGCCTGCCGGGCAAGGGCGGGGAGATCTGGCGTCTCTCCGGTCACTGGGTGAACACGACCGCCGTCGCCGCCAGCAAGCGCCTCGCCGAGATTGCCGCCGGCAAGGACGGCCCGCTCGAAATCGATCTCAGCGGCGTGAGCGAGATGGACACGGCCGGCGCGTGGCTGCTGCGCCGGGCGATCACCGAGCGGCAGGCCGGCGGCGCGGATGTCAGCGTTTCCGACCGTGAGGGCGCGCGCTATGCCGATCTCGTCACCGCGCTGCCGGAAAAGCTCGCCGAGCCGCGCGAGGAAAAAGGTCCGCCCGTCTCGCGCTTCGAACGCACCTTCGCGCCCATCGGCCGCGTCATGGTGGATGTTTGGGACGATGCCGTCGCCGCCATGTTCATCCTCGGTTCGGCGGTGCGCGGCGCGCAATTGAAGCTCGGCCGCCGCAGCGGCGTCTCGCCGGCCGCCATCGTGCACCAGATCGACCACATGGGCGTGCGCGCCGTGCCGATCATCCTTTTGATGTCCTTCCTCATCGGCGCGATCATCGCTCAGCAGGGCGCGTTCCAGCTTCGCTATTTCGGCGCGGAAGTCTTCGTCGTCGACCTGGTCGGCATTCTGCAGCTTCGCGAGGTCGGCGTGCTGCTCACCGCCATCATGATCGCCGGCCGCTCTGGCAGCGCGATCACCGCCGAGATCGGCTCGATGAAGATGCGCGAGGAGATCGACGCCCTGAAGGTCATGGGCCTCAGCCCCATCGGCGTGCTCGTCTTCCCGCGCCTCGTGGCGCTGACGGTGGCGCTGCCGCTGCTGACGATCCTCGCCAATTTCGCCGCGCTCGGCGGGGCCGCCTTCGTCGCCTGGTCCTATTCCGGCATCACGCTCGATACGTTCCAGTCGCGCCTGCGCGAAGCCATCGACCTGTCGACGGTGGTCTCCGGCATGATCAAGGCGCCGTTCATGGCGCTGATCATCGGCATCGTCGCCTCCGTGGAGGGCCTGAAGGTGGGCGGCAGCGCCGAATCGCTCGGCCGCCACGTTACCGCCGCCGTGGTGAAGTCGATCTTCGTCGTCATCCTTGTCGACGGCCTCTTCGCCATGTTCTACGCCGCAATCGATTTCTAGGGATGCAGATGGATTCGGCTTCGGCAAAACAGGATGGGGTTGTGCTCTCGGTCAAGGATCTGACCGTGGCTTTCGGCAGCAATGTCGTGCTCGACAAGCTCAACCTCGACATCTATCGCGGCGAGATCCTCGGCTTCGTCGGCGCGTCCGGCACCGGCAAGTCGGTGCTGATGCGCACGGTGCTGCGCCTCCTGCCGCGCCGTTCCGGCAATATCCGCATCTTCGGCACGGATTTCGACAAGGCCACGGAGGCCGAGCGCCTTGCCCTCGACATGAAGCTCGGCGTGCTCTTCCAGCACGGCGCGCTGTTCTCCTCGCTGACGGTGAAGGAGAACATCCAGGTGCCGATGCGCGAATATCTCGACCTGCCGCAGGCGATGATGGACGAGCTGGCGCGCCTCAAGATCGAGCTGGTCGGCCTCGCGCCGGAAGCGGCGAACAAGTTCCCGTCCGAGCTTTCGGGCGGCATGATCAAGCGCGCGGCGCTGGCGCGCGCGCTTGCGCTCGATCCGGCGCTGGTCTTCCTCGACGAGCCGACCTCGGGTCTCGACCCGATCGGCGCGGCGGAATTCGACGAGCTGATCGCCAAACTGCGCGACACCCTGGGATTGACCGTGTATATGGTGACTCACGACCTCGACAGCCTGTTTTCGGTGTGCGACCGCATCGCCGTTCTCGGGCAGAAGAGGGTTCTGGTCGAAGGCACGATCGAGGACATGCTGGCCTTTGACGATCCGTGGGTGCAGTCCTATTTCCGGGGCAAGCGCGCGCGATCGATCGTGCGCAACACGTGAAGGATGTCCGGGCGCCGCGCGGCCCCGGCTGTTGGAACTGCGAGCAGGATAGCCTGAAGCATGGAAACGAAAGCCAACTACGCCCTCGTCGGCTTCTTCACCGTTCTGGTCATGGCGGCTGCCTTCGTCTTCGTTTACTGGATGTCGCAATACGGCCGCGGCGGCGAGATGGCGCAACTGGCGATCCGCATTCCAGGCTCGGCCAACGGTCTTTCCGTCGGCTCGCCCGTGCGCTTCAACGGCATTCCCGTCGGCTCCGTGCGCAGCCTCGCCATCGACAAGAAGGATCCGAAGTTTTCCATTGCGATGACCGAGGTCTCCACCGGCGCGCCGGTCAAGCAGAACACCCAGGCCGTGCTGGAAGTGCAGGGCCTGACGGGCGCGGCCTATATCGAGCTCGGCGGCGGCAATCCGGCGGATCCGAACATCCTGCGCGAGGCCTTCGACAACGAGACCATCGCGACGCTCACGGCCGAGCAGTCGAGCGTGACGAACATCCTGTCCACCGCCGACAAGATCCTCAAGCGCGCCGACACCGCCATCACCGATATCCAGGGCTTCGTCGCCGATGCGCGGGGGCCGCTGACCAACACGATCCGCAATGCCGAGCAGTTCTCGGGCTCGCTCGCCCGAAACGGCGAGAATATCGATGAGTTCCTGCAGAGCGTCGGCGAACTTTCCACCACCTTCAAGAACCTTTCCGGCCGGCTGGATTCGACGCTCGCCTCGGTCGATTCGCTCATCAAGGCGGTCGATCCGAAAAAGGTCGAGGACTTCGTCGGCAATGTCGACAAGGTCAGCAAGGACATCGCGGACGCGTCCGGCGACGTGAAGGCGACGATGGAAGGCTTCCGCAAGACCGCCGAGACCTTCGACAGCTTCGGCAAGCGTGCGACCGCCAGCCTCGACAAGGTGGACGGCCTGATCGCCGCCGTCGACCCGCAGAAGGTCAGCGGCGCCGTGGACAACATCTCCGTCGCTTCGGCCGATGCGCGCAAGGCCATCGCCTCCGTCACGGGCGTTGCCAACCGCATCGGTTCGCGCGAGAAGGATATCGACCAGATCATCACCGACGTGCAGCAGATGACGGGCAAGCTGAACGCTGCGTCCACCCGTGTCGACGGCGTGCTGGCCAAGCTCGACGGATTCCTGGGCGAGGGCGATTCCGAATCGCTCTTCGCGGAAGCCAAGGCGACGCTGCAATCGATCAAGCAGGCGGCCGACACGCTGAATGGCCGCATCGGTCCCATCGCGGACGGGTTGCAGCGCTTCTCCGGCTCGGGCCTGCGCGATGTCGAGGCGCTCGTCCTGGATACGCGCCGCACGATCCAGAATCTCGACAGCGCGATTTCCGGCTTCGAGCGCAATCCGCAGCGCCTGCTCTTCGGCGGCGAGACGGTCAAGCAGTATGACGGCCGCACGCGCCGCTGAGGCGCAGGCGGAAAGTGTGGCGCTATCCCCACAATGGCGAACCCGGATGGTTCGGACACGATTTGTCCGTTCGCGCAGCCGTGACAGCATGCTGTCCCACTGCTACACAGCATGTATCAGGGTTCGAGGATGAAATGACGGTATCGGGTATGGAGTTGTTGCGGAGCGGGACTGCGGCACGGGCCGCGCTCGTCGCCGTTCTGGCGGCAACGCTTGCCGCCTGCGGCAGCGGTCCGGCGAAGAACGATACGTTCAGCCTTTCGGCCGTCACGGCCATCGAGGGACCGGTCGCCAAGAGTCGGCAGATTCTCGTGCCGCAGCCTTCGGCGCTGAAGGCGCTCGACAGCGAGCAGATCGTCATCCGCCCGTCGCCCTCGGAAATCCAGTATCTCGCCCAGGCGCAATGGAGCGACAGCCTCAGCAAGATGGTGCAGTCCAAGCTCGTCCAGGCGTTCGAGAACACCGGCCGCATCGGCGGCGTCGGCACGCCGGGGCAGGGACTGGCGATCGACTACCAGATCGTCACCGATATCCGCTCCTTCGAGGTGCAGACCTCGGGCGCGGACACGGCCGTCGTCGAGATTTCTGCCAAGCTGCTCAACGACCGCAACGGCACGGTGCGGGCGCAGAAGGTCTTCCGCGCGTCGGTGCCGGTGCGCGGCACGGGCAGCGTTGCCTTCGTGAAGGGGCTGGATGCGGCCTTCGCCACCGTGACGGCCGATATCGTCGGCTGGACGCTGAAGTCGATCTGATCGGACCGTTCCGTACGGAGCGCGTTTCATTCCGTTGCTGCGACGTTCACTCCGCATGCGGGGCGAAGGGCAATGGTTGCTTTTCCGTAAAATGTGCTGATTGCGTGACGGGGGAAAACCCTCGTCATCCGTCCGTTCGCCTATATGCAGGGACCGGATGGAGGCATGCGCCACATCGGCGGCGCATGCCTTGGAGCCTCAGGCGGCTTCGACGCCTTGGATGGCCGAGACCTTCCAGTCGCCGCCATTGCGGCGCACGAAGGTCCAGATTTCGACGGCTTCCGTGAGGTTGTCGGGATCGCCGGAGACCACGCGACCGCTCGTGCGGTCCCGCATCACGTCGATGCTCTCGTAGCGCATCGCGACCGTGGCATATTCGTCCGTGCCCTCGCGCCAGGCTTCGGCGACATCGCCCTCCACGAGATGGATGTCGCGCACCTCGTTCTTCAGGCCCTGCGTGGCATTGTCGCCGATTTCCTCGGCGAGATACGACATGGCTTCCGGCGTGGTGATCTGGCGCAGCGTGCGGAAATCCTCGGCGGCATAGGCCGTCTGCAATTCCTTCAGCATGCCTTCGAACTGGTCGAGGTCCTCTTGCTTGACGCCGATCTCGTCGCCGGATTTCGGCTGGGGTGCAGCCTGCCGGCTGCCGCCGCCGATGCGCGGGATTTCAAAGTCCGAACCACCGTTCTGGTAGGCGCTGCGCTGGGCGCCCGAGCCGGCATAGGCAGGTGCACCCTTCTGGGCGAACATCCGGCGCAGCATCATGAAGAGACCGGCGATCAGCAGGACCTGCAGGATGAGGCCGAGGAAGCCGATGCCGCCGCCGAGCCCATAGCCGAGCAGCATGCCGACGAGACCGCCGAGCATCAGCCCGCCGAGAAGCCGGCCGCCGAAGCCGTTGAAGAGGCCGGGGCGCGGAGTGTTGGCGGTGGTGTTGCGGCTCGCCGAGGGCTGGGCCGACTGCTGGCGCGTCATGGTGCGGTCGATGGGCTGGGCGTCCGTCGGCGCGGTGCGCGTGGTCGAGGGCGTGGAGAAGGTGCGGGTGCCGCGGCTGCCGAAGCCGCCGCCGGCGCGACGGGCTTCCGCCACGTCCACCACCGTCATCATCACCACCAGCGCCATCGCAAGCATTGCCAGCGCGCGGCCAAATCCCTGTATCAAAATCATATTTTCCTCTTCCCCATGCGTCGTACGACGGTTCCAACGGCATATAGAGCGTGCGGCGACGGATTTTAAGGTTGCAGCCGTTCAAAAGTGGGTGATGGGCGGTGCGCCCGACAGTCATGCCCGAGCATTCTTCACCACTGGGAGAAAGAGGAGCCCCAACTCAAGGCCGCAGATGGCGGCGGCGGGCAGGTGGGGGCGCCAAAAGCAGACGGCCGCCCGATGGGCGGCCGCCGCGTCATTTCTATAGCAGGTCCGCTTAGCTGAAGCGGCCGGCGGCATGGGCCAGCATGGTGTAGACCTTGCCGGTGTCCGACGTGAGGTAGGTCTGCGTCATCACCTTGTCGCGGTCGTTGCGGGCGACGTCGGCGAGCAGTTTCTCGAAGTCCGAGATATAGCGGTCGACCGCGGTGCGGAACTCCGGCTCGCGCTCGTACTTGCGCTTGATCTCGTCGAAGGTCTGCTGGCCCTTCAGCGTGTAGAGACGGCGCGTGAAGACATCGCGCTCGCCACGCTGGTAGCGCCGCCACAAATCGACCGAGGCATCGTGGTCGATGGCGCGGGCGATATCGACCGACAGCGAGTTGAGCGATTCCACCACATGGCGCGGGTTGCGGTTGTCCGCCGGACGGGCGGCCTGGCCTTCGCCGCGCGGCTGGCCGAACTGGGCTTCCTCACGCGAGACGGCGCCGCGCAGGAGATCGCGCATCCAGCCGCCTTCACCGGCCGTCTTGGCGTCGGTCTCGGCGGGCAGGGGCTGCGCGCGCTGCGGCACGGTGGCCGCTGCCGCGCGTTCGAGGCCGAGGCTGCCACGCAACGGGGCCGGCTCCTCGCGGCGGGGTTCGACGCGGGTCTGCTGCTGCACCGGCTGGGCCGTCTGAACCACCTGGGCGGTCTGCACGGCGGCCGGCTGGGCTGTGGGGCGCGAGACTTCCAGCGCGGAGGAAGACTTGCCGATGATGTCGGAAAGATCCTGCAGGGCCTTGATCTGCTCGCTGACGGCGCGACGCATCTGGGCGGCGTTTTCCTTGGCTTCTTCCGGCAGGTCGAAGGCGCTGCGCTTCAGTTCGCCGCGGGTCTGGTCGAGCTCCTTGCGGATTTCGCTGGCGGCGCGGCGGATTTCCTCCGTTGCGCCGGAGAACTTGCCGATGGCTTCCTCGACGGCTTCGCGCATCGCTTCGCGCATGACCGTCGTGGCGGCTTCGGACTTCTTGCCGGATTCGCTGAGCAGGCGGTCGACATCCGACAGCGAGGCGCCGACGCTGCCGCGCAGACGGCTGGCCACTTCCTTCGTCCGCTCTTCGGCGCGGGTGAAGGCGCCTTCGACGGACTGGCCTGCTTCCTCGCCGGCCTTGACCAGCGAGTCGCGCAACGTGGTTGCGGCGGCCTCGGCGCGCTTCTCGGTTTCGCCGAGGATGCGGCCGACTTCGTTGAAGGAGCTCTGGATGCCGCCGCGCAGATTGCCGGCGATCAGGTTCGAGCGTTCCTCGGCGCGGCTGAACGCGCCTTCCACCATGCCTTCGAGCGACTGCATGGTCTTCTCGATCTCTTCCGACCGCTGGACGAGGCCGATGGAGAGCGAGCGCAGCGCGTCCTGACGCTCTTCCAGCGTCGAGACGAGGTTCGATTGCGCGGCGGCGAGAAGATCGGATGCCTGCGACAGGATCTTGGAGTGATCCTCGAAGCGTCCAACGATGCCGCCGATCTGTGAGAGCGTGCCGGCGGAAATGTCGGAGAGGCGGTCGACCTTGCCTTCGAGCAGGCGCGAGGTCGTCGCCACCATGTCCGAGGCGCGCTCGGCGGAGGTGGAGAAGCGCTCGGCCGTGGTCGTCAGGCGGCCGTCGATGGCGCCGAGCGTCTGGCTCGCCGCGTCGACGATGCCGGCGATCGCGCCGTTGCTTTCCGAAAGGCGGGCGATGAGGCTTTCGACATTGGCCTGCAGGCCGCTTTCGATCTGGCGCATCGCGCCGGCCGCTTCTTCCGTGCGGTTGCTGATGGCGGCGAGCGTGTCGGCCGTGCGGGCGGAGATCGCGTTGATCAGCGCGGCATTCTCGTTGCGCAGGCGTTCGGCGCTTTCGCGGGCGACGCCGGTGATGCGCTCGGCAGCTTCGCGGCCAACGGCGGCGTAGTCGTCGATGACCGGACGGGCTTCCTCGTTGATGAGGCGCGACAGCTCTTCCGTGCGGCTTGCCAGCATGGAGTTGAGCTCACGCGTGCGGTCGTCGAGCGTCGAGCGGATGGAGGCGCCACGCGCTTCCAGGGCCTTTTCGACATCGCCGAGGCCTGCGCGCAGCGACTGCGCCTGGCTCGCGAGGCGGTTTTCGGTTTCGGCGAAGCGGGCGGCGGCGGAGGTGGTGGTCTCCTCGACGGCGCGGGTGAAGGCTTCGTTGCGGGCCGACAGGTTCTCGGCAAAGTCCTCGCCGGTCTTGGCGATGGTCTCGGCGGCGCGCTGCGCCTCGAGGCCCATATCCTGCGCCGCGCGGGAGACCGCGCCACGCAGCGAGGAGGAGAGGCTTGCGAATTCCTCGCCGGTCTTGGCCAGCGACTGGGCCGAGCGGATCGCTTCGGCGTCCATGTCCTGGGCGGCCTGCGTCACGGCTTCGCGCAGTGTCTGGGCAAGGCCGGCGGCCTTGCCGTCGATGGTGCGGTTGACGCTGTCGAGGCCGATGGTGAGGGCACGGTCCATCGTGCCGAGGCGTTCCTCGATGCGGCCGGTCTTCTCGTCGATGGTCGCGGCAATGCGTTCGGCCGCTTCGTTGGATACGCGCTCGATATCGCCGGCGCGGTTCGCCAGCGTGCCGTCGATGCGCTCGGCGGCTTCGCCGGTGACGCGCAGGATCTGGCCCGCACGTTCGGCGAGGGCGCCGTCGATGCGTTCGGCGGCTTCACCGGTGACGCGCAGGATCTGGCCCGCGCGTTCGGCAAGGGCGCCGTCGATGCGGGCTGCGGCTTCGCCGGCCACGCGCTCGATCTCGCTGGCGCGGCTTGCAAGCGTACCGTCGATACGCTCGGCGGCGGCACCGGTGACGCGTTCGATGTCGTTGAGGCGGCCGGAAAGGGCACCCTCGATGCGGTCGGCGGCGTCGGCGCTGACGCGCTCGATATCGCCGATACGGCCGGAAAGCGCGCCTTCGATACGATCGGCGGCCGAGGCGCTGACGCGCTCGATATCGCCGACGCGGCCGGCAAGAGCCGCGGCGATGCGGGCCGTCGTCTCGTCGCCGATGCGGTCGACTTCGGCGATCGGGCGGGAGAGGGCGTCGGAGACGCGCAGCGATACATCGCTGCCGACCCGGTCGAGATCCGAAAGGCGCTCGGACAGGGTGTCGGAAATACGGGCGGCGGCGGTGTCGACGATGCCGGAGACATTGTCGACGCTGTGCTCGATGCGCGATTCCAGCTTGCCGAGGTTCTCTTCCAGGCGGCTGCCGGTGGTCTCGAAGCGGCTGGCGACGCTGTCGACCGTCTGCTCCATGCGCGAGCCGAAGAGGGTCGCGGCGTCGGCGATCTTGGACGAGGTCTCGCCAAGGCGCTCGGCAACGGCGCCGGCGCTTTCACGCAGGCGCTGGTCGAGAAGGAGGCGCTGCCGTCGATGGTGCGGCGCAGGTTCTCTTCGTGCTGTTCCAGCGACATTTCCAGCATGCCGGCGCTGGCGGCGATCGAGGTGCCGATATTGGTCGCCTGATCGTTCAGCGTTTCGGTGAGCTGGTTGCTGCCTTCGGAAATCGCCACGTTGATCGCGTTGATGCGGTCGTCCAGCGTGGCGCGGATCTGCTCATGGGTGGAGACGAGCGAGCCGGCAAGCTGCGAGGCGCGGCCGGAGAGGGCTTCGGCGATCTCGGCGGCGCGGCCGGAGAAGGCGTCGGCGAACTCGGCGGCCTGGCCGTGCAGAACGCCGCCAAGCTGCTGGCTGCCTTCGGTGAGCACGTTTTCCACGCGGTCTGCGGCGGCATCGATGGCCGTCTGCATGGAGCCGGCGCTGTTGGAGAGCACGGAGGCAAGGTTCGCGGTGCGGCCGGTGATGACCTCGTCGATCTGGCGGGCGGCGCCGGTCAGCGCGGTCTCCACGCGGTTCGCGGCCGTGCCGACGGACTGCTCGAGCTGGCTGCCGGTCTCGTTCAGCATGGAGGAGAGGGCGGCGGTGCGCTCGGTCAGTGCGGCGTCGAGGCGGTTGTGGCTGGCTGCGATGGTCGAGGTGATCTCGTCGGCGCGTGCGCCGAGGGCGTCTTCCATGCGGGCCTGCGCGGCCTGGATATCGGTGGCGATGGCGGTGCCGCGGTTGTCGAGGGCTTCCGTCAGGCGGCGCTCGCTGCCGGAAATGCTTTCGGCCAGCGCATCCGCACGGGCGCCAAAACCGCTCTCGATGCGGTTCTGCACGTCGGCAAGGCCGCCGAGCAGGGCCGCGGACTTGTCCGAAAGGGCCGAGCCGACGCGTTCATGCGCGCCGGTGATGGCCTTGTTGATGGCATCGGCATGGCCGGAAACGGCGCTCTCGAAGACTTCCTGGCTGGTGCCGAGGGTCGTCGCCAGTGCGAAGGACTGGTCGGTGAGCGTGTTGCCGAGGCGGTCGATGCTGGTCGTCAGGATGCCGTCGATGGCTTCGCGGCCGCTGGCGACCGTCTCGTTGATGCGGGCGAGGCTTTCCATCAGCTTGGAGTCGAGCGAGCCGGCGCGCTGGTCGAAAGCCTGGGCGAATTCCTCCACGCGCTGGTCGAAGGCGCCGGCGATCTGGCCGACGGTCGCCTGCATGCGCTCGTCGAAGAAGCCGGAGCGCAGGTCGAGATCCATGACGGTGTCGTCGGCGGCGTTCTTGAGGCTCTGGCGGAACTGCGCGCCCTTTTCGTCGAGCGCGGAATTCATCGACTGCAGCACGTGGTCGAGACCGCTGGTCACCGCATGCTGGCCGATGGACAGGCTCTCGCTGATCTCGCGGGTGCGGGCGATCAGCGTCTCGTTCAGCTGCTTGGCGCGCTCGTTCAGCGCGGCGTTCAGCTTCTCGGTGTTGGTGTCGAGCGAGGAGGCGCGGGTCTCGAACTGCTGCAGCAGGTCGCGGCCGCGGGAATCGAGGCTCTGCGTCAGCTGGTCGAGGCGGCTGTCGAACTCGTTGGCGAGCGCGAGGCCCGAGGAGCTGAGCGTCGACAGCAGGCTGTCGGTGCGGGCGGACAGCATGGCGCCGATCGTCTGCGTCGCGCTGTCGGACTTTTCCATCAGCATGGCGGCGCGCGTGTCGAGCATGGAGGCGAAGGCCTCGCCCGAGGTGGCAAGGCGCGCGGTGATGCTGTCGCCGGCGCTGGCCAGTTCGTCCTTCAGCTGCTCATGGGCGCCGGAGATCGACGAACGGATGCGCTCGGCATGGCTGACGATCGCTTCGCGTTCGGAGCCGAGCTCCTGCACGAGCGTGCGCACGCGCATTTCATTGTCGGAATAGCTGCGTTCCAGCGCGTTGACTTCCGAATGCACGAGGGTTTCGAGTTCCGTCGCGCGGGCGATGGTGCGCTCGATGCCTTCGTTCATGGCCGAGACTTCGCGGCGCACGGCCTGGCCGACGGACATGATGCGGTCGGTGGCGACGGTTTCCGGCTCGGAAAGGCGGAGCGCGACTTCGGCCATCGAGCGGGCGGCGCTGCGCAGCTCATGGGCGCGCGCGATCATGATGGCGAAGGCGAAGAACAGCATGATCGGCATGAGGATCGCGACCAGCATGCCGATGGCGCCGGGCAGGGCGACGAGGTCGGCGATGGAGCGGATCTGCCAGATCTGCGGGGCGTACAGGAGGTTGGCGACGCCGAGGCCGCCGATGATCCAGAGAATGGAGGCGAGGATCGCCATGCGGATCGGACCGCGCGAGGAGCGCATGTCGAGCGACTTGAGGATGGCGGCGGGCGTCTTGCGCGAGGCGTCGTTGGCGGGGGTGAAGGTCGGGGTCTTGGGCGCCGGTTCGGGCGCGAGATTGCGCGTGGTTTCGCCGGAGGCCGCCTGGTGGGCCGCCTTCTCCTGCACCTTGGTCGCGCTGCGGCTTGCCGGTTCGGACACGCGTGCCTCCGAGCTTTCCTTCCGGGGAGGCGTGTCCTGGACCAGATCGTCGAAGTCGATCTTCAGTGCTTCCTCGAGGGCCTGGAAGGCCTTTTCGTCGATCGACTCGGTGGACTTGTTCGTCGCCATGCGGTTACGCCTCGTTACCATGTCCGGGATCGGGCTTCATACGCGCTGCCGCTGCTCAGGCGCATTCGAACCGTCCGGTTGGTGGCCGGTCTTGCTGCATACCCTCATGGCAAACAGCGTCCGGGCCCCCGTTCATTCCAAATTCGCTCGATAACCCGAAATGGCGGAAGGGTGTATCTCCGCCCACGGCTTATCCACCGGGACTATCCGGTCGTATCGTAGTGACACATTAGCCTGTATCACACAATTGATTGCCATCTCCCTTCGGCCGAAACTTAACAGGAAGTTAAAATCGAGCGATTCTGTATCGCAATGGAAAACTTGCGAAAAAGGCGAATTTTCAGCCGTTAACCATAGTTTGCGATTCATGCCCATTTTGCGCCGTCTTTTAAGCGGATAGGCGCGCCGGCAACGCAGAATGACAGTCCCGCCGCTTGGGCGTCTGCGTGCATCACAACGAAACAGCGTACCTCGCGTAAAGAAGGATATCGGCAAATGGCAGCGCTCAACATCGCATTCGAGGCGCCCGACAATGCAGGCGGCATCGCGCCCTCCGGCGCGCGCCCGGTCGATCTGGAACATCTCGCCCGCCAGACGATGGGCGACAAGGCGCTCGGACTGGAAGTGCTGCAGATGTTCGCCCGGCAGGCCCGCGAGAGCATGCGGGAACTTGCGGCTGCCGAAGGCGCGGCACGCGGCGCCGTCGCCCATCGCCTCAAGGGCTCGGCCCAGTCCGTCGGCGCCGGCGGTGTCGCCAGGGCGGCAGCGGCGCTGGAGGAAAACCCGGCCGATGCCATCGCCCTGTCGGCCGTGACCGCCGCCGTGGTCGAGGCGGAAAACTTCATCCTCAAGCTCTGCCGCTGATCGTCGCATCCCGCCGCCCGGATGCTGGCGCGGCGGGCAAAGCCGATGGCGCGCCTGGACCTGCGCGCGCGCCTCAGCGCGCGCGATGTTGACTGGGGAAGGGATTTGTTGGAAACGTCCGCCGAAAACCGGCGGATCCCGCACCTTCCGCCGGCCAGTCATTCGCCCCTTCGGGCAGCCCTGAGGATCCGGAAGCCATCATGAGCAAACTCACCATCGTCGCCTTCGACGGCACGCGCCACGAACTGGATGTCGCCAACGGCTCCACGGTCATGGAAAATGCCGTGCGCAATTCCGTGCCCGGCATCGAGGCGGAATGCGGCGGCGCCTGCGCCTGCGCGACCTGTCATGTCTATGTCGCCGACGCCTGGAGCGCCACCGTCGGCTCGCCGGAAGCGATGGAAGAGGACATGCTGGACTTCGCCTACGACGTCCGCCCCACCTCGCGCCTTTCCTGTCAGATCAAGATGTCGGATGCGCTCGACGGGCTCGTGGTGCACGTGCCGGAACGCCAGGCCTGACATCACCCGCAAACGGAGCGTGACATGGACGCCGGAGCCGATACCGATGTGGTCGTGATCGGCGCCGGGCCTGTCGCGCTGTTTTCTGTCTTCCAGCTCGGCCTCTACGGGCTGAAATGCACGCTCGTCGACAGCCTCGACCGTGCGGGCGGCCAATGCGCCGTGCTCTATCCCGACAAGCCGATCTATGACGTGCCGGGTTTCCCGAAGATCGACGGGCTGGATCTGACTGGCCGGTTGCTGGAGCAGATCGCTCCGTTTTCTCCCGTCTTCCACTTCCGCTCCACCGTGACCGGCTTCGCCCAGCAGCCGGACGGGCGCTTCAAGGTGACCTTGTCCGGTGGCGGGCAGCTCGGCGCCAGCGTTGTCGTCCTCGCAACGGGGCTTGGAACCTTCGTGCCGGGCGAGGGCGAGGCCGCCCTTGAGGCCGGCCCTGCCACGGGCTGGCCGCTCGACCGCACGAAAGACGCCTTCATCGTCGATCCCGAACGGTTCCAGACCTCGCAGCCCGGCGTCTTCGCCATCGGCGACGCCTGCCATTATCCCGGCAAGCTCCGGCTGATCCTGTCCGGCTTCCATGAGGCGGCGCTGATGACGCAGGCCATTCGCCGCAACGCATTTCCCGGCGGGCGGACGACACTCGAATATACGACCTCTTCTTCACGCCTGAAGAAGAAAATCGAAGGCGCGCTGTCTTCTCAAGAATAGATGGGCAAAAAAAGAGCCTCGCCGGTCGTTGAAGACGAGCGAGGCCAGGAGGGCGCATCGCAGGCAGGAGAGGGAGGAGACACCTGCTGCTTCGATTGGGACGCGCCAGGAGAACCTGTTACAGATTGCTTCATGCAACTTCGGGAAGGAAAATCGTCTTCCCGTTGACTGTTGAAATGAAATTACGATGATTTGCGAATTTGCGCTATCGCTAGAATTCACCAGTTATTTTACGCATGCGGCACCGTCCGGCGCTTGAGCCGGTCCGAATCCATTAAAGGATTGTCAGGAAATACATGCCTTGCCGCGCGTCTTACTCGGCGCGGTCCTTCAAGCGGTGCACCAGCAGGCGCATCATGCGGTCGTTGAAGTTCTTGGATTCGACGCGGTCGAAGCGCGCCTGGTCCGCATCGTGCCTTGCCACCGCATCGGCTGTGGTCCGGTCGACGCGCGCCTGCATGCGTTCGCAATCGGCTTCAGGGCGCAGGCGCTTCAGCGTGCGCTCCAGGTCGCGGGCGTGGTTGCGCGCGATTTCCGCGTGGCGTTCCTCATGCCGCTTGATGTCGCTCGACAGCGTATCCCAGATGAGGGCGAGGGAGGCCGTGGCGCGCTTGCGGTTCTTCCAGCGCGGCAGGATGATCTGGGTGGAGAGCGTCACCTTCGCCTCGCCGACGGCGCAGCGGTTGCCGTGGCGCACATAGGTCACCGAGCCGCCCCACTTGATGCGTGTGGCGCCCGGATGGCGGGAGCCACTGTGCTTCATCATGGGGCCGCGCTTCGACAGCTCCTCGTCGAGCTCCGCCGCCGTACGGCCACCGACGGAGAAATAGGAGAAACTCTTGGAGGTGATCGTCTCGGCGCGGGCTGGCTGGACGGCAAGGGTGGCGAGGGCGGCAAAGGCCATCAGGCGAGCGATGGTCGTCATCTATTCGGCATTCCTTTCGCCATCGGGTTCCTCCCGATGGTGTGCCGGCCGCAGGGGCCGGTTGAACTTCCCTTAAGCTTGGGGCATAGGCTCGGCGAGCGCAACACCCTATCCGGGGCACTGGTTAATCGCGGGAGGAAACCGCCATGTTCTCGCCGTTCGATCCCTTCCGCTGGGCGCTTGCCCACGGCCGGCATCTGGAGCTCGGTCCACGCGGCATCCTGATGGCGATCGTCAACGTGACGCCCGATTCCTTTTCCGACGGTGGCCGCTTCGACAGCGCTGACGCGGCGGTGGCGGAGGCGATCCTCTGTCTGGAGCAGGGCGCGGAGATCGTCGATATCGGCGGGGAATCGACGCGGCCCGGGGCCGCACCGGTGACGGCCGCCGAGGAGCAGGACCGTATCCTTCCCGTCATCGAGGCGCTTGCCGGCGCGACCGGGGCCATCATCTCCGTCGATACCTATCGTGCGGAGACGGCGCGGCTCGCCGTTGCCGCCGGCGCGCATATCGTCAACGATGTGCACGGCCTGCAGCGGGAGCCCGATATCGCCCGCGTGGCGGCGGAAACGGGGGCGGGGCTCTGCATCATGCATACCGGCCGCGACCGCGAGAAACGGCCCGACGTCATCGAGGACCAGTATCTCTTCCTCGGCCGTTCGCTGGAGATCGCCCGGAAGGCCGGTGTTGCGCGCGAGGCCATGGTGCTCGATCCCGGTTTCGGCTTTGCCAAGGACACGGACGAAAATCTCGAACTCATGGCGCGCTTCGGCGAGCTCTACGGTTTCGAACTGCCCATCCTCGCAGGCACCTCGCGCAAGCGTTTCGTCGGGGCGGTGACAGGCCGGGAGGCGGCGGACCGTGACGTCGGCACGGGCGCGACGACGGCGCTGCTGCGCGTCGCCGGGGCGGCCGTCTTCCGGGTGCACGATGTCGCAATCAACAGGGATGCGCTTGCCGTCGCGGATGCTATGCTCGCGGCGGGGCGCACGGTGAAGGCGCGCGAAGCGCGCGCCTGACAGCCAGCCAGACAGGAACAGATGATGACCACCACCTACACGATCACGCTCAAGAACTGCGCCTTCTTCGCCCGCCACGGCCTTCACGATGCCGAGGAGTTCCTGGGGCAACGCTTTTTCGTCGATGCGGAACTCGACGTGCGGCCGTTGCGCCCGCTCTCGGACGATTCCATCGATTCGACCGTCGACTACGGCGTCGCCTTCCAGGAAATCGAGAAGATCGTCACCGGCCAGCGCCGTTATCTCATCGAGGCGCTGGCGCAGGAGATCGCCACCGTGCTTTGCGCCCGCTTCCCGCAGATTTTCCGCGCCCGCATTACCGTGCGCAAGCCGAATGCGCCGGTGCCCGGCGTCCTGGATTATGTCCAGGTGACGATCGATCATGCCGTCTGAGCCTTTTCGCCGGGCGACGCTCGGTCTTGGCGGCAATATCGGCGATCCCGTGCGCTCCATGGCCGATGCCTTGCAGGCGCTCGACGCGAGGATGGACTGCCGGGTTCTTGCCGTGTCGCGGCTCTACCGCACGCCGCCATGGGGCAAGACGGATCAGGACTGGTTCTTCAATGCCTGTGCCTTGATCGAGACCACGCTTGCCCCCGAAGCGCTGCTCGATACCTGTCTCGGCATCGAGCGTGAGATGAAGCGCGAGCGCAAGGAGCGCTGGGGGCCGCGCACCATCGATATCGACGTTCTGACCTATGAGGGTGTGGAGCAGGCCGGCGGCCGGCTGGAACTGCCGCATCCGCGCATGACGGGCCGCGGTTTCGTGCTGATGCCGCTTGCCGATGTGGCGCCTGACATGGACGTAGAGGGACGCACCGTCGAGGACTGGCTCGGCGATGCGGACATTGCGGGCATCGAGCCGGCAGGCGCCGGCTCTGACTGGTGGCAGGTTACTTGATCGAACCGACGGCGATGTCGTCGAGATTGCGATCGAGCGACAGGCCGATGACCGGCACCATCTTGTTCTCGACCTTCACCGAAATGGTGATGTTCATCTTGTTGTCGCCTTCGAGGCGCGCGATCATCGCGCCGTTCAGCCGCTGGCGGTTGATGCCGACGACGACCTTGTTGCCGGCGACCTGGCCCGAGGTGATGTCGAGACCCTTGCCGGCCGCGCCGTCGAGGAACTTGCCCTTGTAGGTGCCGCCCGCCTTGGTGATCAGCGCGGACATCGGCTGCTTGAAGACGCCGACGCGGCAGAATCCGTCGAGCTGGATGCCGGCATCCTTGGCGACGGCGGTGTCACCCGTCAGGTCGCAGTTGAACTTGGTGCCCTTGTACTTGCCGGCGACGATTTCGCCCTTGCCCTGCCAGTTGCCCGAGACCTGGTCGAAGAAGGCCCTGTCGCGCGAGCCGGCGGCGGCCGGGACGGCGAAGGTGGTGGCTGCGAGGATGGCCGCTGCGGAGGCGCGGGCGATCAAAGAGGTGCGCGGGTACATGAACGATCCTTGATGGGCGACGGCCATTCGGCCTGCTTTGGTGCGATGAGATTTGCGCGAAAATGGTTAATGGACGGTTTCCTGCCGTCCTGCTCTCGATCATTTGCCGGGATCGTCGCCCCGGAAAACCGGGGTGTTGCCTTGCGGTCACGCCTCGTCGCGGCGGCCGCCTGCGCTGCCCGGCGTCAGGTCGCCGATGAAATCGCCGATGCCGGGGCGCTTGAGCGCGCGGAAGGGCATCGGACGGCACAGATCCATGGCGGCGATGCCGATTCGCGCCGTCATCAGTCCGTTGATGACGCCTTCGCCGAGCCGGGCGGAGAGTTTCGAGGCGAGGCCATGGCCGAGCACCTGCTGCACGAGGCTGTCGCCCATGGCGATGGAGCCGGTGACGGCGAGGTGGGCGATGACATCGCGCATCAGCCGCACCATGCCGATCTTGCCGGGCCGCCCGCCGTAGAGCTCGGCCATGGCGCGCACCAGCCGGCTGCTCTCGTAGACGACATAGCCGAGATCGACCAGGGCGCGCGGGCTGACGGCCGTGACAATCGAGACCCGCTTGGCGGAACCGAGGATCAGCGCGCGTGCCTCGCGGTCGAGCGGCGCCATCAGTTCCCGTTCGGCGAGATCGATGAGATGGGCGGCGTCGATGATCTCGCCCTCCGTTTCGGCGAGCCGCGCCCGGCCGCGGGCCGTCTGCGGGCGGGCGGCAAGGAGGTGCACGAGGCGGGCGACGGTGGCGCGACCGACCGAAGGGGTCGGCGACGATGCGGCCTCGGTGACATCCTGCTTGAGGTCCTGCACGGCGGCGAGACGGCGCAGGCCGACGAGTTCGCGCAACACGACGCCGAGAAGGGCTGCCGCGGCGATGGCGGCGGCGGCAATCGCGAGATAACCGAGCCAGTCGTTGCGGCTGAAGAGATCGCGGATCAGCGCATCGACCCACAGGCCGACGGCGAGCGAGAGGAGAAGGCCGAGTGCGCCGAAGGCGATGCGGCCGAGCGTAAGGCGGCGCGGGCGGGGCGCCGCGACGGCCGGAACGAGATCCGGCAGGTCGGCGGTGGTGGCGATGAACGGGTCTTCCGCATCCGGCGTCAGCCGCACGGCCTCGTCGAAGGCGGCGGGCGCGCGGGGCGTGCTGCGCGCGGGGTCCTTCGCGGCGGCGTCGTCCGGCAGGGAGAAGGCGGCGGGCTTGCGCGGGCGGTCGTTCATGCGAGCCGGTCTCCGATGAGATATTGCAGCGCGCGGTCCAGTCTGATGTGCGGCACGGAAAGTTTCAGGCCGCCGCCGGTCTCCTCGATATGCGGCGGGCGGAAGCGCACGAAGTTCAGCAGCGGCGGGGCGTCACCCTCAGAATGTGATTCAAGCGCCTCGAAAAGTGAATCCGGATCCTTCGGCAAGTCACCGGGAAATATGGCTGTTTTCCGTTCGCCGTCGAAGGTCTCGCCATTGATCGTCTCGCCCGCCATCGGCACGCCGACGATGACAGGCAGGTCCTCGCCGCCATGCTTGACGGTCGCCTCGCGGGTGGCGCGCACGGAGGCGAGCGCCATGACCTCGATGCCGGCGCCGCTCATGCCGATGCGCTCGACGGCGCGTTCGACCAGCCGGCGCGTGATGGCCTCCAGCCGCGGGTGGCTTTCGTGATGCAGGTGGTCGGCCTTGGTGGCGGCGATGACGATGCGGTCGATACGGCGCGTGACGAAGGAGGACAGGAAGCTGTTCGTGCCGGCGCGGAAGCAGTCGAGCACATCGCCGAGGGCGCGTTCGAGATCGTGCACGGCCTCCGCGCCGCGATTGATCGCCTGCAGCGCGTCGATGAGCACGATCTGCCGGTCGAGCCGGGCGAAGTGCTCGCGGAAGAAGGGGCGCACCACGTGGGTCTTGTAGGCCTCGTAGCGGCGCTCCATCATGGCCTGCAGCGAGCCCTTGGCCGGCGCGCCGGTGGCAAGGTTCGGCAGCGGCGCGAAGGTGAGCGCGGGCGAACCTTCGAGATCACCCGGCATCAGGAACCGGCCGGGCGGCAGGGTGGAAAGCGAGCGCTCGTCGGACTTGCATGCCTTCAGATAGGCGGTGAAGGCTTCGGCGAGCGACCGGGCGGTCGCTTCCTCCGCATGGGCCGAGGGATCGACGGTGTTGGAAAGGGCCAGCCAGTCGCGGGCAAGCTCGGCGCGGATGCCGTTCTGCGCCAGCGTGACGGTGTTTTCGCTGAAGGTGCGGAAATCCTGCGCCAGGAGCGGCAGATCGAGCAGCCATTCGCCGGGATAGTCGACGATGTCGATAGAGAGTTTTCCCGGCGAGAACAGGCGGCCCCAGCCGGAAGCGCTTTCATAGTCGAGCGTGATGCGCAACTGCGAGATGGCGCGCGTCGAATCCGGCCAGACACGGTCGGCGACGAGCGCGCGGATATGGTCCTCGTACTGGAAGCGCGGAACGGCGTCGTCCGGCTGCGGCTCCAGACGGATCTTCGAGACGCGGCCGGAGCGGCCCGCCTCGAACAGCGGCAGGCGGCCGCCGTTCAGGAGATTGTGCACCAGGGAGGAGATGAAGACCGTCTTGCCGGCGCGCGAAAGGCCCGTCACGCCGAGGCGGATCGACGGATTGACGAGATTGGTGGCGCGGCCGGTCAGCGCGTCGAGCGCGAGCAGGGCTTCGTCGGTGAAAGTGGTCAGGCTAGGCGGCAAGGTCTCTTTCCAGCATCGGACGCGATATAGGAACGAAATCCGGCGGGAAAAGAGGCGTCGCCGTCTCTTTCACCGCGCCGGGCGCGGCGTCATGAAGCCGGCAAGGCAAGCGCCGCCGTAATCCTCGGCCGTCGGGCGCGTGTCGAAATCGAGGATGGCGAGCCCCGCCGTCGGATACCCGAAGGGGGCGGCCGCCCCCGCGATCTCCTTGCCGACGAGGCGGTGCAGGAATTCCTCGATCATCGGGTTGTGGCCGACGATCATCACCGAGGTTTCCTGCCGCTCCGCGAAGGCGAGTTCGGCATAGGTGTCGACCGTGCCGGAATAGAGCGAATCGACATAGTCGATCGACAGTTCCTCGCTCACCGTACGGTGGAAGGGTTCGGCCGTCTGCCGGCAGCGCATGGCCGTGGAGGCGATGATGAGGGCCGGCTTGTAGCCTTGGTCGGCCGCTTCCTCGGCGACCACTTCGGCCTCGGCAAAACCGTCGTCGTCGAGCGTGCGGTCGAAATCCGACTGGCCGGGCTGCGCCCAGGCGGCGCGGGCGTGGCGAAGGAGATAGAGCCGGAAGGCCGGCGTGCCGAAAGATGCCAAGTCTGTCCTCCATCCGCCCGCGGGCGATCATTCGCACCGCGTCCAGACTTCATGTCTTTCCTGAGGGGAAAGATCAACCGGTTTTGCGAAGCACCGGGTTCACGATCGTGTCGGACGTCGCCTGATAGGCGAGGGTGTCTTCCAGCTTCTGCGGGCGGGCGAAGTAGTAGCCCTGCATGATGCGGCAGCCAAGGCTTCTCAGCGTCGCTACCTGCTCCGCCGTTTCCATGCCCTCGACCACGCAGACGCAGCCGATGTTGCGCGACAGGTCCACGATGGTCTTGACGATGCTGCGGCTGAGATCGTTCGTGGCGATGTCGACGATGAAGCCGCGATCGATCTTGATCTTGCTGAGCGGCAGCTTGTGCACGTAGCTGAGGCTGGAATGGCCCGTGCCGAAATCGTCGAGCGCGATGCCGACGCCGCGCTCGGTAAAGCGCTTGAGGTTTTCCGCGGCGAGCGTGAAGTTGCGCAGGACCGCCGTTTCCGTCACTTCGATGTCCAGCCGTTCCGGGGCGACGCCGCTTTGCGCGATGATCTCCAGCAGCGCGTCGACGGTCTTGTTGGACGTGATGTCCCGCGTCGAAAGATTGATGGAGAGGCGGATATGATCCGGCCAGGTCGTCGCGGCCGCAAGCGCCTTGCGCAGCAGGACCTCCGTGAGGGGGCCGATGATGCCGGCGCGTTCGGCGGCGCGGATGAAGACGCCGGGCGACACGGGACCGAGCGTGGGGCTCTCCCAGCGGGCAAGCGCCTCATAGGCGGAAATGCCGTTGGTGTCGGCGTCGACCATCGGCTGGAAGACGAGATACATTTCCTGTTCCAGGTCGGCGGCGCGCAGCGCCTGCTCGACGCGCCCCTGCTCGTTGATCTCGGCCTCGTGCTCGGCGGAGAAGACGACGGTCGTGCCGCGAAAATTCTGCTTGGCGAGATAAAGCGCGAAGTCGGCGCGGTCGAAGAGGCGGTCGGCCGTGGCGCCGGCCTCGCCGAGAATGGCGATGCCGAGCGAGCCGGAGACGCGGGCCGTCTGGCCACTGAGGAGGTAGGGCTCCTGAAGTGCGGCGCAGATATCGTCGCCGAGGGCGTGCAGGCGCTCCGCGGAGACGGATCCCTCGAAGACGAGGCCGAATTCGTCGCCACCGAGGCGAGCCGGGAACAGGCCGCGATCCGCGAAGGCCGAAAGCCGCTCGCCGACCTCCACGAGCAGCTTGTCGCCGGTGCTGTGGCCGAAGGTGTCGTTGACCGGCTTGAAGCCGTCGAGATCGATCAGGCCGAGGGCGAGGCCGGTTCCCTTCGCCTCCGCTTCGCCGATCCGCCGCTCCAGTTCGGCGCGGAACTGGCGGCGGTTCGGCAGGTTGGTCAGGCTGTCGAGATTGGCGAGCCGGTGGTTCTCGTCGCTCAGCCGCTGCGTTTCCGCCTGCCGCTCCGTCAGTTCCGTCTGGGATTGGATGAGGGCGCGGAAGTCGCGGTAGTAGGTCAGGAGAATGAAGACCATGGCGACGGTGACGAGCGCGACATTGAGGGCCAGCGCCGTGAAGACCGGATTGCCCGACGTGGCGAAGAAGACCGTGAAGGGGCCGAGCACGATGCCCGTCAGGGTGAGCGCGGCGGCACGCAGATGCATCAGGCAGAAGATGCAGCCGATCACCGTATTGGCGATATAGAAGGCGACATGGGACTGCTGGTAGGCGTCGCCATAGGGGAAGATGCTGAGCGCCCAGGCGCAGAAGCCCGCGCCGAGCAGTGCCGTCAGCCGATGCGTGGACCGCAACCGCTCCACGGCTTCCTCCCGCGCATAGCGCTTATGGCGGCTGAACCACCAGTGCACGAGGCGGACCAGGCTCACGACATAGAGCGCGCCGGGAATATAAAGCGTGAGAAGGGCGGGGGCGGCGTTGAAATGCGTGACCGTCAGGGCGACCGTGTTCGTGACCAGCATGAAGTAGAGCAGCGGCACCTGCTTGGTGAAGGCGGCAAGCTGCGCTTCGACGAGTGCTTCGTTGTCGGCTTCGATGGAAAGAATAGCCCTGATCTGGCTGAACATGAAATGCGTGCTCCCGGCTCCCGGGGGAAGAAAAGCACGAGTTGCTAAAATAAATCTGAATCCGTTTTTCCGACAGCCTGGCGAAAGAAAAACGCGCCATCATGCGTTTATAGGTGTGGAGTGTTTTGCCCAGATTCCGGGCAGGCATTCGGCGGCTGGCAGGTGCCATCTGGCGCAATTTCGCCGGGCATTTTGCCATCCCCTTGTAATCTTGATGAAATATTAGTCTGGCATGGTCTAAAATAAAGGCACGCGCGAAAACCGTGGGTAGGTTCCGTCAGGCTTGAATCGCGTTACCCGTGGGGATATACAGCGCGCCTTGAGATGTTCTTCAGGAGAATCGCGTTGAGTGAGAAGATCGATCTTAGCAATTTCGTCCTCGATGAGGGCGAAGAATTCATGAATGTAAACCAGCGGGCTTACTTTCGAGCGAAGCTGAACGCCTGGAAAAATGACATCCTGCGCGAAGCGCGCGAAACCCTCGATCATCTGGCGGAAGAAAGCGCCAATCACCCGGACCTTGCGGACCGGGCGTCCTCCGAAACCGACCGTGCCATCGAACTTCGCGCTCGCGACCGCCAGCGCAAGTTGATCTCCAAGATCGATGCGGCGCTCCAGCGCCTCGACGAAGGCACCTACGGCTATTGCGAGGAAACCGGCGAACCGATCGGCCTCAAGCGTCTCGACGCTCGTCCGATTGCAACGCTGTCGATCGAGGCGCAGGAGCGCCATGAGCGTCGGGAAAAGGTGTATCGCGACGAGTAAACGTTTCTTGCGGGTCTGGGGAGATCCGCTGGATGCGGCGACGAGGATCGAACACCGGACTTGTCCGGTGCCGGTGGTTGTTGAGACTGCCGGTGTCGGGAAGCCCGAGATGTCAAAGCCGCTGGGAACACGTCGTTCCCGGCGGCTTTCTCTTTCGAGGGAAGGACGGGCTCTTTTGGGGGAACGATGGCGGGCGAGAAGGATGAGGAATGCCTTTCGGGTGGCAATGTCGCGGCGTCGGTGACGCGCGTCGGCAAGACCGTGCGCAAACCCGCGACCGTCGCCTCTCCTGCCATTCATGCTTTCCTCGGCCATCTTCGCGCCGCGGGCGTTTCGGAAGCGCCGGCATCCCTCGGTGTCGATGCCGAAGGACTTCATGTCTATGACTATGTGCCGGGCACGGTCGCCGAGCATCTGCCTGCGATGTCGGAGAGCGAGCTTTGCCGTCTCGGCGGTATCGTGCGCAGGCTGCACGATGCGGCGGAGACCTTTCAGCCGCCACCGGATGCGGTCTGGAATGTCGCCATTGCGCCCGATGGCGAAGAAATCGTCTGTCATCACGATCTTGCGCCATGGAACCTCGTGCGCGACGGCGCGCGCTGGGTTTTTATCGATTGGGACGGGGCGGGGCCGGGATCGCGCCTCTGGGATCTCGCCTATGCATTGCGGGCCTTCGTGCCGTTGGAGGCGGGCGGCGATCCGCAGCGGGACGCGTCACGCCTGCGCGCCATGACCGACGGGTACGGCCTTGCCGGCGACGCGCGACTTCGGCTGGCGGCGCTGCTGGCGCCACGGGCCGAGGCGATGGCGACCCTGCTGCGCGAAGGCGCACGGACCGGCGCCGAGCCATGGGCGCGGCTTCATGCCGAGGGACATACGGACTACTGGCAGGCGGCCTGCGACTATATTCGCGCCCATGACAACGTCTGGCGCGCGGCGCTTCATCCCTAGAGTTTGTCAGGAAAAGTGGGAACCGGTTTTTCCGAAAAGACAAACGAAAACAAAAGAATTTAGAGCATGTCAGGTTCAATCTGAACCTGACATGCTCTAGGAGTATTTCCAGCGAAATCCGGTTCACCGGAAGCGCTCCGGCCTGCTGGTTTGTCGGAGAATGCTCTGTTCAGGCCTTGCGGTTTGCGGCGATTTCGCCGAGCAGGCGGGCCATTTCCGCTTCTGTTTCCTCACGGCTCTTGGCGACGGGCTGGGCCTGTCCGGTCGTTGCGCCCGTATGCGTGGACGTCTGCGCCGCCGTCTGCGTGGGATTGGCGATCGGCTGGACGGCAGGGCGCGCCACGCCTGCGGCGGCGGCATTGTTCGCCATTTCCGCTTCGAGGATACGTTCGAACTCGCTGACCAGCGCGGCATTGTCGGCAACACCGGCAACGGGACCGGCAACAGAGCCGCCAACGGGGCCAGAAACGGGCTTGCCGACCGTCGCGGTCATGACGGGCCGCTGGACGGCTTGGCTGGTGGTGGCCTGTGCCGTCGCGGCGGTCTGCGGCGACAGCACCCGCTGGCGGTTCTGTTCCAGCATGTCCTCGACGCGGCGCTCGGGCACGCGCTGTTCGCCGCCCGTCTGCGGCAAGGCCTGGGTTGCGGTCACGGGCTGGGTGACCGTGCGGGCCGGCACGGCGCGGGCAGCGGTATCCTCGTTCTCGTAGAGAACCTTGCCCATGGCGGAGACGCCTTCAGCGGCGCCGGCCGGGCGGCGTTCGATGGCGGTCGTGGTGGTGGCAGCAGCAGCCGCGCGGGCGACCACCGGCGTTTCGACCGTCCGGACCGGTGTTTCCTGCAGCACGGGCGCGGCTTCGGCCCTCTCGGTCTTCTGGACCGGCTTTTCCACCGGCTGGGCGCTTTCGGCCGGCGCCGTGACGATGCGCGATTCGATGACGATATCCGTCGGACCGCCGATCATGACGAGATGTTCGACGTCGTCGCGGCGCAGGAGCACGAGGCGGCGGCGGGTGTCGATGGCGGCGGCATCCAGCACGGCAAGGCGCGGGGTGCGGTTGCGTCCGCCACGAATGAAGGGAGAGGACGGACGACCCCTGATGATCCAGAGCACCAGCGCAAGGCAGAGCAGACCCAACAGGACCACCGCCGCGGCGATGATGAATTTCGTGCCGTTCTCTGCGAGGATCTCCTGGAACATGGCGTCGGTCACTCCTGTCGGCCCGTGGCCGCTTCATCCTGATGGCAGCATTTGAAGGCTTTTTGCAGGCTCCTACAAGCGCATCCAGCTTGTTGTCCAGCGCTGCTTGCCACCCAAGGCATTGCCCATTTAGCGCGCCGGAGGGGAAATGCGACAGTCCGGCCGGGAATATTCCCTGTGAATTCGCGGCTTTGCTTCCCCTCGGCGGCTTTTTGCGCTTCCCTCTGACGGATAAACATGATTCTGGCATCGGAACCGGGCGAAGCGCGACGACGCACGGCTGTTGCAGACGAGGGATTGATGACGATGAAGCGGCCGGGCGAGGACAATCTGCCGATCGTGGACCGCGGCGTGCGGCCGGCGGTGGCGCTCCGCGTCGTGCTGCTCGCCATCGTGCTCGCGGCCTCGGCCGGGGCCTTCATCTTCTTCAAGAACCAACTCGACAACGAAATCGTGCTCGGCGTTCTCGGCGTTCTCGCCATGGCCGGCATCTTCTTCGTCGTCTCCGCGCTGATCGGCTTCATCGAGATCATGCCGCAGGCCGCGGGCTCGGACCCGCTGGCGCGCTCCTTTCTCGATTCGCATCCCGACGGCACGGTCGTCACCGACCGCAAGGGCCGCATCGTCTATGCCAATGCCGCCTATGGCGCGCTGACCGGGGCCAAGGGCGATGCCGAAGTCCAGACGCTGGAAACGCTGCTGTCGCGCAACCGCGACGCCACCGAAGCCGTCTACCGCCTGACGAACGGCCTGCACGAAGGCAAGGAAGGCGCCGAGGAGTTCCGAGTCCAGAAGGCGCTCAACCCTACGGCCGCCGCCGGTTCCGGCGCGCACTGGTATCGCCTGAAGGCCCGCGTGCTGCCGGGCCGCGAGAAGGACAAGCAGCCGCTCTACATCTGGCAGATTTCCGACATCACCTCCGAGCGGGACGACCAGGAGCGCTTCTTCAAGGAATTGCAGAACGCCATCGACTATCTCGACCATGCGCCGGCCGGCTTCTTCTCCGCCGGCCGCAAGGGCGAGATCGTCTATCTCAATGCGACGCTGGCCGAATGGCTCGGCATCGACCTCACCAAGTTCCAGCCGGGCTCGCTGACGGTTGCCGACGTGGTGGCCGGCGAGGGGCTGGCGCTCATCCAGTCCGTGCAGGCAGAACCCGGTCTCAAGCGCACGGAAACGCTGGATCTCGACCTGCGCAAGACGAACGGCCAGAGCCTGCCGGTGCGCATCGTACACCGCGTTTCCTCGATGCGCGACGGTGCGCCCGGCGAGAGCCGCACCATCGTTCTCGCGCGCGAGGAGGGCCGGGAGAGCGACCAGTCCGCCTCCATCGCCTCGATGCGCTTCACGCGCTTCTTCAACAATACGCCGATGGCCATCGCCTCCGTCGACGGCGGCGGCCGCATCCTGCGCACCAACGCGCCGTTCCTGAAGCTCTTCTCCGGTGTCGTCTCGCGCGACGATATCGACCGTGGGGCCAAGCTGGAAACCATCGTGCGCGAGACGGATCGGCTGCGCCTGCAGTCGGCGCTCGACGCGGCCAAGGACCGGCAGGGGGACATTCCGCCGCTCGATTCGCTGCATCCGGGCGATGACGGCCGCCATTTCCGCTTCTATGTGAACGCCGTCATCGATCAGAGCGACGAGGCGCCGGAAGAGGCGGCCATCGTCTATGCCGTCGAGATCACCGAGCAGAAGGCGCTCGAGACGCAGATGGCGCAGACCCAGAAGATGAATGCGGTCGGCACGCTCGCCGGCGGCATCGCGCACGACTTCAACAACGTGCTGACGGCGATCCTGCTGTCCTCCGATCATCTCCTGCTCTCCGCGCGCCCGTCCGATGCGAGCTTCGCCGATCTCATGGAGATCAAGCGCAACGCCAACCGCGCCGCCGTGCTGGTGCGCCAGTTGCTCGCCTTCTCGCGCAAGCAGACCATGCGTCCGACCGTGCTCAACCTCACCGACGTCATCGGCGACCTGCGCATGCTCGTCGACCGCATGACGGGCACGAATGTGAAGATCGACGTCGACTACGGCCGGGATCTCTGGCCGGTGAAGACCGACCTCGGCCAGTTCGAGCAGGTGCTGATCAATCTGGCCGTCAATGCGCGCGACGCCATGCCCGACGGCGGCACGATCACCTTCCGTACGCGCAATGTCGAGGCGGAGGAGGCTGCGGCGCGCAACCTTCGCGATCTGCCGGCCGGGGACTATGTGGAAGTCGAGGTTTGCGACCAGGGCACCGGCATTCCGCCCGAGATCATCGACAAGATCTTCGAGCCCTTCTTCACCACCAAGGAGGCGGGCCGCGGCACGGGCCTGGGCCTGTCCACGGTCTACGGCTTCGTCAAGCAGTCCGGCGGCTACATCTATCTCGATTCCGAAGTGGGCAAGGGCACGACCTTCCGCATCCTCATGCCGCGCCATATCGAGGAAGCGGTGCCGACGGAAGCCGGGGCCACCGCGCAGGCCACCGGCGAGCAGCGGCCCGCCGCCGTCGCGCAGGTGCCGGAAAAGGAACCGCGCGACCTGACGGGCGGTTCGGCCGTGGTTCTGCTCGTCGAGGACGAGGAAGCCGTGCGCCGCGGCGGCAAGCGCATGCTGGAAACGCGCGGCTACACCGTGCATGAGGCCGGCTCCGGCGTCGAGGCGCTCGACATCATGGAGGAGCTGAACGGCGCGGTCGACATCGTCGTCTCCGACGTCGTGATGCCCGAAATGGACGGCCCGTCTCTGCTGCGCGAGCTGCGCAAGACCTATCCGGACATGAAGTTCATCTTCGTCTCCGGTTATGCCGAGGACGCCTTCGCCCGCAACCTGCCCGCCGACGCCAAGTTCGGTTTCCTGCCGAAGCCGTTCTCGCTGAAGCAGCTTGCCGAAGCCGTCCGGGAAATGCTGGACGCGTGACGCCGTCAGCCCGGGACCACGCCGCGGCTTGAGACGGAGACCGAATTGCCGTCGGGATCCCTGGCATTGGCGAAGGCATAGTGCGCGGTCTGGTGGATCGGCCCGAAGGCGAAGCCACGGCCGGCGCTTTCGGCGCAGAATGACGCGACGTCGGCGACTGAGAACACCAGCTTTACCGTGGATTGCCCGATCTTCTGCCCTTTGGCGGCGGGGTGCAGCATGAGGCTGGCGCCACCGTGCGGATCGATCAGTTCGACGATCCGGTCACCCTCCGCCCGGTGGGCGACGAGCCCGAACAGGCTCGTATAGAAGCGCTCCGTCGCCTCGACGTCGCGCACATAGAGCAGGATTCGCGTCAGCGGCATGTCGCGCTCCCTGGAGGAAAGCGGCCGACATTCGCCGGCCGCTCCATTTACTCAGCCCACCATCGCGACGGCGATTTCCGCCGCGAGCCGCGCGTTGTTTTCCACAAGCGCGATATTCGTCTTCAGGCTGCGGCCGTCCGTCAGATGGAAGAGATTGTCGAGCAGGTAAGGCGTCACGGCCTTGCCGGTGATCTCGTCCCGGTCGGCATTGTCGATGGCGCGGGCAATGTAGATTTCCATTTCCTCGCGCGCGATCTCGTCGGCCTTCGGCACGGGGTTGGCGATCAGCATGCCGCCGTCGATGCCGAGCTGGTCGCGCACCTTCTGGAAGTTGGCGATGGCGGCCGGGCTGTTCAGCGTCAGCGGGCTCTTCAGGCCCGAATCGCGCGACCAGAAGGCCGGGAAGACCGGGCTGTCATAGGTCACGACCGGCACGCCGCGCGTTTCCAGCACTTCCAGCGTCTTCGGAATGTCGAGGATGCTCTTGGCCCCGGCGCAGACCACGGCCACCGAGCTGCGGGCCAGCTCCTGCAGATCGGCGGAAATGTCGAAGCTGGTCTCGGCGCCGCGGTGCACGCCGCCGATGCCGCCGGTCACGAAGACGCGGATGCCGGCCAGCTCGGCGCAGATCATGGTGGCGGCCACCGTGGTGGCGCCGGTGCGGCGCTCGGCGATGGCGAAGGCGAGATCGGCGCGCGAGACCTTCATCGCCCCTTCCGTCTTGGCGAGGGCTTCGAGTTCCGCCTCTTCGAGGCCGATATGCAGCACGCCGTCAATGACCGCGATGGTCGCCGGCACGGCGCCCTGTTCGCGGATGATACGCTCGACGCTGCGCGCCATGTTCAGATTGCCCGGATAGGGCATGCCGTGCGTGATGATCGTCGATTCAAGGGCGACGATGGGAGCGCCACGCTCCTTGGCGGCGGCGACTTCGGCCGAGTATCGCATGGGCAGGAGAGGGGAAACGGGTCTGGTCATGCTGGTTCCTTGGAGAGTCCTGGGAGGAGACGTGCTCGGAATTTTGAGCAAAAAAGTCTCATGACAGGATTTCGGCCTTCGGCACAAGTGAAAGTGCATTGGCCAGAGCCGCCTGCGACATTTCTTCGGCGACGGCCAGTGGCGAGCGTACGGTGATCGCCGCGGCCGCCACGCCATGGCGCAGGGCCTCGTCGATCGCGCTGCCGCCCGTCCAGGCGCTGAGAAACCCGGAGGCGAGCGAATCGCCCGCACCGGTGACGTCGCCGAGCGCTGGAATGTCCGGCGGGATGACGAGTACCGTGCTCTTTTCGTCGAATGCGATCACACCCTTTCCGCCGCGCGTCACCACGCCGGCCGAAAGCCCGGTCGCGCGCAGCGCCTTCGGCCAGTCGGCCGGATTGTCAGGCGCTTCGCCCGTCAGCGTACGCGCTTCGGCCTCGTTCATGAAGAGAAAGGCGAGGGCGGACAGGCTTTCGCGGAAGCGCACGACCTTTGCCGGCGAAATGGCGATGCCGGCGATCGGCACGCCGTGGGTTCCGGCGGCCGCGGTCATCGCGGCAAGGGTCTCGGCGGGCAGGTTCGCGTCCGTCAGGACCAGGCCGGCGGCGCTCATCGCCTCGCGCATCGCCCGCTGCTGCAGGCGGCGCGGCGAGAACAGCCGGTAGAGGTCCATGTCGGCGAGCGCGATGACGAGATTGCCGTCGCGCTCGATGATCGCGGTATAGCTCGGCGTCGCCCGGTCGAGGAAGGTGAAAGGCGTGTCCTCGATGCCCGCCGCATCGGCCGCCGCCGCCACGATGTCGCCGTCGGCATCGCCGCCGCGCGGTGAAACGAGCCGCACCCGGTGGCCGAGCCGCGCCAGGTTGCGCGCCGCGTTGAACGCGCCGCCGCCCGCCTCCACGAACCAGGAACCCGGGTTGCTGGCGCCCGGCGCCGTCTCGCCGGATATGCGTCCGCGCCTGTCCACATGGGCGCCGCCCATCACCAGTATCGTCCTCACGATCATCGTCTTCCTTCGCATTCCGCCGGCCGATTCGGGCGCTTCGACCCGTCGCGGCGGCGGCTTTGTTCCTGTTTCCGCGTCGCTTTTGCCTACCTGAAACGAAAATAGAACACGATCTCGATTCTCAAAGCGATTCAAATGGATGAATGGGCCTTGCAGAAAGAGAACAAAATGTGTACATAGCTTTCATCGGCGGCTTCGTTGCCTGTCTTGCTTCAATAACCTAAAGGTGGACCAAATGGCACAGAACACTTTGCGGCTCGTAGAGGATAAAACAGTGGATAAAAGCAAGGCACTCGAAGCGGCTCTCTCCCAGATCGAGCGCTCGTTCGGCAAGGGCTCCATCATGAAGCTCGGTGGCAAGGACAGCATCATCGAGGTTGAGACGGTCTCGACGGGGTCGCTCAGCCTCGACGTGGCGCTTGGTATCGGCGGCCTGCCGAAGGGCCGTATCGTCGAAATCTATGGTCCGGAAAGCTCGGGCAAGACCACGCTGGCGCTGCAGACGATTTCCGAGTGCCAGAAGAAGGGCGGCATCTGCGCCTTCGTCGACGCGGAACACGCGCTCGATCCGATCTATGCCCGCAAGCTCGGCGTCGAGCTGGAAAATCTGCTGATCAGCCAGCCCGACACCGGCGAGCAGGCGCTCGAGATCGTGGACGCCCTGGTGCGCTCCGGCTCGGTGGACCTGATCATCATCGACTCGGTGGCGGCCCTGACGCCCAAGGCCGAACTCGAGGGCGAGATGGGCGACGCACTGCCCGGCCTGCAGGCCCGCCTGATGAGTCAGGCCCTGCGCAAGCTGACCGCCACCATCAAGAAGACCAACTGCACCGTGGTCTTCATCAACCAGATCCGCATGAAGATCGGCGTGATGTTCGGCTCGCCCGAGACCACCACCGGCGGCAATGCCCTGAAGTTCTACGCCTCGGTGCGTCTGGACATCCGCCGCATCGGCTCGATCAAGAAGGGCGAGGAGGTGATCGGCTCCGAGACCAAGGTCAAGGTCGTCAAGAACAAGGTCTCGCCCCCCTTCAAGACCGCCGAGTTCGACATCCTCTACGGCGAGGGCATCAGCCGCGAGGGCGAGATCATCGACATGGGCGTGGTGGCCAAGGTGGTGGACAAGTCCGGCGCCTGGTACGCCTACAGCGGCGAGAAGATCGGCCAGGGCAAGGACAATGCCCGCGAGTTCCTGCGCGAGAACCCCGATATCGCCCGCGAGATCGAGATGACGCTGCGCCAGAATGCCGGCCTGATCGCCGACCGCTTCCTCGAGAATGGCGGTCCGGACCCGAACGATGGCGACGACGGCGAACCCTGATCGCGCCGGCGCCTTGAGCGCCGCCGCGTAAGCGGAACGGGAAAACACCGAAACCGGCCTCTTCTTCGCGAAAGGCCGGTTTTTTGGTGTCTGGACAGGTGCCGAGGCGGGCGATAAAAGCCTTGGGTTCTCGCGCGCGCCCCCGGTTTTCGCCGTTCCGCAATTCAGGCGGCAGGCGCGTGCAAATTCGACGGAATTCGCGAATGGATGGCTTGAGAGCCTCCGGGCGGGCACTCCGGCCGGCGGGGCGGTTTCGTCCTTGCCGAAGGTGACATTGGGTGGATGAGGCGCCGGACTTCGGTGCCGATAATGCTAGGATGAAGGACGCGATATGAGCGGCGTGAATGAGATCCGGTCGACTTTCCTCGACTATTTCCGCAGAAACGGTCACGAGGTCGTGGCCTCCAGCCCGGTCGTGCCCGGCGACGACCCGACGCTGCTCTTCACCAATGCGGGCATGAACCAGTTCAAGGACGTGTTCCTGGGCTTCGACAAGCGCGCCTACACCCGCGCCACCACCAGCCAGAAGTGCATCCGCGCCGGCGGCAAGCACAACGACCTGGACAACGTCGGCTACACCGCCCGCCACCACACCTTCTTCGAGATGCTGGGCAACTTCAGCTTCGGGGACTACTTCAAGGAACGCGCCATCGAACTTGCCTGGAACCTGATCACCAAGGAATTCGGCATCGACAAGAACCGCCTGCTGGTCACTGTCTACCACACCGACGACCAGGCCTTCGACCTGTGGAAGAAGATCGCCGGCTTCAGCGACGACCGCATCATCCGCATTCCGACCAGCGACAATTTCTGGGCGATGGGCGATACCGGCCCCTGTGGTCCCTGTTCGGAGATCTTCTACGATCACGGCGACCATATCTGGGGCGGCCCGCCCGGCTCGCCGGAAGAGGATGGCGACCGCTTCATCGAGATATGGAACCTTGTCTTCATGCAGTTCGAGCAGCTGACGAAGGAAGAGCGCATCGACCTGCCGCGCCCCTCCATCGACACCGGCATGGGCCTCGAGCGCATCGCCGCGCTGCTCCAGGGCAAGCATGACAATTACGACATCGACCTCTTCCGCGCGCTGATCGACGCTTCCGTCGAGGCGACCGGCGTTCCGGCCGAGGGCGAAGCCCGCGCCAGCCACCGCGTCATCGCCGATCACCTGCGCTCTTCCGCCTTCCTGATCGCCGACGGCGTTCTGCCGGCCAAGGACGGTCGCGGCTACGTGCTGCGCCGCATCATGCGCCGCGCCATGCGTCATGCCCAGCTTCTCGGCGCCAAGGACCCGCTGATGTGGAAGCTGCTTCCGACGCTGGTCGGCGAGATGGGCCGCGCCTACCCCGAACTGCAGCGCGCCGAGGCGCTGATCTCCGAGACGCTGAAGCTCGAAGAAACCCGCTTCCGCACCACGCTGGAGCGCGGCCTGAACCTGCTCTCCGACGCGACCACCACGCTGCACAAGGGCGATATCCTCGACGGCGAGACCGCCTTCAAGCTGCACGACACCTATGGCTTCCCGGTGGACCTGACGCAGGACGCGCTGCGCGGCCGCGGTATCGGCGTCGATCTCTCGGGCTTCACCGACGCCATGGAACGGCAGAAGGCCGAAGCGCGCGCCCATTGGGCCGGCTCCGGCGAAGCTGCGACGGAAACCGTCTGGTTCGAACTGCGCGAAAAGCTCGGTGCAACCGAGTTCCTCGGCTACGACACCGAGACCGCCGAGGGCGTCGTCCAGGCGATTGTCCGCGACGGCAAGACCATCGACGGCGCCAAGGCCGGCGACACCGTCCAGATCGTCGTGAACCAGACACCGTTCTACGGCGAATCCGGTGGCCAGTTGGGCGATACCGGCACGATCACGGCGGATAATGCGCGCCTGACGGTGACCGAGACCCAGAAGAAGGGCGACGGCGTCTTCGTGCACAGCGCACTTGTCGCCGAAGGCGAGATCAAGGTCGGCGATGCCGTGGCGCTCACGGTCGATCATGCCCGCCGCTCGCGCCTGCGCGCCAACCACTCGGCCACGCACCTGCTGCACGAGGCGTTGCGCGAGGTGCTCGGCACCCACGTCGCCCAGAAGGGTTCGCTCGTCGCGCCGGAGCGCTTGCGCTTCGACGTTTCGCATCCCAAGCCCATGTCGGCGGAAGAGTTGCGCGTCATCGAGAACATGGCCAACGAGATCATCGTGCAGAATTCGCCCGTCACCACGCGCCTGATGACGGTGGACGATGCGATTGCCGAGGGCGCGATGGCGCTCTTCGGTGAAAAATACGGCGACGAGGTGCGCGTGGTTTCCATGGGCACCGGCCTGCACGGCGCCAAGGCGAACCGGCCGTACTCCGTCGAGCTTTGCGGCGGCACGCATGTGTCCGCCACGGGCGAGATCGGTCTGGTGCGCGTCGTTTCGGAAAGCGCCGTCGGCTCGGGCGTGCGTCGCCTCGAAGCCCTGACGGGGGAAGCTGCCCGCGCCTATCTTGCCGAGCAGGACGAGCGCGTGAAGACGCTGGCGACGACCCTCAAGGTCCAGCCGGGCGAGGTGCTGTCCCGCGTCGAGGCGCTGGTCGACGAGCGCCGCAAGCTGGAGCGTGAATTGACGGAAGCCAAGAAGAAGCTGGCGCTTTCGGGCGGTTCCGCCGGCGGCGGCGACGATGGCGCGCGCGACATCGCGGGCATCAAGTATCTCGGCAAGGTCGTCACCGGCGTCGAGCCGAAGGACCTGAAGAGCCTGGCGGATGAAGGCAAGAAGAGCCTCGGCTCCGGCGTCGTCACCTTCGTCGGCGTTTCGCCCGATGGCAAGGCGAGCGCCGTGGTCGCCGTCACCGACGACCTGACCGGTCGTTTCAGCGCCGTCGACCTCGTGCGCAAGGCATCCGAGGCGCTCGGCGGCAAGGGCGGCGGCGGCCGACCCGACATGGCGCAGGCCGGCGGGCCCGATGGCGCCAAGGCGGGCGAGGCCATCGAGGCGGTCGCTTCGGCGCTTGCCGGCTGAGGCGATCCTTTCCTGATTGAAATCAATGCTGCGGCGGGCTCAGGCCCGCCGTTTCGTTTGCGAAGTCTTCAAGGTTTCTGCCTAGCATTCCCGGGCTCGGAGTGCGTATTTTGATTGAAGACATCATCAGCATCTCAACCTTGATGATCTGCACCTTCCTGTCGACCCTGGTCGTCGGGATTTTCATGTTCCAGGTCTGGTTCACCGACCGGCGCCATGCGGCGGCCGGCTACTGGTGCCTGTCCATGTGGGTCGGTGCGCTCTGCACCATTCTCAGCGCGCTTCGCCCGATAGGCTATCCGTTGCTGACGGTCGGCCTCAGCAATGCGCTCGTGGCCCTCGGCTATGCGCTGATGTGGGCGGGGTTTCGGGTCTTCGACCGGCGCGCGGTCCATTGGCCGGCGGTGCTGGCCGGGCCTGTCGTCTGGAGCCTTGCCTATCTGTTCGTGCCGCAGGTTTCCGGTGATGTGAACAACCGTATCATCCTCTCGTCCGTCATCATCACGGCCTATTCGCTCTGGATGGGCATCGACATCTGGCGCGGACGGCGCAGCGAACCGCTGCCGTCGCGCACCATGTCTGCGATCTTCTTCCTGACGCACGGCCTCATCTATTCGCTGCGCATTCCCATGGCGGTCATCGCGCCGGTGCAGCTTGCGCACGGCACGGCCTATTCGCCGTGGTTCGCGCTCTTCTCGTTGGAACTGTTCGCCCATACGATCCTTGCCGCCGTCGCCATGCTGGTGCTCATCAAGGAACGGGGCGAAGCGCTTTACCGGCAACTTTCGCGTACCGACACGCTGACGGGCATCGCCAATCGCGGCTCCTTCCTCGATGACATGCGCATGCACCTGTCCGGCAAGGCCGAGGGCACGCTGATGATTTTCGACCTCGACCGCTTCAAGGCGATCAACGACACCTATGGCCATGTCGCGGGCGATGCGGTGCTGAAGCGCTTTTCCGCCCGGGTTTCGTCCTGGCTGGAGGAGGGCATGCTGTTCTGCCGCTTCGGCGGGGAGGAGTTTGCCCTCTTCGCGCCGGGTCACGGCATCGACCATGCGGAGCGTTTCGCAGAGAGCCTGCGGCGCGAGGTTGCGGCGATGGGCGTTTCGCATGAGGGGCGGGAGATCGGCATTTCCGTCAGCATCGGTCTTGCCGATGCCGCGACCTTCGGTACGGATTTCGACCGGCTGCATTCGGCGGCCGACAGCGCGCTCTATGCCGCCAAGGAAGGCGGCCGCAACCGCGTGATGCGGGCGGCGCCCGCCACCGCGCTCGCTAGCCTTGCCGAACGCATGCGCAAGCCGGCGGCATTGAGCGTAGCCGGCTAACGATTTGCGATCTCCGCCAGGGCGGCGTCGACCGTCGGGGGAAATGCGACGCGGGATGCGTGCAGATCGTGCGCCTCGAGCATCCGCCTGAGGTCGGGTTTCAGCCCGGCGATGAAGACGCGCACGCCGGCCCGCTCCGCCTTGCGCACGAGCCCTTCGATGACGCTGGCGGCGGTCGAATCGAGGAAGGGCACATCGGTGCAATCGAGCACGAAGTTGCGCCGCCGGTCAGCGATGCGGTCGAGCACCGAACTGACGCTGGCCGCCGCGCCGAAGAAGAAGACGCCGCTGATGCGGTAGACCACGGTATCGGGATCGTCCGCCACGACCGGCCGCTCCGGCAGTCCGCTGTCCTCCCCGGCATCCTCGATGGCGCGCACGAGGCGCGGGACGGCTTCCTCGCGAACGGCGACCGTCTTTCCCATGCGATCGATGAAGAGCACGGCGCCCAGAAGGAAGCCGACGACGATGCCTTCGGTCAGGTCGCGGAAGACGACCAGCAGGAAGGTGACGGCCAGCACCGCCGCATCGCCCCGCGAGGAGCGCAGGAGCGCGGCGATGGCGGGGCGCTCGACCATGTTGAAGGAGACGACGGCGAGCACGCCGGCAAGCGCGGCAAGCGGGATATAGCCGGCGAGCGGTGCGGCGACGAGCATGAAGATCAGGAGGAAGGTGGCATGCAGCATGCCGGAGACCGGGCTGGTGGCGCCCGAGCGCACATTCGTCGCGGTGCGCGCGATGGTGCCGGTCACGCAGATGCCGCCGAACAGCGCCGAGCCGACATTGGCAAAACCCTGGGCGATCAGCTCCATGCTGGAGCGATGCCGCCGGCCGGTCATGCCATCGGCGACGACAGCCGAGAGCAGCGATTCGATGGCGCCGAGCAGCGCGAAGGCGATGGCGTCCGGCAGGACGGCGAGCACGAGATCCGGCGAAAAGGACGGAAGCGCGGGCATCGGCAGACTGCGCGGAATGCCGCCGAAGCGGCTGCCGATCGTATCGGCCGGCAGGGAGAGAAGGGCGGTCGCCGCGGAGGCGACGGCGACCGCGATCAGAAGGTTCGGCCAGGTGGGGCGCAGGCGGCGCAGGACGAGGATGATCGCGATGGTGAGGCCGGCGACACCGACGGCGGCAGGAGTGACGCTCGCGCGCGCCGCCCAGAGCGCCATCAGCTTTTCGACGATGGGGCCGGGCTCGCGTCCGGCGAGTTTCAGGCCGAAGAGTTCGCCGATCTGGCTGGCGAAGATGATGACGGCGATGCCCGCCGTGAAGCCGACGGTCACGGGATAGGGAATGAACTTGATGTATTTGCCGAGCCGCAGATATCCCGCCAGCGCCAGCATGATGCCGGCGAGGAAGGTGGCGAGCAGCAGGCCGTCGACGCCGTGGCGGGCGACCGTTGCCGAGACGAGCACGATGAAGGCGCCAGCCGGTCCGCCCACCTGGAAGCGGCTGCCGCCGAGCGCCGAGACCAGGAAACCACCGACGATGGCGGTGTAGAGGCCGCGGTCCGGCGTGACGCCGGAGGCAATGGCGATCGCCATGGACAGCGGCAGAGCCACGATGGCGACCGTCAAACCGGACAAGGCGTCCGCCCGAAGGCGCGCCGGCCCGTAACCCTCCGCGAAGACGCTGGCGAGCTTGGGCATCAACGTATCGGTCATGGGCGCCTCGAAAGGCCGGAGGACGGAAGGAGCCCGGCGAATGCATCTCACGCCGAGTCGCCCATATTTGCAATGACGGGAGGCAAAGCTCTGCGAAAATTGCAGGGCGCGGCAGAAGCGCAGGATTTGTGAAATCGCCCTGTGCTTGGTTGAATGCGTTCCGACGAAAGGAAACGGCATGAGTGACAACGAAATCTGGGCCGCCTACGAGAAACGCCTGCTGCGGGTCTCCGCCTATATTTACGAGCATCTGGACGAGGATCTCGACCTTGACCGGCTGTCGGAAATCGCCTGCCTTTCCGCCCATCACTGGCACCGCGTCTACCGGGCCGTGCACAACGAGACGCTGGCGACGACCGTGCGCCGGCTTCGTCTGCACCGCGCGGCGGGCGATCTGGTGCGCAGCGAGACCGCCGTCCGGGACATCGCCGCGCGCTGGGGCTACCCCAACCTGCAATCCTTCACGCGCGCCTTCGCGGCCTTCTACGGCATGCCGCCTGCGCGCTACCGCAAGGAAGGGTCCCATCGCGCCTTCGAAACCCATTGCGAAAGGGAGTCCCCCCGCATGTTCGACGTGACCGTCCGTACCCTTCCCGAGCAGACGCTGCTCGGCGTTCCCCATTCCGGGTCCTATATGGGCATCGGCAAGGCCTTCGAGGCGCTTTACGGCGCCTTGTTTTCCCGCAACATCTTCCAGCCGGACATGCGCATGGTCGGCGTCTTCCTCGACGATCCCGATCTGGTGGCGGAGGAAAAGCTGCGCTCCTTCGCCTGCGTCACCGCGTCGGGCGACGTGTCGGCGGAAGCGCCGCTTGTGCGCCGTACGCTTGCCGGCGGCGACTACGCTGTCCTGCGCCACAAGGGGCCCTATGCCAATATGGGGTCGGCCTATCGCTGGCTCTACGGCACCTGGCTTCCGGCGTCCGGCCGCTCGATCCGCGACGAAGTGATGTTCGAATCCTATCTCAACAACCCGCGCGAGGTGCCGCCGAACGAACTCGTCACGGAAATCTGCCTGCCGCTCCAGCCGGCGGTCGAAGCGGCGGCCTGACGAAAAGGGGCGGGTGAAAGCCCGCCCTGCACCGGATGTCGACATGCTCTAAATTCTTTTGTTTTCGTTTGTCTTTTCGGGAAAACCGGTTCCCACTTTTCCCTGACAAACTCTAGGCCTTCATCGCCTGAAGCTGGCGATGCATTTCCTCGTCGTCGATGGCCGTCGCCTTGATATAGGCGGGACGATCCTTGAGCCGGCCCCAATAGGCCTGGAATTCCGGCCGTGCCTCGAGCGAGCCGAATTGCAGGCCCCAGCTGATATGGGAACCGACATAGACGTCGGCCGCCGTGAAGCGATCGCCGGCGATATAGGATTGGCGCGTGACGGCATGGGAGAGCGTGTCCATCACGGATTCGTAGCTGCCGCAGCCGATGCTGCGCTCGCGCTCCTTCGGAACCGTCAGGCCGAAGGCCTTCAGCGAGACGGCCATTTCCAGCGGGCCGGCCGCGAAGAACAGCCAGCGATAATAGTCGCCGCGCTGGGCGGTCGGCGGTGCGAGGTTTGCTTCGGGGAAGGCATCGGCGAGATAGACGCAGATCGCGGCCGCCTCGGTGACAACGGTCGTGCCGTGACGGATGGCGGGCACCTTGCCCATGGGATTGACCGAGAGATAGTCGGCCGCCTTCATCGAGCCCTCGAAGGTCAGCCATTCCGTGCGGTAAGGGGCGCCGGTTTCCTCCAGCATCCACCGTGCGATGCGTCCGCGCGACATCGGGTTGCTGTAAAAGACAAGCTCTTCGGCCATGGCATCCTCCACTCGGCTGGCGAGGGGGAGAATAGGGCCTGACGGCGCGGCGGCAAGGGCCGGACGATGTTCCGGCCCTTGCTGCTGTTTTACTCACACCGGCTTGTTGTGCGGCTGGAAGAGCTTTCCGCGCTCGGCGATCAGCACGAAGATCAGGCCGATGATCGACAGCGTGAAGAAGCCCGTGACCAGCGGCAGGGCCGTGCCGTTGAAGGACTGGCCGATGATCGCGCCGATGATCGTGCCGCCGGCCGTGCCCATGAAGCCGAGCACGGAGGAGGCCGTGCCGGCGACGTGGCCGAGCGGTTCCATCGCCAGCGAGTTGAAGTTCGAGCCGATCCAGCCGAACTGGAACATCGAGAGCGCGAAGAGCACGATGAACAGCGCGAAGGGCAGGTGGCCCGGCCAGAGCAGCGTCAGCAGCATCCAGAGCGTATTGACCGCCAGGAAGCCCATCAGCGCGCCGTGCGACAGGCGTCGCATGCCGAACCGGCCGACCAGACGGGCATTGACGAAGGACGACAGCGCCATGAAGGCGGCGACGCCCGCGAAGGCGACCGGGAACCAGACGCCAAGCCCGTAGATGCCGACATAGATCTGCTGCGCGGAGTTGATGAAGCCGAACAGCGCGCCGAAGATGAAGGTGCTGGCGAGCGTATAGCAGAGGGCCACACGGTCCGTCAGCACGATGCGGAAGCCGGCGAGGACCGAGCGCACCGTGAAGGGACGCACGTCTTCGGGATGCAGCGTTTCCGGCAGGCGGAAATACATCCAGGCCCAGATGACGGCCGCCATCACCGCCATGAAGACGAAGATGAGATGCCAGTCGCCGAACAGCATGACGACCTGGCCCGTGCCGGGAGCAAGCACCGGAACGACCATGAAGACCATCATGATCAGCGACATCACCTCGGCCATCGCGCGCCCGCCGAAGATGTCGCGGACGATGGAGACGGTGATGACGCGCATGGCGGCCGAGCCGATGCCCTGGATGAAGCGCAGCGCGAGAAGCGCGGCGAAGCTCGGCACGAGGATCGCGCAGAGCGACGACACGATATAGATGGCAAGGCCGATGAACATGGGCACGCGGCGGCCGAAGCGGTCGGATACCGGGCCGTAGGCGAGCTGCGCGAAGGCGAAGCCGATCAGGTAGGCGGAAATGACATATTGCCGATGGTTCTCGTTCTCGACGCCGAGGCTGGCGCCGATCTCCTGGAGACCGGGCAGCATGATGTCGATGGCAAGCGCGTTGAGCGCCATCAGAAGCGCCATGAGCGCGATGAATTCTATCTTGCCCATGCCTTTGAGGCGCTGGGCCGATTCAGGGGAAAGTCCAGACATATCAATTTGATCCATGAAAGAGATAAGGCGCCGCTGTTATGCGGCGCCTTTGAAAAGCTTGCCGGCCGGGGACCGTGAAGCGTCAGGCAGCGCCCTTGACCGTAATACCCTGTCCCTCAAGATGGGACTGCAATTCGCCCGACTGGAACATCTCGCGCACGATGTCGCAACCGCCGACGAACTCACCCTTCACGTAAAGCTGCGGGATGGTCGGCCAGTTGGAATAGTCCTTGATGCCCTGGCGGATGTCGGCGTCGGCGAGCACGTTGATGCCCTTGTAGTCCACACCCACGTAGTCGAGGATCTGCACGACCTGACCGGAGAACCCACACTGCGGGAATTCCGGCGTGCCCTTCATGAAGAGGACGACGTCGTTGGTCTTCACTTCGTTGGCGATGAAATCGTGGATGCCGCTCATATCCGTATTCCCTAGCAAATCGGCTTCAAGGACCGATGCGATGAACCATGCGCCCTAGATAACAACCTCGGGTGACAAATGCCAGAAGTCCCTTGGAAAAAATGCAAGGGGTAACCTTATCATTTCAAGGGTGTTGCGCGGGTACCGCGCAGGCGGTGCGCCGTCAGCCAATAGACGAAACCACCGGCAAGGCCGCCGGCAACCGCGATGAAGGCGAAGCTGTCCGTCAGCAACAGGTTCTCGGATGCCACGAATCCGTCGAAAAGCGCCAGCGACAGGATGCTGTCCAGCCCGCCGGCAAGAATGAAGAAGACCGGGTTTTGAAAGCCGAGATACCGCGCGGCGAGGACGGTGGCGATGAAGCCCGGGAGCGCGCACACGAAGGTATAGACGCAGCCGATGATCAGAAAGGACGGCAGGTACTCGTCACTGCCGGTGCTCAGCCCGGCAAAGAGCGCGTTCACGACAAGGGAGGCCGTCACGACGGCCAGGAGATAGCCGCCGCCGATGCGCAGGAAGCCTGGGTGAAGGCTGCGGGCAGGCGTTGTCTCTTCGGTCACGTCGCGGCCCGTTCCCGGTCGCTCAGCGGCTGCGCTGGCGCGAACGGCTTGCCGTCGTGCGACGACGGCTCACCTGCTTGCGCGGACGCTTCGCCGTCTTCTTCGCCGGCTTCAGCGCGGCCTCGATGATATCGCCGAGGATGCCGCCGGAGGCCTTCTTGCGCGTCGTCGTCTTGCGGCGCGTGCGCTTGGTGGTGGTCTTGCGCACGCCGGTCTTCTTCAGCACCTCCTTGAGGGCTGCGTCGACCACGCCGGAGACGAGTTCGTTGAGCAGGCCGGACATGACAGGTCAGTCCGGCGCGGAGGTCTGCAGGGCGAGGGCATGCAGGACGCCACCCATGTTGCCCTTCAGCGCTTCATAGACCATCTGATGCTGCTGCACCCGGCTCTTGCCGCGGAAGCTCTCCGCGACCACCTCGGCTGCATAATGATCGCCGTCGCCGGCAAGGTCGCGGATCGTCACCTTGGCGTCCGGAATGCCTTGCTTGATGAGTGTTTCGATGTCGCCGGCGCTCATTGCCACGGTGAAGTCTCCGATTCCGTTATTGCCCGTGCAGGATAGTGGCGAACATCCGGAAAGGTCAATCGCAGAGGTCGAGGTTCCCCGTCTTCTGCAATCGCGCAGAATCACGCTGCGTCATCGCCGATTGAGTTCGCACCGCTCTACGCCATGGCCTCCGCAACAGGGAGACTGGAAATGCACAACAGGCAAACCGTGCATCGCGGCGCGCCGCATCCCGCCCGCTCAAAAGGAAGCGGGCCCATCGTTCCGTAGAACCACGAGCCCGCCCGATGCCTTGCGTCAATCGTTCCGATCAGGCGTTCCGATCAGGCGTTCCGATCAGGCGGCCCGATCAGGCAGCCTTGCCGTCCATGAATTCCGGGAACCAGGCTTCATGGGCCGTCTTCAGGCTGGCAACCGGCAGCGAGAAGAGGTCGCCGACGGACAGCGCGTCGCCGCCGACCGTGCCGAGACGGCGGAACGGTACGCCCGCGCCTTCCGCATTGGCCGAGACGAAGTTGGCGAGATCGGCCGGAACGGCGATCACGTAACGGGCCTGGTCTTCACCAAAGAGCAGCGCATGGGCCGGGGCGTTCGCCTCGGAGAGATCGACCGTCGCGCCCTTGCCGGAGGACATCGCCATTTCCGCCAGGGCGACGGCAAGGCCGCCGGAGGAAATGTCGTGGCAGGCCGTGACCTGGCCGTTGCGGATGGCCGAGCGCACGAAATCGCCGTTGCGGCGTTCGGCATGCAGGTCGACCTCGGGGGCCGGGCCGTCGATCTTGCCGACGACATCGCGCAGGTAGACGGACTGGCCGAGATGGCTGCCGTCCGTGCCGATCAGGAGCAGGTGGTCGCCGTCCTTCGCGCCACCGATCTTGGCCATGGCGGACCAGTCGGGCAGGAGGCCGACGCCGGCAATGGTCGGGGTCGGCAGGATCGCGATGCCGTTGGTCTCGTTGTAGAGCGAGACGTTGCCGGAGACGATCGGGAAGTCGAGCGCGCGGCAGGCTTCGCCGATGCCCTGGATGGCCTTGACGAACTGGCCCATGATCTCGGGCTTTTCCGGGTTGCCGAAGTTCAGGTTGTCGGTGGAGGCGAGCGGCTCGGCGCCGGTCGCCGTGATGTTGCGCCAGCATTCGGCGACGGCCTGCTTGCCGCCCTCGAAGGGATCGGCCTCGACATAACGCGGCGTCACGTCGGAGGAGAAGGCGAGCGCCTTGGTGGCGTGCCCCTCGACGCGCACGACGCCGGCGTCGCCGCCGGGGATCTGCAGCGAATTGCCCTGGATGAGCGTGTCGTACTGCTCATAGACCCAGCGGCGGCTCGACTGGTTCGGCGAGCCGACGAGCTTCAGCACGGCCTCGGCGTAATCGGCAGGCTCGGCAACGAGATTGGCCGGCAGCGGGGCGGGCTTGCCCGGCTCGCGCCAGGGGCGGTCGTATTCGGGGGCTTCGTCGCCCAGTTCCTTGATCGGCAGGTTCGCGACTTCCTCGCCCTGGTGCAGGATGCGGAAGCGCAGGTCGTCGGTGGTCTTGCCGACGATGGCGAAGTCGAGGCCCCACTTGACGAAGATCGCCTTGGCCTCGCCTTCCTTCTCCGGCTTCAGCACCATGAGCATGCGCTCCTGGCTTTCCGACAGCATCATTTCGTAGGCGGTCATCTGCTCTTCGCGGACCGGCACGAGATCGAGGTTCAATTCGATGCCGAGATCGCCCTTGGCGCCCATTTCGACGGCCGAGCAGGTGAGACCGGCCGCGCCCATGTCCTGGATGGCGATGACCGCGCCGGTCTGCATCAGTTCCAGGCAGGCTTCCAGCAGGCACTTTTCGGTGAAGGGGTCGCCGACTTGGACGGTCGGACGCTTTTCCTCGATGGATTCGTCGAATTCGGCCGAGGCCATGGTCGCGCCGCCGACGCCGTCACGGCCGGTCTTGGCACCGAGATAGACGACGGGCAGGCCGAGGCCTTCGGCCTTGGAATAGAAGATCGCGTCGGACTTGGCGAGGCCGGCCGCAAAGGCGTTGACGAGGATATTGCCGTTGTAGCGCTGGTCGAATTCCACTTCGCCGCCGACGGTCGGCACGCCGAAGGAATTGCCGTAGCCGCCGACGCCGGCGACGACGCCGGAGACGAGGTGGCGGGTCTTCGGATGATCCGGTTCGCCGAAGCGCAGCGCGTTCATCGCCGCGACCGGGCGGGCGCCCATGGTGAAGACGTCGCGCAGGATGCCGCCGACGCCGGTCGCCGCGCCCTGGTAGGGCTCGATATAGGACGGGTGGTTGTGGCTCTCCATCTTGAAGACGACGCAGTCGCCGTCATCGATATCCACCACGCCGGCATTTTCGCCGGGACCCTGGATGACGCGCGGCCCCTTGGTTGGCAGCGTGCGCAGCCACCGCTTGGAGGACTTGTACGAGCAGTGCTCGTTCCACATGGCCGAGAAGATGCCAAGTTCCGTGAAGGTCGGCTCGCGGCCGATCAGCGAGAGGATGCGGTCGTATTCATCCGGCTTCAGCCCGTGGGCGGCAATCAGCTCCGGGGTGATCGGGCGGGTGTTTGAGATGGTCATCGTCGCTCGTCTTGTCGTGGAGGGCAGGATTGCGGTCTCTTTAGCCTATGCTGCTTTGCAGTGCGACAGGAAAATGTCCGCCAGCCACAGGGAGAGCGGCTTTCAGGCCGGGCTGTCATAGCCCGTCGGGCCATGTTCCAGCAGGCGGCGCAGCCGCACGAGGCCGTTGACGACCTCCGTCCGGCTCTCCGGCGAGGAAAGGCCGATGCGCACCCGGTGGAACGTCTTCTCCGAGCGCCCGGCCTTGAACTCGTCCTCGTCGTCGATGAGGATGTCCTCGGCGAAGGCCGCCTGCCGGAAGGTGCCGGAAAGCCAGGGATCCGGCAGCTTCAGCCAGAGGAAGGGCACGCGCGGATGCGCGTTGAATTCCAGCCCCGCGAAGATTTCGCGGGCATGGGCCTCGCGGGCGCTGACTTCCTCGGAAACCTTCGTGCGGATCGCATCCGCCGTGCCCGACAGGACGAGCCGGGCGCCGACCTCGGCGAGCAGGTAGGGCAGGCCGCCGCTCACCATCTTGTGGGCGATGCGCACGCGCTGGGCGAGATGTGGCGGGCAGGCGATCCAGCCGCCGCGCACGCCGGCCGCAACGCTCTTCGACAGGCCGCCGACGAGGAAGGTGCGATCGGGGGCGATTTCGGCCAGCAGCGGAATGCCCGTCTCCATCGTGCCGCCATAGAGATTGTCCTCGATGAGGAAGACATTGTGCCGCCGTGCGATGGCGGCAATCGCCCGGCGGCGCTCCTCCGGCATGACGGAAAGGGTCGGGTTCTGGCCCGCGGTCATCAGGAAGGCGAGCTTGGGATGCTGCTGCACGCAGACCCGCTCGAAATCGTCGGGGACGATGCCGTCGGCATCCGACTCGACGAGCACCGTCTGGCGGCCGATCAGCGTCGTGCCGCGGCTCACCTGCGAATAGGTGACGTGCTCGAAGACGATGCGGTCGCCGGGCGAGGTGATGACCGAGACGGCGGCGATGACGGCGGCATGGGCGCCGAGCGTCGGCACGATGCTTTCGAGGGCTGGCTGCCAATCGCCCTGGCGCAGCCAGCGCCGGCCGGCCTCCAGCCATTGCGGCGGGAAATTGCGGGTGTAGCTGGCGATCTCGTTCGGCTGTTCGCGGCAGAGCGCCGAGACGAGGTCGGTGATCGCCGAGGATTGCCCGACATCGGTGGCGGCGGTCGTATCGAAGCGCAGCTTGCCGGGCGGCGCATGGGCGGCGCGGGTGCCGACCAGTCGGGCGCTGACGGGATCGACGGAGGCGGGGTGCTCTCCTTCCGGCGGCGAGCCGAGCACATAGGTGCCGCGCCCTACCTCGCCGCTGACGAGGCCGCGTTCGCGCACCATCGTATAGGCGCGGCTGACCGTGCCGATCGTCACACCGACATCGTAGGCAAGGTTGCGCTGCGGCGGCAGCTTGCTGCCGGCGGCGAGCGCGCCGGCGCTGATCGCCTGCTCGATCTGGTCGGCGATGCGAACATAGAGCGGGCCATCGGAGGCCTGAAGGTCGGGGAGCCAATTTGTCATGGTGGCAATTCTTACATTGCACCATTCTGGGAGTCAATTATTCCATGAATGCACCGATTGTCACGCTCCCGGTGGCAATTCAGGAGAAAAGATCATGGCAATTGATACAATATTCGCTCCTGCCGCGCCGAAGGGCGGGGCAAGTCTCAAGGCAATCACCCTGCGTGGATGGCGCGCCCTTCGCGCGTGGTCCGTCCTGCGGCAGACGCGCCGCAGTCTGCTCGATCTCACAGACGAGCAGCTTCTCGACATCGGCATCAGTCGCGGCGAGGCGCGCCGGGAAGTGAGCAAGTCCTTCTATTGGGACGTGAACGCCTGAGGCGTCTCAGCAACCCTTGCCGCCGGCCGCCCAACGCTTGACGTCGGTGGCGATGCGTGCGCCGACGGGTTCGCTCATCATCGGGCCGAAGGCGTCGAGCTTCGCCGGGCTGCCTTCCGCCTGCACGACGAGCAGCGGGCGCGATTCCGGCGAATTGCGGTGCACGACGAGAATGCGCGGCCGGCCGGAGAAGGAATTGAGTTCCGGCGCGAGGCGATAGGCCTTGAAGGCGGGATCGCCCGACTTGAACCAGCAGCTGTTCGCCCCGAGCGCGATGCGCTCCATGGTCGGCAGCGCGCCGCCATTGGCCTTCGGCGCGGGCGTCTTCGTCTGGCAGGCGGCCAGTGCCGCGGCGATGGCGAGCGGCAGGAGAAGCCTGGCGGAAAGGAGAGGGCGCATGGAAAGCCTTTCGGGGATGGACATGCGCCCTTGATAGCAAGGGCCGGTTAAGAGAGCCTGACGAAACCCCGCGGGGTTTCGTTCACACCCTCACGCAGCGATGACGTCGAGCACCGAGGCGAAGAGGCCGCGGCCGTCGGAACCGCCATGGGCGGCCTCGATGAGGTTTTCCGGATGCGGCATCAGGCCGAGCACGTTGCCCTTGGCGTTCATCACGCCGGCAATGTCGTTGAGCGAGCCGTTCGGGTTGGTGCCTTCGGCATAGCGGAAGACGACCTGTCCGTTGCCTTCGATGGCGGCGAGCGTCTCGGCGTCGGCGAAGAAGTTGCCGTCGTGGTGGGCGACCGGGCAGCGGATGATCTGGCCCTTGTCATAGGCGCGGGTGAAATCGGTCTCGGCATTCGCCACTTCCAGCTTCACTTCGCGGCAGACGAATTTCAGCGAGGCGTTGCGCATCAGCGCGCCCGGCAGCAGGCCGGCTTCGAGCAGGATCTGGAAGCCGTTGCACACGCCGAGAACCTTCACGCCGGCTTCCGCCTTCGCCTTGATGGCCTGCATGACCGGCATGCGGGCGGCAATCGCGCCGCAACGCAGGTAGTCGCCGTAGGAGAAGCCGCCGGGAATGACGATGAGGTCGACATCCGGCAGGTCCGTTTCCGTCTGCCAGACGGTAACCGGCGCCTGGCCGGAAATCTTGGTCAGCGCCGCGATCATGTCGCGGTCGCGGTTGAGGCCTGGAAGTTGGACGACGGCGGACTTCATGGGTGTGGTTCAAACCTTGCCTGTGCCTCGGCGAATTCACGCGGTTCGAGGCGGTTTTCGATACGGTCGAGGCGCCGGTCCACGCGATCCAGGCGCAAACAGATGGGAGGAACGTTCTGCCGGACCGTCACGATCGCTGCGCGCATCATGATCATGTCGCTGCGAAGATGGGAAAGTCCGCTATGCCCGTTCGGGCATGGAGGCTTGCCGGCACTTCCAAGAGCAGTTCGCTCGTCACCCCTGCCATTGTCGATCTCCCCAGCCGTCAGGCGAGGGCGATCGTGTAGTTCTCGATTACCGTGTTGGCCAGAAGCTTCTCGCACATGGCCTTGAGGTCGGCTTCCGCCTTGGCGCGGTCGGCGGTCTGGACTTCGAGGTCGAAGACCTTGCCCTGGCGGACCTGGCCGACGCCGTCGAAACCGAGGCTGCCGAGAGCGCCTTCGATGGCCTTGCCCTGCGGGTCGAGAACACCGTTCTTGAGCGTAACCGTTACGCGTGCCTTGATCATGTCTTTCCGTTCCATCCTTGGGAGCGTGTTACTTCACCAGAACCGGGCCGGTGCCGCGCACGGGCTCGTTCTCGTTGATGATGCCGAGACGGCGGGCCACTTCCTGATAGGCTTCCAGAAGCCCGCCGAGATCGCGGCGGAAGCGGTCCTTGTCCATCTTCTCCTGGGTGGCGATGTCCCAGAGGCGGCAGCTGTCGGGCGAGATCTCGTCGGCGATGATGATGCGCATCATGTCGCCTTCAAAGAGGCGGCCGCATTCGATCTTGAAATCGACGAGCTGGATGCCGACGCCGAGGAAGAGGCCGGAGAGGAAGTCGTTGACGCGGATGGCAAGCGCCATGATGTCGTCGAGTTCCTGCGGGCTCGCCCAGCCGAAGGCCGTGATGTGCTCCTCGGAGACCATCGGGTCCTCGAGCGCGTCGGCCTTGAAATAGAATTCGATGATCGAGCGCGGCAGAACGGTGCCTTCCTCGATGCCGAGGCGCTTCGACAGCGAGCCGGCGGCGACGTTGCGCACGACCACCTCGAGCGGGATGATCTCGACTTCCTTGATCAGCTGCTCACGCATGTTGAGGCGGCGGATGAAGTGGGTCGGGATGCCCATCTTGTTGAGCTGCGTGAAGAGGTATTCGGAAATGCGGTTGTTCAGAACGCCCTTTCCGTCGATGACATCGTGCTTCTTCTTGTTGAAGGCGGTGGCGTCGTCCTTGAAGAACTGGATCAGCGTGCCCGGCTCGGGACCCTCATAGAGAATCTTGGCCTTGCCTTCGTAGATACGGCGGCGACGGTTCATGGATTTTTCTCTTTGTTGGCGCGCTTGGGTCGCGCAGGTGTCATTTGTTTCCGGCTCCATAAACGAAATGCCGCAGTTTAACAATCGGCGTTCCGCCCGATCCCCCGTTTTCCGGCCTTTGCGTGCCGGAGCAGGCGCTCACGAAAGTTCGCATTGCACTTTTCCGTCCGTTTTGATTTATGGGCTCTGAACCCAACGGGAAAGAGAATCTACGGGAGCCATAGATGAGCAGCATGCAGGATCGGGAAAAGGCCTTCGAGGCCAAGTTCGCTCTGGACGAGGAGCTGCGCTTCAAGGCCGAGGCACGCCGCAACAAGCTGGTGGGCCTGTGGGCCGCCGGCCTGCTCGGCAAGACGGGCGATGCAGCGGATGCCTATGCCAAGGACGTCGTCGCCGCCGATTTCGAGGAAGTCGGCCATGAAGACGTCGTGCGCAAGGTCAAGGCCGATTTCGACGCTGGCGGCGTTGTCCGCAGCGAAGACGAGATCCGCGTGCAGATGATCGAACTGCTGGCCGTCGCCGTCTCGCAGGTCGAAGCCGGCTGATCGACGGCGCGATAGCGCATTTTCAAGGCCGCCCGGTCCTGCCGGGCGGCTTTTTCGTTTCTACCGGGTGACGGCGCGGCGGATTTCGTTCTGGAGGTCCCGCACGTTGCCGGCCTGGGCGCGCCATTCCCCACGCTTGACGAAATCGGGAATTGCGGCCGCCGGCATGGGGCGGGCAAGAGCGTAGCCCTGGAGGATATCGCAGCCGAGGTCGCGCATGATGGCGACGTGCGAGGGCGTTTCCACGCCTTCCGCGACCACCTCGATGTTCAGTGACCGGCCGATTTCCACGATGGTGCCGACGAGCTTGCGCTGGCCGGGCGAGCGGCTGACGGGCTTGACGAGCTGCCGGTCGATCTTGAGGCGTCGGGGGCTCAGCTTCATCAGGCTGACGATGGAGGCATGGCCGGTGCCGAAATCGTCGATCTCGATGTCGATGCCGAGCTTGCGCATCTCGGCGAGGTTTTCCAGCACCGTGCGGTCGCAGTCGTCGAGGAAGATGGATTCCAGCAATTCGAAGGAGAGCGACTGCGGCTTGATGTCCAGCGTGCGCAGGGAGTGGCCGAGGTCCGGGTCGTGCAGGCGCTTGGACGAGACGTTGGCCGAAATCTTCCCGATGCCGAGCCCCTGGTCCTGCCAGAGGGCGAAATCGGCGAGGGACTTTTCCAGCACGATCCGGTCGATCATCGCCACGCAATCGAGGTCTTCGGCGATCTTGAGGAAGGTGTCGGGCGTGAGAATGCCGCGGGTTGGATGATCCCAGCGCGCCAGCGTCTCGACGCCGACGATGTCGAGCGTGCGGGCGCAGAACTGCGGCTGGTACCAGGGCAGGAAGCGGCGCTGCTCGATGCCGGAGAGGATGTCGTCGGCGGTCTGCTTGTTGACGATGATCTGCGCCTGGAAATCGCTGGTGAAGAATTCGTGCCGGCTGCGGCCACGGTTCTTGGCGCGGTAGAGGGCAAGGTCCGCGTTGACGAGCAGTTGCTTGGCGTCGATGGCCGCGCCCGACTGGCTGGCGATGCCGACGCTGGCGCCGAAGCGACAGACATGGCCGTTGAAGGTGACGGGCTTGCGCATGGCCTCCACGATGGCTTCGGCCAGCGTGGAAAGATTGCGCCCGCCGGAGCCTGCGGGAAGGAACACGAATTCGTCGCCGCCGATGCGCGCGACGAAATCGCCGGGCGCCGCCAGCGTGGTCAGCACCTGCGCGGCATGGACCAGCATCTGGTCGCCGGCAAGATGGCCGAGCGTGTCGTTGATCTCCTTGAAGCGGTCGAGGTCGATATGGAGCACGGCAAGGCGCGTGCCGGCCTGCTGGGCCGCGTCGGCTTCCTTTTCGATGGTGGCGTCGAGATAGCGCCGGTTCGGCAGGCCCGTCAGGTGATCGTGCAGCGCGGTGTATTCGATGCGCGCCCGGGCGGCTTCCAGTTCGTCGCTGCGCGCCTCGGCGAGTTCCTTGGCGCGCTTCAGTTCCTCCTGCAGCCGCACGTCGTCCGTCACGTCCCAGTTCGCGCCGATGAGGCGGGGGGCGCCGGTCGTGTCGACATAATGGGCGGCGCGGCCGCGGATATGGCGGATTTCGCCATCGCCGCGCACGATGCGGAATTCGTTGGCGAAGTCCTGGCCGCGGAAGATGCCGTCGCTGACCCGCGCCGAGGCCATGCGCCGGTCCGCCGGGTGAAGCGCGCGCTCCCAGGTGCTGGCGTTGGGCTCTTCCGTCAGGCCGTACATCTCGATCATGCGGTCGTCCCAGCGCACGTCGGTGGTGCGCAGGTTGACGTCGAAGACGCCGATGCGAGAGACGTCGAGCGCCAGTTCCAGCCGGCGGGAGATCTGTGCAAGCTGCTCTTCGGCTTCCTTGCGTTCGGTGATGTCGGTGTCGGTGCCGGCGATGCGCACCGGCTTGCCGTCCGCGCCGTATTCCACCACGGCGCCGCGGCTCTCGATCCAGATCCAGCGCCCGTCCTTGTGGCGTTCGCGATAGCTGAAGACGTTGAAGGCGGCTTCGCCGCTTTCCTGCTTGGCGATCTGCAGCAGCACATGGGCGCGGTCGTCCGGGTGCACCGTCTGGATCCAGCTTTCGAGCGAGGCCTCGATGGGGTCGTTCGGCTGCAGGCCGCGGATTGCGCGCCACTGGCGGGAGTAGAAGAGGTCGCCATGCGCAAAATCATGGTCCCAGACGCCCTGGCCGGCGGATTCCAGCGCATGGTTCCAGCGGCTTTCCCGCTCGGCGAGGTCCAGCGCATTGCGCTTGCGCTCGTCGATGTCGATGGTCTGGACGATCAGGGCGGGCGTGTCGTCCTCACCCGGCAGGGCGGGCGGGGCGATGAAGGAGGCGAGCACCCAGATGTCGTCGCCGTTCGGTCGCTGCAGGCGGATTTCCCACGGCGCCTCTTCCGCCATGGTCGCGCCGAGGGCGAAGGCGAGGATGGGGCGATCCTTGGGTGAGACGCAGGCCTCGAAAGTCGAAAGCTGCGCGCGCGAGGCGATGCCGAGGGATTTGAGGAAGGTGGTGTTGGCGTCGGTGATGCGGCCTTCCGCATCGAGGGCGACAAAGCCGAAACCGGAGCGCGCAAACAGGCGGCGATAGAACGGCTCCCGGTCCGCTTCTCGCACGGCAGTAGAGGTCGAACCGGACGGTTTGGCCATGAAACGCGGCGCCTGCAATGAACACAATCGTCTCAGCGTGCCGGATTTCTATGAAATTCCTCTTAATGAGGAACCTCAGGCGTCGCTCAGTCCGGTGCCTTCAGCTTGCCGAGGAACTGGGCGAAGACCATCGTGCCCTCCGGCCAGGGGCCGTGGCCGGATTCGGCATTAATATGTCCGGCTTCGCCGGCGTCCAGCATCAACGCCCCCCAGGCGGCGGCCATGTCGTCCGCATGTTCGTAGGTGCCGAAGGGATCGTTGCGGCTGGCGACGACGAGGGAGGGGAAGGGCAGCGGATCGCGCGGATAGGGGCCGAAGGTCATCAGATGCTTCGGGCGGATCTCCGGGTTGGCGACATCGGGCGGCGAAACGAGAAAGGCGCCGGCGACCTTGTTGCCGAGATGCGGCGCGGCATGGATGGCCGCCGCGACGCCCAGCGAATGGGCGACGAGCACCACGGGCTTGGTCGCGGCCGCGACCTCGTCGATCACGCGCTGCACCCAGTCCTCGCGCACGGGCTTCGTCCATTCCGCCTGCTCCACGCGGCGCGCCGAGGCGAGCTTGGACTGCCAGCGGGTCTGCCAGTGGTCGGGGCCGGAATTGGTGTAGCCGGGGACGATGAGGATTTCTGCTTCTGACGCTTTCATGCGCCGGCATGTGCGTTCACGAAGTCCTGAAGTCAAGAGGGTGGGACAAATCGGCGCGAAAGGCGTATGATTCCCCGTCTTTCAATGCCTATCCACGGCCCGCCGTGGCGGCGGACAATCGCCCCCCACACGCGCGCCGTGACGGTTCTGGAACCGGCAAGGAGAAAGCGTCATGGCGACTTTTCATGTGATGGCAGGCCCCGATGACATGGTGGCCCGCCCGGCGATCCGGCGGATCGGCCTTTCCGACGTGTGGGATGCGCTCGCCCTCGGCTTCGAGGACTTTCGCGCCAAACCGTCCCACTACGTGTTTCTCAGCCTCATCTACCCGGTCGCGGGCGCCGTGCTCGTCACCTGGAGCTCCGGGGCGAACATGTTGCCGCTGATCTTTCCGCTGATCGCCGGCTTCGCGCTGCTCGGTCCATTCTTCGCCCTCGGCCTCTACGAGATCAGCCGGCGGCGCGAGCGCGGCATGGATGCGTCCTGGCGGCACGCGCTGGAGGTGCGCCATTCGCCGGCGCTGCCCTCCATCCTCGCGGTCGGGGCCATGCTGATGGCGCTGTTCGTCGCCTGGCTCGTCTTCGCCCAGACGCTCTATACCAGCCTCTTCGGGGCGGAGCCGCCGCAGTCGCTGGCGCTTTTCATCGCCGGCATCTTCAGTTCGGAAAACGGTCTGCTGCTGATGCTGGCGGGCAATGCCATCGGCTTCTGCTTCGCGCTCGTCGTGCTGGCGACGACGGTCGTCGCCTTCCCGATGCTGCTCGACCGGGATGTCGGCGCCGTTGCCGCCATCGAGACATCGCTGCGCGCCACGTTGATCAATCCGCTGCCGATCGCCTGCTGGGGCCTCATCGTCGCGGCATTGCTGATCGTCGGCACCATTCCGATCTTCGTCGGCCTTGCCGTGATCATGCCGATTCTCGGCCATGCAACATGGCATCTCTACCGCAAGCTCGTCGTCGACGCGCGGTGATCGGTTCCGCGGGCGGCGCGCGCCGGGAGGAAGGCGCAGGACCGCCCGTCAGAGGGGAGCGATGGCGCCACTGGCGCCATCGCCGCCATCCCATTACTTCGCCAGCGGGTAGCACTTGTCGGTGGAGAAGGCGCCGTCCTTGAAGCTCATCTGGCAGATGATCACCGTGTTGTCCTTCTCGAGGAACACGGCATAGCTTTCGGAAACCGGCGACACGTTGATGATGTCGTAGTCGGCCTTCAGCAGTTCGACGATGGATTGCGGTGTTTGCGCCTCGGCCGTTCCGGCAAGGGATACGGCGGCAAGAAGGGCGGCAGCAAGGAACCTCATGTTCGACCTCCGGCAAGGCGTGCGGCATTGCACGCAAGGCAAAGTCTAGTCGGAGGCGGAGGCCGGCGAAAGGGTTTCGCCGGCCAATTCTGGTATCGATCGAATGTATCGATCAGACGGAGCCGAAGACGCGGCGGAAGATCGTGTCGACGTGCTTGGTGTGATAGCCGAGGTCGAATTTCTCGCGGATCTGCTCTTCCGAAAGGGCGGCGCGCACTTCAGCGTCCGCCAGCAGCTCCTCCAGGAAGTCCTTGCCCTGTTCCCAGACCTTCATGGCGTTGCGCTGGACGAGGCGGTAGGCATCCTCGCGGGACGTGCCGGCCTGCGTGAGGGCCAGCAGGACGCGCTGCGAATGAACGAGGCCGCGGAACTTGTTGAGGTTCTTCAGCATGTTCTCCGGATAGATCACCAGCTTCTCGATGACGCCGGCAAGGCGGTTCAGCGCGAAGTCGAGGGTGATCGTCGTGTCCGGGCCGATGCCGCGCTCGACGCTGGAATGGGAGATGTCACGCTCGTGCCAGAGCGCCACGTTCTCCATGGCGGGCGTGACGGCCATGCGTACGAGGCGGGCAAGGCCGGTCAGGTTTTCCGTCAGCACGGGGTTGCGCTTGTGCGGCATGGCGGAGGAGCCCTTCTGGCCGGGCGAGAAGAACTCTTCGGCTTCCAGGACTTCCGTGCGCTGCATGTGGCGGATTTCGATGGCGACGTTCTCGATGGACGAGGCGATGACGCCGAGGGTGGCGAAGAACATCGCATGACGGTCGCGCGGGATGACCTGGGTGGAAACGGGCTCCGGCACGAGGCCGAGCTTGGCGCAGACATGCTCTTCCACGCGCGGGTCGATATTGGCGAAGGTGCCGACGGCGCCGGAGATCGCCCCGGTGGCGATTTCCGCGCGGGCGGCGAGGAGGCGGGCGCGGCCGCGGTCCATCTCGGCATAGAAGCGGGCGAGCGTCAGGCCCATGGTCGTCGGCTCGGCGTGGATGCCGTGGCTGCGGCCGATGCGGATCGTGTCCTTGTGCTCGAAGGCGCGGGTCTTGAGGGCCGCCAGCACGCGGTCCATGCCGGCGATCAGGATGTCGGCGGCGCGCGCGAGCTGGATGTTGAAGGTCGTGTCGAGCACGTCGGAGGAGGTCATGCCCTGGTGGACGAAGCGGCTGTCCGGACCGACGAATTCGGCCAGGTGCGTCAGGAAGGCGATGACGTCGTGCTTGGTGACGGCTTCGATCTCGTCGATGCGGGCGACGTCGAATTCGGCCTTGCCGCCCTTTTCCCAGATGGTTTCAGCCGCGGATTTCGGGATCACGCCGAGATCGGCCAGCGCGTCGCAGGCATGGGCCTCGATCTCGAACCAGATGCGGAACTTCGTTTCAGGCGACCAGATCGCGACCATGTCCGGTCGGGAATAACGGGGGATCATCGGCTCCAGGCTTTCTCTCAGAGGTGGGAATTGCCGCCGCTTTAGCAAAGATGGCCGGCAAGCTCAACGCATGGACTTGGCAAGCCACAAACTGACGCCGGCCAGCACCGGCAGGCCGGCGGGCAGATAGAGGCCAAGACCCATGACGAGAAACTGGTAGGCGGCGCCCGCCGAGGTGAAGAGGAATTGCAGCAGCCAGATGCGCGTGCCGAAGGGCTGGTGCCATTGCGCGTAGAACAGCCGGTAGTCCATGGCGAAGACGAAGGCCGTGAGCGTCACGGTGCCGAGGCTGAGCAGGACGAAATGGGCGGCGAAGCGGGTCTCTATGCCGCGACGGCGCGTGAGGAGCCGCGCGGCCGGCAGGGCGCAGAGCCAGGCGAGGACACCGCCGGTGCAGTAGACGGCGAGGATTTTCTCGAGATGGAAGGATTGCGTGCGGCCTTGCGCCCAGAGCGAGACGAAGGCGCAGGCCGCCATGAGAAGGCCCCAGCCTGCCGCGCCGCCGAGAAAAAGCGGCAGGGCCGGCAGGATGGGCGCTTGCCTGCCGTCCGGCACCGCGCCGCCCGCAGTCATGCCCATGTCAGGGCCGGAAGGGCACGGCGATCCAGCGGCCGTCCGCACCCTCGAAGCCGAAGCTGCGCACCAGGACCAGCGCGACATGGACCGGATCGGCACCGAGCGGGTTGAAGGTCACGGCGCCGGAAATCTGGTAGGAGAGCGGGCAGTTGCGGCTTTCCGGCACGCGCTTGTCCTCATGGAGGAGCGTATCCGCCGCCGCGCCGTCACGCTTGACGAGCTTCAGGCGAAAGCCCTTGCCGCCCTCGGGCGTGATGTCCCGGCACTTGTCCGAAAGATCCAGCGCGATCTCGTCGAGCGCCAGCGCATAGCTGCCGCCCGGCACCGGCTCGACGGCGTGCTGGAGATATTCGATGCGCTTGCGGTCCGCGCCGACTTCGCCCATCGGGTTGAAAGCGGCGAGCACACCGGGATTGGCGAGCACCTTGTGCTTGTCGAACAGCGCCTTCGCCTTGCCGAAGCTGTCGGCCCGGGCCTTGTCCAGGCCCGCATCCTCGCTGTCGATGCGCACGCGGATCGGCGTGCCGGCGAGATAGGCGTCCTTTTCCGTGTCGATGAAATAGACGGTGGAATAGGGGAAGCCGGAGCCGTCCTGGACGCCGAATTCCTCGAAGGCGTAGACCTTGCCGTCCGGCGAGAAGCCGAGGGACTGGAAGGTCGAAAAATCGCCCGCCGAGGCGCCCGCCGTTGCCAGGAAGGACGCCGCAAGGGCGATTGCCGCTGTCCGCACGTTCATCAGGCCCGCGCTCCCTCCGCATTGCTGCGCAGAGTGTCGATGGTTTTGCGATAGGCGTCAACATGGCCGCCGCCGAAGATGGCCGAGCCCGCGACGAAGACATTCGCGCCGGCCGCTGCCGGCATGGCGATCGTGTCGATGGCGATGCCGCCGTCGACCTCGATCTCGATCGGCCGGTCGCCGATCATGGACCGCACGCGGCGGATCTTTTCCTGCATGGCCGGAATGAACTTCTGGCCGCCGAAGCCGGGATTGACGGTCATGATGAGGACGAGGTCGATCTTGTCGAGCAGGTAGTCGAGCACGCTTTCCGAGGTGGCCGGGTTGAGCGACACGCCGGCGCGCTTGCCGAGCGCGCGGATCGCCTGCAGCGAGCGGTCGAGATGCGGGCCTGCCTCGGCATGCACGGTGATGCCGTCGCAGCCGGCCTTGGCGAAGGCTTCGAGATAGGGATCGGCCGGCGAAATCATCAGGTGGCAGTCGAAGAAGGCGTCGGTATGCGGGCGCAGCGCCTTGATGACATCAGGGCCATAGGAAATGTTCGGCACGAAATGGCCGTCCATGATGTCGAGGTGGATCCAGTCCGCCCCGGCCGCGACGACGTCGCGCACTTCCTGGCCGAGCTTGGAATAGTCCGAGGCGAGGATGGAGGGCGCGATCCGGATGGGATGGGTCATGTCAGGCTCCGTGGGAAAAATCTGGCGTGGCCTTACCATTCCCGCAAGGGAGGAACAACGGGCGATTTAGCGCGTAGACCAGCTCGGCAGCGCATCGCCCGGCATGGCCCTGGCATCGTGCACGCCGCGCGCGATGGCGCGGGCCATGGTGGCGGCGGCGCTGGCGCAAAGGGCGATGAAATCCTCCGGCGCCGGCGTCCGGCCGCTCGCACCCGTGGCGAGCGCGAAGACGAGATCGCCATCGAGCGGCGTGTGCGCCGGCCAGAGGGCGCGGGCAAAACCGTCATGGGCGGCAATGGCGAGGCGCTTGGCCTCGGCCTTGCTCAGTACCGCATCGGTGGCGATGACGGCGATGGTGGTGTTTTCCGTGCCGGTCGGCCGCGCGGAGAGTTTCGTGCGCGGCAGGCGGGCGTCCGCCGGGAAGGGCGCGGGCAGACCGAGGCCGCCGAATTCGTCGTCTTCCTCGAAGGGCGCGGCCCAGAAATGCGGCGTGTCGCCCACCGTCGCCGAGCCGAGCGCATTGACCGCGACCAGCGCGCCGACTGTAAAACCGTTGTCGAGAACGCTGGAGGCCGAGCCGAGGCCGCCCTTGAAGGTGGCGGTGAGCGCGCCGGTGCCGGCCCCGACGCTGCCGGTCTCGAAGTCCGCGCCGGCATCCGCCAGCGCCGCGTAACCGAACTCGCGGTAGGGCGGGTAGCGGCCCCAGTCCTTGTCGCCGCCGTTCATCAGGTCGAAGAGGATGGCGGCGGGAACGATGGGCACGCGGTGGGGGCCGACGGCAAAGCCGCGCCCCGCCTCGCGCAGGCCCGCCTGCACGCCGGAGGCCGCATCCAGCCCGAAGGCCGAGCCGCCCGAGAGCACCACGGCATCGACCGTCTGCACCGTATTGTGCGGCTCCAGCAGGTCCGTCTCTCGCGTGCCGGGCGCCCCGCCCAGCACCTGCACCGCCGCGGTCGCCGGCGTCTCGCACAGGACCACCGTCACGCCGGAGCGAAGGGCGTGGTCCGTGGCATTGCCGACCGCAAGGCCGGCCACGTCGGTGAGAAGATTTTTCGGGCCGGGCCTGGTCATTCGCCTTCCGCCGTGGTTTCGGCCGGCACGAACGCGCCGGCGCGCCAGACGAGCAGGCGGTAGGGGTTTTCGCCAAGCTCGTGGTCGGCTCCGAAAGCGACCGGGCCGATGGCCGTGGCGAAGCTTGCGCCGGCAAGCGCGTCCGCAAGATCGCCGCCCTTGGCCGCGGCGGCGGTCAGCGCCGTCACCGCCGCATGGGCGGGCAGCACGTAGCCTTCCGCCACGATTTGCTTTTCCTTCATCGCCGCGGCGGTGGCTTGCCCCTCCGCCAGCGTCTGGTAGTCGGGCAGGGCGATGGCCTCCACGCCCTCGGTCATCGGCACCTGCGGATCGGCGCCCATCAGCGCCTCGCCGCCGATGAGGCCAAGCGGCAGCTTCTCTGCCCTGGCGTCGCGCGCGATGATGGCGGCGTCGGTGCGATCGCCGCCGACGAAGACCCGCGTCGCGCCCGTCTTGGCAAGACGGCGGACGAGGGACAATTGCTGCTCCTGTGCCGGGCGGAACGTGTCGACGAAGGCGGCCTTCATGCCGACCTCCTCCAGTCGCAGCCGCACCGTCTCCACCAGTTCGCGCGCGTGGATCGTGCCGTCGTCGATAAGGGCGAAGGGTTCTGATTTCCAGTCGCGGGTGATGACCTCTACCGCCTTGTCGGCCTCGGCCTTCGGCCCGGGGGCGAGGCGGAAGAGCGGCCATTTCTTCTTCAGCGCGTCTTCCATCAGGATGCCTGAGCGCACGGATAGCGTGATCGCCGGCACCTTCGCCTCGGCGAGCGCCGGCAGGGCGGCGGCAAGTCCCTCCGTGCAAAGGAAGCCGATCGCGGCGGTGGCGTCGGCGGCAAGGATCTCCTTGGCGATGCCTTCGCCATCGGTCTCGTCGCAGGCTTCTGCGATCTCCACCACCGTGTCGCCGTTCGCATCGGCCGCAAAACGCGCGCCGTCGCGCACCTGCTGGCCGAGAATGGCAAGCGGACCCTCCTTCGGCGCGACGACGGCGAAGGTGAGGCCAGCGGCCGCCGCCGGGGAGGCGGCAAGGATCAGGGCAATTCCGGCAAGCGCCCGCAAAGGTCTCGCGTTCGCAATCGGGTAAAAACCATCGGCGGAAACGTTTTCGCGTTTCGCAGAAAGGCGGTCACGCTTCAGGGCGCCGAAGAGGCTGACAGTAAGGGCGGTCTTCATGTTCAATCCATGGATCGCGATCAGGCCCTTTGTAAGGATCGGGCTTCGGGCGTCAAAGAGAATTCTCTTCACCAAATCGCCTTTGTCTCTGGCAGGACAGGAAAATTCGACTTCGGGGGTTACATTTTTCTTCACTTTCGCCATGTATCTGATGTGACAAAGGAGAATGCCGTGTTGGACAGATTGTTGGTGGATGCTTCGCTCTACCGCGATGCCATGAGCCGCTATGCCGGCCATGTGCAGATCGTGACGACCGCACATGAGGGCGAAAAGCGCGGCGTGACGATCACCGCCGCCTGCTCGGTGTCGGACAATCCGGCCATGGTGCTCGCCTGCGTCAATGCTTCCAATCCGAAGAACGCGATTTTCGAGAAGAGCGGCCGCTTCGCGCTGAACACGCTCGCCGCCGACCAGATCGACCTTGCCAATGCCTTTTCCGGCCGCGACCCGTCGCTGACGGCGGAGGAGCGCTTCGCCATGGGCGACTGGCAGGACCTGGTGACGGGCGCGCCCGTGCTCAAGGGCGCGCTTGCCGCCTTCGATTGCCGCCTTGTCGAGTTCAAGGTCATGGCGACGCATATGGTGCTGATCGGCGAGGTGATGGGCGTGTCCATCGGCGAGCACAGGCCGGCGCTTGTCTATATGGACCGGGGCTACCGCACGCTATAAGTTCACCTCCGGGACTGGAGGAACGGCGTGGCCTATCAAAGCGGACAACTCCCGCAATCGATCGATGAAACCGTCGAAATGCTGTCGTCCGGCAACTATCTTGCCGGGCGTTCGCTGGGCACCGTGGTCTTTCTGGCCCTGCGCCTGGGCCGGCCGCTGTTTCTGGAGGGCGAGCCCGGCACCGGCAAGACCGAGCTGGCCAAGGCCCTGGCCGGCCTGCTGGACCGGCCCCTGATCCGCCTGCAGTGCTACGAGGGCCTGGACCTGGCGGCCGCCGCCTATGAGTGGAACTACGCGCGCCAGATGGTGGAGATCAAGCTGGCCCAGGGGCAGGAGAGCCGGGAGGCGCTGGCGCGCGAGCTCTTCTCGCGCCGCTTCCTGATTGCGCGGCCTTTGCTGCAGGCGATCGACCCGCCGGACGGCCGCGCGCCCGTGCTGCTGATCGATGAGCTGGACCGTGCGGACGAGCCCTTCGAGGCTTATCTGCTGGAGCTGCTCTCGGACTTCCAGCTCAGCATTCCCGAGCTGGGCGTGATCCGCGCGGCCGAGCCGCCCCTGGTGCTGCTCACCAGCAACCGCACGCGCGAGGTGCATGACGCCGTCAAGCGCCGCTGCCTCTACCACTGGCTGGATTTTCCGGACGCGGCGCGCGAGCTGGAGATCCTGCGCCGCAAGGTGCCCGGCTGCAACGAGACGCTGTCGTGGCAGATCGTCGACTATGTACAGCAACTGCGCAAGCGCGACCTCTTCAAGAATCCCGGCGTCGCCGAAACCATCGACTGGGCGACGGCGCTGACGGAACTCGACCGCGTGGCGCTGGATCCGGAAACCGTCTCCGACACGCTCGGCACGCTGCTGAAGTATCAGGACGACATTGCCCGCATCGAGGGCGCGGAGGGTCGCAAGCTGCTCGACGACGTGAAGGCCGGGCTGGCGGCGGCGGGCTGAGCGATGGCGGCGGCGATGGACAGCAAGGGGCCTGATGCCGCGACGGACGGGCGGCTTGCCGACAATATCGTGCATTTCGCCCGCGTGCTGCGCAAGGCCGGGCTGCGCCTCGGCCCCGCCTCCGTGACGGATGCGATCGAGGCGGTGCAGGCCATCGGCATCGGTGAGCGCGAGGAATTCTACACCGCGCTCTATGCGACGCTCGTCAAGCGCCACGAGGATACCGAAGTCTTCGACGAGGCCTTTCGCCTCTTCTGGCGCAGCCGCGATCTCGTCGGCAAGATGATTGCGCTGATGTCGCCGGTCGTGCGGCGGCAGGAGGAGCACGAGAAGCGCAAGGCGGGGGAGACGCGCGTCTCCGATGCGCTGTTCGGCGAGCGGGAAGATCGCCGCCCCCTGCGCGAGGAGCCTGAAATAGAGATCGACGCCCGCTTCACCGTCTCGGGCAGCGAGCGCCTGCGCAAGACCGATTTCGCACAGATGACCGTTGCCGAACTCGCTGCCGCCAAGCGGGCCATCGCCAATCTCGTCCTGCCGGTGGACGAGGTGCGCACGCGCCGCTTCCGCCGCAGCAACCGGCCCGTCGCCATCGACGCCCGCGCCACCATGCGCCAGGCCATGCGCACCGGCGGCGCACTGATCCTGCCGCGCCACCGCGCGCCGAGGACCGTGCACCCGCCGCTCGTCGTGCTGGCCGATATCTCGGGCTCGATGAGCCAGTACACACGCATCTTCCTGCATTTCCTGCATGCGCTGGGCGGACATCGCCGCCGCGTGCATGCCTTCCTGTTCGGCACGCGCCTCACCAATGTCACCCGCCAGATGCGCCATCGCGATCCGGACCTTGCCGTGGAGGCCTGCGGCGAGGCGGTCAGCGACTGGTCGGGCGGCACGCGCATCGGCGAGACGCTGCGCGATTTCAACCGGCTCTGGTCGCGCCGTGTGCTGGGGCAGGGCGCCGTCGTGCTGCTTATCACCGATGGGTTGGAGCGCGAGGGCATCGACCTGCTCGATACGGAAATGGACCGGCTGCATCGCTCCTGCCGGCAGCTCATCTGGCTCAATCCGCTGTTGCGCTTCGAGGGCTTCGAGGCGCGGGCGCGGGGCGTGCGGGCGATGCTGCCGCATGTCGATGCGCTGCGGCCGGTGCACAATCTGGAGGCCATGGCGGATCTCGTGGCGGCGCTTTCCGGCGAAGCACGGCGCGGCGGCGACCCGCGGCGCGTCCTGCCGGCGGCATGAGGAGGAGAGGATGGAGACGAAGGACGTGCTCGACCCGCTGACCATCGCGGAGCGCTGGATGGACGACGGACGCATGGTGGCGCTCGCCACCGTGATCGAGACCTGGGGCTCGGCGCCGCGCCCGGTCGGCAGCCACCTGGTCATCGACGGCGAGGGCAATTTCCATGGCTCCGTCTCGGGCGGCTGCGTGGAGGGCGCCGTCATCGGCGAGGCGATGGAGGTGATCGGCGACGGCGAACCGCGTCTCCTGGAATTCGGCGTTGCCGACGAGACGGCCTGGCGCGTCGGCCTTTCCTGCGGCGGGCGCATCCGCGTCTATGTGGAGCGGCTCGGCTGATGGATCCCTACCTGCTGCGCAAACTGAACCGGGAGCGCGCCGCCCGCCGCGCCGTCCTTCACCTGACCGATCTCGGCGATGGCCGCGACCGGGTCATCCGCGAGGGTGATCCCGTCGCCGGGCCGTTGAGCGAGGCCATTGCCAGTGCCTTCCGCTCCGGCAAATCCGCCATCGTCGAGGTGGAGGACCGTAAGTTCTTCCTCAACGTCCACCTGCCGCCCGCTTGTATCGTCGTGATCGGCGCGGTGCATATCAGCCAAGCGCTGGCGCAGATGGCTGCGGTTGCCGGCTTCGATGTCGCGATCATCGACCCGCGCACCGCCTTTGCCACGGAAGAACGTTTTGCCGGCATCGACCTCGTCGCCGACTGGCCGGAGGACGTGCTGAAGACGCGGCCGCTCGACGCCTATACGGCGCTCGTCGCCGTCACGCACGATCCGAAGATCGACGATGCGCCGCTGTCTCAGGCGCTTTCGGCCGGCTGTTTCTATGTCGGCGCGCTCGGCAGCCGGAAGACGCATGCAAGGCGCGTCGAGCGCCTGACGGCGCTGGGCCATGGCGAGGCGGAGATCGCCCGCATTTCCGCGCCCATCGGTCTTGATATCGGCGCGGCCAATCCGGCAGAGATCGCCGTCGCCATTCTTGCCGACATCATCGAGCATCTGCGCCGCCGGCCCTTGCGCGAGGCTACGCCATGATCTTCGGCGAAATCCCCGTTTCCGGCGCGGCCGGCGCACGGCTGGCCCACGGCGTGCGGACGGAAGGGCTTTCGCTGCACAAGGGGCATGTACTGACGTCGGAGGATACGGCGGCCTTGGCGGCGGCGGATGTTGCGACCGTCATCGCCGTCCGACTGGAGGCAGGCGATATCGGCGAGGACGAAGCGGCCGCGCTGATCGCCGCGGCCATCGCGCCCGATCATCTCACCTTCACGCCGCCCGCCACCGGCCGCATCAACCTGCATGCGGCGGCGAACGGCCTCTTCGTCGCCGACCGTGTGGCGATCGACCGCTTCAACCGCGTGGATCCCGCCATCACGCTCGCCACCCTGCCGGATCATGCAAGCGTTGCGGCCGGCGACATGGTGGCGACCGTCAAGATCATTCCACTCGCCGTTCCGGGCGAACTCGCCCGCAAGGCGGCCGCCGTGCTGGCGGAAAGCCGGGCGCTGGAGGTCAAGCCCTTCGTCGCGCACCGCGTCGCCGTCGTCGCCACCGAACTGCCGACCCTCAAGGTCTCCGTCATGGACAAGACGCGGCGGCTTTTCGAGCAGCGGCTCGGTCCCTCGGGCAGCCGGCTGAGCACGGAGATCCGGGTGCCGCACCGGGCCGACAGGCTCGCCGACGCAATCCGCAAGACCGCTCTTGAGAACGACCTCGTCGTCGTTTTCGGCGCCTCGGCCGTGACCGATACGAACGACGTCATCCCCGCCGCCATCCGCGCCGCTGGCGGTGTGGTCGAGCATGTCGGCATGCCGGTCGATCCCGGCAACCTGCTGGTGCTCGGCCGCCTCGGCACGGTGCCGGTGCTCGGTGCGCCCGGCTGCGCCCGCAGTCCGAAGGAGAACGGCTTCGACTGGGTGCTTGCGCGCATCTTCGCCGGCGAGAGGCCGGGGCCGCACGACATCACCGGCATGGGCGTCGGCGGGCTGCTTGCGGAAATTCCAAGCCGCCCGCAGCCGCGCGACCTGCGCCAGCCGGAACGGCCGCTGTCCGTCACAGCGCTGGTGCTTGCGGCCGGACGCGCCAGCCGCATGAACGGCAGTCACAAGCTGCTCGCAGCCTTCGACGGCGAGGCGCTGGTGCGCCGCTCGACGGAGGCGGCACTGGCGGCAAGGCCGGCCCGCGTGCTCGTGGTGACGGGGCACCGGGCCGAGGAAGTCGAGGCGGAACTTTCCGGCCTCAAGGTCGATGTGGTGCGCAATCCGGATCATGCGCAGGGCATGTCGACCTCGCTCAGGTCAGGCGTTGCCGCGCTGGGGCCGGGTGCGGACGGTGTCGTGGTCATGCTGGCGGATATGCCGCATGTCACCGGCGCCGACGTGCGCACGCTGCTCGACGCCTTTGCGGCGGCGGGCGGGCATGCCATCGTGCGCGCGGTCTCGGGCGGCAAGCGGGGCAATCCGGTCGTGCTGCCGCGCGCCACCTTCGCCGCGGTCCTTCAGCTCGAAGGCGATGTCGGTGCACGGCATATCGTGGAGAGCGCGGGGCTCGAGATCGTGGACGTGGAGATCGGCGCGGCGGCGCATGTCGACGTCGATACGCCCGAGGCGGTGCTTGCCGCCGGCGGCATTCTGAAAGGGTAGGATATGGATCGGGACGCGATCGAGGAGATGTTCCAGGCGCTCGGACCGGTGACGATCAAGCGCATGTTCGGCGGCAAGGGCATCTATCATCAGGGCCGTATCCTGGCGCTGGAGGTGGATGGCGAGATGCTGCTGAAGGCGGATGGGCAGAGCGCGCCCGATTTCGAGGATGCCGGCTGCCGGCAATGGGCCTATGACGGCAAGCAGGGCAAGCCGGTGAAGATGCCGTACTGGTCGATACCCGAGGCTGCCTTCGACGATCCCGACGAGATGGCGCTCTGGGTGCGGCGCGCCTACGAGGCGGCGTTGCGCGCCAAGTAGCGGGCGTTCAGCGCCGTCACCGCATCGGCGGCGAAGCGGGAGAGCGGCGCGGGCAGCGCATCGAGCGCGAACCAGCCGAATTCGGGCAGCTTTTCCGGCTCCATGACGCGCGGTTCGCCGGAAAAATCTTCCGTCAAATAGATGAGCGAGAGCCAGTGCTGGCGCTCCGCCTCGATGATCTGTTCGGACATGCAGAGGAAATCGACGCTGCCGATGGAGAGGCCCGATTCTTCCTCCGCCTCGCGGCGAGCCGAATCGGCGGCGCGTTCCATGTGGTCGACCTTGCCGCCGACGATGTTCCAGGCGCCAGCCTCCGGCGCGCGCAGGCGCCGGTAGAGCAGAAGCCTGCCCTCACGCAAAATGGCCAGGCCGCAACCGAGGCCTGGCACATCGATGCCTGGAATGGACATGAAGGACGATCAGGCCTTGCCGGCGATCAGCATGAAGGCCGGAACGTCTTCGCCGAAGCCGAGCGGCGTCGGGCCGTCGTCTTCATCGCGACGGTAGCGGTTGCGACGGTCACGGCTGTCGTCGTTGGCCGGGCGCGGCGCGGCATGGTTCACGGCACGCGTGTTGCGAGCGGGGTTCTGCGGCCGCCCTTCCGCCTTGCGTTCAGCTTTCACGGCTTCCACCTTCTCTTCGCTCTCGCTGGTCTCGATGCGGGGTTCCGCAGCACGGGCTTCGCCCCTGTTGCGGCCACGGGAGCGGTCGCGATCACGACCGCCGCGGTCACGGCCGTTGCGGGGGCGTTCACGCTCCTCGCTTTCGGCCTGCTGCGGCAGCTCTTCGAGATTGCCGCTCAGCCATTCGACCTTCTGGTCGATCAGCTTTTCGATGGCGTCGACGAACTTGGTGTCGCGCCGGGAGACGAGAGTGAAGGCGGCGCCCGAGCGGCCGGCACGGCCGGTGCGGCCGATGCGATGGACATAGTCCTCGGCATGGATCGGAACGTCGAAGTTGAAGACGTGGCTCACGTCCGGGATGTCGAGGCCGCGCGCGGCGACGTCGGAGGCGACGAGCAGCTTGATGTTGCCGTCCTTGAAGTTCGCAAGCATGGTCATGCGCGAGCGCTGGTCCATGTCACCGTGCAGCGCGCCGACGGAGAAGCCGTGGCGATCGAGCGAGCGGAAGAGATCCGACACGTCGACCTTGCGATTGCAGAAGATGATCGCGTTCTTGAGGTCTTCCTGGGCGCGGATGAGATCGCGCAGCACGGAGCGCTTCTCGTAATCCTTGCTGTGGGTGGCGACGAGCCGCTGCGTCACGGTCTTTGCCGTGGAGGAGGGCGGCGCCACCTCGACCCGCTCGGGGTTCTGCAGGAAGCGGTCGGCCAGCTTCTGGATCTCCGGCGGCATGGTGGCCGAGAAGAACAGCGTCTGGCGCGTGAAGGGGATGAGCTTGGCGATGCGCTCGATATCGGGGATGAAGCCCATGTCGAGCATGCGGTCGGCTTCGTCGATGACGAGGATCTCGACGCCGGTCATCAGCAGCTTGCCGCGCTCGCAATGGTCGAGCAGGCGGCCGGGGGTGCAGATGAGAACGTCCGCGCCGCGTTCCAGCTTGCGGTCCTGTTCGTCGAAGGAGACGCCGCCGATGAGGAGGGCGACGTTCAGCTTGTGGTTCTTGCCGTACTTCTCGAAGTTTTCCGCGACCTGGGCGGCCAGTTCGCGCGTCGGCTCGAGGATGAGCGTGCGCGGCATGCGGGCACGGGCGCGGCCTTTTTCAAGCAGCGTCAGCATCGGCAGCACGAAGGAAGCGGTCTTGCCGGTGCCCGTCTGGGCGATGCCCAGGATGTCGCGCCGTGCAAGCGCCGGCGGAATGGCGCCGGCCTGGATCGGAGTCGGGATGGTGTATCCCGCGTCGGTGACGGCGGACAGGACTTTCGGGCTCAGGCCAAGATCAGCAAAAGTGGTCAAAGGGAAAACAGTTTCCGTTCCGGTTCTTGCGAACGCTAGGGGTTTCAGCGGCAAAACAACCGCTAGGATGCAGCGCACTTATGCCGAAAGTGCCGGAAAGTCAAGGAAATCAGCGAATTTGGTAAATCCGCGAGCAATTTGAAGTGTATGGACGACGCTTTTGCCCGTGAGAAGGGCTTTCGCCTTGCGTTACGTCAGTTCATGTAGGTCGTCAACTTCATGCCGGCGGTGAGAAAGCGCATCGGGTCGATGGCCTTTCCGTTGCGGCGCACCTCGTAGTGCAGGTGCGGGCCGGTGGAGCGTCCCGTCGTGCCGGAAAGGCCGACCGGCCCATCGGTCTCCAAATGGTCGCCGACCTTGACGAGCACCTGGGAAAGATGGGCGTAGCGCGTCGTCAGTCCGTTGCCGTGGTCGATTTCCACCATGTTGCCGTAGCCGCCGTTGCGGCCGGCGACGACGACCGTGCCGGCGCCGGTAGCGCGGATTTCCGTGCCCGTGCTGGCGCGGAAATCGATGCCCGCATGCAGCGCGAGGCGACCGAGGAACGGGTCGGTGCGGTTACCGAAACGGCTGGTGATGTTGCTGCCCGGCGAAGGATTGCCGAAAGGCAGCTTGCGCGCCGTGCGGCGCGCGGCGTCGAGCCGTTCCAGCGCAAGGTCGAGATCGTTGATCGAATCCTCGAAGGGATCCGTCGCGACGGCCGGCTCCACGAACGGGCCGCCGATGGCCGTATCCGATTCGTCATCGGTCGCCGCCGTGTCGACGACGTCGAAGCCGGTACGCTTGAGGATGGTCTGGATGGCGTCCGCCGTTTCCGACGCCCCCGTCGTCAGCGACTGGATGCGGTTCAACTGTTCGTGTTCGAGATCCTTCAGCGACAGCGTCACCTTCGAGAACAGCCGGTCGGCACGGTCGGCGACCGATTCGCCCGAGGCGGCATAGGCAAGCTGCGTCGTCTTCTGCGGTGCAGCGCCGGTAAGGCCCATGACGGCATTGATGGCGCCGGCGGCATCGGCGCGGCGGCCGTCCGTCACCGGCTTTTCGTCGGGCAGGGGAACCGTGTCCACGCCGCTGCTTTCGGCGCGGGTCAGTAGCGCATCAAGCTTGCCGTGGCGCTCGGAAAGAGCGAGCTGCTGCTGCATCAGCTTTTCCACCTTCTCCTCCACGACCTGCTGGTCGAGAAGCTGGCGGCTCGTGACGCGGTCGACCTGCGCGCGCAGGGCCGAGATGCGGTCTTCATAGTCGTGCTGCATGCGCGCCTGGCGCGCCATGGTGGCGCCGATCAGGTCGTCGCGCAGCACGAGATAGGAGGTGGCGGCGAGATAGCCGACGGTGAACATGCCGGCAAAGCAGAAGGTGACGGCGGCCATCCAGGGACGGATGGTCATGTGGCGGATCTTGTCGCCGCTTGCCAGGATCACGACATGCTGCTGCGCGCGCTTTCCGAAGACGCGGTTTTCAGGACGCTCTGACACCGATGACTCCCCGACCGTTTCTGCTGGTCTCGTTCGGGGTGATTACACATTGTTAGGGTTAACAAAGCCTTTCCCGGCCGCCGTTTCGGCCGGAAACATCAGCTCTGGCTCACGGAGACGAGCGAGCGGTAGAAGGACGGCGTCAGCCCCGCTTCGGCGCGTGCGACATCGTTGAACGGCGGCTTCAGCGGACTGCGGAAATTGCTGCGCACCAGCGCCTTGAAGGTGGTGGACGGGTCCTTCTTCTCGCGGGCGCAAAGAAAGCGGAACCACTTCGCACCCACCGCCACATGGCCCTTCTCGTCGTTGTAGATGATGTCGAGGATGTCGGCGCTGACGTGATCGCCGGTCTCGCGCATCTTCATCTGCAGGGTCGGCGTCACGTCGAGGCCCCGTGCTTCGAGAATGAGCGGCACGACGGCAAGGCGCGCCGTCAGGTCGTTGCGCGTGTCGTGCGCGGCCTGCCACAGGCCGTCATGCGCCGGCAGGTCGCCATAGTCGGCGCCGAAATCGCGCAGGCGGTCGCGGACGAGGCGGAAGTGTTTCGCCTCCTCGAAGGCCACCTGCATCCAGCCGTCGAAGAAGGAGTGCGGCACGCGCTCCGTGGTGAAACGGGCGACGATGTCGAGCGCGAGATCGACGGCGTTGAGTTCGATATGGGCGAGCGCGTGAAGAAGGGCGATGCGTCCCTTCTCGGTGTGCAGCGAGCGCTTCTCCATGTGCTTGGGCGGAATGAGCTCCGGCTTTTCCGGCCGGCCGGGCCGGGTCGGTAAGGCGGGATCGCGCGGCGAGCGCATAGACAGCGTGCGGGCGAACCAGCGCCGGGCGGTTTCCTGCGCCAGTTCGGTCTTCAGGTCGAGATCGGCCGCCAGGATGGCGGCCGTCGCGCCGCCACGCAGGCTTTCGATTGGGGGAAGTTCCATCATTCCAGTGCCTTGCCGAAAAGTCTTAAAGCTTTCTGGCGGCGTCGAGGACGGCCTCGACATGGCCCTTGACCTTCACCTTCGGCCATATCTCGGCAATCTTGCCGGCGGCGTCGATCAGCACGGTCGTCCGCTCGACGCCCATATAGGTGCGGCCATACATGCTCTTTTCCTTCCAGACGCCATAGGCTTCCAGGGTCTGGAGGCTTTCGTCCGAGGCGAGCGGCACGCCGAGTTCGTGTTTCTTGACGAACTTGTCGTGCTTCTTCACCGGATCGGGCGAAAGGCCGACGAGCGCGACGCCGGCTGCGTCGAAATCCGCCTTCGCGGCGGTGAAATCCTTGGCTTCCGTCGTGCAGGCCTCGGTGTCGTCCTTCGGGTAGAAGAAGAGCACGACCGGCCGGCCGCGCAATTTCGAGAGCGAAATGCTGCCGCCGCCATCGCGCGGGAGGGTGAAATCCGGAGCTTCGACGCCCGGGGCCAGTTCTGCCATGGGATTTCCTTTCTTTGGCCGGCTTTTTGAGTCAAGGGCACGGCCTTCCGCATATATAGTGACAGGCAGAATCGTCCAGCGGCGAACGGACGACACGCGGCGATTCCGCGGGATAACGGGGTAAAGGAAACAGGCGCGAGATGGGAGAAATCCGCGACGAGAAGGTCGTGTTCCGCAAACAGGACATCGTGCGCCTGCACGAACTGCCCTCGGCGCAGGCCCACGAACCCATCGTCCTGCACGCGGTCGAGACCGGCCGCATGGGGCTTTTCTGCCGGTTTGCCGCCGCTACCGTCGCACTCGTCCTGTTTATCGGCGCGGTCGTCGTGGGACTTGTCGAGACGGGCATGTTCGACAGCACGCTGAACGCCCGCGCCGTCGCCGCCCTCAACCAGGCGCTCGGCCCACGCTATCGCGCTTCGGTCGATCATACGGTTCTGCGTCTCGCAGGCTTCAGCGGCTTCGCCCTGAAGGCGCAGGACGCCCGCATCATCGACGTGGAATCGGGCAAGGAACTGGCGACGACGGAGGCCGTCGGCATCGTGCTCGATCCGCTGGCGCTGTTCTCCGGTCATATCGCCGTCTCGCGCCTCGACGTCGACGGCGTCGCGTTCAACGCGGCGCTGCTGCCCAAGAGCAAACCGCTCGACCTTTCGGCCCTGCGTATTTCCGACGTGCCGGACTATCTGGAAACCACCTTCGAGCGGCTCGACGGCATCAACCGCCTGATCGATGCGAACGGCATGCAGACCGTCAGTCTTTCCGATCTCGGCGTCACCTTCGCGGGAAGCAACGGACGGCCGGTCGTGCTTTCCATCGCAAGCCTTCAATTTTCCCGCGACACCGCCGGCACCATGACGATCGAGGGCACCTTCGCCCTGGACGGGCGGGAGGGCGAGATCGACCTGACGGCCGAGACCGGCGGTGGAAGCGTCCGCCGGATGGATGGCGCGGTGCGCAACATCGGGCTTGGCGATTTCATGCTCAGCCATACGGCCGAAGGCGTCGTGCATGCCGGGCTGGATACGACGGTCGACGTTTCGGTCGGCGCGCGGCGGGAGATCGAGGGCGCAAAGCCAGAACTGGCGCTCGACGTCAAGTTTGCTGCCGGCGCGGTCTATGGCGACGGGATCGCCGCCGAGCTCCGCCCATCCTCCGTGAAGGCGAGCTACAATTTCGACAAGGGTTCCATCGAGCTTGCCTCGACGGATGCCTCCGTCGGCCAGTCGCATTTCCCCTTCACCGGCGGGCTCATCGATCTCGACCGTGTCTCCGACAAGGCGGACAAGGGGTTTGCCATCGATCTCGTCTTCTCCAATGCCATCAGCCGGCCGGTCGATTCCACCGAGACGCCGATCCGCTTCGACGCCAAGGTCAACGGCTACTATCTGCCGAAGACGAAGAACCTGCATTTCGAGGAAATGGCGGTATCGAGCGAGAAGGGCAATGTCGCCGGCTCGCTCGCCATGCGCTTCGGCGACCGGGAGCCGGAAGTCAGCTTCGTCATGATCGCCAGCGAGCTGCAATCGGCGGCGGTCAAGCAGTTCTGGCCCTTCTGGATGGCCAAGACCGCCCGTAGCTGGGTGATCAAGAACATCTTCGGCGGCACCGTCACCAATGGCCGCATCGAGTTCTACCTTGCCGAGGGCCGCAAGCGCGAGCCGGGCGTGCCGATGCATCTCGGTCCGGAGGAACTGAAGATCGACTTCGATATCGAAGGCGCACGCATGAACGTGGCGGGCGAGATTCCGCCGCTGCGCGACACGTCGGGCACATTCCGCCTGCGCGGGCCGCGCACGGAAATCTCGATTACCGGCGGTACGGCCTATTTCCCCTCGGGCCGCTCGGTGGCGCTGACGGGCGGCACCTTCGTCCTGCCGGACAACTATACCAAGCCGCTGATGGCGGACATGGACATCGATGTCGCGGGCAATGCCGACGCCATCGCCGAACTTGTCACCTACAAGCCGATCCGTGCGCTGCCGGCAACCGGCTTCACGCCGGAGGATTTCAGCGGCCAGGTCAAGGCGAAGGTCAAGGCGCATTTCGGCATCATCTCGGCACACAATCCGCCGCCGCCGCAATGGACCGCCGCGCTGACGCTCGACGACGTGGACGTGCACAAGCCGATTGCGGGACGCACCGTCACCGCACTGCGCGGTCTTCTCGCCATCGATCCGCAGGTCGCCGATCTCGACGCCAAGGCGGATATCGACGGCGTGACGCTCGATCTCGAACTGGTCGAGCCGGTCAGCAAGACCTCCGAGGTCAAGCGCAAGACGGTGCTGTCGGGCACGCTCAGCAACAGGGATCGGGCGAAGCTGCTGCCTGGATTCGAGAATGTGCTGGAAGGCGAAATCGCCGTCCGGCTCGAGCAGGAGGGCGATGGGCCGCGCAGCGTCGAGGCGGATCTGGGTGGCGCTGCCGTCTCCATTCCCTGGATCGGCTGGACCAAGGGCGCGGGCATCGGCGGCAAGGTCACGCTGACCGCCGATACCAAGGACGGCAGAACCACGGTCTCCGATTTCCGCTTTGCCGGCGACGGGTTTAGCGCCGCAGGCGACCTCGTCTTCCATGGCGCTGCGCTGGAACGCGCCAATTTCTCGACGGTCCGGCTTTCGGCCGACGACCGTTTCCGCTTGAAGGTCGACCGCGGCAAGTCCGGCTATGCCGTCGTCGCCGATGGCGAGGTGGCGGATGTGCGCGCGGTGCTGGCGCGTCTGAAGAACGCCACGGGCGGCAGCGACGGAGACAAGCAGGGTGCGACCGTCACGGCCAACCTGGCGCGCGCCGTCGGCTTCAACGGGGAAAGCCTCTCCAGCGTGAACTTCCGCTATTCCACGACCGGCGGCCGCATTTCCGGGCTCGACCTTTCCGCCGTTACCGCGAGCGGCGCGCCGGTGGTCGGGCAGATGGGGCAGAACGGCGGTGCGGATATCATCCAGCTCACCAGCGGCGATGCCGGGGCGGTGGCGCGCTTTGCGGATATCTACCGTCACATGCGCGGCGGCCTCCTGAATGTGCGCCTGCGCGAGACGGCGAACAGCGGCTGGCTCGGCTCCGTCGATATCCGCAATTTCGCGCTGGTCGGCGAGGAGCGGCTGCGCTCGCTCGTCTCCACGCCGGCAGGCGACAGCGGCCGCAGCCTCAACGACGCGGTGCGCCGCGAGATCGACGTCAGCGCCGTGAAATTCTCCCGCGGCTTTGCGCAGGTGCGGGCCGGCGGCGGGGCGCTCAGCCTTGCCAATGGCGTGGTGCGCGGCGAGACGGTCGGCGCGACGTTCCAGGGCACGGTGCGCGATGCGAGCGGCCAGACCGACATGACCGGCACCTTCATGCCGGCCTATGGCCTCAACCGGCTGTTTGCCGAACTGCCGCTGATCGGCATCATCCTCGGCAACGGCAACGACCGTGGCCTGATCGGCATCACCTTCAAGCTCTCGGGCGCCTTCGACAAGCCGAAGCTGACGATTAACCCGCTGTCGATCATCGCCCCGGGCGTCTTCCGCAACATCTTCGAGTTCCAATGAAAAAGGCCGCCCGGAGGCGGCCTCGATCACTGGTTTGCCTGCCGGCCTCAGGCCGGGCGGATGAGGATGTGCTTCTTCTTGCCGAGCGAGAGCTTGATCACGCCATCGGCGGAAACATCGCCGCTGCCGATGACCCGGCGCTCGTCCGAGACGGCGGCGTCGTTGATGCGCACCGCGCCGCCCTGAACGTGGCGACGGGCTTCGCCGTTGGAGGCGGCAAGGCCGGCCTTGACGACGAGCGACAGGAGGCCGATGCCGGCGTCGAGTTCGCCCGCGGCGACGTCGATCGTCGGCAGGTTCTCCGAGATCGCGCCTTCCTCGAAGGTCTTGCGCGCGGTTTCGGCGGCCTGTTCGGCGGCGGTGCGGCCGTGCAGCATGGCCGTCACTTCCGTCGCCAGGATCTTCTTCACCTCGTTGATCTCGGCGCCGCCGAGAGCGGAGAGGCGGGCGATCTCGTCCATCGGCAGGGCCGTGTAGAGCTTGAGGAAGCGCGAGACGTCGGCGTCTTCCGTGTTGCGCCAGTACTGCCAGAAATCATAGGCCGACAGCATGTCCGGGTTCAGCCAGACGGCGCCGTTGACGGACTTGCCCATCTTCGCGCCCGAAGCGGTGGTCAGGAGCGGCGAGGTGAGGGCGTAGAGCTGCGGCGTGCCCATGCGGTGGCCGAGATCGATGCCGTTGATGATGTTGCCCCACTGGTCGGAGCCGCCCATCTGCAGGCGCACGTCGTAGCGCTTGTTCAGCTCGACGAAGTCGTAGGCCTGCAGGATCATGTAGTTGAATTCGAGGAAGGACAGCGACTGCTCGCGGTCGAGGCGCGTCTTCACGCTGTCGAAGGACAGCATGCGGTTGACCGAGAAGTGACGGCCGACGTCGCGCAGGAATTCGAGGTAGTTGATGCCGAGCAGCCAGTCGGCATTGTTGATCATCAGCGCGTCCTTCGGGCCTTCGCCGTAGGAAAGGTAGTTCGAGAAGACGGTCTTGATGCTGGCGATGTTGCTGTCGATGGTGGCCGGCGTCATCAGCTGGCGCGCCTCGTCCTTGAAGGACGGATCGCCCACCATGCCGGTGCCGCCGCCCATCAGCGAGACCGGGCGGTGGCCGGTCTTCTGGAACCAGTGCAGCAGCATGATCTGGATGAGGCCGCCGGCATGGAGACTGGGCGCCGTCGGGTCGAAGCCGATATAGGCCGTCACGGTTTCCTTGGCGAGAAGGTCGTCGAGGCCGGTTTCATCGGAAATCTGGTGGATGAAGCCGCGCTCTTTCAGCGTGCGAAGGAAATCGGATTTGAATTCGGACATGGCCTGTCTCTCTGGTGGGATTGTTTCGAGCGGGCGTTTATCACCTTTGAAGTAGGTTATCACTTCAAAAGTGAGTCTGGAGCGGACGGATGACGGGAATGCGGACGGCAATCGGTTTGATGAGCGGCACGAGCCTCGACGGCATCGACGTGGCGCTGCTACGCACGGATGGGGAAAGCATCGTCGAGCGCGGCCCCGCCATGGGCTGCGCCTATGACGCCGCCTTCCGCCGCCGCCTGCAGGGCGTGCTGGAAACCGCCAAGTCCATCGAGGCGCGCAGCGAGCGGCCAGGCGATCTTGCCGAGATCGAGCGCGAGCTGACGCTGCGCCATGCGGAGGCCGTGCGGGCCTTCCTTGTGGAGAACGGCTTGAAACCATCCGACATCGACGTCATCGGCTTCCATGGCCAGACCGTGCTGCACCGGCCGGATGCCGGCCTGACGGTGCAGCTCGGCGATGGCGGACTTCTCGCCGAAGAGACCGGCATCGACGTGGTCTATGACATGCGGGCGAACGACATGATGCATGGCGGGCAGGGCGCGCCGCTCATCCCCGTCTATCACGCCGCGCTGGCCGCCGGTCTTTCGCGCGCCGGCAAGGCCGTCGTCTTCGTCAATATCGGCGGCATTTCCAACATCACCTTCATCGGCGGCGGCGGCACCATCGTCGCCTTCGACAGCGGGCCGGGCAATACGCTGATCGATCAATGGGTCGAGACCCATGCCGGCATTCCCTACGACCAGGGCGGCATGATCGCCTCGGAAGGCCGTGTCGATCCGGATCTCGCCGCGCGTTATCTTGGCCACGCCTTCTTCACCGATCCGGTGCGCCGTTCGCTCGACCGCAACGATTTCCGCCCGCCCGAGGGCGCGACGGCGAGCCTGGAGGATGGTGCGCGCACGCTGGCGCATGTCACGGCGGCAGCGATCCTCAAATCGGCGCGCCATCTGCCGGAGCGACCGGGCCTCTATGTCGTATGCGGCGGCGGACGGCTCAACCGCATGATCATGGGCGACCTTGCGGCGCTGGCCGAACGGGAGGGAGCGGAGGTCGTCGGCGCCGAGGCGGTCGATCTCAATGGCGACAGCATGGAGGCGGAGGCCTGGGCCTATCTCGCCGTGCGCTCGCTGCGATCCCTGCCTCTGACCTTCCCGGGAACGACCGGGGTAAAGGCGCCCGTCACCGGGGGTATCCTGCAAAAGGCCATAGCGCGCGGTTAACGCTTTTTTCGCCGCCCCATTCTAGCATCGGTTTGGATCGTTCCGGGGCGCAACTGCACGGGCCGGCCATAGTGTCTTGCGTAAGGTGGCCAATGAGTGGCGCAGGCTTCCTGCTGACGGTGAATTTCCTCATCGCGCAGTGCTTCTGCATGTTTTTCCTGGCGGTCTCCGCCCGGAGCCGCAATCGCGTGGCCGCGCGCTGGTTTGCCGGCTGTTTCGCCATCGCCTCGCTGGCGACGGTCTTCGAGCTTCTCGTCGCCTACGTTCCTCCGCCGAAGCCCTGGGCGGTGCTCGCCTTCGCCTCCATGCTCGGCGGTATGTTCATGCTGCGCGTCGGCATCGGGCAGCTCTATGGCCTGAAGACCAACCGGGCCTTTCTCGCGACCGTCTTCGCCGCCTTCGTCGCGCTCGATTATTTCATCTACGATCTGCCGCGCGGCACGCTGCAGCATGCGCTGCCCTACCAGATGCCCTTTGCCGTCGCGCTCGGCATGAGCGCCTGGGCAACCTACAGGGCGCGGGTGAAATCCTTCGTCGACCGCTCGCTCGTCGTGCTGCTCTCGGTCACCAGCGCGCATTTCGTCGTCAAGGCCTTCGCCGCGGTGCTCGCCGGATCGGGCGCGACCGCGAAGGACTATCTCGCAAGCCAGTTCGCGCTGTTGTCCCAGAGCATGGGCGCGGTGCTGATCGTCGCGGTCGGCCTCATGCTGCTGTGCGTGCTCGTGCTGGAAATCGTTGCCGACGAGAAGGTGAATGCCGAGATCGATGCGCTCTCCGGCCTGCTCAACCGCCGCGGCTTCGACAACCGGGTGGATGCGCTGGTCGCCGGTCCGGGGCCGCACAGCATCGTGCTCTGCGACCTCGACCGCTTCAAGTCGGTGAACGACACCTACGGCCATCAGGGGGGTGACGCGGCCATTCGCGCCTTCGGGGAAATGCTGCAGGCGGCGGCGCCGAAGGAGGCGCTCGTCGCCCGCATCGGCGGGGAAGAATTCGTGCTGCTCCTGCCGCATACGGGCCGGCAGGCGGCGATGCTCTTCGCCCATGCGCTCAGGGCCACGCGGTCGGTTTCTCCCGTTCCCGGCCTGCCGCCGGCCGTCCGGGTCACGTCCAGCTTCGGCGTGGCGGAAATCGGCGAGACGGAACCGCTGCGCTTTGCCATGCGCCGCGCCGACGATGCGCTTTATGCCGCCAAGAATGCCGGCCGCGACTGCGTGCGCGAGGCCGAGCCGCCGGCCCGGATTCTCGAAGTCGTCAAGCGGGCGACCTGAGCCGCAAAGAAAAAGCCCGATGGCGGAACCATCGGGCTTTCGTTTTCAGGTCTTCGGCCGATCAGCGGATGCGCTTGGCGGCCGGTTCCGGCGTCAGTTCGCCGGCGAGGCGGCGGTCGAGGTAATCCTCGCATTCCGCCATCAGCGTTTCGGTCTGGCCGTTGAAGAAGTGGTTGGCGCCCGACACGGTCTTGTGCGTGATCAGGATGCCCTTCTGCGTCTTCAGCTTCTCGACGAGCCCGTTGACGTCCTTCTCCGGCGCAACCTTGTCGGCATCGCCGTTGATGATGAGGCCCGAGGACGGGCAGGGCGCCAGGAACGAGAAGTCGTAGATGTTCGGCTGCGGGGCGATGGACATGAAGCCCTCGATCTCCGGGCGGCGCATCAGGAGCTGCATGCCGATCCAGGCGCCGAAGGAATAGCCGGCGACCCAGCAGCTCTTGGAATCGGGATGCAGGCTTTGCACCCAGTCGAGCGCCGAGGCTGCATCGGAAAGCTCGCCCGCACCATGGTCGAACTCGCCCTGGCTGCGGCCGATGCCGCGGAAATTGAAGCGCAGCGTCGTGAAACCGCGCTTCTGGAACATGTAGAAGAGCTGGTAGACGATCTGGTTGTTCATCGTGCCGCCGAACTGCGGATGCGGATGCAGCACGATGGCGATCGGGGCGTTCTTCTGCTTGGACGGCTGGTAACGGCCCTCAAGGCGACCGGCGGGTCCGTTGAAGATGATTTCGGGCATTCTTACTCCGGCGAGTTCGCGTTCAGGAACGGATTCTTGTCAATTGAAGTCTTGACGAAAGCACTCAGCTTTTCTAGAACCTAGTTTAGAACTATTCGAAACTGTTTGGGCGCATCGGGCGCCGTGAGCTTGGTGTCATAAGGCAAGCCCGGCGGACATTTCAAGAAAAATGCACGCCATCTGAAACTTGCCCGCCACGCACGGATGAAGAATGACGAAGACGGAGCGCACATATCTGGACTGGAACGCCACGGCGCCCCTGCTGCCGGCGGCGCGCGAGGCCTTTGTCGCGGCCCTGGACATGATCGGCAATCCGTCCTCCGTGCACGGCGAGGGCCGGGCGTTGCGCATGCTGGTGGAGGCCGCGCGCCGCGACGTCGCCGCGCTCCTCAACACGGCGCCCGCGCATGTCATCTTCACGAGCGGCGCGACCGAGGCGGCGAACCTCGTCCTGACGCCCGATTATCGCATGGGCCGCACGCCGCTTGCCATCGGCCGCCTCTATGTCTCCGAGATTGAGCACCCGGCCATCCGCGAGGGCGGGCGCTTTGCGCGGGAGAGCGTGACGACGGTTCCGGTGACGCGCGCCGGCATTGTCGATCTCGATGCGCTGGAAACGCTGCTTCAGGGCCACGACAAGGCCACGGGCCTGCCGATGGTCGCGGTGATGCTTGCCAACAACGAGACGGGCATCGTGCAGCCGGTGAAAGCCGTTGCCGGGATCGTGCACCGCCATGGCGGGCTGCTCGTCGTCGATGCCGTTCAGGCCGCCGGCCGCATGCCGGTCGATATCGAGGCGCTGGACGCCGACTTCCTCATCCTGTCCTCGCACAAGCTGGGCGGCCCCAAGGGCGCCGGCGCGCTGGTCTCGCGCGGCGAGGTGCTGATGCCGGCGCCGCTCATCCGCGGCGGCGGGCAGGAAAAGGGGCATCGCTCCGGCACGGAAAACCCGGCCGCGCTCGCCGGCTTCGCCGCTGCCGCGTGTGCGGCGGCCGCCGACATGGCCGAGCGCAATGCCCGGATCGCGGGCCTTCGCGACACCCTGGAAGCAGGCATGCGGCTCGCTGCCAACGACGTCATCATCCATGGGGCGGACGGCGAGCGCATCGCCAACACCTCCTTCTTCAGCCTGCCGGGCCTGAAATCCGAAACCGGGCAGATCGCCTTCGATCTCGAAGGCATCGCGCTTTCGGCCGGTTCGGCCTGCTCCTCCGGCAAGGTCGGACAGAGCCATGTGCTGACGGCCATGGGGTTCGATGCCACGCTGGGCGGGCTGCGTGTTTCGCTCGGGCCGGGATCGAGCCAGGCCGACGTGGATCGTTTTCTGGCCGCTTTCTCGCGCGTCGTCTCCCGGCGGCGTCTAACGGGCAACGCGGCCTGAAGGAATCTTGCGGAAACGCGAGTTTTCGCTTGCCAAAAGGTGGGAAAAGCCGCCTTTGGCGCTTACATAACCGGCGGCAGACCGCCACCCGTTAACAAGCTGCCGGACCTTGGATCCGGCGAGATTGGAGAACGATATGCCTGCGGTGCAGGAAACGATCGATCAGGTCCGTCAGATTGACGTCGACCAGTACAAATACGGCTTCGAGACGAAGATCGAGATGGAAAAGGCCCCGAAGGGCCTGTCCGAGGACATCATCCGCTTCATCTCGGCCAAGAAGAGCGAGCCCGACTGGATGCTCGAATGGCGCCTCGATGCCTATCGTCGCTGGCTGACCCTGGAAGAGCCCACCTGGGCGCGCGTCGACTATCCCAAGATCGACTTCAACGACCTGTACTATTATGCAGCGCCGAAGAACCAGAGCGGCCCGAAGTCGCTCGACGAGGTCGATCCCGAGCTCCTGAGGACCTATGAAAAGCTCGGCATTCCGCTGCGCGAACAGGAAATTCTCGCCGGTGTCGAGAAGTCCAAGATCGCCGTCGACGCCGTCTTCGATTCGGTCTCGGTCGTCACCACCTTCAAGGAAGAGCTGAAGAAGGCCGGCGTGATCTTCATGTCGATCTCGGAAGCCATCCGCGAACATCCCGACCTCGTGAAGAAGTATCTCGGCTCCGTCGTCCCGACGACCGACAACTTCTATGCCACGCTGAATTCGGCGGTCTTCACCGACGGTTCGTTCGTCTTCGTGCCGAAGGGCGTTCGCTGCCCGATGGAACTGTCGACCTACTTCCGTATCAACGAGAAGAACACCGGCCAGTTCGAACGCACGCTGATCATCGCGGAAGAGGGCGCCTACGTCTCCTACCTCGAAGGCTGCACCGCGCCCCAGCGTGACGAGAACCAGCTGCACGCCGCCGTCGTCGAACTCGTCGCGCTCGACGAGGCCGAGATCAAGTATTCCACCGTCCAGAACTGGTATCCGGGCGACAAGGAAGGCAAGGGCGGCATCTACAACTTCGTGACCAAGCGCGGCGATTGCCGCGGCAAGAACTCGAAGATCTCGTGGACGCAGGTCGAGACCGGTTCGGCCATCACCTGGAAATATCCCTCGTGCATCCTGCGCGGCGACGGTTCGCGCGGCGAGTTCTACTCGATCGCCGTTTCCAACGGCCACCAGCAGATCGACAGCGGCACGAAGATGATCCATCTCGGCAAGAACACGTCGAGCCGCATCATCTCCAAGGGCATTTCGGCGGGCTTCTCCAACAACACCTATCGCGGCCAGGTCTCGGCCCACCGCAAGGCGGAGAACGCGCGCAACTTCACCCAGTGCGACTCGCTGTTGATCGGCGACAAGTGCGGTGCGCATACCGTGCCCTATATCGAGGCGAAGAACGCCACGGCCCAGTTCGAGCACGAAGCGACCACCTCGAAGATTTCCGAAGACCAGCTCTTCTACTGCCTGCAGCGCGGTATCCCGGAAGAGGCGGCGATCGCGCTGATCGTCAACGGCTTCGTCAAGGAAGTCATCCAGGAACTGCCGATGGAATTCGCCGTCGAGGCGCAGAAGCTGATCGGCATTTCGCTGGAAGGCTCGGTCGGCTGACCGGGTAGGAATGCCCCGGCGGATTTCCGCCGGGTGGCCGGATGGCCTTTCGATGAAGTTCCGTCGTGATCCGTTATATTAGACGGTGCGGTTCTCATCGGGAGAGACGACATGGATCCGGTCAATCTGACGTACTACGCCGTGGTTTGCGGTGGACTGGCAGCGTATGCGCCCAACGTTCGGAACGTGGGCATACGAACGGTGGTGGGGCTTGGCCTCGGCGGGTTCTCCGCCATGATGCTTCCGGTGGTCCATTTCTTCCTCGGCTTCTGAAACGAACGGGAGTGCTGGATGCGCTCCGAACGCAGGACCGAGACATCATGCTTGAAATCAAGAATCTGCACGCTCGCATCGCCGAAGACGGCACCGAGATCATCCGTGGCCTGAACCTCACCGTGAAGGCCGGCGAAGTCGCCGCCATCATGGGCCCGAACGGCTCGGGCAAGTCGACGCTCTCCTACATCCTGTCGGGTCGCGAAGACTACGAAGTCACCGACGGCGACATCCTCTACAACGGCGAGAGCATCCTCGAGCTCGACCCGGCCGAACGCGCCGCCAAGGGCATCTTCCTCGCCTTCCAGTATCCGGTCGAAATTCCGGGTGTCGCTACCATGCAGTTCCTGAAGGTCGCGATGAACGAGCAGCGCAAGGCGCGCGGCGAGGACGAACTGACGACCCCGGACTTCATGCGCCGCGTCAAGGAAGCCTCCGCCGAACTGAAGATCGCTCCGGAAATGCTGCGTCGTCCGCTCAATGTCGGCTTCTCGGGTGGTGAGAAGAAGCGCGCCGAAATCCTGCAGATGTCCTTGCTGGAGCCGAAGCTGTGCATCCTCGACGAGACCGATTCCGGCCTCGACATCGACGCGCTGAAGATCGTCGCCGATGGCGTCAACGCGCTCCGCTCGCCGGACCGCGCGGTCGTCGTCATCACCCACTACCAGCGCCTGCTCGACTACATCGTGCCGGATACGGTGCACGTCCTCTACAAGGGCCAGGTCATCAAGTCCGGCGACAAGACGCTGGCGCACGAGCTGGAAGCCAACGGCTACGCCGACATCATCGGTGCTGCCGCCTGACGGCACGGTGAAGGAGTGATCCCATGAACATGCAGACAGGCAAGACGCTCTCGGTCGCCGAGACCGCGCTTTGCGAAGCCTATGACCACGCCATCGGCGACCTGCCGGGCGACGGCGCGGTGCTCGCCGCCCGTGACACCCTGATCAGCGATTTCAAGGATGCCGGCCTGCCGACGCGCCGCGTCGAGGCCTGGCACTATACGGACCTCAAGGCGCTGCTGCGCGCCGTGCCCGCGTTCGACCCGGCCGCCTCGGTCGCCCGGGTCGCGCCGCTGGTCGAAGGGGCAGCCGTCCTGTCGGTCGCCAACGGTCTTGCCGACGCCCGCGCGACGGTCGCAGGCGTGACGGTGCGCACCTTCAAGGATGCGCTGGCGGACGGTTCCGCCGCCGCCGGCCTTGCCGCCCGCGACGGCGACGACGCCATCGGCCGCATCAACGGCGCCTTCGTGCGCGATGGTTTCGTGCTCGACATTGCCGAAGGCACGGAACTGGAAGCCCCGCTCGAGATCCAGACGATCCAGAATGCCGGCCAGACGCATACGCGCTTCCCGGCAACCTTCGGGGCGAACAGCAAGGCGACGATCATCGAACGCCATGTCGCGGGGGGCGAGAACGCCGCCTTCGTGACGTCGGTCAGCGACATCGCGCTGGCCGACGGCGCCGAGATCACCTGGATCATCCTGCAGGCGCAGGGCGCGGCCGACACGCATCTCGGCCAGATCCGCATCACGCTCGGCACCGATGCGAAGCTGCGCCTCTACGTGGTCAATGCCGGCGGCAAGCTCGTGCGGCAGGAAATCCACGTGATCGTGGCGGGCGAGGGCTCGGACCTGACGCTGCGCGGCATCAACCTGCTCGGTGGCGAGACGCACAACGACGTGACCTTCACGGTCGGCCATGACGTGCCGAACACCACGTCCAGCGAAGTCATCCGCAACGTGATCTTCGATCGCGCCCGCGGCGTCTTCCAGGGCCAGATCCGCGTTGCGCCCGATGCCCAGAAGACCGACGCCAAGATGTCGTGCAACACGCTGCTGCTGTCCGACGAAGCCGACTTCTCCGCCAAGCCGGAGCTGGAAATCTTCGCCGACGACGTGCAGTGCGGCCACGGCGCGACCGTGATCGATATCGACCACACGCAGCTCTTCTATCTGATGGCTCGCGGCATTCCGGAAAACAAGGCGCGCGCCATGCTGGTCAACGCTTTCGTCGCCGAGATCGTCGAGGAGCTGGAAGACGAGCCGCTGGTGGAAGCGCTGGAAGGCGTCATTGCCGCCTGGCTGGACAAGCACGCCTGACGCGAGGCCCTTCCGGGCCGCGGAAAACGAGGAAGTCGAGATGGAACACGCACCCGCAAAGGCCTATGACCTCGAGGCGATCCGCAAGGATTTCCCGATCCTGTCGAAGACGGTCTATGGCAAGCCGCTGGTCTATCTCGACAACGGCGCTTCGGCCCAGAAGCCGCAGTCGGTGATCGACGCGGTGGCGCATGCCTATTCCAATGAATATGCCAATGTGCACCGCGGCCTCCACTTCCTGTCGAATGCCGCCACGGACGCCTATGAGGCGGCGCGCGAGAAGGTGCGCCGTTTCCTCAATGCCGCGTCGGTCGACGAGATCATCTTCACGAAATCCTCGACCGAGGCGATCAACACCGTCGCCTATGGCTACGGCATGCCGAAGATCGGCGAGGGCGACGAAATCGTGCTGTCGATCCTGGAGCACCATTCCAACATCGTGCCGTGGCATTTCATCCGCGAACGGCAGGGCGCCAAGCTCGTCTGGGCACCCGTCGACGATATGGGCGCGTTCCATATCGAGGACTTCGTCAAGTGCCTGACGGAGCGCACCAAGCTCATCGCGATCACGCATATGTCGAATGCGCTCGGCACCATCGTGCCGATCAAGGAAATCTGCCGCATCGCCCGCGAGCGCGGCATTCCGGTGCTGGTCGACGGGTCGCAGGGCGCGGTGCACATGCCGGTCGACGTGCGCGACATCGACTGCGACTGGTACGTGATGACCGGTCACAAGCTCTATGGCCCCTCGGGTATCGGCGTGCTCTACGGCAAGATGGACCGGCTCAGGGAGATGCGTCCCTTCCAGGGCGGCGGCGAGATGATCGTCGACGTCAGCGAGGACGCCGTCACCTATAATGATCCGCCGCACCGCTTCGAGGCCGGCACGCCGCCCATCGTGCAGGCGATCGGCCTTGGCCATGCGCTCGACTACATGGAGAAGATCGGCCGCGCGGCGATCTCCGCCCACGAGGCGGACCTGCGCGACTATGCCCATGAGCGGCTGTCGGCGATCAATTCGCTGCGCATCTTCGGCACGGCGCCCGGCAAGGGCTCGATCTTCTCCTTCGAGCTGGAAGGCATCCATGCCCATGACGTGTCGATGGTGATCGACCGGGCAGGGGTCGCGGTGCGCGCCGGCACCCATTGTGCCCAGCCGCTCTTGAAACGCTTCGGCGTCACCTCCACATGCCGGGCATCGTTCGGCCTCTACAACACGCGCGCCGAAGTCGATGTTCTGGCCGATGCGCTCGACCATGCCCGCAAGTTTTTTGCCTGAGGAGTAGACCCATGTCCCTCGATGCAACGGAAGACAAGATCGACGTCCGTGATGGCATCGTCCATTCGGCGATCCCGGAGGAGGAGCTGGCTCGCCTCAGCGACGACATCATCTCGGCCCTGAAGACGGTCTATGACCCGGAAATCCCGGCCGATATCTTCGAGCTCGGCCTGATTTACAAGATCGATATCGAAGACGACCGCATGGTCAAGATCGACATGACGCTGACGGCCCCCGGCTGCCCCGTCGCCGGCGAGATGCCGGGCTGGGTGGAAAACGCCGTCAGCGCGGTCGAGGGCGTGTCCGGCGTCGAGGTCAAGATGACCTTCGATCCGCCGTGGACGCCGGACCGCATGTCGGAAGAAGCGCAGGTCGCGGTCGGCTGGTATTGATCGTTTAACCGGCGATCACTAGATTCGGATTCGGAAACCATCGGGCCTTGAACCCGTTAGGTCGAAGGAGATACGGCCCATGGCCTTTGCAGTGATGACACTTACCGATGCGGCGGCGAACCGCATCAAGGCGATCGTCGACAATGCCGGCGGCGATGCCGTGGGCATTCGCGTCGGCATCAAGAAGGGCGGCTGCGCCGGAATGGAATATTCCGTCGACCTCGTGACCGAGCCCAATGCCAAGGACGATCTCATCGAGCATGCCGACGCCCGCGTCTGGATCGCGCCGGAAGCGGTGCTTTACCTCCTCGGCACACAGATGGATTTCGAGGTGACGACGCTGCGCTCGGGCTTCACCTTCCACAACCCGAACCAGACGTCCGCCTGCGGCTGCGGCGAATCGGTCGAGTTGAAACCCGCCGATCTCGCGGCGCTCGCCGCTGCCGGCCAGCCGACGGTTCGCGCCTGATACCAGCGGGTTCAGGACCGGCTAATCCTCGCGACTTTCCTTCGCGGATGCTTTTGCCTAGTCTCCGACGCACGGCATGAGGATCGCGTGCCGGCGTGATCGCCAGGGAGGGCGCGAGCGATGACCGGCTTTGCCACGACCCTTTACGAGAACCTGCCGTTTCCCGTGCTTATCGTCGATGGTGAGGCCCGCGTGGTCTCGCACAACGAGGCGGCTGCGCGCACCTTCGGCTGGAACCGCGATGGCTGCAAGCCACCCGCCACGGCAATCCTCGAAGGCGTGAATCCGGCGGCGCTGCTCGTTCGCCATGGCGCGGAGGGGCGGGAAAACGCCCACGCCTTTTCCTTCCGGCATGACAATGGCTCCCGCTTCGAGGCGACGGCCCATGTCATCTGCCTTGCCGACGAGCCCGACGGCGCGCGCTATGCGCTGCTGCTGCGCAGCCTCCTCAGCGGCGGCAGCCATGGCGAGCAGATCCTGCTCGGCCAGCGCATCGCCGCCGCCCTCGACACCATGACGGAGGGCTTTGCGATCTTCGATTCGGCCGAGCGCCTCGTGATGTTCAACCGGTCCTACAAGGAGCGCTGCGGCGAGGCGCGCGATGCCGTGCGCGTGGGCGCGACGCTGGAAAGCATCGCCCGCGCCAATATCCGCGTCGGCATGTTTCCCGGCATCGAGGAGGGCACGCCGGAAGCCGAGGCGATGGTGCTTGAGCGCCTCGAAAGCCACCGCAACACCGGCAGCGGCGGGGCGATCTTCGAGTTCGGCAAGGGCCGGTGGATCCGCGGGGAAAGCCATGTCGCCGAAACCGGCGACATCGTCGCCATGCGCGTCGACATATCGGAATTGAAACGCACGGAGGCGGCGCTGGAGGAAAAGCGGCGTGACTATCTTTCGCTGCTGCAGATCCTGCCCGACATGATCCTGCGCTTCGACAAGGACCTTACGATCCGCTTTGCCAATGACAAATATGCCAACCGCTTCGACCTGAGCGCGGAAGAGCTGATCGGCAGGAACCTCGCCGATCTCGCCCGCAATCAGGAGCAGCGGGCGCAGCTTGCCCAGGTGACGCGCTATACGCGCGAAGAACCGCTGCGAACCCAGGAGGTCTGCAGCGAGGGGCCGAACGGCGAGGAAATCTGGGTGCTGTGGACCGCGGTGGCGATCTTCGACGAGGAGGGCGTCGCCGAGGTGGTCAGCGTCGGGCGCGACATCACCGAGGCCAAGCGCCAGCAGCAGCAGGTGGAGGCGCAGACCAGCGAGCTGCGCCGCAAGAACGAAGCGCTCGACCAGTTCACCGCCACCGTCTCGCACGACCTGAAGGCGCCGCTCCGCCATCTCTCGATGTTCGCCGAAATGATTTCGGAAGACCTGCATCGCGGCGAGTTCGCCGAACTGCCGCACTATGCCGACCACGTGCGCAAGAGCGCGGCGCGCATGCGCCGCATCATCGACAGCCTGCTGGAATTCTCGCAAATCGCCTATCGCATCGCCGCGCCGAAGCCGGTGTCGCTCTCCGTCGTCGTGCGCGATGCGCTGGCGCTTCTGGAAAGCCATGTCGAGGAAAGCGGCGGCACGGTGGATGTGCAGCCGCTGCCGGAGATCATGGGCGATCCGGAGCTTCTGAAGCGTCTTGCGCAGAACCTTATCGGCAACGCGCTGAAGTATCGCCAGCCCGCAGAGGCGCCGGTCGTGCGCATCTATTCCCGGCAGGGATTGCAGGGCATCGATTTCATCGTCGAGGATGACGGCATCGGCATCGACCCGCAGCATGTCGGGCGGATTTTCGAGGTTTTCCAGCGCCTTCACCGCGATGAGTCGGTTTACCAGGGCACGGGCGTCGGCCTTGCTCTGGCGCGGCGGATCGTGGAGAGCCACAACGGCGTGATAGCGCTTGACACGAGCTATGGTCCGGGCGCACGTTTCATCGTGACGTTTCCACAACCCATGAAATCAAGGGGGAACGATCGTGGCGGGCTCGCCTAGAAAGCTGATCGTGGTCGACGATGATCCCGTGGACGTCCGCTTCGTCATGCGTGCCTTCAGCGATGCCGGCAGCCCCGTCGAGATCACTCACGTCGCCGATGCGGAAGTCGCCAGCGCGCGGCTTGCCACCGAAGCCTTCGATTACATCCTGCTCGACATCAACATGCCCGGCACCAGCGGCATGGATCTTCTCAAGCGCCTGCGCGGCCGTTCGCGAACGGCGGTGACGCCCGTCATCATGTTGTCCTCTTCGTCCAATACAGTCGACGTCAATCGCGCCTACGAGAACGGCGCCAATGCCTATGCCGTCAAACCCTCGACGCTCAGCGGCTACCGGGAGTTTGCCGAAGGCTTTACCCGCTTCTGGGTGGACGTCGCCGTCTCACCCTGACCCATCCCTGCCCGCAAAGGAAAAGCCCCGGCCGATAGGATCGGCCGGGGCAAAGTTTTTCGTGCCGGTTATTCGGCCGCTTCGGCGTAGTCCTCGAGCGGCGGGCAGGAGCAGACGAGGTTGCGGTCGCCATAGACATTGTCCACGCGGTTGACCGGCGACCAGTACTTGTCGACGCGGAAGGCGCCCGGCGGGTAGCAGGCCTGTTCGCGCGAATAGGGGCGATCCCACTCGCCGACGAGGTCTTCCACCGTGTGCGGGGCGTTCTTGAGCGGGTTGTTCTCCCGGTCCATCCGGCCCTCCTCGATAGCGCGCGCTTCCTCGCGGATCGCCAGCATGGCGTCGCAGAAGCGGTCGATCTCGGCCTTGGTCTCCGATTCCGTCGGCTCGATCATCAGCGTGCCGGCAACCGGCCAGCTCATGGTCGGGGCGTGGAAGCCGCTGTCGATGAGGCGCTTGGCGACATCGTCGACCGTGACGCCGGCGCTGTCGGCCAGCGGACGCGTGTCGATGATGCATTCGTGCGCCACGCGGCCCTTGGCGGACTTGTAGAGCACGTCATAGGCGCCCTTGAGGCGGGCGGCGATGTAGTTGGCGTTGAGGATCGCCACCTTCGTCGCCTGCGTCAGGCCTTCGCCGCCCATCATCAGGCAGTAGCTCCAGGAGATCGGCAGGATGGAGGCCGAACCGAAGGGCGCCGCCGACACCGCGCCCGTGCCGCCGAGGCCCGGAATGTCCGGGTGGCCGGGCAGGAACGGAGCAAGATGCGCCTTGACGCAGACCGGACCCACGCCCGGACCGCCACCGCCGTGCGGGATGCAGAAGGTCTTGTGCAGGTTCAGGTGCGAGACATCGCCACCGAACTCGCCGGGCGCTGCCACGCCCACCAGGGCGTTCATGTTCGCGCCGTCCACATACACACGGCCGCCATGGCTCTTCACCAGGGCGCAGATCTCCTTCACATGGGTGTCGAACACACCATAGGTGGAGGGGTAGGTGATCATGATGGCCGCCAGCTTGTCGCTGTGCTGCTCGCACTTGGCCTTGAGGTCGGCCAGGTCGATATTGCCTTCCTTGTCGCACTTGGTCACCACCACCTGCATGCCCACCATCTGGGCCGAGGCGGGGTTGGTGCCGTGGGCGGACTCGGGGATCAGGCAGATCTTGCGATGGCCTTCGCCGCGCGACTCGTGCCAGGCCTTGATGGCCAGCAGGCCGGCGTACTCGCCCTGCGAGCCGGCATTGGGCTGCATGGAGAGGGCGTCGTAGCCGGTGATGTCGCAGAGCTTCTGCGACAGGTCCTCGATCAGGTAGCGGTAGCCCTGCGCCTGGTCGGCGGGAACGAAGGGATGGATCTCCGAAAATTCCGGCCAGGTGATCGGCAGCATTTCCGCCGTCGCGTTGAGCTTCATCGTGCACGAGCCGAGCGGGATCATCGCCCGGTCGAGCGCAAGGTCGCGGTCCGAGAGGCGGCGGATGTAGCGCACCATCTCGCTTTCGGCGCGGTTCATGTGGAAGATCGGGTGCGCCAGGTATTCGCTGGTGCGCAGCAGGTCTTCCGGCAGACGGTAGTCCGGTTCGAACTCGGCCACCTCGAAATCGCCGCCGAAGGCGCGCCAGACGGCTTCCAGCGTGACAGGGCGCGAGCGCTCGTCGAGGCTGATGCCGATGCGATCGTCGCCGATCTTGCGCAGATTGACCTCTTCCGCCACGGCCGTCTTCAGGATGATGCCCTGGAGCTTGCCGACATGGACGGTGATCGTGTCGAAGAAGACTTCGGGTTCGACGGTATAGCCGAGCTTTTCGAGGCCCTTGGCGAGGCGAACGGTCTTCTGGTGCACGCGCTGGGCAATGCGCTTGAGGCCTTGCGGGCCGTGGTAGACCGCGTACATGCTGGCCACGACGGCCGGCAGCACCTGGGCGGTACAGATATTGGAGGTGGCCTTCTCGCGGCGGATGTGCTGCTCGCGGGTCTGCAGGGCCAGGCGGTAGGCGGGCTTGCCGTGGCTGTCCACGCTCACGCCCACCAGGCGGCCGGGCAGGCTGCGCTTGAACTCGTCCTTGCAGGCCATATAGGCGGCGTGCGGGCCGCCATTGCCCATGGGCATGCCGAAGCGCTGGGTGGTGCCCACGGCGATGTCGGCGCCTTGCTCGCCCGGGGCCTTGATCAGGGTCAGGGCCAGCAGATCGGCCGCGATGACGGCGATGGCGCCGGTCTGGTGCAGGCGGGCGATGAGGCCCGTGAAGTCACGCACATGGCCGTAGGTGCCGGGATACTGGAAGATCGCGCCGAAGACGTCGACCGGATCGAGATCGGTGAAGGGGTCGCCGACGACGATCTTCCAGCCGAGCGGCTCGGACCGGGTCCTGAGCAGCGCGATGGTCTGCGGGTGGCAGTTCTCGTCGACGAAGAAGGCGGCTGCCTTGGACTTTGCCACACGCTGGGCCATCGCCATCGCTTCGGCGGCGGCGGTCGCCTCGTCGAGCAGCGAGGCATTTGCGACGTCGAGACCGGTCAGGTCACAGACCATGGTCTGGTAGTTGAGCAACGCCTCGAGGCGGCCCTGACTGATTTCCGGCTGGTAGGGCGTATAGGCCGTGTACCAGGCCGGGTTTTCCAGGATGTTGCGCTGGATGACCGGCGGCGTGATCGTGCCGTAGTAACCCTGGCCGATCAGCGAGACGAGCTTCTTGTTGCGGTTGGCGGTCTCGCGCAGCTTGTCGAGCGCCTCGCGCTCGGTCATCGGCGCGCCCCATTCGAGCGGCTTCGTCTGGCGGATCGACTGCGGAACCGTGTCGTCGATCAGCGCGTCGAGGCTCGGATAGCCGATCACCTTGAGCATCGCGTCCATTTCCTTCGGCGAAGGGCCGATATGGCGACGGTTGGCGAAGTCGTAGGGCTGGTAATCGGTAAAGGCAAAGTCCTTGGGAAGAGACATCAGCCGACAAGCTCCTTGTAGGCGGCTTCGTCCATCAGGCCATCGGCATCGGCCGGGTTGGCGAGCTTCAGCTTGAAGAACCAGCCGGCGCCCTGCGGGTCGCTGTTGACGAGGGAGGGATCGGCGGTGATCGCCTCGTTGATCTCGACGATCTCGCCGTCGAGCGGACAATAGACGTCGGAGGCAGCCTTGACGGATTCGACGGTGGCCGCATCGCCGCCCTTTTCGAACGTGGCGCCGACTTCAGGCAGTTCGACGAAGACGAGGTCGCCGAGCTGTTCGGCCGCGTGCGTCGTGATGCCGACGGTCGCAACGCCGCTTTCGATCTTCAGCCACTCGTGTTCTTCGGTAAATTTCAGCATGACGAACCTTTCTGATCAGCGTTTGAAGGTGTTCTTGACGAAGGGCATGGCCGATACGGTGACGGCCAGAAACTTTCCGCGCACGCCGGCATAGAGCTGGGTGCCGGGGGCGATGGCGGATTTGGCGACGTAGCCCATGGCGACGGGGCCATCGACATTGGGGCCGAAGCCGCCCGAAGTGACCGTGCCGACGACATCCTCGCCCTCGGGATCGGTGGCGAGCACCGCGCCGGCGCGCACCGGCGCGCGGCCCTCGGCGCGAAGGCCGATGCGGCGGCGGTCGGCGCCGTTTTCAAGCTGGTCGAGAATGATGGCCGCGCCGGGGAAGCCGCCTTCGCGCTCGCCGCCCTTGCGGCGCGCCTTCTGGATGGCCCATTCCAGCGCGCCTTCCACCGGCGTCGTGCCGGTGTCGATGTCGTTGCCGTAAAGGCAGAGGCCGGCTTCGAGGCGCAGCGAATCGCGGGCGCCGAGCCCGATCGGCAGCACGTCCGGGTGATCGAGCAGACGGCGACAGACGGTTTCGGCAAGATCGGCCGGAATGGAGATCTCGAAGCCGTCTTCGCCGGTATAGCCGGAGCGCGAGACGATGCAGTCGGCATCGTGCAGGTCGCAGGCGCGCACGTCCATGAAGCGCATTGAGGAGATGTCGGCCCACAGTTCGGCCAGCACGGCTTCGGCATGCGGCCCCTGAAGGGCGATCAGCGCGCGGTCGTCATGCAGCGTCAGGTCGCAGACGTCGCCGATCTTCGCCTGCATATGGGCGAAGTCCGCGTCCTTGCAGGCCGCGTTGACGACGACGTAGAAATGGTCGCCGCGATTGGCGATCATCAGGTCGTCGAGAATGCCACCTTCGTCATTGGTGAAGAGCGCATAGCGCTGGCGGCCTTCGCCGAGGCCGACGACATCGACCGGCACCAGCGTTTCGAGCGCGCGGGCGGCATCGGCATTGTCGCCGGAACGGGCGCGCACGGTGACCTGGCCCATATGGGACACGTCGAAGAGGCCGGCGCTGGCGCGGGTGTGCAGGTGTTCCTTCATCACGCCGGCCGTGTATTGCACCGGCATCTCGTAGCCGGCGAACGGCACCATGCGGCCGCCGAGCGATACGTTCAGCGCGTGAAGCGGTGTTTTCTTGAGTTCAGACGATCCGTCCAAAAGGCGCCCTCCAGTCCTTGGGCGCCCATCGTTCCTCCGGGCGCCGGCTCACAATCAGGCGCAGCTGCGCCGTTCTCCTGAGCCCCCTCTGTCCCTTTGCCTGAGATTGTTATCCCTTCGGCGAGCGTGAAAACGCTTCTCTCCAGAGTTCCGACGGCACCTTGCTGGTCCTTTTGCCTGAGAGTTTCCGGGGCGGTTGCTCCTTCGGCACCGGTTCCACCTTTCCAAAGGCGACCGATTTCTCCCAGCGAGGTCGGTTCCAGATAACGACCTTGCCCGTGTTTTGGCAAGAGTGCCGCGTCGCTGCCGAACAATTTTTTGTCGTTGCAGGAAAGGGATAAAAAGAAGGCCCCGGGAAGGGGGCCTTGCAGGAGGGAGGACGGCTGAGTTGGGGGGACGTTCAGTCAGGCTGGTCGGGAAGGGGCATTCCGTTTTCGTCATAGAGGCGCTGGGCCTCGGCCGCGGTGACCTGAGGCATGCCGCCGGGCGCGGTGATGAGGGCAAGCGCCAGGGCCGGTGGCTGGATCACGTTCAGCACCGCCACGATGCGCGCGTCGCCGTGGATCTTCGCATCCTCGCTCCAATGGTGGATACGCTGCTCGAAGAGCGTGCCCGTGCGGGTCTGCATTTTCATGCCCTGCGAGGCATAGGCGGCGGTGGCTGGCGAGACTGTCACGATCTGGGTCATGGCGTTTCAGCGGTCTGGTTGGTTGGTTTAAGGAATTTAACAGTTGCGCCTTTCGCGGGTGTAAAACGCGGTGGTTGCATTTTCATCGAAATTTAACGGCCTGCGCGCCGTTCTGCCGGCCTTGCCTTCGGCGGGCAAATTCCGCCATAAGAGGCGGAGAATGCCGCCGGAATCGAGCGGCAAGGCCGGTTCCGCCGTGGAAACCGCCAAGGACGACCAGCATGCCGCCGATGGCGCGGGGAGGACCGATGAAGCCGATTTTCGTGCAATTGCAATGCGCTCCGGGCAAGACTTATGAAGTGGCCGACGCGCTTTACGCTACGGAACTCATTTCGGAACTCTATTCCACCAGCGGCGACTACGACCTTCTCCTGAAGATCTATGTCGACAGCGAGGAGGACATCGGCAAGTTCATCAACGATCACGTCGCCTCCATTCCCGGCATCGTGCGCTCGCTGACCACGCTGACCTTCCGCGCATTCTAAGCAATATTCCCCTCCGCCTGTTCTTGCGCTAAGAGCGGCGCAACGAAAGAAGGCTGACATGGCAGGCATCGAACACAGGCAGGTGGAAGGCGACGAGGCGGGCATGCGCCTCGACCGGTGGTTCAAGGTCCATTATCCGGGCCTTGGCTTCGGCCAGCTTCAGAAATTGCTGCGCTCCGGCCAGGTCCGCGTCGACGGCGGCCGCGCCAAGAGCGACACGCGGGTGCAGCCCGGCCAGATGGTCCGCATCCCGCCGATGGACGTCGACGCCAAGGCGCCGAAGGCCGGCCCGATTGCCGGCCGCGATCTCAAGCATTCCCCCGATGGCGAATTGCTGTCCCGCATGCTGCTGCATGAGGACGACAAGGTCTTCGTGCTCAACAAGCCGGCCGGCATCGCCGTGCAGGGCGGTTCGGGCGTTACCCGGCATATCGACAAGATGCTGGAGGCCTGGACCAGCCAGAAGGGCGAGAAGCCGCGCCTCGTGCACCGCCTCGACCGCGACACTTCGGGCGTGCTCGTCATCGCCCGCACGCGCGGCGCCGCCCAGAAGCTGACCGCCGCCTTCCGCGAGCGCGACACCAAGAAGACCTACTGGTCCATCGTGAAGGGCGTGCCGAAGAAGCGCGAGGACAAGATCTCCACCTGGCTCGTCAAGGAACAGACGCCGGACGGCGACCGCATGCGCATCGCCAAGCACGGCGAGGACGGGGCGGACCACGCCGTCTCCTTCTACCGCGTCGTCGAGCAGGCCGGGCAGAACTTCGCCTGGCTGGAGATGGAGCCCTATACCGGCCGCACGCACCAGCTGCGCGTTCACGCCGCCCATATCGGCCACCCGATCCTGGGCGACCCGAAGTATTTCGAGGCGGATATCAACTGGCCCTTCCCGGGCGGCGTGCAGAACCGCCTGCATCTCCATGCCCGCCACATCGACATTCCGCATCCCTCGGGCGGGCGCCTGCGCGTAACCGCGCCGCTGCCGCCGCACATGGTGCAGACGTGGAACCTCTTCGGCTTCGACCAGAGCGCGGCGGACGAGGAAGACTGATGCGCCTCGTTCTGTTCGATTGCGATGGCACGCTGGTCGACAGCGCGAACCTGATCCATGAGGTCATGGCGCGTACATTCGTCGATTTTGGCCATGCGCGGCCGGATGTCGCCGAGACCAAGGCGATCATCGGCCTGACGCTCGACATCGCCATTGCCCGCATGCAGGGCAAGCCGCATGTCGACGAGGAAGCGCTGGCCATGACCGCGCATTACAAGGCGATCTATTCGGGCGTGCGCGCCGAGCCCGGTTATCAGGAGCCGCTGTTTCCCGGCATCGCCGCCATGATGGCGCGGCTGGAGCGGGAGGACGACCTGATCCTCGGCGCCGTCACCGGCAAATCCCGCCGCGGCCTCGATCTCATCCGCACCGCCCACGGCTTCGACAAGACCTTCTTCGTTTCGCGCACGGCGGACGATTGCCCCTCCAAGCCGCATCCCGCCATGGTGACGGAATGCTGCAGCGAAGCGGGCATCGAGGTCGGCCGGACGGTTGTCATCGGCGATGCGATTTACGATATGCAGATGGCGAGGGCCGCCGGCGCTCAGGCGATCGGCGTTTCCTGGGGCTATGCCTCGGTGCCCGAACTGGTCGAGGCCGGCGCGGATCATATCCTGCGCACGCCCGCCGACCTTCTCGAATGGCTGGAGATTTCCGATGCGTGATATCCTGAGCGACCTTTCCGAAGCGATGAGCGATCCCGATCCGGTACGCCGCGCGCAGATCCAGATGAAGCGCCCGCTGCCGAAGCGCTTCTACAAGGAGGTGTCGACGGAGCGGACGGAAGAGGGCTATCGCATCCTGCTCGACGGCCGTCCGGTGCGCACGCCCGGCAAGAAGCTGCTTGCCGTGCCCGCCGCCGCCATCGCCGAGCGGCTGAAAGCCGAATGGGACGGGCAGGGCGAGGAGATCGATCCCGCCAGGATGCCGGTGACGCGTCTTGCCAACACGGCCATCGATGGGGTCACCGAGAATTTCGATGCGGTCTTCGAGGAGATCGTGCGTTTCGCCGGCACGGACATGCTGTGCTACCGCGCCGATTCTCCTGACGGACTTGTCGCGCGTCAGCGCGAAGGCTGGGACCCGGTCATCCGCTGGGCGGCGGACGCGAAAGGCGCGCGTTTCATCCTCGTGGAAGGCGTGATGCACCAGGAGCAGCCAACAGAGGCCATCGAGGCCTTCGCGGCGGCGCTTTCTGTCTACCGGGATCCGCTCGCGCTCGCCTGCCTGCACACGGTCACGACGCTCACCGGTTCGGCGCTGCTGGCGCTGGCGCTGGCCGAAAGCGTGATCGATGCGGAAAAGGCCTGGTCGCTCGCCCATGTCGACGAGGATTGGCAGATCGAGCACTGGGGCACGGACGAGGAGGCTTTCCACCGCCGCGAACTGCGCCGCGCCGAACTGGACGTCGCCGCCACCGTTCTGGCCGGCCTCTTCTCCTGATCGTGTTACCGCCTGGAGTTTGTCAGGGAAAAGTGGGAACCGGTTTTCCCGAAAAGACAAACGAAAACAAAAGAATTCAGAGCATGTCTGGTTCAATCTGAACCTGGCATGCTCTAGAATCCGTTTCCACTGAAACGGAGGATATGCCCATGGTCGACCGCTTGTCCGCCTGCCGGCCACAGGCCCTGGCACTGTTGCGCATCATGACGGCGCTGCTCTTCATCGAGCATGGAACGCAGAAATTCTTCGATTTTCCGCCGGCCGAACCACCCTTCGGGGATCTGATGAACATCATCGGCGTCGCGGGCGCGCTGGAGATCGTCGGCGGCCTGTTGATTCTGGTCGGACTGTTCACGCGGCCGGCGGCCTTCGTGCTCTGCGGCTTCATGGCAGTCGCCTATTTCATGGCGCATGCGCCGCAGAGCTTCTTCCCGATCAACAATCGCGGCGATGCCGCGATTCTCTTCTCGTTCGTCTTTCTCTACCTGACCGTGGCGGGGCCGGGGGCTTTCGCCCTCGACAATCGCCGGGCCTAGATTTTTGTTTTTACCGCATTATCCGAGGCCGAAGCGATCCCGCTTCGGCTGGAAATGCATTAGGCGACGAATTTCAGGCCGAGAATGCCGGTGACGATGAGGGCGATGCAGCCGAGGCGCATGGCCGTGACCGGCTCGGCGAAGAGGATGATGCCGAGGAAGACGGTGCCGACCGTGCCGATGCCCGTCCAGATGGCATAGGCCGTGCCCATCGGCAGCGTCTTCACGGCAAGGCCGAGCAGCACGATGCTGATGACCATGGAACCGGCGGTGAGCACAGTGGGGAGGGGCTTCGTGAAGCCATCGGTATATTTGAGACCGACGGCCCAGCCGATTTCAAAGATACCTGCGAGGGTGAGAAGAATCCAGGGCATTTTGCCTACTCCGTTTCAAGGGAGCGAGGCCGTCCCCGCGATCGTGACCGGATTGTTCCGGCGGTAGCCGTCTACCGGGGCGGACTATTGCTCAACCGCGCGGCAAGGGCAAGGGCGGGGGCGGCACGTCAGCCATGCGCCCCCGCCATAGCTTTCTCAGCCGAGGCGTTCGGCATGCCACTTCAGGTGATCGTCCATGAAGGTCGAGATGAAGTAGTAGGAATGATCGTAGCGCTCGTGCATGCGCAGCGTCAGCTTGATGTCCGTGTCCTTGATTGCCTCCTCGAACAGCCAGGGGCGCAGACCGTTTTCCAGGAAGCCGTCCGCCTTGCCCTGGTCGATGAGGAATTCCGGGAAACGCGCGCCGTCCGCCACGAGGGCGCAGGCATCGTATTCGCGCCACTTCGCCTTGTCGGCGCCGAGATATTTCTCAAAGGCTGGCGCCGACCAGTCGGCGGTGGAGGGCTCGACGATCGGTGCGAAGGCCGAGCAGCTCTTGAAGCGGTCCGGATGCTTCAGCGCGATGGTCATCGCACCATGGCCGCCCATCGAGTGGCCGAAGATACCCTGGCGGTCCATGTCCATGCGGAAATGCTGACGGAGGAAATTGGGCAGCTCTTCCGTCACGTAGCTGTACATCTGGAAATTCCTGGCCCAGGGCTCCTCGGTGGCGTCGAGATAGAAGCCCGCCCCCTTGCCCATCTGCCAGTTGGTGATTTCGTCCGGCACGTCGTTGCCGCGCGGGCTCACATCCGGGCAGACGACGATAAGGCCGAGCTCGGCGGCCATGCGGCGATACTCGCCCTTTTCAAGCACGTTGGCATGGGTGCAGGTGAGGCCGGAGAGATACCACAGCACCGGGCGCGGCTCGCGGGTCGCCTGCGGCGGCACGAAGACGGCAAAGGTCATCTCGCAATTGCAGGCTTCCGAATCGTGGCTGAACACGCCCTGCATGCCGCCGAAGGCGGTGTTTTGGGAAAGTACTTTCATTGGGAACTCCGATGGTTTCAGGTGGCGAGCGACACGGCCGCGTTGACCGCGGCGGCGACCAGCACCGTGTTGAAGAAATAGGAGACGACAGCATGCAGCAGGTTCACCTTGCGCATCGCCGTCGAGGTAATCGCGACGTCGGAGGTCTGCGCCGTCATGCCGATCACGAAGGCGAAATAGAGGAAATCATAGACGCCGGGGGGCGAATCGTCGGGAAACTTGAGGCTCCGGGCGGCGTCCTTGCCGATCCTGGCGCGGCCCGGTCGCCAGTAGAGATGGGCGTAGTGCAGCGCCGCCATGGTATGGATGGTCAGCCAGCCGAGCGCCACGGAGGCGAAGGCGAGCACGAATTCGGGGCCTGTCGCTGCCGCCCGGTTCAGCACCACGAAGAGAGAGCCCGTCGAGATCGCGACGGCGGCGAAGGTGACGGCGAAGATGATGGCGACCGGTTCGTCGGCATCCGTTGCGTAGTGCTCGAGATAGGCGGCGGTAAGGTAAGGCAGCCTGAGGGCGGTCAGCAGCAGGTAGGAGAGGAAGAAGGCGACGGCGGCGGCATCGACGGCGAAATCCGGCTTGAGCCACAGCGCGGCCGCAAGCACGAGCGCGGAAGAGCCGAGGCCGGCGTAGAAGGGGACGTGCCGCCCATAGGTCCGCGGCCCCGGCGCGCCCGTCATGCGCCGGTCCGCGCGTTCTTGGCCCGGCGGCAAAGGCGGTCGAGCGTTTCGAGGAAGGCGGAACGGTCGCGCGGCGAGAAGGCGGCATTGTAGCCCTTGCTTTCGCCTGTCTCGCGCAGATGCGCGCCGAGATCGCGCATGGCGCTCGCCATGCCGATATTCGTCTGGTCGAAGAGCCGGCCGGTGGGGCCGGTGACATGCGCGCCCTTGGCGACCGTGCGCCCGGCGAGCGGCACGTCGGCGGTGACGACGATGTCACCCTCCTGCACATTCTCGACGATCCAGTTGTCCGCCGCATCGAAGGCGCCGGAGACGATGACGTTGCGGATCATCGGATCGCGGGAGGGACGCAGGCCCGAATTGGCGACGAAGGTCACGGGCAGGCCGTGGCGTTCGGCCACCTTCAGGATTTCCGGCTTCACCGGGCAGGCGTCGGCATCGACATAAAGGATCGGCAGGTCTTCGCTCATTGCTCTTTCTTCGGCCACTATCGCCGCGCCGCGCCCTGGCCTTGCGGAGTGGAGGCGCTGGCAGGCGTCGAGCCGGAGGTCGTGCCGCTCGCTGTGGTGGCGCCACCGTTCTGCGGACGCCAGATTTCTGTTCCCAGCGCTTCGCCGCTGATGTTCGTCCAGACGCCGGACCAGGAGCCGTCGCCCTGAAGCTCGTAGAGCGCGATGCCGTGCCCTTCGCCGGCACTGTAGCTGACGGCGAAGGTCTTGTCCGACCCCTTGGCCAGCGTGCCGATGCCCTGCGTCTCGTCCGCGCCGAAGCGCCAGGTGACGGCATAGGTCTCGCCGGTCTTCTTCACCTCGATGACCCCCTCATAGGGGCTGTGGTCGCCGGGATTGGTGCCGGTCATGGCATAGGTGCCTTCCGGCCCGGCCAGCGCGAGCGACGGCGCAAGGCCGGCGGCGGCGAGAAGCGCTGCCGCGATGATGCGTCGTACCGGGCGGATCGTGATGGTCATGGCTGGCTCTCTGTCGCGGGGCGGATCATGTCGATATGCGGAATGCCGTCCTCGACATATTCCTCCGACGTCGGCGAAAAGCCAAGCGAGCGATAGAAGTGTTCGAGATAGCTCTGTGCCGAAAGAGCGATGGGCATGCCGGGAAAATGCGTCTCGCAGGCGCCGATCGCCTCCTGCATCAGCGCATCGCCCAGACGCTTGCCGCGATGGTCCGGCGCGACGAGCACGCGGCCGATGCGCGGCGGCTTGCCCTCCGGCTGCCAGAGCCGCGCATAGGCGGCCGTGTCGCCGTCGATCAGCAGCCGCAGATGCAGCGCCGCCATGTCCTTACCGTCGAGTTCGGGATAGGCGCAGGCCTGTTCCACGACGAAAACGTCCACGCGCAGCCGGAGCAGCGCATAGAGTTCGGCGGCGGAGAAGGCCTCCAGCCGCCGGATGTCGACACTATAGGCAGACGCCGCCATCAATAGACGACCACGCCGCGGATGGACTTGCCTTCGTGCATCAGGTCGAAGGCCTCGTTGATCTCGTCCAGCGGCATGGTGTGGGTGACGAAGGGCTCCAGCTTGATCTTGCCGGCCATGGCGTCTTCCACCATGCCGGGCAGCTCGCTGCGACCCTTGACGCCGCCGAAGGCCGTGCCCAGCCATTTGCGGCCGGTCACCAGCTGGAAGGGGCGGGTGGAGATTTCCTGGCCCGCGCCGGCCACGCCGATGATCACGCTCTGGCCCCAGCCGCGGTGGGCGCATTCCAGCGCGGCGCGCATCACCTGGGTGTTGCCGATGCACTCGAAGCTGTGGTCCGCCCCGCCGATCAGGTCGCCGTTCCGCTTCGTCATGTTGACGAGATAGGGCACGATGTCGTCGCCGACCTCCTTCGGATTGACGAAGTGGGTCATGCCGAACTTCTCGCCCCAGGCCTTGCGATCGGGATTGATGTCGACGCCGATGATCATGTCCGCACCGGCAAGGCGCAGGCCCTGCAGCACGTTGAGGCCGATACCGCCGAGGCCGAAGACGATGGCCGTCGAGCCGATCTCGACCTTGGCCGTGTTGATGACGGCGCCGATGCCGGTCGTCACGCCGCAGCCGATGTAGCAGATCTTGTCGAAGGGGGCGTCCGGATTGACCTTGGCGAGCGCGATCTCGGGCAGGACCGTGTAGTTGGCGAAGGTCGAGCAGCCCATATAGTGGTGGATCTTGTCCTTGCCGATGGAGAAGCGGGAGGTGCCGTCGGGCATCAGGCCCTGGCCTTGCGTGGCGCGGATGGCGGTGCACAGGTTGGTCTTGCGCGACAGGCACGAATAGCACTCACGGCATTCGGGCGTGTAGAGCGGAATGACATGGTCGCCCTTCTTGACGGAGGTGACTCCGGGGCCGACATCGACGACCACGCCCGCGCCCTCATGGCCGAGGATGGCCGGGAAGAGGCCTTCCGGGTCGGCGCCCGACAGCGTGAAGTCGTCCGTGTGGCAGATGCCGGTCGCCTTGACTTCGACCAGCACCTCGCCGGCGCGCGGGCCTTCGAGCTGCACGGTCATGATTTCAAGCGGCTTTCCAGCCTGAACGGCTACGGCGGCGCGTACGTCCATGTTCGTCTCCTTATGCGGATTCTCTGTCGGGCAGACCATTGCAGAGCCGGCCCGGGGTCTCAAGTGCGGTGGTTGGAAAATTCAGTCCCGATCCTTGCCGATCAGCTGGGCGATTTCAGCCTCCAGTGCGGCGATCGCCTTGCCGGTCTGGTCGTGCAACTGGCGGATCTCCCGAAGCTGGCGCAGCAGCGGGTGCAGATGCTCGTCGCCGGCCGGATCCGCCGGGGCTTCGCCGATGCCGGCGATCAGCCAGGAGGGCGAGACGGAGAGCACGCCAGCCAGGATGAAAAGCGCCTTGGTGTCGGGTTCGGCATGGTCGCGTTCCCAGCCGCCGACCGTCGGCTCCGGCAGGCCGAGCCGGGCGGCGAGATCCTGCAGGGACAGGCCGAGCGCGTCGCGCGCCCGCCAGATGCGCCCGCCGAGCGTGTCGCCATCGGCGCGGCCGGAAGGAAAGGGGATGGTGTTGCCTTCACCGGGAAAGGTCATCACGGCCTCCATTGTCTATGGCCGGAGCATATAGCCAAGCCGGGCGCCTCTTCTACCTCAAATGCGCCGCTTCGCGCCGCCCCGCGCAATGGCAGGATTTCCGGCATTGCCAGCGGGGCGAAAAGGGCTATTGAGGGGCGAACGAGGAGACCGCCATGACCGCGACGACCAGCGCCCCGGACCCGCAGGGCAGCACGATGCAGGGTGTCGCCTTGATGGCCGTCGCCATGCTGCTTCTGCCCTGCATGGATGCCATCGCCAAATACATGGCGACCTTTGCCGGCATGTCGCCGGGGCAGGTGACGTTCTACCGTTTCTTCTTCCAGATCGTCTGCACGATCCCGCTGATCTTCACGGCCGCCGGAAGCGCGACGCTGAGGCCGAAGCGTCCGTGGATGAACCTTCTGCGCGGCGCGATCCACGGCGCGGCGAGCCTGCTGTTCTTTGCGGCGGTGAAATACATGCCGCTCGCCGATGTCTTCGCCATCTATTTCGTCGAGCCGTTCATCCTCACGGCCATGTCGGCCGCCTTCCTCGGCGACAAGGTCGGCTGGCGGCGCTGGCTTGCCATCGTCGTCGGCTTCGGCGGCGCGCTCATCGTCATCCAGCCGAGCTTCATCCTGTTCGGCTGGACGGCCCTTCTGCCGGTCGCATGCGCCTTCCTCTATTCCGTCTATCTCTTCATGAACCGCGCCATCGGCGATGCCGATTCGCCGCTGACCATGCAGACGATCGCCGGTTTCGGCGGCACGCTCTTCATGGGCGCCGCGCTCTTCCTCGGCGATTCGGCCGGTATCGCCGATTTCGCGCCGTCCCTGCCGCCCTCGCTTTTCACGCTGCTGCTGCTGGTGATTCTCGGCGCGCTCTCGGGTTACGCCCACATGCTCGTCGTGCGCGCCTTTCGCATGGCGCCGCTCTCGCTGCTCGCGCCGTTCCAGTATTTCGAGATCATCTCGGCGACCGTGCTCGGCTATGCGATCTTCGGCGATTTCCCGACGCCCTCGAAATGGCTCGGCATCGCCATCATCGTCGCCTCCGGCCTCTTCATCATCTGGCGTGAACAGAAGAGCCGCAGGGTCAAGGCGGACGCGGCCTTCGAATAGGCTGCTTTCAGGCCTGTTTCAGGCTTTCGGTCGGACAGTCTGTTTCGGAAACGGTCGGGCCGAAGACCTTCTCGAAGGAATCGCGGATGCGCACGTCCACGTCGCTCATCATGACGGGAAGGCCGAGATCGACGAGGCTTGTGACGCCATAGCCGCGGATGCCGCAGGGCACGATGCCGGAGAAATGCTCGAGGTCGGGATCCACATTGAGCGAGAAGCCGTGGAAGCTCACCCAGCGGCGCAGGCGGATGCCGATGGCGGCGATCTTGTCCTCGGCGGGCGAGCCGTCGGGCAGCGGCGGACGCTCCGGCCGGCGCACCCAGACGCCCACACGATCCTCGCGCCGTTCGCCGCGCACGTTCATGGAATCGAGCGCGTCGATCACCACGGCCTCCAGCGCCGCCACGAAGGCGCGCACGTCCTGCCGGCGGCGCTTCAGGTCGAGCATGGCATAGACCACGCGCTGGCCGGGACCATGATAGGTGTATTCGCCACCACGGCCTGTGGAAAACACCGGGAAGCGATCCGGCGCCACGAGGTCACCGGGCTCGGCGCTGGTGCCGGCCGTATAGAGCGGGGGATGTTCGACGAGCCAGACGAGTTCGTCGGCCTCGCCGCGGGCGATGGCGGCAGCCTCGTTTTCCATGGTTTCGACGGCCGTTTCATAGGGCACGAGGTCGCGCGCGACGCGCCAGCGCACCGGCGGCGAGCCGGGAAGGGCGAGGAGGGATGTGGAAATGTCCTGACGCTGCATGATGGCCGTCCTTTTCATTCCGTTGTGCCAGATATAGGGGCGATCATGCAAGGATTTCAGGGGTTTCCGGGGCTTTGCGAAGGGCCTGTTGAAATTGTTTCGCTTTCCGTCATTTTTCTTGTCACACGGCCTTGTGCGCCCGGAATCCTTTTGCTACATGCACCTCCGTCGCCGCAAGACGACGCCTACCACGATGCGGTCGTGGCGGAATTGGTAGACGCGCAGCGTTGAGGTCGCTGTGGGGCAACCCGTGGAAGTTCGAGTCTTCTCGACCGCACCAAGAACCCGGCCTAGTGCCGGGTTTTTTGCTTTTTATTCATACGGTTAGGCTGGGCCGGTGTCCCACGTCAGAACCATGTCTGGGACACCTTTACTCGCTCCATCGCCCCCAGAGCGAGTTTCCATCGCTCCACGCGACGCGTGTAGACCTCACTGGTTTTTGCTTCCGAGTGGCCAAGGATGGCCATGATGTCGTACTGGCTGCAGCCCAACTCCGCGAGCAGCTCGGCGAGCCCCTTGCGAACACCGTGCGCCGACAGATGGGGGAGGCCTGCTTCCTGACACCAGCGCTTGAACATGGCGGACATGCTGTCACCGCTGGAATAGGGTTTGCCGCCACGGCCGAGGACGTAAGTCGCGCCCTGCACCTTTGGCGCTCGGGTCGCTTCCTTCAGGGGCGGCAGCAGGGGAACCGTTACCTCGGTCGAGTTCTTCTTCGAGGGCATCCAGCGGACAGCCTCAATCCCCTCTATCACGCACTCGTGCTTGCGGCCGAGGATCGTAAGGTCTTCGATCCGGCATCCGGTCCAGAGCAAGACCGATATGGCGGCGTGCGGTTTCGTGCCGGATTTGTGCGTCGCAAGGTAGGCTCGGACATCTGCCGCTTTCCACGGCGTTGCCCCGTCACCCTTCTTGTAGACCCGATCTATCCCCTTGGCCGGATTGCTGAAAACTTGCTTCCTCTTCCTCGCCCATTCGTACATCACGCCGACCGCTTCAATGAACGCGTCGGCCTGTGCAGGTGTTGCAGCCATTTCGTCCTGCATACCGATCAGCTTTTCCTGGGGTATCAGCATTTCGCAGTTCGGACGCTCAAGAAGGCGAGCGAGAAGGTTCTTCTTCTTCTTGTAGGTTTTTGCGCTCGCCGTGCCGGCGGTCACCTTCTTTTCGAGGTGTTCAAGATACGAGTTCACCAGCCACGCGATCGATTTCGCCTTCGCCACCTCTGAGGCTTTGCGCAAAGGCTTTGGCGTTTCACCGGCGCGCGCCAGCTGGTACTGGCGGAGGAAATCTTCGTCCTCGGGCCCGCAAAAAATCTTGATGCGCTTCCGTTTGTTGCCCTCGGGGCGCACGCGGTAGCGTGTACTGCCGGAAGGGAGTTTTTCGCGGAGTAGGCCCGCAAAGTCGTATTTCACAGAAGGCCTCACCACTTTTCGAGGCCTTCATCGTTTTCATCCAAGGGCTTACCTTCAACGCCGCCAACGTGGATTTCGATTTGTCCACCGTTGATGCACAGCTTTTCCACAGGCAGGCCGGAATCTTTCACCACCTTCAGAGCGATCCGCAGCGCGCTCTCGCTGGCGCGCACCCGCTTGATCCTCCCAGGCTTTTCGTCGGTCGCCGTCACGAGATTTTCCAAGCCTCGAATTCTTCAACGAGATAGCGCAGGTTCAGTGCTGTCGACTTCGTCCTATCGAGATCCGCGAGGGCTTTGACGTGGCACCGCTCCGGCAGGATCTTCAGCGCGGCTTCCTCGGTCTTCACCTCAAGGAAGGCGCGGAAGAGCGGTGTGGCGCACAATGCGCGCGCCTCCTGCTCGGCGGCCCCGGGGCCCTCTGGTCGTGTCTCTTGGGCGGGCTGCTGCGAACCGGCCGACGGTTGACGAGCCAACCCCTCAGTGCTCGGCGCCGCTGCGGCGCGCCTATCCGCCGGCGGGGTGATGTCGACGACGACATAGCCATCAGCATCGATGCGCAGCTCGACCTGCGATCGGTGGCCGACGTTTGGAAGGATCGAGGCGACGACTTCCTCGACCGTGAAGGTGTAGCGTTCAACTGGCGTCGGTTTCATGGCTTCTCCATCCTTCCTAGAAAGGCGTCGCGTCTGCGCGTCCAGTCGCCGATCTTCCGGGCGTAGCTGGCGGTGACGCTGGCGCCGATGACTGTGCGCGCGCCCGGCGTCTGGATGATCAAGACTGGAAAATCAGCGATCAGCGCGGCCGATTCGTTGAGGGCCGTGACTGCGTCGTCCAGCGCGTCGGCAAGAGCATGCTTTCCGCCGAGGCGGCTGATCGTGGCAAGCTCATGGAGCTTTGTTGCGAACGGATGTGAGCTCAATGACCGCTCTCCCGTCGCTTGAGGATATCGCGGATTTGCGCGGCAGCCGCAGGCGCGCAGGCGTCGCAGATGAACGCGATGCTCGTCTCGCTGCGCAGCAACACGCGGCATTCTTTGGCGGACAGGCCGCAGAACGAGCAGGTGATTTCGGGAAAGACATCGGTGGGTGAGGATATCTCAGCCAATTCCGTTCTCCTTTAAGAAATCTTCGATGCCGGCAGGCGCCTCGGAGGCCGTGAAGTATCGGATGAGGTCGGCGTCCAGCCGATCCCATGCCGCGTTGAGCCGGTCGACGACACGGTTCCAGACCACAAGGTCGACACGACGCTTGCGCATGACGCGCTCAAGCTTTTTCCAGCGTGCCTTCAGCTGCTTCCATCTCCGACGCTTTCGATCGGGGATCGCACGCCAACATTTGCCGCAAAGAATTTGCGTCGAGCCTGGAAATTTCTCCTGAGCGGCGGTACGGCGGCAGTTCGGGTTGATGCAGGGAATTCTGCTCGCGGTCATCTGGCACCTACCAGCGGAAAAACCGGCTTGCCGTCGACGATCTTGGCATACTGCGGCTCTCGATAGAGGCGCGGCCCATAGTGCGAAAGGCCCTCGGTCAACAGGTAGTCGACTATGCTCCCGTCCTGCGTGTTCTCAGCTTTCCAGCGCCACTGCTTCCAGCCCTCGTCGGTGACGGTGCATGTCGGCACCTCGGTCACCCTGACTTCAGCATTCATGAACATCTCGCATTCGTAGATAATGTCGCCGACAGCCAGGTGCTCGATCTCATTGTCGCGGATGTTCGTCACGGCGATGGCTCCTGGAGGATCGGCGCGTACCGCTTCTCGATCTGCTCGAGCTCGGCCACGGCGGCGCGCATCGCCTCTTCCCAGATCGCCGGCCAAAGCCTCTTAAGGGCCCCGGCGATCTCCTCGGCTTCCGAATAGGCGCTACGGTTGCGCCGAAGCTCGATTTCGAAACGAACGTCCTCGGGTGAGCTGGCTTCGCCCAGCGCCTGGATTGTGCGGCGAAGCATTTCTGCTCGCCTGTTATCGATCGCCGCTTGGGCGGCCAACTCCTCAAGATTGCGCATCGGGGACCTCTCCGGTGTAGACCAGGACTGGCGGATGGGAGACGCCGAGAACGCGCAGGATGACGGGCGCGCCAGCGACGATGGCGGAAATTTCGTCAGGGGTCGGGAGCCACGCGGTTTCCATGCCGGGCGTGTTCGGCCCGTTGACGGGGCACTCGACGAGCACGTCGCGCAGCGGCAGGCCGAGATAGCCTTGCGACTTGCCGAGAACGCGGGTGTGGCCCTGGATGATGCCAATCTGCATGGCGAGCCCTCAGCTGTAGACCGCGTCCGGATCGGGATGCCCGGCGAGATGGGCGAGAACAGCGCGCAGCGCAAAGCGCATTGGATCGTCGGTATCGTCGCCGGAGTTGTTGTAGAAGGCGGTTTTCGCCAACCGGACCAACTCGTCTGTCGGCTCGGGCTCGAAGTCGATTGCGGGAAGCTTCCGGCGGATGCAGGCCATGATGGCGGCACGGCATCGAACGTTGCAGTGCAGAAAGCGGCGAAGGGGATTGTCCCGGAACTCCTGCCAGGAACCGTCCGGCATGTCGTAGCCGGCAGCAAGAATCTCGTGCCGGTCGATCGAACGGAGCGCGACGAAAACCGCGCGAAGGTCGTTTGCGGAAAGCAGCATGGTAGTCTCCTTCAGAGCGAGGGCGGGCGGCGGGCAGGGCGGATTTTCACGACGGCCGCGGCCTCATCGAGCTTGCGGCGGAATTCCATGGCCTCGTCGGTGTTCTCGACGGGCAGAGACAGATAGGCGCTCCATGCAGCTTCGAGCATTCGCACCACCACCCGTTCGGATACGGTGAGGTCCGTCATGGTCATCTCCATTCAGGTGCAAAGGGGATATCGTCGTCCATCGAGCGCGCGTAGCTGCTTCCACCGGAGGCCTGTCCGCTGCCGCTGCCCCGACGTTGCCGGCCGGCGTCGTAATCGCCGCGGCCATCGCGATCTTGGTCGTCCCGGCCGCCACCACCGCCTTCGCCACGGCCGTCGAGCATGGTCAGCGTGGAGTTGAAGCCCTGCAGCACCACCTCGGTCGTGTAGCGGTCGTTTCCAGATTGGTCCTGCCACTTGCGGGTCTGCATCTTGCCTTCGATATAGACCTTCGAGCCCTTGCGGAGATATTGCTCGACGACCTTCGCCATGCCCTCGTTGAAGACGACAATGCTGTGCCACTCGGTCTTTTCCCTACGCTCACCGCTGTTGCGGTCGCGCCAGGTCTCCGATGTGGCGATCCGGAAGTTCGCGATCGGCTTGCCGTCCTGGGTCCGCCGGATTTCCGGATCGGCCCCGAGATTCCCGATAAGGCAAACCTTGTTCAATGAACCTGCCATGTTACTGCATCCCTCCGGCGCGCTGTCGATCGCGCATTTCGCGCATGTCTGTTGTGATTTCATCGAAAAGCATGATGGCCTGCTTGCTGCAGCAACCAACGCAGGCAGCGCCGCCATGCGATGCTTGGATGAGGGCGTTGTGAAAACGTGGCAGCATGGTGAGGAGGTCGGCCTGGAGGTCGATCACCGGCGCTCCGGCCGCGCTTGCCTCGCGGAGAAATGCGATGAAAGCCGTCTGCAAATTTGCGCCGGCGGCCGTGAGCATGGACAGCCTATGCTGCTCCGCGAGATCTGCCACGTAGCGAAGCCATTCGTCCGGATCGGCGGTGCGAGGGGTCATCCGGCCATCTCCCGCAAGGCTTCCTCACGAGCAAGATTCAGCTCCGCCATTTTTTCGGCGGATCCGCCGGGCGCGTCGGGATGGATTTTTTTCGCGCGATCGCGATAGAGGCTGTTGATGGTATTGGTGTCGGTGGTGAGGAAGTTCGGCTCGACACCGAGCACCTGTCGCCAAGGCCGCTTGCCGACCGGTGCCGGAAGCGCTTGGAATCCGGTGAAGGTGGCACGCACGATATGCAAGCCGCCATGACGAAGCTCCGTGCGCCGGCCGTCGACGATGTGATGGATCGCCTGAACGTTGTCTTCGACCTTAGGATAGCGGTCGACGGCGATGCACACCGACATTCCGTCCCATGTGAACCAGACGGCCACGCCAGCGTCGGCCGGCTTATCGACACCGAGCGTCACGTTGGAGGAAATGACAATCTGGTCGACTTTCTTGCCGCTGTCCTGCGCGAACAAATGCAGCGAGCTTTTCACGTTTTTCAGGGCTGCCGAGAGGCTGGTCCGAAATTTCGACGAAGCCCCGGGTTTGGAGCGCGGGATGTTGTGCGGCCAGGTGAGGGGATACGCTGTCGGGTTCATGGGTCACATCACAATCGTCAGGGTTTCGGATGCCCGGGTGATCCCGGTGTAGAGGTGTCGGCCGCGGTCGGCGCCGAAGGTATGGCTCTCGTCGAAGAGGCAGACGTGCGGCCACTGGCTGCCCTGCGATTTGTGGACGGTCAGGGCGTAGCCGAAATCGAACTGCTGCGTGCCGCGCAGTTCCTTCCAATCGACGGTGTGCCCCGTGCCGAGGAAGAATTCCTCGCGAACGCGCACATCGACCGGAGCGGCGTTCTCGAAGTCGAGCGATTTCACCGACATGTGGACGCACTTGTCGTTCAGCGATCCGCGCGGCCGCCGGTTCATGGCGATGACCTTCCAGAGGCCGCCATTGAAAATGCCGAGCGTGGAATCGTTCTTCAGGGCGACGAGGGTGTCGTGCGGCTGCGGCATCGGGCCGCTGTAGCCGGCTAGGTCGCGCAGGCGCTGATTGTACGCAGCGCGCGTCTTGTTCATACCCACGAGGATCTGGTCGTGGGCAAGAACCAGTTCGGAGGTCACGTCTTCGCGACCGATGATGCGAAGCGCGCCAAAATCACCGCGCGTGATCGCTCTGCCTTCGCGCACGGCCGTTGCCGCGCGCAGGATCGGGTTCTCCTGGGCCTGTCGGTGGATCTCGGTCAACATCACGTCCGGTTCGTGATCTGTGAAGAAGCCGCCACCCTTGACCGGCGGAAGCTGCGCAGGGTCGCCCAAGACCAGGACGGGGATGCCGAACGAGAGGAGATCGCGGCCGAGTTCTTCGTCCACCATCGAGCATTCGTCGATGATGAAGAGCTTCACGCCTTGGAATTCGAACTTCGGCCGCTTCAAGAACTTGATCCGGCCTGTCTCCTCGTCAAGGTCGACCTTGTAGATCGTCGAGTGAAGCGTGGTTGCCCCGTCGCACCCGTTCTTCCGCATCACCATAGCGGCCTTGCCGGTGAAGGCCGCATAGTGCACGCGCCCGTCTACCTGCTCAGCGAAATGGCGAGCGAGCGTCGTTTTTCCGGTGCCGGCGTACCCAAAGATGCGGAACACGGGTCGCTCGGCCGTCGCATAGTAAAACCAGCCCGCGACGGCATCGATGGCTGCGGATTGCACGGGGGAGAACTGCATATCAGAAGCTCCGGTCCCAGGAGCTCGACTTCGCGGGTGGCCGACTGACGGTCATGGCGGCATCGCTGCGCCGGTTGATTTCGTTCTGAGCGGCGATCCGGATGCCCTTTCTTAGGTCGCTGGTGATGCACCAGGCCAGCCATCCATCCGGGATCTCGGTGAAGCGCTTGCCCTTGTGCGTGCCGAACGGCATTACGAGCGGGACCGTGTCCGGAGAGGACAGCTCCAGCATCTCCTCGATCGTCAGATGCTTGGTGAGATGGAGGAAGATGCGGGCCGAGACTGCGGCGTCATAGCCGGCCCGGTGGGCATCGCCGTCGACCTCGATGCCGAGGAACGCCTTCAGGGTTTCGTTCTTGTGGTTCGGCGCCTGCGGCCAAACCTTGCGAGCGCATTCCAGCGTGCACACCCATGGGAGGGAAGAGCGAACAAACTGGCGGTCGAAGGCGACATTATGGGCACCGAGCAGCGTGGCGCCGCGCGCCAGCTGCGTGCGGGCATCATTCGGCGACATCGCACCCACCACCATGTCGTCCGTGATCCCGTGGATTGCCGAGACTTTCGGCGGAATTGGGTGTCCGGGATCGACGAATGCGCTCTGCTGGTCGACCTCGATTTTCCAGCCATCGGGATATAGGACGATATCGGTCCAGCCGATTTCGCAGATTTCGGCACGGGGGGGAATCCAGTCGTCTCGGTGTCGCAGAGACGGAGTATGGAAAGCGGTGCGATATCAACCATGGGTCACGTCCGCGCCCGCGGCCCCCAGCCAGGTGGTTTCCAGCGGGAACGTCGCCTTGACGGCGGCGCGCACGCTGCGCAGGAGCGCGAGCTGCTGCTCGAGCTCTTCGATCTGGCGATCGAGGCTCTTCGCGAAGGTCTCTGCCGCCTCGGCCGTCGCTACCGGCAGGCCTACATGGAACTGCTTCGTCATCATCATTCTCCTTCTGCGTCGAAGCCTTCGAGCCAAGCCGTGGTAAGCTGCTCGTCCTTCTTAAATTCTGGGGGGATTGCCTTCCGGCTCATGTTCTTCGCGCGAGCCTCGCGGCCGGCCTGGTAGGCGACGACATCCTGTCGGTCCTCGGACTGCTCATTGGTGCCGGTATCGCGCTGCTCCTCGTGACGACGATTGTCATTGCCGCGGCGTTCGTCGGATTTCTCCTGGCGGCTCTCCTGCCGGGCCGGCCCCCTTTCGGCGGTCGAGATTTTCTCCATGGGGATTGCAGTGCCGGATTGATCGCTAATGCCGACAAGGGCGTCGAGGCGATTGGCGATGCCGCGCGGCCGCGCGCCGGCGGGCGTGACATCGCGCGCCTGTGCCGCAACGTCGTAGAGAAAATCGTCGCGGCTCAGGACCTGGGCGATCTCGCGGGAAATGGGTAGGCGTTTGGCGAGACGCTTGAACGGCGTCTTCTTCGCCATTTCTTCCCACCAATCGACCCAAGGACCCTTTTCCGGGGTTTTTGAGGATTGGCGAACCTTCTCGATATCGGTGAAGCGCATCGTCTCGACGAAAACGCCGCCGTCCTTCATGACGACCTGCGCGTAGACGCGGCGAATCGTTTCACGGTCCTGCTCCTCCGCCTCTTCATGGAAGAGGTGCTCGCCCTCGTCATCGACCCATGCGCGGAACTGATCGCCGCCGTAGACGATGCCTACCGTTGCGCTCTTCACCTTTCCGGTGTTGTAGACCTTGGTGAAGATGCCGCGGATCATCGGGAGCCACTGCACCTTCTTGATCCAGACGTCCCTGCCGTTCTCCTTGACCTTGGTGTTGTAGACCACCATGGCGCCCTCCTTCTTGTCGGGCATGAGGCCATCGATCGCTGCGGCAAGCGCCGCCTCGAAGAACGACACTCGGTCGGCGATCAGGAGGTTCGGATCCCCCATGGCCGCGCGGATCAGCACGGCTTTGAACTGCTCGGGGGTGATGTGAGAAGGCAAGGCTTCGGCGAAGCTGTCGAGGCGCTTTTCGATCTGTGCTCGGAGCGTCTGGACGTTCGGATCGTTCGAGATGGCTACATCGTTCATGGGGATTCCAATCAGCGGAAGGTGGTGCTGGTGGCGCGGAAGATCCGCGCGCCGGGCAGGGGCTTGCTGTCCTTGTGATGCTTCGCGAAGGCCCGGACGAACTTTTCGAGATCGGTGAGCGTGATGAAGTGGCGAAGCTCTTCGAGGGGGATTTTCGAGGCGTCCTCGATCTCGGCCGTCCAGCGACCGCTGCTGCTGATCGTGCCTGCCGCGGTCCGCGTCGGGCCGGTTCCCGCCTTGACGGCCTCGCGCGCTGCCTTCTGCGCAGCGTCTTCTAGAGCGGCGGCTTCGTTCATGACGACGTCGCCCATGACGGAGTGCTCCGCCTCTTGCGCTTCCTGTAGCTTGGCTGCCGCCTCTTCCTGGGCGAGACGGGCGCGCTCGGCCGCCTCGCGCGCCTCCCGGGCGCGCTTCTCGTCGTTGTAGGCGCCAACCTTTTCCGCAAAGGCAGTTTTGATCCTCTCGACGCGGGTCTGAAGCACCTTGAAGAAGCCGTTGATCGCCTCGATCTCATCGCGCCGGCTCTTGGTCGCGGATGTGCGGTCGTTGTCGATGCCGCTGCTACCGGCGAGTTTGGTGGCACGTCTGCCGATATCGACCATCTTCTCGACAAGCTCTTCCGTCAGGCCGGCCACGTTGCCCGTGTCGTAATTTTCCGCTGCATCGACGAGCGCTTTAACCATGGTCGCGTCCTTCGCCAGCTTCTCGACTTGGTCCATCAGTTTTCTGTGGTCGACCGCGAGCTGCTCGGCGAGCGTGAGCGGCGGGTGGTTGTGGCCGATGCCGGGCCCCTCAGAAGCGTCCATTGCTCTGATCCTTCAGTTTGATACGGATTTGGCGTTGGACCGCGCCGTCGGCGCGCGTCGTGGTCGGTGCGAGAACCTCGAACCGACGGCTGCCGGCGATTTCCGCCGGGCCCATGGTGTAGAGAATTTGCGCACGAAGCACGTCCTCGCGCTTCTGCAGCTCCCGGCGCTTGACGCGCGTGTCTTCAAGCCGGCTGGCGAATTCATCAAAGGTTTCATCACCGGTAAGGTCGACGCGCTTTGCTTCGCTCCACCGGTTGACGTCGAGCACGGCACTCCCGTCGCGGTCCCAATCGACAGGAGGGTGTTCGCCGGCGTCAGCGACGCGCCAGAATCCGGCGGTCGCAGCAAGCAGGGCGTCCCAGACCTGCACATGAAGAGGGATGTCGATCACCTCCATGCGGATGCCGCGTCCGACAACAAGCACCGCGACCGCGGCCCAGGCCGCACCGGTTAGCTTTGCCTCGACGATGGCCTGAACGGCGATCCAGAGTGGAACCTCAACATCGCCGGTCTCGGGGTCGAGCCAGCCGGATCGAAACGCCTCTTCCGAGCTGGTCTTGAACTGGACAATGCCGCGTCCGTCCATATCCGGGCGATAAGCGAAGGCGTCAGGGGTCGCACCGAGGCGCAGGCCTCGCTCGAAGTAGAATGCGTTGTCGGCCCGATAGTCGATCGTCCATGACGGGCGCTCCTCGCGCAGCATTTCGACGGCGACCGGCTCGAGCAGCCGGCCGCGGCGCATGGCCTCGCTCTCTTCGGTGCTCTCCTCGATGCGGCCGGTTTTCAGTGCCCAGAGTCGATACGCGGTGGTGTATGGGTGGCAAAGCAGCAATGCGCCAGCGACTGACGCGGTGACGAAATCACTGCGAAGAGCCAGCCAGTCACCGCGGTCGCCGGGACGAACGCATTCAACGCGCAGCATTGTCGCCCCCTCGATCCACGAACAGGGTACGCAGCATGTCGAGGCGATAGAGCGCGAGTGCGTCGTCCATGAGCGTGCGTTCGCTCGCGGTCAGGTTGGCGCCGGTCGCCCATTTTCGAATGCAGTCGGTGACTACTTGGCGGTGAAGACCGCCAATAGAGATTTCGCTCGCCATGTGATCGTCCGCTTGAGGTCCCGCAGGCGCCGGCGGCGTCTTGCAGCGGGGAATTCGCGCTGATCATATCCACGAACGAATTGACGTCAATGCAAAAAAACCGTGAACGAATAAATTTATTCTTTTTCGCCGGGGCGCCCTGGGCTGTGTCGCGCGCGTACGCGGATAATTATCATAAATACATATAGGGGTGGCCCTAGAGGGCCACCCCCATCTATTTGTTGTTATTGGAGTTTATCTACAGAAGCTGCGCGGGAAGATTGGGTGTCAAAACCCGCGACGGCGATAATCGCCTACGACAACGCCGCGAATTCGGACTTCAACGCCATCTTGCGCTTCCCCGTTAAGGAAAATCGGCTGGTGGGCCGGGTTGGTGCTTCGAGGTTCCAGCTTCCAGCCCTTGCCTTCGCGCTTGAGCGCTTTGAGCGTGATTTCCCGGAGGCCGAACTTCCAGTTTTCCACATGGACGATGAGGTCGTCCTTCATGCTGAGGCCACTGTCGGCGAAATCTACGCACGTCACGAAGCTTCCGTCGGGAAACTCTTGGTTCATCGAGTCTCCCTGGACCTTCAGGGCGTACTGCCGGGCATGTGGAAAGCGCGGGTCTCTCGCGACGGGGATAATTTCGGGCTGATAGTTGATGTCCTCGAACAGCGTGGTGTCGAGCCAGTTCCCGGCCTGAATTACGCCTTCAACGGGAAGGCCGCCGAGTTCGGGAAGGGCAATGCGGGGATGGTGGAGCTTTCCCGCTGCAGACGCTTTGGCCTCAGAGCCGTAGGCCTCAGCATTTCCCTCGATATCCATCAGGGTTTCGTAAAGCTCGTTGATCGCGTCCCGGCTCTTGCCCTCCGGCTCGGCCTTGTTGTTTGCCCATCGAAAAATGGTCGCCTGAGAGACGTCAAAGTGCTCGCCGGCCTCCTGCTGAGTCCAGCCATTGCAGCGGATGATGAACCGCACCTTTTCGTGGATATCCATAATTCACACCGATATACGAAATAGGATTCGGGGCAAAATTCGATCGCGAATAAAATTGGGCTTGCGGATAATTCTTTCGCGGATATTATCCGCCTCATGAACCCGATCCGTTACATCCGCACCCAAGTGTTCAAGATGACCCAAGCCGAGTTCGCGTCGGTCGCGAAGGTCGGGCAGGCATCCGTCTCCCGCTGGGAAGGCGGCGTTTCGCCATCGCTTGAAGAGATGCAGAACATTCGCAATGGCGCCTTCGAGCGTGGCATCGAATGGGATGATGCATGGTTCTTCGGCGTTCCCGAGGTGGCCGGATGACCGCGCTCGCATTTGACTTCCTGACATCGCAATCTCCCTCTCAGGTTCATGCGAAAAGTATGCCTGCATTCCGTGCCAAAGTGCCGGAAACGTTGGCCAATCGGCTGGAAAAGCGTTCCAGCAACGACAATTTTTCGGCGTCCTCCCAGGACGATGCGGGGAAGGGTGTGTCTGGCGTACCTTCCCTGCAGGCCATGATGCGAGAACTGGGGGAGCTGATCTCCTCCGGGCAGCCGGCAAAGGTCCTCTATCCGTTGCTCGCAACTGACTTGCGGCGCCATTGCCCGAACATGTCCTTGCGGCGAGTCCGCTCGCTCTACAACGGGGAGGTCTGCCGCGTGTGGGAGGATGAGGCCCTGGCGCTTCGCCTGGCATTGGCCGCACGCCAAAACCAAAAGGCGCGACGGGAGTTTGCGCGCGCCGCAACTGAGATGTCGGCCAAGCTTGCGGCCGCTGGCGTGCCGCTGACCAGTGCTCAGCACAGCATCGTTGCGTCGATGGCCGAGGAGTCGATGCAATGAGCCGACTACCTGACTGGTCAAAATTGAACAAGGAAGAGCGAACGGCTGCACTTCGCCCGCTGGTTTCGCAGGGCCTTTCCGCGAACGCGATTGCGCTGCAGTTCTCGAACGCGAGCCGCAACGCCGTTATCAGCCAATGCTCGCGTTGCGGGCTGAAGCTAGCACGTGGCCTGAAGCGAGGCTCGTGGCGGGCGGAGCCGGAGAAGCCAAAGCCGAAGGCGGCAAAGCGCGCCCCCAATCGAACTTCCCAGGCCGAGCCGGCGAAAGCCGAGATTGCTCCTGTCCCTCGCCAGACCCTGCAGGCCGTCAAGCCTGCCGTCGTGCCCGCGCCCATCGCACGCGCAAAGGCGTTCGAACCTTTGATCGGTGTCGCACCGGTTCATCTTGCCGATCTAGGCGCGCTGCAATGTCATTGGCCGGTGAACGGCCATGACGGAATCCATCCGATCTTCTGCGGCGCTTCAGCATCCGAAACCTACTGCACCAGCCACGCCCGGCTCGCCTATCTGCCGCGCGGTCACCGAGGAGCTTTGTGATGGGAGCACGCATTCTTGAAGGGCGCAATCGCGCCAATCCGGAGGAGATGGCCTCCTTCATCGACAAGTACGAACAGCTCGAGCAGGAATGCCTGCGCGAAAAGATGGCGTACATGGAGCGGTGCCGGCGCATTCGCGCGCAGCAGAAGGAGCTGCTCGACGACGGCAAGACCCAGGGTCTGCCGAAGAATGTCGTGAAGGCCGTCGTCAAGGCGCGCGAACTGGAGCGCAAGGTCGAAGCTCTCATGGAGGAGCTCGAGGACGATGCGCAGCAGGTCTTTAAGGATATCCGCGAAGCCCTCGGCGACTATGCAGACCTCCCGCTTGGCCAGGCGGCCGTTTCCCGTGAGGAGACCGACGACGAGCGCACCAGCGCGGTCATCAATGCGGTGAAAGCCGATCTTGGCGATGACGAGCAACAGGCTTGGGATGCTGCCGAGCCGGCCGGCAACGCCTGACGAGACTGGACGGCGCGATCGTTCTCCCGCGCCGACGGCTGCTGCATCGCGCAAATTTGTAGCGGCCGTACCCCGATCCGTTTCCGCAACCGGATCGGGGTTCCACCTGCGGACTATCAGCATCGGCGGAACGCATGACCTTCGCACCTCGTATCCTCGCCCTCGATCTTGCAACCCGTTTCGGCTGGGCGTTCGGCGCCGCCGGCGAGAAGCCGGTGTCCGGATCTCGCTATTTCACGCGCACCGGCGAAGCTCCGAAGGGCGGCCCAATCTCCAACGGCGCAAAGTTCTGGAACGCGATGCGCTTCATTTCCGAAATCGTCGAGGAAATGCGGCCGACCGACATCGTGTGTGAGCAGCCGATCGCGCCGTCCTCCAAGCAGGGCCAGACGTCGACGGCAGCATTCGAGACGCTATACGGCTTGCCGGCGGCCATCCGCGGCATGGCCTATGGCCTTGGCGTCTTCAACTGGGAATACGCGACGCCGTCGACCGTCCGAAAGCACTTCATCGGTAACGGCGGGATGAAGGGCGAGGACGCCAAGCCGATCGTCTTTCGAAAATGCATCGCCCTCGGCTGGATCCTGCCGACCGACGACGACCTGTCCCACGACCGTTCCGACGCGCTCGCCATCTGGTCCTGGGGAGAAGCGAAGCTCGCCCCCAAGCTGGCGCAGCCCGTCGACGATCTTTTTCTCATTGCTGCAGCGAAGCGGAGATCCGCATGATGAACGCCTTGATCAAGTCGCTCGTGGAGAAGGTCTCCCGCGGGAAAGACTGGAACCCCTACAAGATTCTCGGCGTCCGCAAGGCGGCGACTGCAAAGGAGATCCGTGCAGCGTATCGTCGGCGCGCCAAGGCAGTCCATAGTGACGTGACCGGCGATGCCGACGAGTTCCTCCTGCTCAAGGAAGCCCATGACTTCCTTCTCGACAGTTCTGCGCGGTCGCTCTGGGACCGAAAGGGTATCCGTGCAAGCGACGACGTGCGCCGGCGTGCCGTCGCCGCCCTTTCCGGCCTCTTCGATACCGTCGTGAACCAGCTCGCTACAGGAAGCTTCCCGCCCGAGCACGCCGATATTCCTGACATGGTGCGCCAGGTGGTGCGCGCCAATCTCGAAGAGTTCGCCAGCACGCAGAACCAGGTCAACAACAAGATCCGTCGCCTGCGCCTCATGGAAGGTAAGACAACGCGGAAAGCGGGCGGCGAGAACCTCGTCTCTTCGATCCTTGCTCGCCGGCTTGAGGAATGCGAAGCGGCGCTCGCCGAACTCGCTGACCGCGTCCTGATCGGCGAAGTCATGCTGGCGGACCTGGAGAACTATAGCGCGGATATTGAGCCCATAGACCCGTTCTATGCTTCAGTGCGCAGTGCCAGGCCGTCGGTTCGCAACTCCGAATTCGCCATTTTCTGGCGATGAAGGAGAACGTCATGCGGCACGTACCGGCCATTCTCCTCTTCCTCTTCATGTTCTCCTCCCTCGGCATCGGCATGTTCGGCCTTGTGCGCCAGATCGCTGAGAAGCACTTCGACTATCATTTTGAGCGGGTGCGCTGATCGATGGAAACCCTGTTCTCGCATTTCGGGATCAACTGGCAGTTTGGCGATCTAGAGCCGAATGCCTACGACTTTCTGATGGTCGATCCCCCTTGGGATTTCTCGAACTGGTCGAGCAAGGGCGAGCGCAAGAACGCGAAGAAGCACTACCGGTGCCTGCCTCTCGACGAGATCAAAGCCTTTCCGATCGCAGAACTCGCCGCGCCGAACACGCTTCTCTGGCTATGGGGAACGAACCCGATGCTGGACCAGCAAATCGAGTGCCTGAAGCATTGGGGCTTCGTGTTCAAGACAGCCGGCAATTGGGTGAAGACCACGGTCAACGGAAAGATTGCGTTTGGTACCGGTTACATTTTCCGCTCGGCGTCCGAGCCTGTGCTGATCGGCACACGGGGCAATCCCAAGACCACCCGCTCCACCAGATCCGTCTTCTTCGGCGAGGCGCGCGAGCACTCTCGCAAGCCGGAGGAGGCATTTGCAGTCGCCGAACGCCTGATGCCGAACGCGCGCCGGGCCGAGATTTTCTCCCGGACCAACCGTCCGGGCTGGGAGCACTGGGGCGATGAGGTCGGTAAGTTCGGGGAAGCAGCATGACCGTCATCACCACCGCGCCCGGCGACACGATCCTTGGACTGAATATTTCCGGCGATGCCAACCTGAGCCGCGTGCTTGTCGAGCATGGCGACGGCCGATGGTCACTATGCGTTGTCCGCGACAAGCTGGTGAAGGATTTCCCAAAGCGGCCAGTCGAAGCCGAATGTACTTTCACGATCGCCGATTTGCTCGAAACAGCGAGGCAGGCATTCACCGGCGATCCTGCCATCCAGCACGACCGATTTGCCGGGAGGAAGCTCGCCGCCGGAGTGCTGCTGTTCTCCCAAGCTTGCGGGCTGATCGAAGCTGAGGAGAAAGCAGGATGACGGTTCGCTCGAAGATGGTCGGCATCAGCATTTCGGTGACCGAGAAGGCCAAGCAGAATCTGGACCGGCAAGCGCGGGAAAGGGGGATAGGTCTCAGCCTTTGGGCGGGCCAGCTGTTCGATGCGGCCTTTGCCTCCGTCTGCGCCCGCGAAAAATCGATGCCGATTTCCGACGGCGACCTGGATGCCATCGTCGGCGCGACCCTTCTTTTGAGGGCTCGCGAGCGGTGGGACACCGCGACCATTGCCCAGGCGCTCGGAGTTTCTGAACCGACCGTCGTTCGGATTCTCGATTGTTGGAGAGAATATCGAGCCGGGATGGAAGCCAACGACAAGCTGGCCGCGCGCCTGCAGGAGGCTCTCACGAAATGAACCATTTCGACGGGCGCGCTGAACGGCGCGGTGACAATTGGTATGCGATGCTGCGGTTGGCCGGCGACGGCGAGCTCAAGCCGCTGCTCAACAAACGGGGGTCACCAATCGCCTTCGTGGACGAGATCGCCGCGATGAGGGCAGTTCTCGCGCACACCTTCGCCTATTTCAACGGACATCTCGTTCGAGACGGCGAGTTTGCCGGTGCCGGGGAGCGCGCCGGTGCGCGCGCGGCTGCCCAGCTGCTGTTTCGGAAGGGGAAAGCCATCAAGGTCGAGCGCTCTCGCGCTCGGAGGGCAGCCCGGCCGTGAATGACAATGAAGAATTCAAAGTCATCATGGTGCCCGTCGCTCGCCGTATTCTCGGCGAGGCCATCGGCGAGCCGAACAAGCACATGTCGTCGAGCAGCGAAATTCGGTGGGGAACGAACGGATCAGTCGCCGTCGATCTCATAAAGGGCACATGGTACGACCATGAGGATCAGATAGGCGGCGGCGTGCTCGAGCTGCTGCGCGCCTTCAAAGGCTTCGATAAGGGAGAGGCTGTCGGCTGGCTCGTCGACAATGGCTACCTGGAAAGCCGGGAGAATCCGGTCGCGAAAAAACACGATCCTGTCGACGTGCCGGGCGGCTTCCCCGATTTTATGGATCCGAAGCCGATCGCCTTCTACGAATATTTCGATCCTTCTGACCGGCTGGCCTATCAGGTCCTGAAGTTTCCGAAGGGTGAGGGGCGCCGCTTCATGCAGCGCCGGCCGCATCCGAAGGGTGGATGGGTATGGGGCCTGCAGGCCGGCCGCTATGGAAGGTCGAAGGTTAAAAAGGGCGAGACGGCGAACTGGTGGAAGGCCAAGGAAGATCGGAAATACGAGGAAGAGACAGACCTGCCCGACGCGGCACGATATCTCTATAACCTCGCGGAAATCCGCAAGATGAAAGCCGCCGGCGGTGGCACCGTTCTTCTCATGGAGGGGGAGAAGGACGCAGATACCGTCACGAATTGGGGTTTCGTCGGCACGACCAACGTTGGCGGGGCAAAATACTGGGAGTCGGAATTCGACGACGAGCTCGCCGGGCTCGATATCGTCATCTGCAACGACAACGACGATGCAGGCCGGAACCGTGTCCAGGCGCGCGCCGCCGCGCTGCGTGGCAAGGCGGCCAGCGTTCGCGTGCTCGACATCGCCCAGCACTGGGCAGAGTGCGGGCCGAAAGAAGATATCACCGACTGGAAAGAGAAGGGCGGCGGGACCGGCGAGAAGCTGACCGCGCTGATCGAGCTTGCTCCACCGTGGGTCCCGGTGACGCCAAAATCGTCCTTCAACGCTATGTCATGGCAAGATCTCGACCAGCCGGGCATGGCGATTGAATACCTCATCCAGAGCATGCTCACGGTCGGGGATCGATCCATGCTGGCAGGACCTTCTGGATCAGGCAAGACCTTCCTCGCCACACACATCGCCATGTGCATCGCGCGCGGGCAGGAGTTTCTCGGCCGCCCCGTGATGCAGGGCGGTGTCATCTATCAGGCGGGCGAGGGCGCCCGCGGCTTGAAAAAGCGCATAAAGGCCTATCGCGAACATTTCCGCGTGCCGGTGACAGAAGATGTGCCGTTCGTGCTGCTTCCGTCGCGCGTGGATCTGTTCACGAAGGATGGAGACACGCAGAAGCTCATTGACGAAATCAATGCCTGGAAACCTGTGATGAGCCAGCCTCTCCGGATGGTGGTGATCGACACCTTCTCCAAGGCCACGGCCGGCGCCGACGAAAACAGCGGCAAGGACGTCTCGATCGTGCTGGAAAATGTCGATCGGATCGCGACGGAATGCGACGTTCACGTCATGGTCGTCCACCACCTGAATGCCGACGGCAAGAAGCTGCGCGGGCACACCTCCCTGTACGCCGACGTCGACCAGGTGCTCGCCGTCACCAACGACGACGCGACAAAGGTCCGCACACTGACGTTGGCGAAGCAGAAGGACGACGAGGATGGTGTGAAGATCGACTTCTCGCTCGCTCAAGTCACCATCGGATACGACGAGCGCGCCGAGCGTGACATCACCTCATGCGTGGTGCTTTCCGTCAACGAGAAGGAGCGCCTGAAGAAGCAGCAGCAGGCCGAGGGCTTCTCGGTCAACCCTTCCGAGCGCCGGTTCCTCGTCAACTTCTTCGACGCCATGGACAAGTACGGTAAGCTGGTGGTCGACCGCATGGACGGGCCGCCCGCGGCAATGGGCAAGACCATCGTCAGCTATTCGGACTATGCCGACTTGGTGGTCTCGAAGATGGTTGAGGAGCCGGACAAGAAGAAGGCTCGCGAGCGCGTCCGCAAGGCGGTCGCCGCTGCCCGGGACGGACTGCAGAAATACAACATCATGGGATACGATTCCCCTTGGATGTGGTGGACCGGGAAACCGATTAGAGGCTTCCCACGCACGTTCCCGCGCAACGATGTGGACCCGCAGCGTCAGTCCGAGATTTTCAACCCATCAGATGATCCCGACATCGATGCCTTCCGTCGAGGGGAAGTGGAGGTGCCGTTTTGAAAAAGTCGGTTAGGAAACGCCATGGCGAACACGTGAAGTATACGGTGTGCGTGCTTTGGCTGATAGGCTACACGGAGCGGACAATCGCCAAGGTGGTCAGCCTCCGGACAAAGCAGGTCGCCGGCATTGTCGGCCGAAGCGAATATGCGGGGCGCGCAACCATGACGGACGCGATCAGAACGGAAAAGCTGAAGGAACTTGTCAGCATAAGAATGGAGGACGGCGTCCCGCTGGACGCCGGGCTTCTCGACCGTGTCGAGTTCAAGATTATCCCCTTGGGAACCGCTCGCGCCGCCAGCCCACTGCGGAGGCTGATGGGATGAAGAGCTTCAGGGAGCGCTTGGAGGCGCAGCGGGCCGACAAGGGCAATCTGCAGAAGCGCGTGCTGCCGCTCATCGCCTTCTATGGACGCGGGCCTGAGTTCGAGCGCCGGAGGCTGCAGTTCTACACGGATCTGGCAAAGGTGCTGGCCCAACCAGCAAAGCGCGAAGAGAAGCCCGTCAAGATCTCCAGCCGTGACGGGCGTCCGGCGGAAATTGCGAGCATAGGTCTAGATCGAGCCATGCCGGTCATCACCAATACCGCTCCCTTGGAGTATCTGTTCAGCAAGGGCCTGCTCCAGGGCAAACAAGATGCTCACGGCGCGGCCTACCGGCGGCTGTCCACCGGCCTGCGGCTGCGCAGCATCTGCGAGGGCGCGGAAATCTCGGGTCTGAAGGCGGCAAACCTGGAGGGAGCGAGCGGTGGCGGTTCGCCCGGCCGGCTACCGGGCGACTACAAGATGGATTGCATCAAGTCACTTGGCGAGCTGCGTGGTGCATTCGAGATCACGGGTCTTGCGCGATCACCGTTCTCTATCGTCGAAGACCTTGTCTATCACGACAAATGGGTGTGGGAGAACGTGCGGTCGGACCGGCGCGAGCGCTTCATGCTCAAGATTCATAAGGCGCTCGACGAACTATCGGTCCGGTTCTTCATGATGTCGCAGGGCGATTTCAGCGAGCGCTGGAGCGTTGGGCGAAAGCCTGCAGAAGCGAACGGATCACGCGGTCCGTCTCAGGATCCGACCCCGTCTCCTGCCGAGCCTCCGTCGCAACCCTGAGCGCTTCGGCGCGGATGACGGCGCGGACGGTGCGGACGGCCTCTTCCTCGGCGTCGCCGCCATTCGCGACCTCCTTCATTTCGGCCTTCAGCAATTCGTAGAGCGTCCGGATTGCTTCAATCTCGGTGGCGCTGTCCGGCGACCATGCCGGCAGCCCTGCCGTGGCCGCTGCCATCGCCAGCCGTTCGGTGGACGTGAGGTCGCGCAGGCCTCGGCTGGAGTGGCCAGCGAGGGACGAAGACATGCCGACGAGCTCGCCCGCAGCGCTAACCTGCTTGGAGTTGAAGCCCATGGACCTCATCCAGGTGCGGAAATCGTTGTTCTCGGTCTCGTCGTCAGCCATGGTCGGCACCCCTATGGTGGCGGTCATCGATATTGTTCCTCGGTTTCATATACGATTCGGGGAAGGACGGCGCCGAAGCGCCGCCGATCATTTTTTCTTCGCCTTGGCCTTCTTCGGCTCAGGAGCCGTCGGCATCGGCCCTTTGTAGCCGGCCGTCCGAAGATATTCCGGCAGCCAGCCCGTCCTCTTTGCGACGTCAACGACTGCCGTGACCATATCCGCCTTCTTGCCGTCCTTGAGGTCCTGGCCGGTGATCTCCTTGTAGGCCGCGAAGATGATGGGCTTGCGGGCCGCCTTGAAGAAGCTGTCGACGTCGAAATGCGGCGTGGGGTCCACATCAAACGCATCGAGGGTAGCCCGCCGCATCGCTGCGTTCGAGCCGAGCCATTCCTGGCTAACGTCTACCGTTCGCGACACCAGCTTCGCGAGGGCCGTGCCGATCTCGGCCGCGTCCATGTCCGAATACGACTTGAAGGCGTCCGCGTAAGAACGGGGGCTGGTGTCGCTTCCGTAGCTCCCCGGGGCGCTCCCGGGCTGTTCAAATTTGAGGCGGCCGGGCCGGTATTGGGTGTAGGACGAGACAGTGCCGAGCTCCAGGAAAGCGGCAAGCATAGCCAGAGCCTTCGGCGGATTTGCCTCGACAGCGTGGGCCAACGCGACAGTTGATGCCTTCCCCAGTTCAGAGAGCGTCGGCGCTGAGAGCGCAAGCGGGTCCTTTTCCTGTTTCGGGCTTGAGGTGCTCGCAGACGACGACGCTTTTGGTTCGACCATGCCGAACTCGACCTGGTAGTTGCGGTCGTCGTAGATCACAACGCCAGACTTGGCTTTTTGCTCCGCCGAGAACTTGCGGCCGGCATTCTGGAATGCTTCGTATTCCTTTTCGAGCCGTTCGAACTCTTCGAACTCCTCATCGTCGAGTTGATCTGCCTCAGCTCGCTCGGACAGGGGCCCGAGGCGCGCTGCCATCTCGTCCATCCTGGCTTGATCATCGGCCGAGAGGACGACTTCCTCGGGCTTCAGTCTGGTAAGCTGCCAGCTGTTGCAGGCGAGCTCGCCCAGCGTTTTCACGAACGACCAACCGTCCGCGGTGAGGTCGGCCTTTAATTCGGCAATGCGTTCGACCTTCAGCCGTTCGATGAGGTCGAGGCTGATCCAGAAATTGTGATCCTCGAACAGATCCACCGTGACCTTGCCGCCGGCGGCGAGGTATCGTTCCTCGCCAATGAAGGTTGCGACCTGACCGTTCGAGCGAAGAGCGGCCCCCGTGATGGCGGTTTTGATGTTGTGGCTGGTGTCGCGGCACCAGGTCGGCAGATTATCGTAGATTTCGAGCTGGCGGTCCGGATCCGGCTCGAGCGTGTAGGCGGACGCCGCTGCGAACGAGAGCTTGCCGTCGTCCACCAATTCAAGAAGGGTTTCGTGCAGCCCGCCGAGCGCAAGCCGCCCCATAACGAACTTGATGGACTGCCCGAAGCGCAGCGCGATCTCTTCGACGCTGAGCCCCTCGTCGGCGAGGCGCACGAACGCCTTGAACTCATCGACCGGCCGCATCGCACGACGCATGATGTTTTCCGCGAGGCTAAGCTCCTCAGCGTCGTCGTCACCGGCAGGTTTCAGGAGTGCGGGGATGAGATAGTCGGCCGGCAGCTTGCCGTCGAAAATGAGTTCGTTGACTGCCTGCAAGCGGCGGCCGCCGGCGAACACGCGGTAGCGATCGCCTTCAAGGTCGCGATCGGCGCCGGCTGGCGCCCGAACGGCAATCGGCTGGATTATGCCGTGGGCGAGAATGGATGCCTTCAGGGAATCGAGGGAGTCGGCGTTGCGCATCTTGCGGGCATTGTGCGTGTCGAGCACAAGCCGATCGGCGGTGAGCAGCATCTGTTCCATATCGGTAAAACCTCTTGAGTTGGGATGCGGGGTATCGATGGAAGTTGGGCCGGCGCCGCGGGCGCCGGCTTGTTGCGGCCTTATGCGGCATCTGCCACCTGCTGGCGGCAAAGCGACCTGACCAGGCCGCGGATGGACAGCCGGACGTTCGGATCGCCGATTGCCTCGAAGTCGTTGGCAAGAGAGATCGCTTCCTTGCTCATCGCGAATGCGGGCTCCGCATTTGGGTCGGCCTCGGCGGCGGTGCCGGCGAAAAGCGTGTCGACCGTGACCCCAAAGACGGCAGCGATCTCCACGAGACGGCTTGCACTGACGCGGTTGGTGCCCCGCTCGTATTTCTGGACTTGTTGGAACGTCACGCCGATCTTGGCGGCTAGCGCCTCCTGGCTAACGCTGCGGCGGAGCCGCTGCTGGCGAATGTTATTGCCGACCTGCACATCTGCGGCTGCGGGCTTCTTGGCTTCCATGGGGATTCCTCTTCCGAAATGAAAAGGGCCGCGTGACGCGGCCCCGATTGAGTTTGACGATAGTGTGATGGTGGCCTACGCCGCGGATGGCATCAGCACGCCCGTCCAGCCGCCGATGGAGCCGGAGACAAGCGCCGGGGAAGCGGCATCCTTCATCCGGATGATCATCTTCCGTCCGTCCGGGCTGGCTGCCTCGATCGCCGAGCGCAGGTTCTTGGCGTCGAAGGCGATGGTGAATTCGTCACCCTCGTAGCTGCAATCGACCACCACGCTGCCTTCGCCTGACGCACCGGTCACGGTGATCGCGATCTCGCTCTCGGAAAAAGCGAGACGCACCAGTTCTGCACTGGCGCCCTCGGCCAGAGCCGCGACGGCTTCGGATAGCGCGCCGCCGGCAACCGCGACCTTCTTGTCCGGATCGGTGGGGATAACGCGGCCATAGTCCGGGAACGGACCGTCAACCAAATTCATGGTCACCGCCATCCCACGGAACACGAACACGGCCACGCCCCCCGAGAGTTCGACCTGCACCGGATCAGCGCCGGCATAGCCGTCGAGCAGGCTGGCGACGAACTTCGCGCCGTCGGTCGGCAGGATGGCGCTGATCTCGGATTTCCCGGTCTGGACGTTGCTATCCTGGATGTAGAGACGGTGCCCATCGGTGGCTGCAAACCGCAGGCGGCCATGGTAATCGTGCAGGTAGACGCCATTGAGGTTGCGGCGCGTCTCGTCCGTAGAGACCGCATCGAGCGTGCCGTCGATCGCGTTCCAGAGCACCGCGCTGGGAATGGAGAAGCGCTGGATCTTCGAGCCCTCCGCGTGGCGAATGGGCTCAGGAAAATCGCCGGTCGGCATGACGTCAATCACGAACCGTGTCGTGCCAACATGGACTGCGCATTTGGCCGCCACGAAGCGTTCGTCGACGGCGCCGTCCTCGGCGGTGAGCTCCAGGATGGCGTGGTTGCTGGGCGTGCCCTTCTTCATGAGCTTCAGCAGAGCCGCGGCCGGCAGGGCGGCCGAAAAGCGGGCGTCGGTGTCCGCCGTCATAGACGTTTCCGCCTGAAGCGATGAGTTCGTGGCGATGAAGGCCAGCCCGCCTGTCTCTGACGAGACACGGACATGGCCGAGGATCGGGTGCATCGGACGCGCGCAGAGCCTGGCAAGCAGGGCAATCCGATCGGTGAATTCCGCCCTGTCGACGAGCGCGGACGGGTTTTCTGTGGTGAAAAGGGGTACGACTTTCTGCATGCTGTTCTCCTGAGGTTGGCATAAAAAAACCGCCTTGCGGCGGCGGGCATCCGGTCAAAGACCGAAATCGAAAAGGGATGGTCCGGAGGGGGGCGGCCTGGGCGGCGCTCTCCGCTTGGCGAGCGGTGACCGAATGGGGGTGACCTGTGTCGGGGTTATCGGTGCGGCTGCATGTTCGGTGGCGCGATCAGCGGCCAGCCGCCCTGTCCAGAAGCCCATGATGTGCGCCGGCGTGAACCAATCCTCGCGAAATTCGAGGCGGAGCGTGTCGCCAACGATGACCTGTGCCGGAATGTGCAGTAGCGAGAACTGGACGTAGGCCATGTGCACGGCGCGCGGGTCGATATCGACGGCCGTCACATGAAGATGCTGCTGATAGTTGACGCCGAGATCCTTGATTGCTTCAGCCAAGGCGATGATCGTGGCGCCGGCGCCGACTGCCGGCTCTTGGGCGGTGATGTATCCGCGCTTGTCGATGATCGCCTGCAGGTCCTCGGCGGTGCCCGCGTTGATCTTGGCCATCATCCTGCAGAGCTCGTACGGCGTGAAGAACTGGCCGCGCGCCTTGTTGTGCAGCTCGAGCTCGTGGAACGTAGCGCCCAGAATATCCTGCGGCGCTGCCTCAAGCGCCATCGTCACCTCGCCGAAGATTTGCGGAAACGTGGCCAGCTCCTCCTTGGTGTAGCGCTTGACGATATCGAGGTAGCGAGCCTCGCGCTTCTCACGCTGGCGGATATCCATGGCATTGCTCATGGCGATCGCAGCGCATTCACACCAATCGGAAAACACCTGATAGATATCGTGGCGATATCGACAGGTCTCGAAGAGTTTCACGATGCTCGCCAGGTGCTGATTGGCCATTGGAATCCTATAGGTCAAAAGAGGAAGCCCCGTTTTCGGACGGGGCTCGGGAGATTCCTTGATGGTGATGAGTGTCGGTGGTGGACGACTTGTTTCCTGGGCGATGATGGCGCGGGCCCAGTTTATGACGGCGGCGAGATCTGGCCCTTCCAGCTTCCCGGTGAAGAGCCCATTCCATCGGCGAGACGCCCGAGCCACACGGATCATCCGCGCCGCGGCGACACGGATGGCCGTTTCACGGGTGCCGTAGACGCAAGGTCGGGGCTTCTCCCAGTGGCCGTTGCAGTTGTTCTCGCTGATGGAATAGACCGAACCATCGGTGGAGAAACGGCCGTCGGCGAGCGCTACGATTCCGAAGTTCCAACGGGAATCAATGCGGTAGCCGAACTCCTTGTTCGCCCACCACCAGTCAGTGAACCAGAGATAGTGATTTTGCGGCGCGCGGCCATAGATGTCCCGGATCGGGCCGTCATACTCCCGTGACATCCGCGTGTCCTGCAATGAGCATGATGAACGACACCTTGTCGACCTTGCGGAGGTCGACGACATCGATGTTGTCGAGGATCCACTTCCGCAGGTCGGCTGGCTTGACGTCCCAGGCGCTGCCGCCCTGCTGCGTGCGGCGCTGATCCTCGCGCTTTGTCGCCGGCAGCTCGCCGGAGATGATTCGGGCGGTCATCGACTTGTCATCGATGCCGAGGATCCGCGCGCAGCCGCGCGCCGATAGCTCTTCCCGGGCAGCGCGCCGAGACAGGTTGAGCCGCTTCGCCCGCACGACGATCGCCGTGGGTGAGCGGCTGAAGCCGTGCTCGCGGAAGAACCTTGCCGCCTTGTCCGGCATGTGAAGCGGCGCTTTCTTCATCAACTCGTCTTCCGCGGCAGTCCACTGCGGCTCCTTCTTGTGGCGGGTCGTCAGCCCGAGATGCGTCAGACGCTTCGACAACCACCAGCGCGGGACGCCGAGACGGTCAGCGAGATCGTTGACCACGCCCTTCTTGCCGGCGTTGAGCTGCTGCCACTCTTTGCGGATACGCTCGTCGAGTTCCGGCGTCGCGTCATATCGTCCCTTGTGAGGAGAGGGCGCACTCGACGTGACGCCGAGATTTTTCGCTCGCTGATATACACCGCTCGGCGTGCGGTGCGCTGCCAGGCGCGTCAGGCACGCCGCTGCGCCGCCGGCGGGGAAGTACGCGCGGATGATCGCATCCTCATCCTCAGTCCAGAAGCGCTTGTCGCGCTTCCCCGGAACGCAAGGAGCCGAGATGCGCGGGTCCTGCCCGCGCGGCTTGCTGAAGGTGACGGGTTTCAGGCTCATGTGGCCATTCCTTTCCCGGTGCGCACCGCGCGGCCCTCGCTCATGTCGCTGATCTCGACTGCACCGTAACTGTCGAGGAGGGCGAGGGCGGCCGACACCCGGCCGGCATCGATGGAGAGATAGTCGGCGAGATCGGCCACCGACGCGCCCTGCGGCGCGAGCGGCGAGATCACCTCCCAGATGCGGCCCGCGTCCGCGAACGCCGGCTCGCGGATGAACGCCCGGACGCCGCGATAGGCCGGCGGGATGCTCGCCTCCGACCGAATTTCCTCGTCACCGGCCGTCGCCGCGTGGAGCTGGTCGAGATCCAGAAGGGATGCCGCGCCGGCGGCATCGATGGCGGCCGGCGCACGGATCTCCGGTCGGGCGCCGATGTGCCTGGTCTGGACGGCGCCGACGTGTAGGGTTGCTGGTGCCAGATTGAAGGCCGGGCCGGAAGCAACGAAGTCGCCCGGCTGCAGAGTAGGCAGCCGGTCGAAGCCCTTGCTCGCATCCCAGCCGATCGTCTCGGCCGCGCGCCGGATGTCGATATCGAGCGTGTTTAGCCCGATCAGGAAGTTCAGGACCTCCGCCGAAACGGACTTCGCCAGCTTCGCAATGCGTTGCGTGGCGAGCACGCCCGCCAGGCCGCGCTTTCTCCCACGGCTCATCAGATCGGTGATCGTCTGCGTCGCAGCTTGGCGGACAGAGGTGGCCGCGAGACCGCCGCCTCCAAAGGGTGCGAACAGATGCGCCTCGTCGATGACGATGAGCGCGGGGTGCCAGTTCTCGCGCGGCGCGGAGATCAGGGCGCCGACGAAAGACGTGACCGCCTGCATCTGCGCCTCTCGATCGAGCTGCGACAGGTCGAGCAACACGGAAAGCCGATGCTCACGCACGCGGCCGGCGGCGACGGCGAGCGCCGCGGCGTCGAGCCGGGTGCCGTCCATGATGGGGAAATCGAACTGCTGCGCGAGAGAGCCAAATTCGCCCTCCGGATCGATGATGATCTGCTGCACCAGTCCGTTGGTCTGCTCGACGATGCGACGGAGTGTCCAGCTCTTGCCCGCACCGGAGGTTCCCTGCACGAGCAGTCGACCGTCCAGCAGCTTTTCCATGTCGAGATAGATCTGCTTCCCATGTTCCGACATGCCAAGATGGATGCCGCCAGCTGGTGGCGGTTCGACGGGCGCTGGCTTCGCCAAGTTTTTGTTTCCCATCTCTGCGGCCAAGGCCTTGGCCAGTTCCTTCTCGGCCGGGCGGAGCCGGCCGATTTGGTCGGCCGTCATGGTGACATTGCCGAAGCTCATGGTTTTCCCTTTCTCTTTCTGTCAGGAGGTGGCGCCGGCAACGTGCCGCGCTCGATGGCGCGGCGGCGCAGTTCGGCTACGGCCGTCGTGAAGATATCGTCGCGAGGAATGGACTGATCGTTCACGAAGCCCATCCAGAATTCTTTGCGATCGGGAACTCCGGCCAGTTGCTCGAGCTCGCCGATCGTCACGTCCAGCCCTCGGCGAGGGCAATGGCTTTCTTCGTCCGATCGACGGCCGTTTCGACGGGAGCAATGTATTCGGGCACGCCAGAAACCTGGCGGTTCTTCAGTTCTTCTTCTAGGAGCCTGAGGTTGACGCGCAGGGTAGCGAGCACCTCGTCATGGGCGTTTGCCGCAATGATGATCGGCACGACCGCATCGATGGATTTGCAGCGGGCGACCGTGACGCCGAAGCTGTTCACGATCTCGTCGGAGCGGTTGGTGGCCAGTTTCACGGGCAGATGAATATGGTCAGCGACATTCATTTCAGTGTTCCTCGGGGTATGCCCATGCGTCGGGCGCGTCATCAGGAAATCCGTTTTCGTCGCTCACCCAGCCCGCGCCCATACTGCCGCCGCCACCGGGATGTGAGCGATATTCTTCCCATCGGACCAGCCTGAGTTCGTCGCCTTGGTAGAGTCCGATGATGATTGTGCCGTCGCGCGGCGCATCATCGATCGGACGGCAGTCGATATCGACATGTTCAAAAACACTGGCGACGAGGCCGCCGCACGTTGGGCAGCGGTCAGCCATTGTCGTTGCTCCAGTTCCAGAAGCCTTGCGCGCCGCGGGACGGGACCGGAGGGACGAGCCGCTCAATATCGGTCAGGGGCCAGCCCCAATTGAAGGTCCCTTCGCGATCGCTGTCGTTGCCGGCATTTTCGCCAAATTCGCTGGCACATTCGTGGCCCGGCTTGGGTTCTCCGAGAATTGCCGTGCACAGGACATGAGACAGGGGCAGCGCGCCGGCCTTGGGGTTGCGATACGCGATATCCAAGACCGGCACGGCAAGAGGCGCGTGCAGGCAGGGTTGTCCGTAACGGTGCGGGTCCAGGAGTTGCATCTGCAGAACAGCTACTTCGTCGCGTCGGACAGGCCGTGAACCGGCGTGGATTGCGATGCGCTGGCCGATGAGCGAAGTTGGAGGCTTCCAGCGGCGAAACTCATAAGGCTTTGCGCCCTGCAGTATCAGGGTGGCCCAAGGCTGCCAGACGGTAATGGCCTTCATGATTGCCATGGATTTTTCTCCTTGTTTTTCGGAAGCCGCTCGGCGATCTCCGCTTCCGTCAGGTCTTCGAGGAAGACGAGGCAGGTGCCGTTGCGGTAGACCATGATCGTGCGCCTGCCATCGATATGGCCTTTGAAGTCGGAATGGGTGTGCCGGTAGACTGCATCGAGCTGCTGTTCACGCGTCATTGCTTCACCTCGTTGCATTTCGGGCAGGGCAGGCCGCGACGGATCTCGGTAACCGTCATGTCAAAGGACCAGCCGTCATCGTGACCGCACCGCCTGCAGCGGAAGTGCGCGCCCTGCGCTGTCCGCCACCCGGGCATGAGCCCGGGCGCTTCGCCGTGGTCGATTGCGCGCATCCTGACTACGGGTGGCTTGCGTGGCACGGGGCCGAAGAGGTCAATCGCCATGGCCTGGGTCATCGTCGTGCGTGATGGCGGGATCCGGCCGGTAGTCGACCGGGCGGATGGGACGCGGGTCGTGGTAGCTGTAGCCGGCCTTCGTCCGAGCGATTTCCTCGGTGCAGGGGCGAATGGAGTAGAGCGCTGGCGCCCCGTAGAGCTCTGTCACGAAGTCGCTGTCCGAAATCGGGATATCGACCTGCAGCATCTTGGTGCCGAACATCTCGACTTCCTGCACCTTGCCCGGCCTTGTGCGATGTCCCATGAGCTCGACGATAGCCCAGCCGCTGTATGCCTGTTCCATGTTCATGCCTTCCTTTTGGATGGGGCAAGAGCGCGCGGAAGTCACTCTTGCCACGGGGTGAAATAGCTATAGGTTGCAATGCCAAACCGACGTGCCTGGGAGGTCCAAGATGGCGTTGCTCACATGCGCCGATTGCAGCGGAAGCGTTTCAAGCAGCGCGGTTGCCTGCGTTCATTGCGGGAACGTGCTCCAGGAGCGGCGGCCGGGTGTAATCGGGACCGTGCTCCGTGTCCTCTACGGGCTGTTCTGTGTCGCGCTGCTGGTCATCGGCGTTGTGGCCGTGCGTGACGTCGCCTCTGGTGCTATGCGGCCGAGCGAGGTCCTTTTCGTGCCTTTGGTGCTGTTCGGCATCTGGTTTGCCGGTTCGGCGGCGATCGCGGTGCTGCTGTATGTGACGCGGCATGGCCGCGTCGTGCGCCTTGAGAGCGCTGTTAAGAGATAGGTTTGACCGGGGCCGGCCCAACGGTCACGATTTCATGGTTGCGGGTGCGAAGGAAAGGCACGCATTCGGAGCCCTCATAACGTCGGGCCTCGCTCGACCGAGCTTCGACGACTTGAAATCGGTCACCGGGGCGGAGCTGGCTACTGGCGGCCGCTATCGCGGCAGCCCGTGTTTTTTCTTCACAGGCGAGATTGTAAACGTCGGCGTCAGGTTCGCCAGCCCACCAAGACCAGGGCGTCATGTCTCTTCCTTTCGGGGTGCACTGACGGGCTGGCGCGCCAGCCAATGAAGATAGCAACCGCGGTTTTCCGCCTTGGGGCATCCTTCCCACCAATGCCAACATGTACCAGGTCCTGCATCAGGATCTCGCTTGCAAGCGTGCTTTCCCCTGGGCCGCACCCATGTTTTCGGGGGCGGAAAGGGCAGTTCAGGTTGCGGCATCGCTTACCCCCCGTGCTGTTCTGGGGCGCGCCTTGGCGAGCATCACGGTCTCCGCGACGACGGTTCTCGCAACTGCCCGGCTTGCCCACCGAAACTCCGGCATGATTTCCTCGCCGGTCACGGGGTCCCGCGCTATCCAACCGTAGCCAGGATCATGTTCGACTGTTCGGATGCGCATCATTCGCCTCCGGACACGGCGGCGGTGGCCTGAACACGAATGTCGCCTTCGATTGGCAGACGTGGGTTGCCTAAGAACATGTAGGGTCCGAACGTGTGCATGAGCTCCCAGAACTGGAAGGAGACCCGGCCTTCGGCGTCTTCGCGCTTCGGAGAATAGGGGCCAATTTGGGGGGCGCGCCGAAGCAGCTCCTCGTGCTTTTCAACAAGTATGCGAAGACCTTCTTGCGTAAGGCGCACACTGACGCTCTCGTTGAAATTGAATTCAACCATGCCCTTCAAATCAGCCATGGTCGCCTCCTGAAGGATTACTGGCGGGATCGAGGCCGGGCCTTCCGGAGATGAAAGAGCGGATCGAAGCGCCTCGATCGCGTCGCTCAGCGGGTCGCCCTCCCAGTCCCTCGGCATCGTTTCCCGAAAGTCCTGCTCAGCCTCGAAAACCTTGTCCAGCAGCGAACGTGCTGCCGTATTCGGAGCCAAGACCAGGGCGATCTCCAACGCGTCGAGGACCGCCTGAAGGTCGTGGACGTTGGTCAAGCCTGCGGGCCGGAAGACCTTCTCCATTGTGTTCGTGCCGACAAGAAACCTTTCGGCCTCGGCGGCCTCAGTATAGGCGGCCAGAGCCGCCGTAGCGTACCGCTGCCAGACCTTGTCGCTGGGCATCGACACGCCAGATTGGTCGAACGACGCACCGGACAGATCTTCGATCACGTTCTCGAATGAAGCCTTCAGGGCATTCGCCACCTTCGCAAGAAGCTCGCTCGCGGTAAGATTAACAGTCTTCGCGATCACTGGATGACCTCCTCGTACCCCGTCTCGGAAACCCACAGCCCATCATCCGTCCGGACCGTGATGAGCGTGTAGCAGGCCGGTTTCGGCCCGGCCGGCGACGCGTGAACGTCGCTGATGAAGCTGCCTAGGCCCAGCCGTGCAGCGGCGAGGGCGGGCTTCCGTCCGTCGTCGCCGGCCATCTCGCCGGCGCGCATCACCCAATGAAGAATGCCGCCGATCAGGTCGGCGGCGATTGCCTCGGGCGTCTTGTAGGCGGCGCCTGGCTGGCTTGCGAATTGGCGCACGAGTTCGGCCACGCCGTCGGCGCGGTTGCGGTTAAGCATGAGATATCTCCGGAAATGAAAAAGCCCACCATGCGGCGGGCTGAAGGGGAACGTGTGCAGCTGCGCGTCAGCCCATCTGGAAAGGATTCAGGACGAAATCACCCATGTTGCGGCGGCTGGCCACAGCCGCGTCATAGTCGGCCCGCTCGTGGTCGGGGAGGAGGAACAGCTTGCCTTCGTCGACCTTGGCGGCGAGCACCTTTACTCTCTCGCCGTGGCGGTTATGCCCCTCGGCCGAAACGGCTGACGCCGGGTCGCAGAATGGCGGTACAGGGTAAGCATGGGGAGAAAGGACAGCCAACGGCCGTGCCGAACTCTCATAGATGTACCAGATGACGATTGAGGAATTGGCGTCGGTGGTCATGGGTGTCTCCGTGAATCGCTAGCGTCTCGCCGATGTTTGACGGCGCTATGGCTTTGCTGCTTCTCGTTCAGATCCACGCCCAAGGGCGACATTCACGGCGCGGTCATGATAGCCGCGCCGGGCGTCAGTGCACAAGGCCGGCGACAATCACGGCCCAAAGGTCCACAGCGAAAACGAACACGATGATCGTCACGAATGCGAAAAGATCGCGGATCATAGCTATAGCCGCACGTGATTGCTGGACATGTTGACGAAGTCGTCAAGCGCGTCTGCCGCGCGCGAGGCATCCAAAAAGCTGTCTCGGGCGCGGATCAAATCGCGGGCGGCAAGCAACGGCGCCAGCATGGCGTTCAAGATCACGAACGCGCTGGCCTTGCTGTCGAAATCGCCGATCAAGACGGATTCGAGCGGCAAGACCGCGCCTGCGCCGACATCGAGGGGATACATCCCGTAGATGGACCAGAACGTTTCCAGCGGGATTTTCGCGGATTTCAACGCGGCCAATGCGCGTTCATATTCAGCTTCCGTGTGGAAGCTCTCCACCCAGCTGTCGGGCGCTCCAGGCGTGATCTGGATGCACGGCCGAATTTCGAGATGTTGGAAAGCCATGGCGGCCATCGGGGTTCCTTTCAGGGCAATGGTGAAGAGCGACGGCCGATCCAGAGATTGGAACGGGCGGCGCGGATTGCGGAATCGATAATGAGACGGCGACGGCGGGGCTGGAGCCTGCCGCTGGCGACGTCGTCACGAATTGCGGAAAGCTCGGCGATCGCACGATAGGCAGCGCTGATGTGCGCGGCGGGCGACGTCAGCCCGTCGGTAAGGTACCACCACTGGAATGTGCGGCTGATCGCGTCCTTCCGCCGCTGGGCGGGTGAAGGGCGGCGCTTCACGGTTTGCTCTCTGCCTTCGCAACGGCTGCCATCCAGTCACGAATGGCCTGACAGTCGCCCGCCCTCTGGCCGGCGGCCCAATACACCTCTGCAAGCTTTACTGTGAGGTGCTTGCCGGCCTGAAGCAGGTCAGGGGCCGCAGCGATCAGAAGCGCATTCGCCATGGCGCCGTCACCAGTGGCGCAGCGAGCGACGATGCGGCGGTCACCGGCGAAGCTGGTTGGCTGGTGCACGACGTCAAAGGTGTCGCCGTTTACGTGCCACGGTCCGGGTGTTCTTGTGCTCATGTGCGTTCCTCCGCCTTGGCAATGGCCATGCGGAGTGCCTCGCCGGGGTTGTCGTCACTGTCGACGAGGTATGGGATCGCTTCTCGCTCAATCCATGCCGCCATACGCAAAGCGGCGGCGAGCAAATCGGGCGCGGCAACGATCACGAGGGCTGTTTTCTCTCTTTCGGCGTGGTTCCCCACAATGGCGAGTGGGCAACCGTTGCTTGCCGTTACGACGACCTCCGGCAGTCCGTCCGCGTTGATGCGACGGAAGCTCTTCCAAGGTCCGGATGGGTAGGCGGTCATGGTGTAAACCTTTCAAGGGATGCAGCCGGAAGGCCGCACGCGAACGGGGGCACGCGTGCGGCCGCGCAAGCGGCACCGGAAGGGCGGCAGGTTGCCGCTTGCGATCACCGGCCCTTTGAGGGGAAGGGGCAGGGCCGGAGATTTGGAGATTGAGAATTGAGAAGGTGGCGGGCTAGATGCCGCGCCCGCCAAGGAAACCAGCCGCACCGTCTCGAGCAAGGTAGTAGGCGTGGCGCGCGCCGTGCGCGGCATCGAGCGCGGCGGTAACCTCAGTCGGCACGGGTTCGCCGCGCTCAATGGCGCGATAGGCACCCCATCGGCCATCGCAGTAGTGAGGGCGGCAAGCGGCGTCGAATGCTGCGTCGGCCGCGTCAGCGTCAGCTCGAAGGGCTGAAAGGTCGGTCATGTTCCGGCCTCGATTACGCGGGCGGATGCAAGGCGAGCGCGCAGCGCGTCGGCCTTGTTGAGGTAGGCGGCGAGTTCTTCAGCGGCTTCCCGCTGATGGCGCTGGCGTGCGCTTTCCCAATCCAAGGGCATGCGCGCACGGCTGGAATGCTGACTGGGCATGAACGTTCTCCAAGGGAGGAAATGCAAAAAGCCCGGCTCAAGGCCGGGCTAGGGTGCATTGCAAGGGGGTGGCTTAGGTCAGCTTGATCAGCACGGCCAAGGCGCCAATGCCCGCCATCATGAGCCCGCCGAGCCGGACCGTCAGCCGCAGCGCGAGGGTATCCATCGCGGCGGTCAGGTCGGTCTTTGTCACGAGTTCGGCCATGATGAAATCCCGTGCGGCTTCCGCGTGGGCTTCCGCCTGCTTCTGGGTATAGCCAGCGTCGCGGAGCCGTTTCGAATAGCCGAGAGTATCAAACGCAACTGCCATGTTCAATTTCTCCGTTGTGGGAGCAAGCGACAATCAGAAAGGGAGGGGCTTGGCGGTCGAGCCAAGCCCCAGAATGCTGCCTACGCCGCGATGGTGTTCGCGGCCGGGGCCTGCAGCGCGGCGGCCGGGGTATCGTCAGCCTTCGGCGCGGCGTTCTTGCCTGCCGGCGGCAAGGGCTTCTGGTTGCGGACGACGACGACCGGACCCTTGGCGACCTTCTGCGCGCCCTCGATGGCGCGGATGATGCGCGGATCCACCTCTTCCTTGGTCAGCTTTTCGAGCACCTTGGCGAGATAGTCGACGACGACGAAAGCCTTCGGATCGGCGGCGGCTTCCTTGCGGCCTTCTCGAAGTTGGCCGGGGCGATCTCCATTGCGCCTTCGATGTTCGACGGCTTGGACTTGGCGTAGACGAACGTGCCGCCCTGGCCGCTCTCGGCAGCCTTGAAGGTGCACTTGCCGAATTCGAGGAACCACTTGCGCAGGCCGGTGCGATAGTTCGCCGGCGACATGTCATAGAGGGCCTGCACATAGATGACGTCATTGTGTTCGCCGAGATGGGCAAGGGCGGACACGGCGAGCTGGTGCTCGCGCTGCGTGAAGGTGGCGATCTGAGCGCCGCGGCCGGCGATTGCGGACTTGAGGGCCTTGCCGGTGATGATTTCGAACTTTGCCATTGTCGTTTCTCCTGTTGGGTGTCCCTCGCGCAGGGACGGTTGAGGCAGATTGCCGGGAAAGCGCCGCCAGTCGGTGGCCTTTCCGGGCAGTCTGAGGAGAGAGGGCAAGCAGTGGCCTGCCCTTCAGATTTTCCGTTGTGATTTTTTCTTGAGGTATCCCGACTTGCGGGGGGCTAGCTTTTCGGGGGGCGGCAACCTTTCGGGTTATCATTGGACCGCAGTCCACCGCGCATTGCCCCGCGCGCTCTGTCTTCGCTCCACCACACACATGGTTGTCACGTCGGCCTCACGGCCTCCATACCCTGCATTTCTTGCGCAGGTCACCGCGTCACGCGGCTTATGCTGGAACACCTCAACAGCCCTTCCTTTTTCATAAGTCAGCGCGGGAGGGAGCGCCCGATTGGCAGCAGAGGCGTCACCCTCTCCAATCACCGATATCGCCGATACGCGAGACCCAGCAGCCCGCCTTACAATCGAGGCTTTGCCCGCTTTCGCGAGGTTGTCGCCTAAACCTTGGGGCCGATAACCGGACCATCGCCAGCTTTTCAAAGAACCTTGCGGAGGCTCTAGGCCGTCTCGCAATCTCGAAGTGATTTCGTTTTCGCTTCGGTGATTGAGAGAATATCGATTTCATTTCGTTATGCAATGCGGTTTTGGCGCAAATCGAAGTGAAAGCCGCTAAGGCGTTGATTTGAAAGCGAAGAAATTTTCGTTTTCGCCGTTCGAATGGCCAAAAACGCATTGGTTGCGATTTTCTGGCGCGGGCAGGGCGGGCTTGAACCGAATCACTCGTCGGCGCGCGCTGTGCTTTTCGGGTGCCCTGCGGGCCGTTGCGCCGCCCGGAATGCCCGCCGCGCAAAATATTTTTTGCTCGCAGATCAAGGGTTGTATCTCCGGCTTTTCCGAAGCGCCGCCGCGCGGAAGAATTGCGGAAAGAACGCGGAAAAACGGCGGAAAATACGCGGAAAACCCGCTGCCTTCTGCCTCTGGTTGCCGTGGTCTCAGGCGCTCGAAAATCAGGGCGCGGAAAATCTGCGGAAAAATCGCGGAAAATCGGTGCTGGCCTCGCATGCGCACGCGCGGAGATTTTTATTTATCCTTGATGGAGAGGGCCTTCAGGCCCTTCTCCCTTCTCCAATCAGGGAGGGAAAGAACCTTCCGCGAGGGCAGACCCTGAGCGCGGTAGGCCGCTGGTGGCGCGCTTGACAAAAACCGCCGTAACGAGTCATCTGGCTACGGATGCTTGATTTGCGTCTAGAGACAAGGCGGTCGCCCCTCCCGGGCTGGACCGCCTTTTTCGTTCCCGGCAAGGGGCATCCATGGCACGCAACAGCTATTACAGCTCGCCGCATTGGCGCGCCCTCAAACGTGCCACCCATGAGCGGGACGGGTGGAAATGCGTTGTACCTGGCTGCGGCTCTTCCGCTGGCCTTGTCTGCGACCACATCCGCACGCGGCCCAACATCGACCACGCCACGGCCTTTGATGCCATCTCCAACACCCGCACGCTCTGCGGCGTTCATGATCGTCAGATCAAGGAACAGCGCGGCGGTGCTCGCCGACGAGATGGCAAACCCATCGTGCAGGGGTGCAAGCCGGACGGCTCGCCCCTTGACCCGCGCCACCCTTGGTTCAGGAGACCATGATGCACACTGCGGCGGCCTATCTCCGGGAAGGGGCAAACGACCTTGAGGCCAGCGCGAAGCAGCGCCGCGAAATGATTGCTGACCTGCAAGGCAAAATAGCCGCGCTTGAGGACGCCGCCCGGACGTTCGAGGACGACGCGCGGGAGCTTAGAGCCGCTGCTTGTGCGCTCGAAGGAACAAGCGCTTCGATGGCTGGTGCTGACCTGCCGGGCAGCGCTGGCAAGGTGGCTCCGCCCCGCGATTGGTGAGGCCGGGGGGTGGTCGAATGTCTGGGGGAGGTGGGGCGCCCACCGTCCGGGGCCTTCGTTTGCAGTGGGAGCAAAATAAGCGCCCCCCCTTTCTTGAAACGAAGACTCAGATTTTAGGCGCAATAGCCTGACATTCCCGCCGCCGGCACCCCTGCTGCCGGGGCGAAACCAGCTCCTTCCGGCTTAGGGTTGGTATGATTAAGAAGCCGGCGCGCACGTCGCCTCTACGAGGGACACAAGCGCGACAATTCGAGGAGCTTCCAAGGGAAGTCCCAAGGTTAGCTCCCAAGCTATCGGCCCGCGCTACGGCGCGCCCGACATCGAACCTGGGTGACGGACAAGGCTATGGCCCGTGAGGTGACAGGCGGGGAGTGGGACGGCTGCGCTGCGGCACAGCCGGAAGACCACCGAAGTCGATTACCAAGCCGGGGTGGGAAGCGCGTGGTCTTCCAGGTTCGATACCGCGGCCAGCGGGACCGGTCTCAACAAGGAGAAGTCGCATGTTCAAAAGCGAACAGACCGAAATGCGCGCGAAGATGCGCATCACGGAAGTCAATCGGTTCGAAGGTTCGGACCGGATCAAGATGGTGGCCGTCGCCCGTTCCGCTGGCTATCCCGCCGACGGGTCCGACGAAGACAATACCTATGCCAAGTATACGCCGCAGGGTGAGTTGACGATCACGGTCAACAATCCCGCGCTACTCGGCAAGTATGAGCCCGGGACGAAGTTCTATCTCGACTTCACGCCGGCCGAGTAACCCGCTCACGGGGTGGGCACGTTGCCCATCCCGCCCGCCAACCTCTGAGTTTCCATGAGAGGCAGAAAACCGAATCCCACCCCGGTCACCAACGTCGTCCCGGGGCCGTTTCCCGGCGTCGAGGCGCCGGAGGTCGAGTTCGAAGAGCCGGATTGGCTCCTGACGGTCAACGTCAAGGAATGGGGCAAGCGCCGTGCGAAGATCGCAAGCGAGCGCTGGAAGACCCTGACGCAAAGCTTGGCCCGCAAGGGCCTGCTGGACGTCGACAATGACGTGCTCATCGAGATGGCCGCCGGCGCCTACGCTGACTGGAAGTTGGCTGAGGCTCATGTGGCTCGCTACGGCGTGATGATGCCGGCGCCCAAGACCAAGGTCATGATGCACAACCCGTACAAGGCGATAGCCGACGCCGCGATGAAGCGGGTCATGGCAGCCGAACGCGAGCTCGGGATCCCGCCGACGGAACGCGGGCGCGCCGAGAAGGCGCCGCCGAGATCTGGAAGGAAGAAGCGCGCAGCCGATGCCTACCTCGGGAACAAGTGATCCGGTAACCGACTGGGCCCAGGAGGTCGTCGACGGTTGGATCACGTCCGGTCATTTCGGCCGCCTTGCGTGCCAGCGACATCTGCGCGACCTTGAAACTGGCCATCAGCGCGGATTGGAATGGCGGCCGGAAGCAGCGCTGAAGGCGCTTAACTTCTTTCCGTCCGTGCTGATGGTTACCGCCGGCGCTATGGCGAACACGCCGTTCCATCTGCCCAGCTATACGACCTTCGTGGTCGGTTCGCTCTACGGCTGGTATCGGAAGGATAGCGGACGTTTGCGGTTCCGCTCCTCGTGGGTGGAAACGGGCAAGGGGCAGATCAAATCGCCCGTCGCCGCGGCGCTCGGCCTGTACAATATGGCCTTTCGCGGCATTCCACGCGCCGAGTGCTATGCGATCGCCAAAGACCGCAACCAGGCGAATGTTCTTTTCGGCGATGCGTCCGCGATGGCGCTGGCCGAGATGCCGGAAGCGGAATTCGACGGTGAGAGCCTAGTGTCGCGCGGCACGATCGTTACGCGCGGCACGGGCGACATGATCTGGATGCTCGAGCATCCGGGTAGCGGCTCAAAGTTTCGCTCGCTTGCTGGCGACGAAAAGGTCAACGGTCCGCGCCCGACGTATGTAGCCGCCGACGAAATCCACGAGTGGAAATCGGATGGCGCGTTGAACACCTGGAAATCGGCCGGCGCCAAAATGCCCGGCGACTTCCTACTGTGGATGTCCACAAACACCCCGGCCGCGGATCAGGTCGTTGCGACGGAATGGAGCCAGAAGCACCAGCGCATTTTGCGTGGTGAGGCAGACGACGATTCGGCGTTTGCCTTCATTGCGCGCGTCGATCCGGACGACAAGCCGTTCGAAGACGAGAGCTGCTGGCGGAAATCCATGCCCTGCCTCGGCATCACGTTTCCGATCGAGAACGTCCGGATCGAGGTAAATTCGGCGCGGCATTCGGTCGGCACCCGATTGAGCACCGAGCGCCTGTATTTCGGCATTCCTGTCGGATCGTCCGAATACTGGATCGACCTGGACTTCTGGGATGCGGTGCAGGGTGTCGTCGATATCGATGACGCGGGCGACCGGGACCTGTACCTGTCGCTCGACTTGTCAAAAAAGAACGACTTGACAGCGATCGGCCTGGGCTGGTCGGACGACAAGGGCGTCCTGCATGCGACGGTTGAATATTGGAAGCCGTCCGAGAAGCTGAAGGAAAAAGCTGAGGAGGACCACGCGCAATATGTCGAGTGGGCCGCTGCAACACCGCCCCTTCTGAACTTGGTGAAGGGCCGCTCGATCGAGTACGAGTTCATCGCGCAGCGCATCAAACAGCTTGTGGCTAAGTTCAACGTACCGGCGCTAGTTGTTGATCCGGCTTATCTTTCTGACTTTCGAAAGGCATGCGAAAATGTCGGCCTCGACGTCTGGGTATGGGAACCGGATGGTGAAATCGGGTCCGGCCTGAAGATCATGATCCACGGCCAGGGCCGTCTCGGCATGCAGTCGAAGAAGGCGCTCTGGATGCCGCGCTCGCTTCAGAAATTCGAGGACAGGATTCTGCAGCGGCGGGTAGTCATACACGAAAGCCCCATCACGAAATGGTGCTCCGGCAATGCTGCGATTCAGCCCGACGCGCAGAACAACCGGTTCTTCGTGAAGAAGCACCAGCGCGGGCGCATCGATGGCATGACGGTCCTGGCGATGCTGAGCGGGGCCGCAGATCTCGATGACGCCGACGGCGGTCAATCCGGCATCGACACGGCAGAGGACCTGGACGATCTGGAGGCCATGATCGAAGCCGAGCTTGCCGCCATGGAACAGGATGTTCCGCACCTATTCTGAAACTCTGGAGCACCAGCATGCGCTTGCTTAGGTTCGCCGGCCGCTGCATGCGGTCGATCGGGAGATTCACGGCTGCGGTCGTGCCGCCGCTGTTTCGCGAGGCGATTGGCATCGCCGGTGCCGGGATCTTCGTTTATGGGTTCTGGCAGATCTTCGCGCCGGCGGGCTTCATTGTCGGCGGCATCCTGTTGATGGCGGCGGCCATCATCATGGCGAGGTCGCGGGCATGAGGGGGCTTTTCGGCGCGCTCGCCGGCGGCGGCGAGCGGAAGGAAGAAACTCGGTACGGCCTTGTCGATCAGATGTGGGCCGACTTCTTCGGCGGAGCGTCTACCTCGAAAACGGGCATCTCTGTAAACTGGAAGTCCGCCCTTAGCGTGACGACGGTTTTGGCGTGCTGCCGGGTGCGTGCCGATGGGCACGCGACGGTTCCTTGGAAGCTTTATCAACGGACCGAAAAGTCCATGAACGGAAAGCCGGTTGTGGGCCGCCGTGAGGCTCGCGACCTGCCTTTGTACGACTTGCTCGCGACGGCGCCGAACGAATGGATGACCAGCCTGGAATTCCGCGAGACGCAGAGCTTCCATGTCGACCTCACGGGCAACTCATGCGCGTTCCTGAACAAGGTTCGCGGCAATATCGTCGAGATGATCCTCATGGAGCCGTCTCGCGTGTCGTGGAAGGTGAACGCGGATTACTCGCGGACCTATACGCTAACCGGTCTTGACGGCACGGTGATGACTGTTCCGGGCGATCTCATCTGGCATGTCAAGGGGCCGTCGTGGGACACAGTCGGCGGCCTGAACATCGTGCGCTATGCCGCCGAGGCCATCGGCCTGGCGCTCGCCACGGAAGAGAGCCACTCGTATTTCCATCGTCACGGCGCGCGGCCGAGCGGCATTTTGTCGGTCGAGCCATCGCTCGATGAGACCAAGCTGGCGCGCCTCGCCGCGTGGGTCCGTCGCCATTTCGGCGGCTCGCAGAACGCCGGAAAGATCATGGTCGTCGACCGTGGTGCGAAATTCACGCCTGTTCAGATGAGCGGCGTCGACTCGCAGCATATCGAAACGCGGAAATTTCAGGTCGAACGCATCTGCGAGGTGCTGAGGGTGATGCCGATTATGATCGGCTTTTCCGGTGACAAGAACGCGACGTTCGCTTCCGCCGAGCAGATGTTCCTCGCGCACCTGGTTCATTGCGTCCGTCCCATCCACCGCCGTTTCGGCGGCTCCGCGGATCTGTTCCTGCTGTCGAAAGACGATCGCGCGAAGGGCTTTTACACCGGTTTCGTCGACTCCGACTTCCTGAGCCCCAGCGTCGAGGCGAAGGCGAAGTACAACCAGATCGCCCTTGGCGGCCCGAATAATCCGGGCTGGGTCACGCAAAACGAGGTTCGCGGCTGGGACGAGCAGGATGCCGTTGATGGTGGTGATCGGCTTTTCGTTCCCGCGAACATGGCCGCTCTAGGCGACGACGGCGAGCCGATATTCTTCACACCGCCGGCGCCGGCGGCCGCACCGAAGCCGCCATCCGAGGAATGACCATGGAGCATCTTGAAACAGGCCTGATCGAGGTGAAGTTCTCCCAGGCCTCTGCCGAGGAGGGCACGTTTTCCGGATATGGCGCTGTCTTCGGGAATATCGATTCCCATGGCGACATCATTGAGAAGGGTGCCTTCAAGAACAGCCTTCGCGAATGGGAAACCAAGGGCAAGCTGCCAAAGATGCTTCTGCAGCACGGCGGCTTCTTCGGTCCCGTCGATGACATGCTGCCAATCGGGAAATGGACCTCGATGGAGGAGAACAGCAAGGGCCTGAAGGTAGAGGGGAAGTTGTTCGCCCTCAACACGGACCGCGGCGCGCTGATCTATGAGGGCCTGAAGAGCGGGGAGCTCGACGGCCTTTCCATCGGGTTCAAGTCGAAGAAGCATCGGATGGGTACGAAACCGCAGGATCCGACGCGCTGGCTGGAGGAAATCGACCTCCGCGAGGTCAGCATCGTGACCTGGGGGTCAAATGACCGCGCCCTCGTCGGCCAGGTCAAAGCCTTCGACATGTTCAACCCGCGCGAACTCGAGCGGGAACTGAAAACCATTCTTTCGGGTGCCGACGCCGTGAAGGCCGTCGCCATCGTAAAGAAGCACCTCCAGCGTGACGCTGGAGGCCAACCCACGACGTCTTCTCGTGACGAGGAAGCCGCGATGGAACTGCTCGCAGAGCTGAAAAAGCTCCGAGTGGCTTGATCCACTTCTCATAACGGAGGGCGTCATGCCCGAATTGAAGGACGTGCTGGACGATGTCCAGCGCGAGGTAAAGCGCGCCGGCGACGACATCAAGCAGCTGCAGGATTCGATGCAGCGCGACCTGAGGTCTGTCCGCGAACTCGCGGAAAAGGCTGGGAAAGATGCCGAGGCCGGTACGCAGTTCAAGAGCGATCTCGACGCCCTGACCCGCGGCGTCGAGGAGAAGCACACCGCGATCGAGGCGAAAGTCGCTGAGATCATCAAGAGGGCCGAGGAGGAGGCCAAGGCCGTCCTCGAAATCCAGAAGAAGATGAATCGTCCCGGCGGTGGCAATCCGGGCGATGAGGGCAAATTCGTTCTCGATGCCACCGAATTCAAGCGTGTCTCGATGTCCCGTCGTGGTGAGCTGAAGGCGACGACGAACCTCAAGCCCGAGGAGACGAACGTCGACGAGTACAAGTCCTACTGTGACGCGTTCAAGATGTCGCTGCGGCGGGAGATCAACTTCCTGACCGCCGACGAGCAGAAGGCAATGATGGTCGGCTCCGATCCGGACGGCGGCTATCTCGTCCCGACGGCGACGAGCTCGCGCATCATCACGAAGGTCTGGGAAACGTCGCCGCTCGATGAACTGGCCTACCATGAATCGATTTCTACGGATGCGATCGAAATCCCGATCGACACCGACGAGGCCGGCGCAGGCTGGGTCGGTGAGACGGACGCGCGGACTGAAACCTCAACGCCGCAGGTCGGCGTGCAGCGTATTCCGGTCCACGAGATCTACGCGAAGCCGAAGGCAACGCAGCAGCTGCTCGAGGATGCCGGCGTCGATATCGAGGCCTGGCTCGAGCGCAAGGTCGGCGAGAAGTTCGCCCGCATGCGCGCTCTGGCCTTCATTTCCGGGAACGGTATCAAGAAGCCGCGCGGCATCCTCACCTATCCGGCGGGCGCCAATGGCGCACGCGGTACCATCTTGCAGGTGGCCTCGGGCGACGCGACTTCGCTGACCCCGGATGGGCTCGTCAAGCTGACCTTCTCCCTGAAGGACAAGTATCTGGCGAATTCCAACTGGCTCATGAAGCGTGGGACCGTCGGCGCGGTCATGCTCTTCAAGGACCTCCAGGGCCAGTACATCTGGCGTCCGGGCCTCGAAGCCGGCAAGCCCTCTATCTTGCTTGGTTACAACGTTCGGCGTGCCGATGACATGCCTTCCGTCGGCGCCGGTGCCCTGCCGATCGCCTTCGGTGACTTCCGTGCCGGCTACACGATCGTCGATCGTCTCGGCATCCGCACCCTGCGCGATCCTTACTCCTCGAAGCCCTTCGTCGAATTCTACACGCGCCAGCGTGTCGGCGGCGACGTCGTCGACTTCGAGGCTTACGCCCTGCAGGTCGTGTCGGTCTAGTCGGTCTGGCTCCCCGGTGGGGCGCGCAGCAGGCGCGCCCCTTTCATTTTCTCCCGGCCAATTGCCGGCATCTCACGGAGGCTCCCATGCGGGACCTGATCAGCAATATCGACCTCAAGCGGGCAATTTCTCCGGCCGCCGCGATCGCGGACAATACGCCGGTCGTCACGCAGATCCTCAACCGCCTGGGCGTCGAGGCCGTTGCCCTCGCGATCATCCTGGGTGACCTTGCCGACGCCGACGCAACGTTCGCCGTCACCATGGAACATGGCGATGCCGCGAACCTCTCCGACGCGACCGCGGTTCCCGCCGACCAGATGAACGGTTCACTGGCGCTGGCCGGCTTCACCTTCGCCGCGGACAACGGCGTCCGCAAGATCGGCTATGTCGGCGGCAAGCAATACGTCCGGGCGACAATCACGCCGACCGGCAATGCGGGCAACGCATTTGTCGCAGCGCTCTGGATCCTCGGAAAGACCAACATACGGCCGACACCGAACCCGCCCGTGTGAGGGTAGCGCCAGAAGGGCGGCCCAGGTTCCGGCGCGACGCGCGCCGGGCCACCTATCTCAACATCGCAAGGAGAATCCGCCATGAGAGGTATAGCGAAGAAAGCCTTCCCGTTCGCACTCGACGGGATCAACGTGGTGCATATCTCGGCTGGCAGCGACTTCCCGCCGTCCGGATACACCGTCAGCGACACGACCTTCGGCGGCCTTGCTGCAGCCGGTTTCCTGGAAGCGGTCGAAGAGGGCCTATTGCCTGAAGAAGAGGCGCTCAATCGTCGCCTTATCGTGGCGATCGACAAGCGCATGAGCGCCATGTCCGACGAGGACCTGAAGGCGCTGATCGCGCGTCGTGGCACGCCCTTCAGCGGCAATATGGTTCATGCGGTTCTCGTCGCCGAAGCGAAAGCCCAGTTGTTGCGCGAATACGAGGGTGCCGAGCCGGTGGCTTTCGTCAATCCCAACGCCGGCGTGACCGAGCAGCCTCTGTCCGCTCCTGGGCAGGCAACACCGCCGTCGGCCGCCGCCGCGGTCGAACAGCAGAAGGCTCAGCAGGAAGCGAGTCAGCAGCAGCAGGAGGCGAACATGCAGAATGGCGGCGAGAACAAAGCCACCAATCAGTTTGGCGAACCGCTGCCGGCCGGCGCGGGAAAGCTCACGCGCGGTGAACTCGCGAAGCTGAACAAGGCCGATCTCGAAGCCTATGCCGCCAAGCACGAGGTTGATCTTACCGGCGCCAAGACCAAAGACGAATTCCTCGACGCCATCGCCGGCAAGTACTGACCAACGACCTGTAGCGGCTCGCGTGCCGCGCGCCCAAAGGAGCGGCTATGCGTCAAACCTTCACCGTGATTGTGCCCTCCGCCAATTTGTCCCTGGTGCCGATCGGACGAATGCGCGCCGCTGCTGGACTTGCAGTCGACGACGATAGCCGGGATGCCGAGCTCACAGCGCTAGGCGAGGCGATCTCCACCGATATCGCCGTCGCGTGCAAGGTCGCGAGCGACGGTCTCCGCCCGCCGACGCTACTGCAGGAGACCGTGGCGGAGACGTTCTGGTTGTACGATCGCGAGCCGGACATCTTCCTGTCCCGCCTGCTCGTCTCGTCTATCGCTTCCGCCGCCGAGGCTGGCAGCGCGCTGATCCCATCGGATTGGGTGCTTAACGCCGGGGCTGGCATGATCTCGCGAGTTTCCTTCGGGCGCCCATCATCCTGGTGCGCAGGCTCAGTCGAGCTGACATACACGGCGGGCCTTGCCGCTGTGCCGGCGGACCTCGCTGAAGTTGTTGTCGATATCGCCCGCCTACGCCTTGCCGGTGGAGATCGTGATCCGCTGGTGAAGTCGGAAAGCATCGAAATCCCCGATGTGCAGACGCGGCGAACGGACTATTGGGTGGGTCCATTGCCCGGGTCCGCGGCTGGCCCAATCCCGGCGGAGTACGTTTCCCGTCTCGGCCGCTACATGAACGTGTTGCTGCCGTGAGGAACATCACGCCGGCCGAAGCAATCGCGGAGCTTGATCGCTCGCTGGCCGAAGCAGGTGAAGACGTGATCCTGCGCAGGTACACGGCGGCATCCGGCAACCCGCGGCCGAAGATCGACATCCTCGTTCGCGCCTTCGTTCGCCCGGTCGATGCGCTCGACGTGAAAGAGCTCGTCGGGAACCTGGCGACCCCTTACTTCGAGGTGGTGGTCAGCCCAACAGGTGCCGGCGCCATCCTACCGCTGGTGCGCGGCGACAAAATCCTCGTTGAGGGCAGGGAACGGAACATCGAGCTGCCCCGGCCGGTGCGCCTGCAGAACGTGCTTGTCCGAATGAAGCCGCTGGTGGCGGGTTGATGGCGACTTTCGAGAGCTTCGAGCAGGAGATCCAGATGGCGACAATCGGCATTTCGCCGGAGGCCATCAATCGTGCTTTGGCAAATTTCGCTCGTTCCGAGCTGCGGAAGGCCCAGGCGGTGGGCGCCAGCCGGACGTACCAGTTGTTCGTCAACGGGCGGCCGGCCTCGTCGGAAGATGAGGTCATGGCCCCGGGGCCTATCGTCTACCAGTTTTCTCTGTGGGGAGAGATCATCAATTTTGCCATAGCCGAATTGCAGCGGCGCTCGCCGGTGCGCACCGGGCGATTTCGCAATTCGTTCATTGTGCTTGTCGACGGCCAGCTCGTGCAGGCGACGCGCGACGTGCCAGCGATGTCCGAGATCATCATCACCAATTTCCAACCCTACATCCGCAAGGCGGAGGCAGGGCTACTGGGGACGAAGCGCTTCGCCATCTTTGACGGGACGAAACGCGCGTTGGCTCGGAAGTTCGGCAACGAGGGGCGGCGCGATGCCGGTTACCTCTTCGAGACGAAATGGCTGAACATCGCCGCCGGCGTCCATCCGGAAATCCCCTACATCCTCAAGCATAGCCAGGGCCGCCGTAAGGACCGCCAGGCCGGCATGCCGATCAGTTATCCGGCGGTCGTGATGAGCATGGTGGTGTAAATGGCGACGCCGGAAGCCTTCGACGCGATCCACGACAAGATGGAATTCGAATGGGCAGAAACGCCGCTTCTATTCGAAAATGACCGGCTTCTGGATCCCGCCACGCAGGACCCCTTCGTATTCGTCGAGGTCGTGGGCGATTTGCTCGAGCAGGATACCTTCGGCGCGCCCGGCCAGAACGAGTGGGTGGAGGAGGGCGCGGCTTACCTGCATGTCATGGTGCCGGACGGAACCGGATCGCGCGAGGCGCGGGCGATCGGCAAGCGGCTGACCAACCTGTTCCGCGAGGCGCCGATCGGGACCATGCATTTCGGGCGCATGTCGATCGGCGCCGGCGATCCCGGTCGCCATTTTCCAAACTTCTTCGCCATGACGGTGACCATCGCGTGGAACCGGCGCGACACCACCGGCCAATAGGCGAATTCCCCGGCGGTTGCGCATGCCGCCTTGCAAAGCCTGCTCGCCGCGCTCTGCGCGTCGCCAAGACCTGAAAATGTTCCCGGCATCATAGGGGACTGTAGGCCAAGCGGCGATTGTGTGGGTGGGGGCTGGCCGCCGGGGAGCCTTAATACTGAACGCAAGCCGCCTCTTGGGGCGGCTTTTTTGTTTCCGGCCTGTCCGGATGCCGAACACGCGCCTTCGGCAAGCGCGCAATGGCCCGCCGTGATGGCGCGCCCTTCCCAGAGGTCTTTGCCCGCCGTGATGGCGCGCTCCCCTCACAGATGGAGCCTCTCATCATGGCTGTAGCTCATGGCTCGCAGACCAGGCTGGCCTATATCATGGAGACGACGCCCGGCGTCATCCCCGCCACGCCTGCCTGGAAGATCGCGCGGTATGTCACCGAAGGGATCACGCTCGACAAGCAGACGGTCTCCTCCGATGAGGTCCGTCCGGACAGGAACCGCACCGACCTGACAGACGTCGGCCGGCAGGTTACCGGCCCGATCAACACGCTTCTCTCGTACGGCACCTACGATGACTGGCTTTCAGCTCTGTTCGCGGCCGAATGGGCGACGAACCTTCTGAAGAACGGAAATGTCATCAAGACTGCCGCCTTCGAGAAGACATTCGAGACCGGCGCCACGGACGTTTTCGCGCGGTATCGCGGCTGCCGGTTCAACACGCTCGATCTGCAGCTGAGCTCGAAACAGAACGTCACCGCGAACTGGGGTATCATGGGCCTCGGCAGTCCGGATCCCGAAAACGCCATCGTTACCGGCGCCACTTATACGGATCCGACCACTTCGCCCGTCCTCAACGCCGCGCTGAATGTGGGCAGCCTGGCCATCACAGGGATAACGGCTTCTCCGAAGCTCCAGTCCCTGTCGATCCGGATCAACAACGGGCTCTACCCGGTCGACGTGATCGGCCAGTACGAGACCTATGACTTCGGCCTTGGCCTTTTCGACGTTTCCGGCACCATGACAGCGGTGTTCGAAAACAAGGATCTGTTCCAGGCGATCATCAGCCACGCCGACTTGTCGCTCTCCTTCACGATCGGCGCCTCGGCCAACAACAAGTACACCTTCGCGATCCCGAAACTGAAGGCGAACAACGGCTCCCCGGTGGGATCCGGCAATGGGCGCGCTGTGGTCATGGAAGTTCCGTTCACCGGGATCTTTGACGCGACGCTCGGCGCGACAATGAGCGTCACGAGGGCCGTCGCATGACCGGGGCGAAGGCAGCAGGCAAGGGTGCGACCGAGAAAGAGGCCGCAGCCGAAAGGCTCGTCACCTTTACCCCATCCGTTGGCTTCACGGGTTATCCGGCCAACGTGAAGACCAAGTTCACCGTCGGCAAAGAAAGCGTACCGGTTCCGACGGAATTCCTCGAAATGGTTCGCGCCAAGGGCTTTGTCCAGGAAGAGGACCCGCCCGAAAAAGAAGGCTAAAATCACATGACGAAGAAGGTAGTGCTCTCCAGCCTCAAGGCCAATCTCAGCCGTGAGAAAAACGGAGACTGGGTGCCATACCCGAGTTGGCCGGGCGTCTCCTTCAACGTCTCCGCGCTTACCGATCCGGCCTACGAATCCGCCCGCGACCTCATGTTCAAGACGTTGGCGGAAAAATATGGGGATGAGCGGATCCCCCGCGAGGTTCTGTCGGTCGAACTCGGCAAGCTCTATTCGGAGCACATCCTTCACGACTGGCGCGGCTTCGACGTCGAGTACACCGCGGACGTAGCCCGCGAGACCCTGGGCGATCCGGAGCATCGTGCCGTCGTCTCGGCCGTCGAATTCTGCGCGTCCAAGCTCTCGGAGATCGAGCCGCAATTCACCAAGGCCGAGGAGGGAAACTCCTAGCCGCCTTTCGCGCGCGTCTGACGCGTCAGCGGGAGGCAGCTTACAGCGGGTGGCTGGAAGAACTCGCCCGCGAATATCCCGAGGAAGATTGGCTTCAGCCCTCTGCCGAAGGCGAGGACCTGGACTACGAGCCCCGCCGATGGCACCGGCTCTTCTTTCTGGCCTTCGACGATCTTCGATACGACCGATTTTACGGGGCGCTCGGCGGGCGAATGCCGATCAGCTACATGGCGATCAGTGCTTTTGCCCGTGATCACGGCATTTCGGGGACGAACTTTTCGACCTTCAAGCATGTGATCCATATGCTTGACCACCTCTATCTTGAGGCGGAGGCGGCGGCGGATCGCGATCGACAACCAATCCAAGGCGGGGAGTCTGAATAGGGCTCCCCGCCTTTTCATTTTTCACCCAAGCTCGTGAAAGGACGCCAGCATGGTCATTGAACTGCGCACGCTGCGCGTCACATCCGATTTCGACGCCGGCCGGTATGTCGCCGGCATGAACCAGAAAGTGAATGCCGACAAGGCAGGCGCGCAATCAAGCAAGGCCGCCGGCGCCGCAGTTGAAGAGCAAAAGATCAAGGTCTCTTCGTCCATTCCGCTGCTCGAGCGCCTCAGCCGCACCTATGTTGACGGCTACGGGACCGCTGCGAAGTTCAACACCGAGATTCTGCGACTGGCGAGATCCCAGGACACCAACGCTGCATCGGCTGAGCACCTCGAGCGCGTCTACGATGGCCTTCAGCGGAAGTTCGGGCTCATCGCCGACGCCACCGAGCTGCGGGCCCGCGGCTTTGTCGGCGTGGCCAATGCCATCGATGCTGTAAACCAGCGCCTGAGCCACGCCGGTGGAGCGGAGCAGGCGACGGCGCTTAGCGCGCGCGTCGAGCAGTTGCGGAGGCAATTCGACCCCACATATGTGTCTGCGCAGCGCCTCACCGACGAGGTGAACGATCTTTCGGAGGCCGAGCGCCTCGGCGTGCAGATCACGGGTGGTTATGAGCGCGCGCTTGAGGCCATTGTCCTCAAGCATGATGCCGTTGCAGCAGCGGCCAAGCGACAACGCGAGGAATATTCCCGCCTTGCGCAGGAAGCGCGCGAAGCCGCCGCCGCCGACCGTGCGCAGCAGGCCTTTAATCAGCGACTGGGCGTGTTCAACGGGCCTGGCATCCGGGCCAGCGACTCTGCCGCGGTCTTTGCCGAGCAGCTCGCGCGCCAAGAAGAGATCAATCGCCTTCGCGCGCAGCAGCAGGCAGACAATTTCGCCGCCGACCTCGGCCGGCGCTTCTTCAGCGGGTCCGGCTCCTCCGCGCAGTCGTCTGCGGCAGTGTTCTCCGCCGAATTCGCGCGCCTCGAGGAACTGCAGCGCCAGCGTGCGATGCAGCAGGGCAGCGCGTTCACCTCCGATCTAAACCAGAGGCTTGGTGTAAATGGGTTTGGCACGTCGGCGCGCGGCTCGGCCGCTGCTTTCGAAGAGGCTGCTCGCGCGGCCGAGGAACTGGATCGGAAGGCTGCAGCGCTGCGCGCTCAGATCGATCCGCTCGGCGCGGCGCAGAGGCGGCTGAACGCGGAGCTGGCCGAATACGACGAGCTGGCCCGGCGAAACGCCATTTCCGCGGGCGAACTTGTGCAGGCCCAGTCGCTTGCACGTCAGCGCTATGCTCAAACCGCAAAGGAAATCGAAAAGCAGGGTGCAAGCGGCTTGCAGCGTGCCCGCATGCTGGAACCTTGGCAGGTCAACAACCTCCTCTATCAAGGCTATGACGTCGCGCAATCCTTGGCGCTCGGCATGCCGGCCATGCAGGTCTTTCTTCAGCAGGGGCCGCAGATCGCGCAGATTTTCTCAGCGGGCAACGGCGCGATGCGCGCGATGCTGGGCGTGCTCACGCCGCTGAACCTCGCCTTGGGGGGCACTGCGGCGATCGCGCTGCTTGGCGCCAAGGCATGGTACGACTACCTCAAGGCCACGAAAGAAGTTGAAACGGCTGCTGCCGGGCTCGGCCGTGCCACGGCAGGTTCGCTTGCAGAGATGGAGGCCAGCGCGCGTGCGGGCGCTAGCGCGGCCGGCATCTCGGTTGCATCGGCGCGCTCCATGGAAGTGCAGTTCCTGCGCACGGGGCGCATTGGCGCGGAGCATTTCGAGACGCTGATCGCGTTGTCGAAAGACTTCGGCGCCACGATCGGTGTCGATGCGAACGAAGCGGGGAAAAAGCTCTCGGAGATGTTTGCCGATCCGGCGAACGCTTCGAAGGTCCTGTACCAGCAATATGGGCTGATAAACGCCGCAACGGCGCGCCAAGCTGCGAACCTTGCGGCGCAGAACCGCGAATCTGAAGCCCAAGCCCTGCTGTTGCGCGCTCTGCCCTCTCAGCTTGCAGACGCCGAACAGGCGGCGACTGCGCTGGGACGCGCTTGGAACAGCATCTCAAATGCCGCAAGCGATGCCTATGAATGGATGGGCCGCGCCGTCGATCGGGCGGCTTCCGGGCCCACCATAGATGAGCAGCTCGCCGATGCTCAGGCCAGATTGGATCGATTTTCCGGCCAGTCATGGTTGTTGCGCACATTCAATGGCGGCCAGGAGCAAGCCGACGATGCGCGCCGCGAAATTGAAAACCTGCAGGAAAACCGTCGGCGCCAGAATCAGGCAGAGTTCGAACGCCAGCGCGCTGCGCGGGACATTGCTCGTGGTCGACGCGCGGAATCCTACGCTAACAGTTCGGGCGCCAACGCCGACGCGATCAGGATTGAGACGCTTCAGAACGAGATTGCGGGGCTTCGCAGCGGGCAGAGCGTCACGGGTATCGATCAGGGCAGGGTAACCGCTGCCATCGAGGCAAAGACGCGCGCCCTGGATGCCCTCATTAACCGGCAGGCGCGCGCTCTTGAGCTTGATCGGTTGGATGTCCAGATCCAAAACGAGATCAATCCCTTGCGCCGCGCCGACCTTGAGGCCCGCCGCGCGCGATTGGAAATGGGCGATCAGGAGATCAACTCCGCACGGATCGAAGAGGAGGCCGCCCGGGCACGAGCGCGCATCATCTCGGAGACGATCGGTGCGTCCGAGGCCCAAAATCGGGACATGCAGGCGGAGGTCGCAACGCGCATTCGATTGGCCGGGCTTGTTGCCGCTGGATCGATCACCGCGGCGGATGCAAATCGAATCCTCCAGGAGGAACTTTCGCTGCGGGGCCTTGTGGAGGCCGCAACGATGGCGGAAGGCGAGGAGAAGAGGCGTCTCCAGTCCACCGTCGATGATCTCATGACCAGCTACGAGCAGCTCGCGCAACAGCGCAAGGAAGAGGCGGCAGCCGCCATTGTTCGTGGTCAGAATGATCAGATCGAAACGCTCCGCGCCGAGATCGCTCTCGTCGGTGAATCTGAGAAGGTGAGACGACGCACGCTCGCGCTACTTGAGGCGGAACAGCAGATCCGCCGAGACGGCCTTGCCGGCACTGCCGACGCGCAGAAGATCCGCGACAACGCCGCCGCGCTTTCCGATATGACCGCCGAGCTCGAGCGCCAGCGCGATGCTTGGGGAGAGCTTCGATCGGCGGGCGAGAGCGCCATCGACACCGTGTTCGATGGGCTATCCAACGGGAAATTCGACTTCAAATCCATCGCAAAAGACTTGGGGCAGGGGCTCCTGAAGTCCTACGTCGAGCTCGACATCAAAAATCCGCTGAAAAACCGGTTGCTCGGGACCAACTATGGGACGCTTAGCGACCTCACGGGCGGTAAGTCGGGCGGCATTCTGTCGACGATCTTCGGCGGCGCCGGCAGCGTCGGCGCAATGTCCGTCAACGCGGCCACCGTCAATATCAACGGCGGCGTGCTTGGCAACCTGGGCGGATCGGGCGGAGTTCTCGGCTCGCTGACGGGCGCGGCGAACGACAACGGGGTTTCCGTTCTCGGCGGGAAGTCGGCCCTCGGCCTCTATGCTCAGGCCGTCAAGGACATCGAATCCTCCGGCGGAAACTATCGTGCCCTTGGCCCTATCACCGCTTCTGGCGACCGGGCCTACGGCGCATATCAGATTATGGGCGCAAATATCGGTCCTTGGACGAAATCCGCGCTCGGCCATTCTATGACGCCGCAGGAATTCCTTCGCTCCGATTCCGCGCAGGACGCGGTGTTCGACAAGGTTTTTGGCAGCTATGTAAGCAAATACGGGGCGGACGGCGCGGCGCAGGCTTGGTTCGGCGGTCCCGGCTCGGTCGGCAAGGGAGGAGCGGGCTCCGACCTGTACGGGACCACGGGCACCTCCTATGTCGCCAAGTTCAACGCCTCGCTGGACCGGCTTTCCAACGCCGCCGGCAGCACGACCGGCTCCATTGGCACGCTCGGCTCCGGCCTCGACGCTGCCGGCAAGGGGCTTGGCGATCTCGGCAGCGGCATGGGCCAGTTCGGGAAAAACCTCTCCGGCTATTTCCCGGCCGCGCCTTCGGGCGGCGGCGGTGGCATCGGCGGCTTTTTCTCTCGACTGTTCGGCGGAGGCGGTTCTTCCGGCGGTCTTTCCTCCTTCGGTCAATCCCTCCTGCAAACCTCGCCGCAGTTTGCGGCTGCCTGGGCGAACGGCGGCGTCGGCCTTTATGATGGCGGCGGCTACACCGGCGCCGGTGGCAAGTACGATGTCCGCGGCCTCGTCCATGCCGGCGAGGTTGTCTGGTCGCAGGCCGATATCGCCCGCGCGGGCGGCGTCCAGGTCGTCGAGGCCATGCGCCTTGGCATGCGTGGGTATGCTGATGGCGGTCCCGTGGGTGTTGTTCCGGTATCGCGCCCTATCCTTCGCGCCGCGAACAGCAATCCTGGCGGATACAACATGCCCGTTCCGACCGCGGCGAACCTCAATGTTCGCATGTTGGTCGAAGGGGCCCAGACCCCCGAAGACATGCGTCGCGCCGGCTACGAGGGCATGCAGCGGGCGCTTGAGGAATACGACGCCAATCGGCTGCCTGCACGCATACGCCAAATTCAAAACTACCCGGAGTGGGGCTGATGGCCGATCCTTTGCCGCTCGCGGAAATCTTCGATCACCTTGTTATCTCAACCGTCGAATGGGATGTCGTGCGGCTTGATCAGACTTCCGTGACAGGTGCAGCGGAATCATTCCAGGGGGAGCTCGCTGACCCGCTGTGGAAAGCGACCGTGTCGCTGAGCACGCGAAATTCGGCGGCGCTCAATCAGTCGGCTGCACTGATCCGTAGCCTTCGCGGCTCGCAGCAGCCATTTCTCATCTGCAACCCGACGGCGCTGTGGCCGCAGGCCGATGAGGGCGGGCTATTGCTCGGCGCATCGGCAATCACTGTGCGCGCTATCGCACCCAATCGCGCACTCGCCCTTCTGCAGGGGTTCCCGCCCGGCTATGTGCTGACACCTGGGGATAAACTCCAGATCACCTTCGGCGCACCCCTTCGCTACACCTTCTTCGAGGTTTCCAGAACGGCTGTCGCGAACGGTCTGGGGCAATGCGATGTGGCCGTTTTCCCATGGCTGTCGATGCTGCTGCCGGTTGGCGCTTCGGTGACGTTGGTGCGCCCCGCCTGTCCGGTGACCATCGAAAAGGGGAGCCATCGTCCAGGTGTCGCGCGGCGCACCGTGACGGATGGGGCAAGTTTCGTCGCCCTTCAGAAGCGTCGCCGATGATTGAAGCAGATCCGGCGCTTGTCGCGCTGCTGAACGCCTCCCCGGAAGATGGTCACGGCGAGCGTAAGCTCGTTTGGCTTGTCGCCCGCCGCCGGGATACCGGCGCCGAGGTAACTCGCGGCCTCTGGAACGGCGAGGACGATATCACCTTTTCGATCCGATCCGGTTTCACCGGCTTGAACGAGGACCGCACCTACTATGGCGCCTCGATTAAGGATGTCGGCGAGATCGTCAGTGGCATCGACCTCAACGTCCCGAGCGTGGACGTGACCTTGCCGATCATGAACGATGTCACGGAGCAGTTGCTGCGCGAATACAACGCCCGCCTAGCATCGGTCGAAATCCACACCCTCTACCTGGCTCCCAATACCGGCATGCCGGTCGGCACCCTGCTCGATTTCGTCGGCGAGGTCGACAAAGCCCCGATCAAGACGCCGGAAGCCGGCGGTGAGGGCTCAATCGTGATCAAGGTCGTGAGCGACATCATGTCCATGCTCACCCGCATCAACGGCAGAAAATCCTCGCATGAGGATCAGGCCAAATACGGCGATGGCGATCAGATCAACAAGTACGCATCGACGGTCGCGCGTTGGCCCATCCCCTGGGGGCAGAAACGAACATGAGCATGCTCACCCTCAAGCGCCGCGACGACTGGCGCGCCCACCTCCTCGCATATTTGGCCGAAGTCAAGGCCACGCCATTGAACTACGGCGGCCATGATTGCGGCGTTGGTCTGGTTGCCCGCGCCGTCGAAGCCATGACCGGCGTCGATCTCGCCGCGCAATGGCGTGGCCGTTACGATTCCGCGCGCGGCGCGCTGCGCATGCTCCGCGACGACGGGTACGCTGATCTCGAAACCCTTGGTCGCTCGATGCTGCCCGCCTTTCACCCCTCCTTGGGCCAGATCGGCGATATCGCCCTCGTGCGCGATGACGGTCTCGGTGCGCTCGGCATCGTCCAGGGCGAGCGCATTATCGTCATGACGGAGACGGGTCTGGGATCCGTCGATCTGCTCGCCGCCAAGCTCATATTCCGGGTTGGCGATGCTCGCTAGGATTTTTGTCCTCGCCATTTGGGTATTGCTGATCGACACCGTCGACGTGGCGCATGCCGCGCCGGTGGCCGGTGCGATCGCTCTGGTGAGCAAGGCCATTGCCGGCATTGCAGCGTCGGGCTGGCTTGGCGCGCTCGTCGTCGGCGCGGGCAAGGCGCTGGTGGTCGGCCTGCTCAATCAGGCGCTTGGCAAGCTGATCGGCAAGCTAGACAAGCAGGACCCGGTTGGGCTCGTCCTGCAGACGCAGACCGGTGACGATCAGCCGTTGTCCGTCGTCGTTGGCCGGCGTGGTACGGCCGGAAAACTCAAATATTGGGGCACGTGGGGGAAAGACGGAAAAACGCCCAACGCCTTTTACGTAGCGGTCTACGAAGTCGGGGCGATAGCGTCCGGGGCGCCGCAAACGGATCTGCAGACGATCTGGATAGGCGAGACGAAATGCACTCCGAACTGGAGCGCATTGGACGCTGAAGGGCGTGGCGCGCCGCTCACCGAACTCGCGCGCGAAGGCGTCGATTTTGGCTGGGTGCGGTATCTGAACGGGTCGCAGACCGTGGCCGAGCCGTACCTGCTCGAAAAGTTCGGCGGTGATCCCGAGCGGCCTTGGACCTCCGATATGATCGGCCGGGACAAGCAGCTCGTCATCGTCACTTTGCGCTACAACACCACGGTTTTCCCTAGCGAGCCGGCCATGCTCGTCGAGCCACCTGCTTTGCGCATGTACGACCTGCGCAAGGACGGCAGCGCGGGCGGCAATGGCCCGCAGCGCTGGAACGATCCTTCCACCTGGACGCCGACGCGCAACCCGGCAGTCATCCTCTACAACATCATCCGGGGCCTGCGTGACCGCAAAGGTGATTGGGTGTATGGGGGGCAGAACGTTGCCGCCTACCGCCTCCCGGCATCCTCCTGGATGGCTGCGGCCAACGAATGCGACCGCATCATAAACGGCCGGCCGCAGTTCGAGGTCGGCGCGGAAATCGCCTTCGACGGTAAGCCCACTGATGTCGCACAGGAAATCCTGCTTGGCTGCAACGGCCGGCTCGTCGTTGACGGCGGTTCAGTGCGATTGCTCGTCGGCGCGCCGGCCGCGCCGATCTGGCACATGACGGACGCGTCGATCATCATCAGCGATCCGCAAGAGCTGGATCCTTGGCCGACCCTTGCCGAACTCACCAACAATATGCCGGCAAGCTATCCGGATCCGGCCAGCCGATGGGCCATGAAGGATGCGCCGGAATATTTCAGCGCTGCCTATGTGGCTTCTGACCGTCGCCGACTCTCCAAGCCCTATCCGTTCAAAGCCGTGTTCGACAGCGCGCAGGTCCAGGCGCTCCAGAGGACCCTGGTTGAGGAAGGCCGGCGGTTCGTCATTCATGACATGACGCTGCCGCCGATCGCGCGCCTCTTCACGCGCGGCGACGTGATTTCGTGGACCTCGGATCGTAACACCTACATCGACAAGCTCTTCATCATCGAGGAGATCCGTCGGCTCCGCGGCTCGCTTCAACGTGTGCGTATCCGCGAGCTCGACCCGCTCGACTACGATCCGCCGGAAACGATCATTCCGCCGTCCGAAGGATGGCTGGGTAACATCGACGTGCCCGCCCAGATGATGTCTGGTTGGACGGCGGAAAAGGCCGCCATCGAGGACAACAACGGTGTCGCGCGCCGCCCCGCGATCCGCGTCGGCTGCGCGGCCGACCTTGACGATATTGTCGCCGTGCATGTTCAGGTGAGTCTCACGCAGGGCGGCCCGCCGATTTTCGACAACGCGGCGGCGGCGGCCTATCCGCGCCCGCATTCCGGCGGCGTCTATTCTTGGCTCCTTTCCGGCACATGGTGTGTGCCAGCTGGCACCTATTGGGTCAGGGGCAGGCTTGTGCCGGGCACGGAACGCCCAGTGCTCTGGTCGGACGAGATCTCGGTCACGGTCGACGATATCCGGCTTGGCGACCAGGACGTGTTCCTGCCCGGCGTGATCGAAGAGGTGCAGGAGCGCTTGAAGGGCCTTCACGAATGGCTCGGCGCCGGGACCCGCGACCTGATCGAAAGCTCGCGGAAGAATGTCCTGCTGGACATCGATGCCGATGTCGGCCGCTATGCGCAGGTCCAGATGGTCCGCCAGGAGGTCACGGCAACGGCGCAGGGCGTCAGCGCCAAGGCGACGGCCGAGCTGCTGGCGGCAACCGGCACCGGGTCCGCGATCGCGCAGAGCCTGACTGCGCTCAATGCGGCCGTGTTCGATCCGGCGACCGGCCTTAGCCCGACCGCCGCCGCGCTGGTGGCAACGACAGCGCGCGTCACCACGGCAGAGGGGCGGATTAACACGCTGTCTCAAAACCTCGTCGACCTCACCACCACGGTCGGCAGCAAAGCCTCTGCCGCAGCTCTCTCCCTGCTGCAGACGCAGGTCACACAGCAGGGCGACACCCTGGAGGCAACCAGCAATTCCTTGACCTCGCTCACCACGACGGTCGGCAAGTTTTCCGCCAACGGCATGTTCAGGATCTCGGTCGAGGCGACGCCGGCAGGCTCGCGCTCGCGAATTGGCTTGTCGGCCGCAGCGGATGGCGTTGAAGGCAGTTCGGCCGCTGCACTCTTCCTGGAAGCGATCGCGGGTGGAAAGAGCATCGCGGTGGTCGAGGCGGACGCCTTCTATGTGCGTAACGGGGCGGGCCGCGAGCCGGTCTTTGCCGTCTCCGGCGGGATCGTGCGCATGATCCTTGCCTACATCGGCACCATCCGAAGCGGCCGTCTGCTGTCCCTCAATTCGAAGGTCGATTTCGACCTCGATAACGGGAGGTTGATCTTCAAATCATGACCGCAGTTCTTTTCGGATTTGACTATGTCGGCGTGCAGTCGCTCAAAATCACCAAGGGGACGATCAACCCTGTGACGGAGCCTGATAGCAATGTCGGCTCGTTCCTCTTCAACAGCAAATGGGCTGCCGACTATAAACTGACCGGCATCGACATGATGGGGTCAGTTGGTGCGGACACATTCTGGCCGGCCGGCTCTGGCCTTGTGAACTACACCAAGTACTCGGAACTCACATATCCGGCCGGCCAGACCAGCTATTTCCGAAAGGCGCATTTCCCGACGCTGCCGTTTGAATACGATTTGCCGCTCTGCGAGGTGAAGTCGCGGCGGATCTCGAACGGCCGCTTCATCGGCTCCCTCGTGAGCGAGGTTTTGAGCGGCTACGAAAATCGTGGTGGCAACTGGCGCACGGCCGGCCGGGAGTGGGCCGGCTGGGGCAAGGGCATGACGGTGGCCTATAACAGCACCACCGGCTCGATCTCCTCCGGCTCGGTCGTCACCAACTATTTTAGTCAACCCGCCGGCGTGACCAACGAGGTGTTTTACAACAACCTGGTCGTATGGCGCTTGCCCGGCGATGAGACGGCCGTGCTCGATGGCGCACCGGTCGCCCCTGTGTCCGGACAGCATGCCATCGAGATCGACAGCGCCGGCGTACGCATTGCTAAGCCCGGTTTCGATGCCCGGACCGCGACGCCGACACAGATGGCGCTCGATACGGCGAGGCACCCGACCAAGGTCATCGGCGCGGCCGACGTCGCTTGCCCGGCGGGCGTCTCCTATTACGACATCGGCGTCACCATTCCGGCCGGGGCCGTCGCGGACGTGCATTTCTACCAGGGCAGCATCATCCTCTATCCGGCCAATCCGGTCGCCACGCCCTACGGCGCCGAATACTGGTTTGATGGCAGCCGCATCTACTTCAACAACGCCTTCGCCGCCTGCAGGGCGCGCTTCATTGTCTACGCGATCGGCACCGACGCGCCGACCAGCGGTGCGAACGATGTGCTGCGCCAGTTCAACGATGGCTCGCAGGAGGTCTTCCAAATCCTGCGGCCGGGTGCGGCAGCAAACCCGAGCTGGGCCGATATCGTCATCGACAGCCGCTGGCCGTGCATCCAGATCCTCGCGCAGGGCTTTATTTCGGTCGGCGCCGGCGACCTGACGCACGTCGTCGATTTCAACGGGACCGGCTGTTTTCCAGTCGTGAAGTACATGACGGTTCACGGCGCGAGCGGAGCGACGACGCCGTCGCCCTACGTCCTTTCCTACAGCAAGCTTGTCCGCCAGCCGTTCACCAACGTCATCGGCTCGTACAAGGTCGGGTGGACCTACCAGCAGGGCGGCGACAGCACTTACTGCGAGCTGTCCGCCAGCCAGGCCCGTTTCCGCACCTTCGTCGGCAATCCCATCCGTCGCTACTACCGCAACTTCGCGGACTTCCAGGGCGACGTCATCACCTACCAGTACGACCCGTCGCCGCTCTACGGCATCCGATATTTCATCCTCGGCATCCCGGCATAGGAGGCACCATGGAACAGCAACAGCTCGTCATCACCCCAGAAGTCCAGGCGCAAGAAGCCGCGGCGCTTGAGGGCTATTTCCGTAATCGTGGCCTTCTCCAGGCGCAGTGCATTGAGCACCTGAAGGCGGACTTGCTCGCCAAGACCGCCGAACTGGAGGACGTGAAGAAGGAGGCGGCCGAGCAGCTCGCCGCCCTGCAGGCGCAACTGAATGCGATTATCGCCATGATGCCGCCTGTCCGGTCCGCCGAAACTGTCATCGAGGAGCCGGCAGAATGACCTTCGCGACGCACTATAATGTCGGAACGGTGACCGTCACAGCGGGGTCGGCCAACGTCGTCGGCGTCGGGACTTTCTGGCTCGCGAATGTCGAGCCCGGCGACATCCTTTGGGTCAACGGTCTCATGTGCCGCATCCTGACCGTCAACAGCAACACCAGCATCACCCTCGCGCGCAATTGGCCCGGTGCGACGGCGGCCGGGGCGTACTATGAAGCCTGGGCGGTCTTGGACGCGGTCGGGTTTCAGGAAAAGACCAAGGACCTTCTGACCAAGCTTGCGAGCGGCAACCTCGATGCGCTCGCCGGCTTGACTTCAGACATCGACAAGCTGGCCTATTTCAACGGTGTCGGCACTGCCGCTCTCACGGCGTTTACCGCTGCCGCACGCTCGCTCCTGGACGATCCCGACTTTGCGACCATGCGGACAACCCTCTCCGTTTTGGCGAGCAATAACCCGCAGGTCACCGGGCAACTCTGGTTCAATAATCCGGGCAATAGCTTTGCGATATTCCAGCGAAGCGGCGTAACGCGCGCTGGCGCGGGCCTCGACGCGAGCGGCAACTATTCGATTGAAAAGTATTCCGCGACCGGAACGTGGTTGGGTTCGAAGCTCAACGTCGACGACAACGGACTAGTATCGATGCCGGGTGGCATCCTGATTTCGTCGACTACGGCTGGTGCGCGGGCTCAGCTCAATGGCTTCGGTTGGGGTCAGGGCGTGGGCGTGATGTTTACGCCGGCTGTCACCAACAATGACCCAATCCGCTTCAACAACACCGGCGGCACCCAAGTCGGCGGCGTGACGTGCAACGCCACGGCCACCAGCTATGCTACTTCGTCGGATCACCGACTTAAGACGGGCGTCGAGCCGCTTGTCCCATTCTCGTTGTCTGCCGCGGATTTCGATGAGCTGGACACGGCACTGCTCCGCCTTATGGCGATGAGGCCTGTGTCCTATTCGTGGATCGCTTTCCCCGAACTCGGCCTTCAAACCGGTTTTATCGCTCACGAGCTTCAGGTTGCCGCTCCCCATGCCGTGACAGGCGTCAAGGACGCCGAGGAAGAAATCGGCACTGCGACGATTCCTTCGCAGTCCATACCGGAAACGCTCGTGCCCGGTGAGCTCGTGATCGTCGCAGACCCGGTTACGGGCGAGCAGCGAGAAATGCGCCTGCCGGACACGGTCTTTCCGGCGCTGGAGATCCCTGCACAGGTCCGCCATGACGTTCTGGATGGCGAGGTCGAAGGAGCGGATTGGGTGCCAACTGGGACCCGTCCTGTCCACCAAGGTGTCGATCACGGCCGCCTGACGCCTGACATCGTTGCCGCGTTGCAAAGTCTCACACTCATGGTGCTGGAGCTGCGGGGCGAAAACGCACTGCTGGCGGCGCGCATCACGGATCTTGAAACCGCCGCGGTTTGACCGGGCGGCAATAGCAGTTTGCTTTCAGGAGACAGCAATGGAAGTTGGTCATGCGCTCTTTAGCGCCGAATTCAGAACCGCTTGCGTTTCGGTCGAGGGCCGGAGCGCTCTACTGTTTTTCGACCAGGCCAGCGCGGACAGTCTTAAAAAATGCGTCGAGAGCCTGAAGAGCAAAGCCGACAGCGTCCGCCTCGGCTTCTATCGCGATCTTCTCCGCAATCGTCCCCTTCATGGCCCAGACGGCATTCTCGTGGAGCTGGTCAAACCATGAGAGATCGACAGTGCCCTTTGTGTTCGCAAGTTCTTCCAGTGCGAGGCGCAAGGCACATGAACCCTATCACCGCGGCTGCAAGGAAGCCCCAACGTTCTCCGGGTTTATCTGAACTTCAATCTCCATGCGCTCTCCTCTGTGAGAGCCGGATCTCTTCCCTGCGGCCGGAATGACCGGGCGGCCGAGGCGCGCGAAAGCCGCAACGACGTGATGGCCGGAATCCTCTGGCCCGCCCGCGCGACTGGATCTCCATCCCGCACCTAAGCCGTGCCGCGGGCTCCGCGACAATGCGGCATCGAAACGTTCAATCCAAGTCAACAGGAGACTTTCATGCGCCTCGTTGCCAACTGGCGGGCGGTGTTTCGCTATGCGTGGAGCATCCGCCTTATCGCCATCGCCGGCCTGCTTTCCGGCCTTGAGGTCGCCTTGCCGCTCGCCGGCGAGGCCCTCCCTGTCCCGCCCGGCGTCTTCGCCGGTGTTTCCTTTATCGTCACGGCCGCTGCCTTCGTGGCCCGCTTCGTCGCTCAGGAGGGCGTATCCAATGACCAGCCGTCTCAAGAAGGGTAGTGCCCTGCTCGCCGCTGCCGTGGCGCTGATCGGGTCCTGGGAGGGCCTTCGCACTGTCGCCTATCGCGATGTCGTCGGCATTCCGACCGTCTGCTACGGCGAAACGCGCGGCGTTTCGATGGGCGACAGCTACACGGCCGAAGAATGCCGGGCGATGCTCGGCGACGGCATCGTGGAATTCGAGCAGGGCATGCGCAAATGCCTGACGGCGCCCGATGCCATCCCCGCGAAGAGCTATGTGGCGTTCCTTTCGCTCTCCTACAACATCGGCAACCGGGCCTTCTGCGGGTCGACGGTGGCGCGCCGCGCCAATGCCGGTGACGTCCGCGGGGCTTGCGAGGCGATCCTGATGTGGGACAAGGCGGGCGGGCGGCGCGTGCAGGGCCTCGCGAACCGCCGCGCCGACGAGCGGCGCATCTGCCTGCAGGGGGTTGCGGGCTGATGTCGCCCGTCACCTGGCTCGTACAGTCGCTCGGCCTGACCGGAATCCTCGCGGTCGCGGCTTTCGGCTGGCATCTCTACGACCGGAACCAAGCCTATCAGGCCGGCCAGCGCGATGAGCGGCTTGTCTGGCAGGAGCGCCAGGCGCGCGCCGCGGCCACGCGGCAGGCGGAGCGCGACGCAGCCCAGACCAAGATCGATTCGGCCGAGCGGGATTACCTCGCCCGAGAGACGGCCGCCGCCATCAAGATTTCCGAACTGGAGAAAGCCCTTGAAGAGGATCAGACGAGCAGCCCTGCTGCTGGTTGCGGCCCTGCCGTGTCTCGGCGGCTGCGCGACGCTCTCGACGCAATCGGCCGCGACTGACGGGCGCGCGATCGACCCGGCCCGCGTGCCGGAAAGCTTGAAGCAGGCCTGCCGCCCGGTGGTTGGCCTGCCGGCCGGAGATCTGTCGTCCGCCGAGACGGCGCGCCTGTGGGGACAGGATCGAGCGGCGCTGGGCGAATGCCGGCGCCGGCATGGGGCGTTGGTGAACGCAATCAACGCGATTGAGGGGCAGGGGACCGATGATTGATGGAAGCGTGCACCAGCAACTGGGGATGCTGCTGGCCGAGGTCAAGAATCTTCGCGAGGACTTCCGGCGCTCCGAAGACAAGTCCGATGCCAGCCGCGCCTCGATGCACCGACGGATGGATGACCTGGTCGAGCGGGTCGGAACGCTTGAGGGGGCGATGACGTCGGTGAAAGAGGACGTCACGGAGATGCGGCCGGTGACGGAAGAGGTCAGGCGCTGGAAGATCATGGGGCTTGGCGCGCTAGGAGCCACGGGCATCGCTTTCATGGCCCTTGGCGTGACGTTCGCGGACGCGATCCGGCGGGTAGGAGAGGTGGTTTTCGGTCGGTAAGGGTCAGGGGCGGACGAAAATGTCCGCCTCTTGCGCAGCCTTGAGGAAGGCCGCTCTGGCGGTCTCGGGGTCTTGCTGGCCTGCCAGCACTGCGATGCACGCCGTCTTTGCGCGCCGCAGGTTCTTGCCGCTGGAAAGCGGCCAATCCTCCAACAGGATCCGCGCAGCTTCCGCGGTGCTGGCAATCGTCCGGTACTGCCCCAGCGTGGCCGTCTCATAGGTGACGGGTTCCGTCCATCGCCCTGTGTCCATTGCACTCTCCAACGCAAAACAAAGGCCCCGCCGAAGCGGGGCAGGCAAAAGAAATGAGTGACGTGAACGGGCAAACGTCATAACAGGCGTCTTGTTCCGTCAGGGCTTCGGAATCTCCCCCGGAAGCGGTGCGCTTTCAGAAGAGCGTTGGAGGGGCGTCCACCGCCGGCTTTTTCCTGACCCATAGCTCCGGGGTGCGCTCGACCTCGATCAGCTCGGGCGGGAAGACGCGCGTTTGAAAGCCTAGTGCGTCTTCAAAACTACCATGTAGCCATTGCTCATATTCATCAGGCTGCAGCAGCACTGGCATTCGATTATGGACCGGTGCGACCGCCGCATTGGCGTCGGTCATAAGGCCTGAATAGACTGGTCCCCATTCATCCGAAACACGCCAGAGGCCAGCCCAGGCGGCAATCGGTTGATCGCGGACAGTGAACCATGTTCTGGTCATCTTCCCTTTTTCGCCTTCGGCCTCCGCGAACGCGGTCAGGGGGATAAGGCACCGCCATTGCGGCTTGCGCGCGAGGCCGACCCACATTGGTTTCCGTAGATCGGCGATGTTGTTGACGGGTTTGGGCTTCGCGTCTGGCTTCATGTCCTTGAGGCGCAGCGGGAAGCCCCAGGTCATCGACTGCAGCAGACGCTCGCCATCCTCTTCGCGGACGACCAGGCCGGGCGTGCCCGGGTAGACTTCTTCGGCCGCATTCGACGGAGCGAATTTCCCGACCCGGAAATGGGAGGCAATTTCATCGGCCGAGCGTTTCGCTTTGTACAGGTTACACATGTCTTCCCGTCCTCCATCGAGGGAGGATAGGGCGGCGCCGGCGGCACGGCAACCCGCCAGGGCTATTGTGCTTTCTGATCGTCATCGGGGCAGTCTTTCGAGGCGGATTTTGATCTTGCCCCGCGGCCGACCGGCATTCTTGCATGCCTGGCAGTCCAATTTTTCCGCGATGACCCGCAGGGGCCAGCCTTTCCATCTCAGAATTGCAGGGTCGTATCGATCGACAGGCGATTTTTTCCCGCAGACGCATTGCCCGACAAGCGTCCACCACTGCGGCAGCTCATCAAGGTACATTTCGTCTGACGAAATCTCCCCATGCGCATCAGGCTTATCGTCTGGAGCGACGACCGCGCGCAACTCATATGGACCGTTGGTTTGCGCGAGATAGCGGCCCGGATATTGCGCAATCGCCTCTTTCCAGCACGCCTGCACCGCGAGGCGCAGAGACGTCTTCAGGGCATAGCCCAAAAACGCGCCGCCCTCGCTCTCCCAGACCTGGATCTCATAGTTGTCCTCGCCCTCCAAACGCGCGGCCGTTTTCGGCCCTCCAATTGGGGTGTCCGTGCCGACAACTGCCAATCGCGGGGGCGGGGTCTTTTTGTATTTGATCGACATGGCCGGGGCCTATTCTCGTTCGCCGCTTGGCCGCCAGCCGCGCGTATAGCCGTGGCCGACGGCTCGGCCGGCAAGCTCAAGCTGCCAGCGCAGATAGGCGCAGTCGGCCAGCAGAGTGGCGACGGTCGCGCGGATGTCACCGCCATGCCATGCCAGGGCTGCGTCAATTTCGTTGGTGGTATCCGGGTGACTTTCGAGCGGGCGCACGTCGTCGTTCTCCTGTGCTGGTGCCACAGAGGCATCGTCTCAAAGGTTTCAGATTGGCGGCCGCATCGCCGACTTGTTCTCAATATGTTCTCGCTGTAGGAAGAGTCAACAGGCTGCGAGAAATGCGGGTGTGAGGAGGGCGGTATGAAGATGGAAGCGGTATCGAAAACCGGTTTTGCGATCCCGAGTTGGGCTGGCATCAGGCCTGTCGGCCGGATCGTTCGCGGCTATTCTATGGGGGCCATCAGGGACGGATGGATTGTCGTTTACGACGATCAGCAGCGCCCCATGCGCCCAGAACTGATCGATGAGCTGTGTGTCGTGCAGCTCGCCGACGGCCGCTGCCTGATCCGTTTCGTGCGGGAGGGAAGGCGGTCGGGATGCTGTGATCTTTTGACGGAATCGGGGCCGGCGATTTTGGACGCTGAGGTCATTTGGGCGGAGGCCGTCACCGCTATTATTCCCTACCGGCCGACGGCAGAGGATCTGCTTCTGCCAGGCCTGGAGGGGATGCCGTCAGAGGTCGGAAGGTCGATGGCGTAGCGGGGTTATCCACAGGCGCGGGTTTCTGTGGATTGCCGAAAGCGCGTGGGACACCAGCTTGCCAACTGCTTGTAGCGAAACGACCTGGAATGTCCGCTCGTGGGACACTTTTCGCCCGGATTGTCAGGGTGTTCAGCGGATTTCCGGGTCTTCTCGACCGCACCAAAAAGAACCCGGCCTAGTGCCGGGTTCTTTTGTTTTCAGGCCCTTGTTTTATCCGGTGTCACAGAGGCGGGAGCAGGTATCGGACCATTCCCTTGCTCCATCGCGCCGAGGGCAAGCGCCCATATGCCGACACGGCGACATGTGCACCCGAGACATCCCGAACGACCTTAAAGAGGCCGCCCTACAAGGCAGTTATGGCTTGCCGTCCATCGGAGCGGGCATCGCGTCCTTCGGCCGGATCGCATGGGCGACGCAGAAAAGCACATAGAGATCCTCGACGCCGTGGGGCGAGGCCGATTGATCGGCCGCGAAACTGCTGAGGTCCTTGTAGATGGCCGAGCCCTCGCGGCATCGCCAGCCGTGCCGGGCCCGGAAATAGTCGATGAAGCGATCGGGCGTCATACCCGCTCCTTGTCCAATTTACCGTGTCAGGGGATAGGCTAGCCGAAACAGCCGTGATTCTCTCCCCGCCATATCCGGTGGGTTTGCGCCCCGTCTCGCCTATTCAATGATAAGGGATAGTTCCCCCATTCTGGGGCGAGATATCAGCAGCAGACTGCCGTGATCGTCTTCGCCATAATAGAGTTCGAAATGCCGTTCGCTGCCGAACCTGACGGAGGACCAGCCGGGCTTGAAGGAGCAGTCGTCTGCACAGCGGATCCTGATTTCGCCATCGTCGGTCGCTCCCTGGCGAGAGAGGCTGATCGTCACCTCAAATCCCAGATCGAAATGATAAAGCACCTGGCAAGGCATGTTCGCCTGACAGTCGGCCTCACCGAGAATCGGCTCCGGGTGATCATCCAGCAGGATCGCTGCCCGGACGTGGCGACTTGCGGGCCTAGCGTCCTGCGCGAAAAGCGGGGAGGCCCAGAGGGCCATCAGCAGGAGACAACGAGACGCTCGTACATATGACCCCGACATCGACCGCTCCCCACTGCAAGACGTGCAGAGGATACGAGCTTTGTGACGCAATGACGGCTCTGGCTGCCCATATGCTTTGCACGATTGCGGAGAGCATGTTTGTAAGGCGGGCCGCCAAGGGCAGTCGCAGAATTCAGCCCGCCGGTTTTCAATGCGCGCGACAGGCAGCACTCCACAGAGGATGCAGGAGCAATGGCTACGTCTTTGAAGGATCTTCTCGCGGTGCTCTACGAAGCCGGGGCGGAAGACGTGCCGGCCGATGAAACCGGCTGGACTTCCGACATGACGCCCGCGCTGGTGACGGCCATCAACATGGGCTACGTCCGCTATCGCGACCGGGACGATGTGCGATATTTCTCTCTCACGAAGGTGGGCTATGACGCCATCGGCATCGCGCCGCCAGACCATTCTCCGTGGGGGCTGATCAGGGCGTGGTTCAGCAGTCTGTTCGGGCGGCAGGGGTCTTGAAGGGGAAAGGGTCTCGCATGCGTCGTCTTCTTATTCCCCTCTGTGCGCTGCTCGCGCTTTCGTCCTGCATGCCCCGCATTCCCGAGGCGGTGCTGGACGCCGGCTGGTGCCGGGACATGGAGGCGGCGAAGGCCGATGCGGATGAACGCGGACGGCGCAACCTGACGCTGGCGATGAAGAAGCATGATTGTGCGGCGAAACTTGCCGCCGCCGCCGGATAGGGCTTCACCGGCCTGCTAAAGGAAACCCGCCTTTCGGCGGGTCCCTCTTACGGCGTGAAGCTTTTACGGCGTGGAACCGGTCGTCAGTTCATCGACGACCATTCCCGCTTCACGTCTTCCGCGTTCTTGTTGAGATGGACATGGGCGTCGACATGGTCGACCCAGTCGAGCGGGATGAGGTGGTGGCGGCCGTCTACGGAATCGCTGCGGGTGAGCTTGATCCGGCTGTCGCCTTCCATATGGTCCACCGTGCCGACATGGCTGCCATCGGCGCCCCTGACTTCCATATGTTCGCGAATCTGGTTTGCTCCGACCATCGGTCTTCTCCTTCTTTCGAGGTTGGATAGATCGAAAACGCCGAAGCCCCCGCGTGGTTCCCTCCGCCGCTCTATTCGCCCATCTTGCGGAATTTCTTGACGATTCGCTCGCGCTTGAGCCGCGACAGGCGGTCGATCCAGAAGATGCCGTCGAGCTGGTCGATCTCGTGCTGCAGGCAGACGGCGAGAAGGCCGTCCGCCTCCTCGGTGTGCGGCGCGCCGGCAAGATCCTGATAGGCAAGGCGGATGCGGGCGGGGCGCTCCACCTCGTCCGTCACGCCGGGCATGGAGACGCTGCCCTCCACGTGACGCTGCAGCTCCGGCGAGGACCACTCGATCCGCGGGTTGACGTAGATGCGCTGCGAGGCCGGCCCGTCGAGTTCGAGCACCGTCAGCCGCTCGAGAATGCCGGCATGGGCGGCGGTGATGCCGATGCCGGGCGCGGCGCGCAGCGTCAGGGCAAGGTCGGCGGCGAGCGTGGCGAGGCGCTGGTCGAAGGCGTCGACCGGCTGGCAGGGCGCACGCAGGCGCGGGTCGGGATAGCGGACGAGGGGAAGGATCGCCATGAGGGCTCCAGGCATCGGTTGCATCGCCTCTTCCTAGCCCGTTTGCGGCGGGTGGAAAATGCCGGCGGTTTCCGGTGCCGGGCGAATCGTGCGTTTTGCATGAAATTGCAACAGCTTGCGAAATTCTTGCGTCAGGCCGGCTTTTGCCGCTTTCGGCGATGGACCGGCTCCGCGCTTTGCTTTAGCACGGGGAAAGCGGCGCCCTCGGAGAGGGGCGCTGCGTCCAACCCTGCAAGCAATCCCTGTCGTTCCAGCTCCGACGCGCCGGGCCGGACGAACCCGGTACAAGGAGCGGCCCGATGGAAGACACCGGCGACGACGACCGTATCCATCAGGGGCAGGCAGAACACAGTACCTTCGACGGTGAGGACATCTATGCCGAGGACGGTTCGATCCGCTCGGACTTCCTCATGTATGTCGGCGCCGCCATCGCCGACCGCGACCTCCTGTTCCTGCGCCGGCATGTCGCGCGGCTGCACGAATCGGAAATGGGCGACCTTCTCGAGGCGATCCAGCCCGAACAGCGCCGCCAGCTCGTCTCGCTGCTCGGCGCGGATTTCGACCTTGCGGCGCTGACCGAGGTCGACGAGGCGATCCGCCTCGACATCGTCGAGCACCTGCCGAACGAACAGATCGCCGCCGCCATCGGCGAGATGGATTCGGACGATGCCGTCTACATCCTGGAAGACCTCGACCAGGAGGACCAGGAGGAAATCCTCTCCAAGCTGCCCTTCACCGAGCGCATTCGTCTGCGCCGGTCGCTGGACTATCCGGAAAGCACGGCCGGCCGCCGCATGCAGACCGAATTCGTCGCCGTGCCGCCGTTCTGGACGATCGGCCAGACCATCGACTACCTGCGCGAGGACGCCGACCTGCCGGAAAGCTTCTCGCAGATCTTCGTCATCGACCCGACCTTCCGTCTGCTCGGCGCCATCGATCTCGACCGTATCCTGCGCACGCCGCGCGGCATCAAGACCGAAGCGATCATGCAGGAGACGAACCACCCGATTCCGGCCGAGATGGACCAGGAAGAGGCCGCGCAGCTCTTCGAGCAATACGACCTTCTCTCCGCCGCCGTCGTCGATGAGAACGGCCGGCTCGTCGGCGTTCTCACCATCGACGACGTGGTCGACGTCATCCAGGAAGAGGCCGAGGAAGACCTGATGCGCCTCGGCGGCGTGGGCGACGAAGAACTGTCGGATACCGTGATCGCCACCTCCCGTTCGCGCGCGCCGTGGCTGCTCGTCAATCTCCTGACGGCCTTCATCGCGGCCTCGGTGATTTCGCTTTTCGAGGGCACGATCGAGCAGATCGTGGCGCTCGCCATCCTCATGCCGGCGGTGGCGGGCATGGGCGGCAATGCCGGTTCGCAGACGATGACCGTGACGGTGCGCGCGCTCGCCACTCGCGACCTCGATATTCACAATGCCTGGCGCGTCGTGCGGCGCGAGGCGGGCGTCGGCCTGCTGCATGGCGTCGCCTTCGGCATCCTGATCGGCTGCGTGGCGGGTCTGTGGTTCCACGATATCAACATCGGCGGCGTCATCGCGGTCGCCATGCTGATCAACATGTGCGCGGCGGCTTTGGCCGGCATCATGATCCCCATGCTGCTCGACCGGGCAGGGGCGGACCCGGCGGTTTCCTCGAGCGTCTTCGTGACGGCCGTCACCGATATCGTCGGCTTTTTCGCCTTCCTCGGCCTTGCGACCTGGTGGTTTGCCATTCGGTGAGTGGAAAAATTGACTTATACGTAAAAGTCAATAGAATGCGGCTCCAGAGAAGATCGGAGCAGGCGTGGACAAGTTTTATACCATAACCGAGCTGACGCGCGAATTCGGGGTTTCCACCCGCACCTTGCGCTTCTACGAGGATGAGGGGCTCATCAATCCCGAGCGCCGTGGCCGCACGCGTCTTTTCCGTCCCGCGGACCGTCGCCTGATTCAGGAAATCCTGCGCGGCCGGCGCATCGGCTTCACCATCGCCGAGATCCGCGAGATCATCAAAGTCTACAAGGATCCGCCGGGCGAAGTCGGTCAACTGGAAATGCTGATGACCAAGGTCAGCGAAAAGCGCGACGAGCTGCGCCAGAAGCGGCGCGACATCGAGGAGACGCTGGCCGAACTCGACAATGTCGAGGAAGCCTGCCTGACGCGTCTTGCCGAAATCGGCGTCGGCACCTGACGACCGGGCGCAGCCCGACCCCTGTTCCGCTCCGTTGTCAAATCGCGCTGGTCAGATCCAGCGCGACGTTCCGTTGCAATACCGTTCGAAATCGATGCCGAAGCGTGCGAGCAGGTGCAGTTCCTCGCGCTTGATCGCCACGATGCTGGTGACGGCGGCGGCGAAAATGGCCGTGACGATGCACCAGGGATTGAGCATGGCAAGGCCGATGCCGGCGGTCGTCAGCGTATAGCCGAGATAGATCGGGTTGCGCGTGAAGCGATAGGGACCCGACGTCACCAGATGGGTGGAACAGCGGTTCGGCAGGATCGTCGTGTGACAGTCGAGCAGCGTGCGCATCGCCCAGACATCCAGAACGATGGCCAGCACCACCAGCCCGCCGCCGGCGGCGCGGGCGATCCAGATATTCGTGTCCGCGACCGCGAGTGGAAAATACGCCTGCAGCAGGAAGGCCGCCGCTATGGCCGCGCCGTAGATCAGCGGCGGCCAGGGGAAGGCGAGAGGCTTCCTGCGATAGGCATTCATGATCCTACTCCTTGGGGGCAATCCCCGCTTCGGCATCCGCCGTGCATTGCATCGACAGCGTTGCGATGCGTTGGTCCGTGGCGACGTCGATCGCGCCGCGGTTCAGGTCTGCGAAAAGGTTCTGCTTCACCAGCGCGTCGAGCGTGCAGCCGCAGAAGCTCTGGCAGAAGCCGGCATCCCGCTCGCCCTGGCATGCGCGCATGCAGCTCTTCGTGTAGCTGACCGCCGGATCCGCCGCCGGGGCGGGAAACACCAGCGAAAAGCCGTAGACGAGCGCGATGAGCACCGGCTGGTGGACAAGGTAGATGGCGAGACTGTGGCGACCAGCCGCCTCCAGCAGGCTTTTCCACCGGCTTTTCGTAGCATTGCCGAAGCCGGCGAGCCGCTCGGGCAGGGCGCTCGCAACGAAGAGGCGGGCAAGCGCGATGCCCAGCAGCACCGGCGCGATCCAGGGCAGCAGCGGTACATAGTCGTTCGAGCGCGGCACCTCGACGGAAAGTCCGACCCACCAGAGGGCGGGATGGTCGAAGACCGGCGCACGCAGATAGAGCGGCGCGGCGACGGCGGCCGCGGCGGCAAGGAGCGTGAGGACGACCGGCAGGCGCAGGAAGAGGAGGCCGACCAGGCTTGCGGCGGCAATCGCATGCAGGATGCCGAAGAAGATGAAGGTCTGCGGAAAGGCGAACCAGGTGGCGAGCGTGATGGCGCCGGCGGCCAGCGCGAGCTTGCCGAGGCGGATGAAGAAGGGCCGCGGGCGGAAGCCCCGCTGGTGGCCGAGGACCAGGCTGAAACCGACGAGGAACAGGAAGCTGCCGGCAATGAGCCGGGCGAAGATGCGCCAGCCGCCGGTCGTCGCCGTTTCGGGGTCGATATAACCGAAGAAGCCGAGGTCCCAGGTGAAGTGATAGATCGCCATGGCGATCAGCGCGACGCCGCGGGCCTGGTCGATGAGCGGAATGCGCGGCAGGCGGCGCGGTGTCGCGCTCTCTCCTGCCACATTGCCGTCAATCACCGTCGTCGTCATGGTTCGGGGTCGCCGCATAGCTTGGGTCCATGGGAGAATGTCACGCCAAGCTTGCGCCGGGCGGATGGCCGAAAGGTGGCCGTTGGGAAGGGATGTCAGTCGAGGTTTTCCAGCACGGCGAGGCGCGCTTCGGAATAGAACTGCCGGCGCACGAGCACGACGATGATGCCGACGGTCGTCACCATGAAGAGATAGGGACTGACGAACCAGCCGAGATAACCGATCGACAGGAAGATGGCGCGCAGGCCCTTGTTGAAGTGCTTGGCGGCGAGGATGTTCATGCGGATGACCTTGTCGGCGGCAAGGTCCGCGCCGGCCGGGTCCTTGTGGATGTCGCCGCTCATCGGCATCGCGCCGAGCAGGATGGTGCAGTAGTTGAAGAGCCGGTAGGACCAGCCGAACTTGAAGAAGGCATAGCCGAAGATGATGGCAAGGCCGCCGACCTTCAGCTCGAAACCGGCGCGGCTGCCGCGGAAGACCTCCGGCAGGTCGTTGAAGATCGCAAATACCTGCTCCGTCGCGCCAAGCAGGGCAAAGCAGCTGCCGAGCGCCAGCAGCGAGGTGGAGGCGAAGAAGGCGGTGCCGTTCTGCAGGCCGGCCATGATCTGCGTGTCGATCATGCGCAGGTCCCGGTGCATGGCGTTGCGGATCCACACCGCACGCTGCGAGCTCATGGCCCGCGTGAGGCTGACGCGGTCGAACAGGCGCGCCCGGTCGGTGATCCAGGAATACGCGATCCACAGGACGACGAAGACGGCAAGGGCGGTAAGGTCCGGGGTGCTCATGGCGCAGCGTTGTGCCACGGATGGCGCATTTTGCAAGCGCCTTGGGGCTGCGCCGCCCGGTCCGTTCAGACCTTGGGCGAAAAGACGGCGCGGCGTGCTTCGTCTCCCGAAGCGACGGGTACCCGCAACTGTCTGATTTTGCGACAGGTCATGCGCTGGGCGCGGGGCTCCTATGACTTTGGTGCCTTGGTTTCGCCATTTTTCGCGATTGCGGTTTCATAAATTCTTCATTAAACAGGCTCCACGCGGCGCCGACATCGGCTGCGGCAACGATCTCTTCCATCGGGGAAATCATGGAAAGCACTGTTCAGAAATCCTGCTGGGGCGTCACCGCCCGTGCAGTCCTCGGTTTTGGTGCCGTTCTGGTCATCGCCTATCTCTTCGGCGGCATCTGAAAACACCGGCCCACCGTTCCTACATTAACAGCGCGCCCCTCCCAGGCGCGCTGTTTTTGTTTTAAGGCTCAATGGAGGGGATGTCGCGCTTGTAAAACCCGATGTCGGGAGATCGCCATGGGCGCGCGGCATGATAACGTAGCTTCAAAGGTCAAAGCGCCTGCCGAGGCAAGGGAGAAGTCCGGGCAATGTTTCTTTCGGTTTTCGATGTTTTCAAGATTGGTATCGGGCCGTCGAGCTCCCACACCATGGGGCCGATGTCGGCGGCGAACCGCTTTCTGGACCTGATTCTCTCGGATGACTGGCCGCGTCCTTCCGGCGCGCATGTCACCGCCATCCGCATGAGCCTGCACGGTTCGCTCGCCTATACCGGCGTCGGCCACGGCTCCGACCGCGCGGTCATTCTCGGCCTGATGGGCGAGCGGCCCGATTCGGTCGATCCGGACCGCATGGATGCGATCGTCGGCGAGGTCGAGCGCACCGGCCGCATCACGCCACCGGGCCATCCGGGCTATGCCTTCCAGCCGAAGACCGATCTCGTCTTCGACAAGAAGAACCCGCTGCCCGGCCATGCCAACGGCATGACCTTCACCGCCTACGATCGCGACGACCGGCTGCTCCTGAAGCGCATCTACTACTCCGTCGGTGGCGGCTTCGTCGTCACCGACACGGAGCTGGAGCAGATGCGCGCCAGCAAGGCCAAGCCCGCCGGTACGAAGGTGCCGTTCCCCTTCGCTTCCGCGAAACAGATGCTCGAGATGGCGGAGCGCTCCGGCATGACGATCGCGCAGATGAAGCGCGCGAACGAGGAAGCCGCCATGTCGCGCGAGGAGCTGAATACCGGCCTCGACCGCATCTGGGAGGCGATGAAGAGCTGTATCGACCGCGGCCTCAAGAACGAAGGCATCATGCCGGGCGGCCTGAAGGTGCGCCGCCGCGCCCGTTCCATTCACGACAAGCTGCAGGAGGAGTGGCGCTCGAACAAGGCGAACCCGCTGCTCGCCAACGACTGGCTCTCGGTCTATGCCATGGCGGTCAACGAGGAGAATGCCGCCGGCGGCCGCGTCGTGACGTCGCCGACCAACGGGGCGGCCGGCGTCGTGCCCGCCACCATCCGCTACTACCTGCATTTCCATGAGGATGCGGACCAGGACGGTATCCGCGACTACCTGCTGACCGCCGCCGCCATCGGCATCCTCTATAAGGAAAACGCCTCCATCTCCGGCGCCGAGGTCGGCTGCCAGGGCGAGGTGGGCGTGGCCTGCTCCATGGCCGCCGCGGCCCTGTGCCAGGTCATGGGCGGCACGCCCGAGCAGGTGGAGAACGCCGCCGAGATCGGCATGGAGCACCACCTGGGCCTGACCTGCGACCCCGTGGGCGGCCTGGTGCAGATCCCCTGCATCGAGCGCAATGCACTTGGCGCGGTGAAGGCGGTGACGGCGGCCTCGCTCGCCATCAAGGGCGACGGCAAGCATTTCGTGCCGCTCGACGCCTGCATCGAGACGATGCGCCAGACGGGCGTCGACATGAACGAGAAGTACAAGGAAACCTCCACTGGCGGCCTCGCCGTCAACGTGGTGGAGTGCTGAGCCCATTTCCCCGCATCCCTGTGGGTGCGACGCGGCGGCCTCTTGACCCGGCCGCCGCAAGGGCGTTCAAAGGGGCATGGCCCTTCATCTCATCAAACTCTGTGTCGGCGCGGACTCGATCGATGATCTGCGCGAATGGGTGTCCGAGCGCTCGCTGATCGCGATCGCCGCGGGCATGGAACCGCATTCCAGCCACATCACCCGCATGGTCCCGAAGCGGGACCAGGAACTGCTCGACGGCGGCTCGCTCTACTGGGTGATCAAGGGCCAGGTACAGGCGCGCCAGCCATTGCTCGGCCTCAAGACCTTCACCGATGTCGACGGCATTTCCCGCTGCGAGCTCATGCTCGGCCCGGAGGTCGTCGAAACCGAGTTCCAGCCCCGCCGCGCCTTCCAGGGCTGGCGCTACCTGACGGAAGAGGACGCCCCGCGCGACCTCAAGAACATGGGCGACGGCACGGCCGACCTGCCGCTGGACCTGCGCCGGGAACTCGCCGAACTCGGCCTTCTCTGAAAAGGGCAAGGCCGGGGTCCTGAATCGCGTTTCAGGTCTCGTGGGCTTCCTCTTTGCCGCATCCCGGTCTCGTTCATCAACACGAGGCCCTTCATGTTCAAACCGCTTTTCTCCGCCGCCGTGCTTCTTGCCGGCTTCACCACGCCCGCCCATGCCGATGCCGTCGGCGTCCGTGACGTCGCGATCACTGGCTCCGTAGACGGCCGCGCCCTGTCCGCCGTCGTCTGGTACCCGACCGCCGACAGCGGCACGCCCGAAATCGTCGGGGAGAATCCCGCCTTTGTCGGCCTGCCGGCGCTTCGCGGCGCATCGCCGGGTGACGGGGCGCATCCGCTCGTCGTGCTGTCCCATGGCTATGGTGGAAGCTGGCGCAATCTGAGCTGGCTTGCCAATGCGCTCGCCGCGCAAGGATATGTCGTTGCGGCCACGGATCATCCGGGCACGACGACCTTCGACCGTAGCCCGGTGGAGGCGGCGAAACTCTGGGAGCGTCCGCGCGACCTCAGCCGGCTGATCGATACCCTCTTCGCCGACGGGGACCTTGGGGCCCGCATCGACCGCAAGCGGGTCGCCGCCATCGGCCATTCGCTCGGGGGATGGACGGTCGCGGCGCTTGCTGGCGCCCGGGTCGATGCCGCGCGTTTCGCCGAGGATTGCAAGGAAAAGCACAGCCCGCGGGCCTGCGCGCTTTCCCATGAGCTCGGACTGGACAGCGTCGGCGAGGCGCGGACGCGGCTGGAAGGCGATCTCGCCGATCCGCGCGTCGGGGCGGTCGTCTCGCTCGATCTCGGCCTTGCCCGTGGCTTCTCGCCGGAAAGCCTTGCGGCGGTCCGCACGCCGATGCTGATCTTCGCCGCCGGCATCGATGTCGGCGGCCTGCCGGGCGATCTGGAATCGGGTTATCTCGCGGCGGGATTGCCGATGGCGATGCGAGACTATGTCGTCATCCCCGACGCCATGCATTTCAGCTTCATGCAGGTGTGCAAGCCCGGCGCGGTCGAGATGATCGAGGCGCGTTCGCCGGGTGACGGCGTCGCCTGCAAGGACGGCGGCACCCGGGGACGGGCGGCCATCCATGCGCAGGTCATCGACCGTATCGTCGCTTTCCTCGGCGCTACCCTGCCGTAGCGGCGCGGCGAAAATCGCTGGGGCTGCGGCCGGTCAGGCGCAGGAACTCGCGGTTGAAGTTCGATTTGGTCTGGAAACCCGCCTCGAACATCACCGTCGTGACCGGCATGTCCGTCTCCGCCAGCAGGCGCTTCGCCGCTTCGATGCGGTAGCTGTTGACGAGCTGCGAGACGTTCTGTCCCTCCAGGCGATTGACGGCGCCGGAGATCTGGCGGGCCGGGATGCCGGCCCGCCGCGCGATCCGGTTCAAGGTGAGGTCCGGGTCGCGGAACAGTTGCCTTTCCCGCATCAGCCGGCCGACCGTTTCGAGCACCCGCGCATCCGCCTCGGCCGAAACATCCGACCTGGCGCTTTCTGTGGCGTCGGCTTCGGTGGCTGCGATGTCGCCGGTGCTTTCGGCCAGCATGCTGCGACCGACGACGGCCACCGCATAGGCCAGGACCGGCAGCACGAAGAGATTGCCGAGCGTCACGATCGTCTCGGCATGTATGCCCCGGTAGAGGTCGAAATCCACGGCGATGAGGAGGTCGACGATGGCGGAGCTGACGAGGAGCGCCCCGGCAGCAAGCGTCGCCTTCTGCACGCCGGCGGCATCGCTCAGCCGGGCCGCTTCAAAACCGTCGGGTCCGGCGCGGGCGAGCCGCAACAGGGCGGCGCCATAGCCGAGATAGAGAAGGGCGAGCAGCAGGTCGACCGGAGAGCGCCAGACCGGCCAGAGGGCCGACAGGACGAGGATGAGCGCGACGGGCAGGACATGCAGCCAGCGTGCCGGGCCTCGCGCCTTTTGCCCCATCGCAAAGCAAAACCAGGCGATCGGCGGCACGGCGGAGGCAAGGACCGGCTGGAGAAAGCGCACGAAGCGCCAGTCGAAGGTCCAGCGCGCGCCGACGGCGATCGCGAGGATCGTGCACGCCGCGACAAAGCCGATGGCCGGCCTCAGGGCAGGTTCGCGCAGCAGCGCAAGCCTCAGGAGGAGGACGGCGAGCAGCAGCGCGATGACGAAGGGAAGGGGTATGGCCGGCATGCGCCATGCACAGCAGATGCCGCGGCACATTGCAAGGCCGACGCCGGCTGGCCCGGCGGGTGACGGTCAGCGCAGGCGCAGACGGACCGCGTGGCGGCGTTCGCTGACGCCGACATGGAGATGGATCCCGACGGCCGGCTGGCCCGAGCGCCAGGCCCTGGCGCCATGGGCGAGCAGCATGCCGACGAGATCCTTCGTCCTGTTGCGCGAACGGCCGAGCCCGATATCCGCGATCCGCATTGCCGCTTCGTGCAGCGGATGGAGCGTGCCCTTCAGCGACTTGCGCTTCTCGGGTTGGACATCGAACAGGTTCTCGTTCATCGCCATGATCTGCCTCGTACGCATTACCCAATCGAGGATGGCAGAGCCGTTTGAAGGGCTTGCCGGCCTTCCCCCGCGGCCTCCGGTACGCAATACCTCACCGGTGGCCGTTGCGGGTGCAAGGCGGTAGTTCAGGGGGCGCGCCGCTGACGGCGTGACCCTATGTCGGTGTTACTGTTGGCTGGCCCAGCAGGCGAAGCCCTTGCGCTTCAGCACCTTGCAGGCGGCCGATGCGCGGTCCTGGTTGTCGAAGCCGCCGAAACGGGCGCGGAAGAGCTGTTCGCTGCCGCTGCTGACCGCCACGGTGAAGGGCTTTGCGCTGGAGAGCGCCTTGCCGCCCTGGTCCTGTGCCTTGGAAAGCAGCTTCTGGGCCTGGTCGCGGTCCGGCGTGGCGCCGATCTGGATGACCCAGCCCGAGGGCGTGGTTTCGGAGACGGCCGAGGTCGTCAGCTTGTCGAGATCGGCGTTGGTGTCGCCCTGTTCCGTCAGATCGGCCGGGGGAACGACGGCGTCGCGCTGGATCTTCAGCGTGGCGGCGAGGGCGCGCTTGCCGACGACTTCCGAGCCTTCGTCCGCCGTTGCGGCATAGGCCGTCTCGATGCGGCTTTCGTTATAGCGGTAGGACGGGACCGGGCCGTTTTCCGGCAGGTCGAAGCTGCTGCCGCCGACCGAAGCGGTCACGGCCTGCGTTGCGACTTCTGCGGTCAGGGTCGGTGCATCCTTGGTTTCGGCGATCAGGTCGCCACCGCCGCGGCGCGAGGCCTTCGGCATATATGCGGCGATGAGCTTGCGCATCTGCTGGTCGCGGGCCGCGCCCGAACGGCCACCCATGACGACGCCGACGACGCTGCGGCCATCGGCCATGGCCGAGGTCACGAGGTTGTAGCCGGAAGCGCGGGTATAGCCGGTCTTGATGCCGTCGACGCCGCGCACGCTGCCGAGCAGGCGGTTGTGACCGTTGATGACCTGCTTGCCGAAGCGGAAGCTGCGGGTGGAGAAATAGGAATAGTACTGCGGGAAGTGCTGGCGCAGCGCGATGCCGAGACGGGCCTGATCGCGCGCCGTCGTCACCTGCGCGGTGTTCGGAAGGCCGTTGGCGTTGCGGTAGACGGTGCGCGTCATGCCGAGCGCACGGGCCTTCTGCGTCATGATGCGGGCAAAACGCTCTTCCGAGCCGCCGAGGAATTCGGCCAGCGCCGTGGAGGCGTCGTTCGCGGAGCGGGTGATGAGGCCGAGGATCGCCTGTTCGACCGTAATGGACCGGCCGGCACCGACGCCAAGCTTGGTCGGCGGTTCGGACGAGGCGTTCTTCGAGAAGGGCACGCGCGAATCGAGACTGATCTTGCGGGCTTCCAGCGCCTCGAAGGTCAGATACAGCGTCATCATCTTGGTGAGCGACGCCGGATAACGCAGTTCGTCCGCATCCTCGCTGTAAAGCACCTTGCCGGTCTTGGCGTCGATGACGATGCCGGCATATTTCGGGGCGGCGGCGGCCGGGCTTGCGAAAGCAACGGTGGCGACCATCCCGACCATCACCAGACCTTTCGCCGCATTGGCAATCGCCTGGCAGGAGCGGGGGAGGAAATCACGGAATACGGTAGGGAACACTACGTTACTCTTCATTCTCGGATTGCACATGTCGATCAGGCGCGACCTGCCGGAGCGACCGTTTCAGGCACAATAGCGTCACAGCGTTACCAATCGGTTTATGATGAATCATTGGTTTCTGAGATTGGCGGTGTTTTATCGGCTGCGGGCGGCGGACGATGCGACGCCGTTTTCGATGAAGGATCGGCCGAGATAGTCACGCACGCGCGTCTCCATGGCCTGCCACTGCGGCAAAAGTCTGCTCGAAAAACGGTAGAGAACGGAAAGATCGCGGCCGATGTGGATATCGCGCTGGCAATCCGCACTGGTCGATTGCGATTCGTCTGCCGGCATCATGCAGCGCACCGCATAGTCCGAGCCGTCCTGCAGGATGCCGGTGAAGAAGACTTCCTCGCCATAGCCGGAATTCGCCTTGATGCGCTGCAGGGTAAGGCCGGCAGGGCCGGGTTCCGGCCGGTCGTCGAAGAGGTGGCTGTAGATCGGCCCCAGCCGGCCGGACATGTCCCGGGACATGGTGCTTTGCGAAAGGTTGAGGAAAATCAGGCTGTCGGGCCGGCTCGCATCGTTGAAGCGGAGACGTTCCGCATTGGAATAGCCCTGCATTTCCGGCCAGGTGAAATAGAGGTCGACCCGTTCGGCGCGGCCCGTCTGGCGTTGTTCCGTAAAGCGGATCGTGTTGGCGGGCAGGCGGATCTGGTCCTGACCGATGACGATGTCGAGGGCTTCCGTGCTTTCCGTGTGGCCGGCAAGGGCGATGCGTTCGCCGAGCAGGCGGCCGGCGACGGAGATCGCCACGGTGAGGCTGGCGAGAACGGCGACGCCCACGGTCAGGCGCGTCAGCAGGCGGCTGGAGAGAAGCGGGGCGTGATCGTCGTTGCCGGTCGTTGCCGCAGCCATCGTGCCCTCGGTGTCCGTTGTGGAATATGTCGGCGAGGGTCTGCGAACATGGTTAATTTTTGATTGAAATCGGCTTTTGCGCAGGGCTCAAAAAGAAAGCGGCCGGTTCCGGGACAGGAGAACCGGCCGCAGGGCCATGGTCGGGGACGGGGATTGGGGGACTGACCGGGCCCATTTTCGCGCCCGGCGCCTTCGCCGGGCAATTTCGTCGGATGGCGCGAGGCGCCGCTGGTTACTTGACGCTACCGACAGCTTCGGCGCGGCCGTCCTGCAGCTTGACCCACTTGCCGGCATTGACGGAGGACTGGCGCTTCAGGAAACGGTATTCGGTTTCGGACCAGAGCAGGACCTTGTTCCGCATGTTGTCGAGCACGAAGTCGCCGCGGTCGGTGCGCACGGTCAGCACCGCATGACCGTCGCCGTTCGGCTGGAGCACGACCGTGATCAGGAGGTTGGACGGCGAAATCCCGGCTTCGATCAGGCGCTTGCGCTTGATGAGCACGTAGTCTTCGCAATCGGCCGCCGTATCGGGATAGGTCCACTGCTCCTCGACGCCGTAGATCTCCATGTCGGTCATCGGCACGTATTGGGTGTTGGCTTCGTAGTTGACGTTGAGGATCGTCTTCCAGTTTTCCTGCGTCAGCGTCAGCGGGCCGGTGTCCTTGCCGTTGGAGCCGCATTCGTCGCTGTACTGCTTGCAGAATTCATAGTGGCCGATGGGCTGGTTGGTCGCGCCCGCCAGCGGAATGTTCGCCGGAAGCGCAAGGGCGGCCTGCGCCGCAACCAGAGAAAAGAGGAATGCAAACGTCCCTGTCTTGATCGTTTTTGTCATTGTGTCGTCCCCGTTTGATGAGGTCACAATGACACGTATGTTTTGAGCTTACGCGAAGCCCCGAAGTATAACTTAGTTCAAATCAAGATTGCATAAGTATAAAACAAGAAGAAAATTCGACTATTGTTTTATCTGTATTTGAGGCGAATTTTATTAAAATTATAGCGGATTGACCGGCAGCGGCAGCGGCCCCGCCTGCGCGATAGTCTTTTCTTTCAAGGCTTTGGATGGTTACCATTCGGTTTTTGGCCGCGAGACGGCCCGTCTCCGCGCTGGTGCAGGCAGGGGAAGGGAGGGCGCGCGCGGTCCGCAAGTCTTGCCGGCGTTGCCCGGACCCTCGCATTTTCCGCTGAAATGCTGTCAGGGCGCTGAAAAAAAATTTGATTTTTTGTTGGCGTGCTGCACCGGTTTGAAACAGCAAAGGGCCCGACAGGGCCCTTTTGAAACGGATGCGATTGTCTTCGTGCCGGAATGCTACAGGAAAGCGGTGAGTGCTTCGCGCGACTGGACCGAGGAGAACTCGATGGCGACGCCCTCCTGGAAGTGGCGGACGACGCGGCCCTTCATGTTGCCGAGCTGTACGGGCGTGCCGAGCGCCGGGCGCACGTCGATATCGACGGCGGCGCCGGACAGCGAAAGGTCTATGATGCGGCAGGGATAGCGCCGGCCGTCGTCGAGCATCAGGTCCGTGCGCGTGTTGCGCGGGGTGAGGCGGTCGTGGCGGCGGTCTTCCGGCAGGCCGAGTTCGTGCTTGTTGGCAATCCAGGTCAACTGCGCGGCAAGCTTCTCGCGCTTGCGGTCGGTGGCGTTCAGCTGGATGACGAAGCCGCTTTCGGTGAGCAGCGCGACGGTGCCCTCGATGCGGCCGAGGTGATCGACATAGGCGATGATGCGTTCGCCCATGCGCGGGCGGGCGCTGCACGTAAAGCTCGCGTCGCCGGGCGACATGTCGAGCACGGTGCAATCATATTCGTCATGGCTTGCGAGCATCAGCCGCCCAGACAGATTCACGGTCACGCGCTGGAAGCTGCGCTGATCGGGCTGCTGCGGTTTGCGGGCGGCGGGCGATGCTTGCTGGAAAGAGTACATGAACGCGCGTGCCTGATGATCCTATCTCTTTCCAAGACTTAACCTTTCGGGGTTAACAGAAGGTTTGCCGGAAAGGGAAATGTCATCGCAATCAAGGATTTCGGCAACCTGTGGGCGTCTGTAGTTGCTTTGCTCGCCCTGCTTGCCGGTCTCACGTGACGGTGCAGGTTTGCGCCGCCGCGCCTGCGCCTAGCGGCCGCGCGTTTCGCCGGGCTGCCGGCCGCCCTCGAAGATGCGCAGATGCAGCACCCGGCTCACCGTCTGGCCGAAGCCCGGCGGCCGCACGGCCATGACCGAGGTCGGCATGGGGATCGACGGCCGCTGGCCGGCGGGCTCGCGCAGGCGATCCGGGTCGATCACCGACAGCGAGGCGAGCGTGGCATAGCGGAAGGCGGCGAGCGGCGGGCGCTGACCGGGCAGGGGCGCGAAGGTGCCGATGATGCGATCCGCCGTCCGGCTCTTGGTGGCGAGCGGCAGCAGCAGGATTTCCGCTTCGGTCGTTTCCAGGACGCCATCGACGAGCTGCACGGCGAGGATGGCGGGGGTCGACTTTGTCATGACGTTCTCCGCGATCTTCGCGATACGGCCGCGCTGGTCGGCGGCAAAGAGCGCATCGAAACCCGCGCCCTTCAATTCCAGTCCGAACTGCGCGCAGAAGCGCGTGCCGGCAAGCCGGAAGCGCGGCGCATGCAGCCGGCCGCTTTCCAGAATGAAGACATCCGGCAGGATAGGGGCGATGTCGGCAGGTTCGATGGCGCTGCGCAGCGGCACCGCGCGCTCGCCGCGCTGGCGTGTCCAGTAATCGTAAAGTGCCGTCGCGGCTTTGGTCTGCATGCTCGTCTTCCATTCGCTTCTGTTCCGTTCCGGCACGAAAGAGCGGCCGGAAGGGGCATTCAGGAAGAGCGGTGCGAGTTTCGTGCCACCGCGATATTAAGGTTAACAAATGGTTTGCATTGCGCGTCGCGGCGGCTTGGGCAAACATCCGTCCATCCCTCCGCGAGGGAATGGTTTACTGCACATCGATTTCAGCCCCGGGGATTGGGGGCACCGGCCGTCAGCGAAAGCTGCACGGCCTTTCTTTTCTCTGTATAAGCGCGATTCTGTTTTCAGGAATTTGTGGTGACGGTCATGCGTAACGACGGCGTTGAGGTTGAAGGGGACGGGCTGGCGGTCCGCAAGCGGGAGCCGGCCTTCAACCTGCCGGGCAGTCTCGTTGCCATTCTCGGCCTGCTGACGCTGATCCACGCGGTGCGCACCTACATCCTGTCGGTCACCGCCGATGAATTCGTGCTGCTGCATTTCGCCTTCATTCCGGGGCGCTACAGCGTGCCCTTCGCGGAGCAGGATCTTGGCTGGCTGTGGAGCCCGGTCACCTATTCGCTGCTGCACGGCAGCTGGGAACATCTGATTTTCAACGCCTTCTGGATGGTCGCCTTCGGCGCGCCGGTCGTGCGGCGCATCGGTATCCTGCGCTTCTTTCTCTTCTGGTGTCTTTCTGCAGCGGCGGCTGTGGCGTTTCACACGGTGCTGCACTGGGGGGCGATGGTGCTCGTCGTCGGCGCGTCCGGCGTCGTTTCCGGCCTGATGGGCGCGGCCGCCCGTTTCGTCTTCTCGCCCAGCGGGCGCATCAGCCGGCAGTTCGCCCATCTCAACCGGCGCCTGACGATCGTGGAGGCGCTGTCCAACCGCTCCGTCCTGGTCTTTTCGGGCATCTGGTTCCTCACCAATTTCCTGATCGGCTTCGGCCAGATCTTCGGCTCGGTCGCCGGCGGGGCCATTGCCTGGGAAGCGCATATCGGCGGCTTCCTCTTCGGCTTCCTGTTCTTCCCGCTCTTCGACGTTGCAAGCGGCGAAAGCCGCCGGGATTAACGATAGTCCTTTAGCGGTCTTGCAATCGCCCCTTTCGTGGCGCACCATGATGGTGTTCCGGTTCGCACATGCCCACCGGAACACGGGACATCTCCAAGGAGGAAGCAGATGTCCCCGGTACAGGCAGGGCATCCCTGCGCGGGTGTCCCGCCTCTCAGCGTCATGATGCACACGGGAGGTACGCATGTATGTGAAGACGATACTGGACGAAAAAGGCCGCAACGTCGTAACCGGCGGCCCGCAGCTCACCGTCAGGCAGGCTGCCGTCTATCTGCATGAAAATCACATCGGCGCCATCGTCATCGTCGATCGCAACGACCGCATCGCGGGCATTGCGACCGAGCGGGACATCGTGGCCGCCGTGGCCCGCAACGGGGCCGAATGCATGGACAAGCCCATTTCCTCCATCATGTGGGGCAACGTCTATCGTTGTGAAGAAGACCAGGGCGTCAACGAACTCATGGAAATGATGAGCAAATTGCGCGCTCGCCACATTCCCGTGGAGAAAGACGGGCGTCTTGTCGGCATCGTTTCGATCGGCGACGTGGTGAAATCCCACATCCGCGCGATCCAGCATGAAGCCGACGCCATCAAGGCCTATATTTCCAGCTGATACTGGCAGCCGAACGGTTTCGGGCGGAACGATCCTCATCGTCCCGCCCGCCGTTTTGTCTGGTTTTCTTGACGCGTCATCATCCGATGCCGAAGCGATGCCGTTTCGGCTGGAAATGCCCTAGCGGGCCATGACGACCTCCTGCATGCGCTTGATCTCGAAAATCCGCGCCTTGGCTTCCAGATAGCCGCGATCGATCGATTCGCCCGCGCGGTGGAATTCCGACAGGCCGATATCCGACAGTTTGGGATGCAGCGCGAGGTCCGGCGGGTCGCCGGCAAGACGTGCGCGGGAAATGCGGTCCTGGATGATGTTGAAGGACTGCACCATCACGCCGGTGAGACCCAGCCGTGCGGCGCTGTTTTCCTGTTTCGGTTCCTCGATCTTCTGGGGGCTCGCGCTGTGCTTGATGACGGCGGAGCGGCCGTAGAGGTCGTAGTTGAGGTTGACGGCGACGACCAGCGGCTCCTCATGGGCGCGGCAGACCGAGACCGGCACGGGATTGACGAGCGCGCCGTCGACCAGTGTGCGGTTGTTGCACTTGATCGGCTCGAAGATGCCCGGCAGCGCGTAGGAGGCCCGCAGCGCGGTGATCAGCGCGCCGCTGTTGATCCACACTTCGTGGCCGCTGTTGACCTCCGTCGCCACGGCGACGAAGGGGCGGTCGAGGTCTTCGATCGACAGATGCTCCAGATGCTCCTGCATGCGCTTCGTCAGCCGCATGCCGCCGAAAAGGCCGGAGCCGCGGATGGTGAAATCGAGAAGGCTGGCGATGCGCCGCATGGTCAGGGAGCGGGCGAAGCTCTCCAGCTCGTCCAGCTTGCCGGCGAGGTAACAGCCGCCGACCAATGCGCCGATGGAGGTGCCCGCGATCATGCCGATCTCGATGCCTTCCTCCTCCAGCGCCCTGAGGACGCCGATATGCGCCCAGCCGCGGGCAGCACCGCCGCCCAGCGCCAGTGCGATTTTCGGTTTGCGCGGCGGGGCCGGCGCGGGAATGTGCGACATGTCGTTCATGGAAGGTCCGCCCGGATCCGATGCATCCGCTGTTACGAGGCTACGATTGAAACTCCAGTTCAGCATTGCGGACCTCCGTTACGCAGAGGAATTCGCGGTACGGCAAACAGTTCCGCCGTCCGGGCGACCTCGGCAACACGATAGATGACAGGATAGGTGCAGTGTGTGACACGGGGAACATTCAGGGCGAAATTCCACCCGGAAGGCTCGGCCGGTGCGTCCCGTCGAAGCTGGAGGAGGGCGCTTGCCCTCGGGATCGTCGCCTCGGTGGAGGTGGCGTTGGAAACCGGCCGTGACGCATACGAGCGATGGTGTTCCATGTCCTGATCCGCATGGCGGGGATATGTGCCGCCATGCGAGGCATTAGGCGTTCCGACCCGTTGCCAAAGCGTGAATTCGTGCCGAAATGGCGCGCAAACCGTGCAGATGCTTAATTTTTGCTGTAGATCGCCGCCGGGTCGAACTGCGGCTCGCCGCCGGTGATCGTCAGCACCGCGCCATCGGGGCCGTTGGAAACGGTACGGTAGAAACACGAACGGCGGCCGGTGTGGCAGGTGGCGTCGTGACCGGCGACGGAGACCTTCAGCCACACGGCGTCCTGGTCGCAATCCGTCCTGAGCTCGACGACCGTCTGGAGATTGCCCGAGGTCTCGCCCTTCTTCCACAAGGCCTTGCGGGAACGGCTCCAGTAGTGGGCGATGCCGGTCTCGATGGTAAGCGCCAGCGACTGCGCGTTCATATGCGCGACCATCAGCAATTCGCCGTCCTTCGCGTCGGTCACGACGGCGGTAACGAGGCCGTTTTCATCGAAACGGGGGGTGAAGGCCGGGCCTGTTTCCAGTTCGGCCTTGTCCTTTGAGGGGGCTTGGAAGGTGATCGGCATGGCGGTCGGCTCCGTCTGATGGAGCCGGCGTGCGCCTAGCTCCGGATCATCGTCATGAACCGGACCTGTTCGGTCGGCTCGGTCTTGAAGGCACCGGTAAAGGTGGTGGTGAGCGTTGTCGAGCCCTGTTTCTGGATGCCGCGCATGGCCATGCACATATGCTCGGCCTCGATCATCACGGCGACGCCGCGCGGGTTCAGCGTTTCGTCGATGGACCTGGCGATCTGCGCCGTCATCGTCTCCTGCGTCTGCAGGCGGCGGCCGAAGATCTCCACCACGCGGGCGATCTTGGACAGGCCGAGCACCCGGCCGTTCGGCAGATAGGCGACATGCGCCTTGCCGATGATCGGCACCATGTGGTGTTCGCAGTGCGAGAAGAAGGGAATGTCCTTCACCAGCACCATGTCGTCGTAGCCGGCAACCTCCTCGAAGGTGCGGCCGAGCACGTCTTCGGCGGCAAGATCGTAGCCGGAGAAGAGTTCGCGATAGGCTTTCGCCACGCGCTTGGGCGTATCGAGCAGGCCTTCGCGCTCCGGATCGTCGCCGGCCCAGCGCAGGAGAACGCGGACGGCGTCTTCCGCCTCCTTCTGGGAGGGACGGTTCGACGGATCATCGACACGCGGAAAATTGGTGACTATGGCGTCCATGGACCCATTGACCTTTCTGCAGGTTACCTGACGTGTTTATCGGACTCGCCACTGGCCATTCGCCTAACCCTGCAGGCTTGGGTTCCGTTGGCGGGCTCCGGGGCTTTCTGGTCTTCGCTTAACAGTGCGCATGACCGTCCGGCACGGTTTCCCAAACAACAGGTGACCGGCTTGCTCCTTGCAAAACGCTCACCCCAATACGAGTTATCATATAGTATCGAGCAACCACTGCGAAAGAGGCTCCAGGCGACACGCGGTGCTTTTTTACCGACGACACCGGAATAATCTCCTCGGATCATTGAAGATTCCGCAAAAAACGCGGAAAACAGGGCCATGATGGACGATATCTACAACAGCCGTATCCTCGAATTCGCCGGCAATATCCCGCGCATCGGCACGCTTGCGGATGCGGATGCGGAGGCCGGCGCCCATTCCAAGCTCTGCGGCTCGCGGGTGAAGGTCTATCTGAAGCTCGACGGCGATACGGTCAGCGATTTCGCGCATGAGGTGAAGGCCTGCGCGCTCGGCCAGGCGTCTTCCTCGGTGATGGCGCGTCACGTGATCGGTGCGACGGTGGCGGAAATCCGTCAGGCGCGCGAGGACATGCTGGCCATGCTGAAGGCGGACGGCGAGGGGCCGACCGGCCGCTTCGAGGACATGCGTTTCCTCAAACCCGTCAAGGACTACAAGGCCCGCCATGCCTCCACCATGCTGACCTTCGACGCCGTGGTGGACGCCATCGGCCAGATCGAGGCGAAGCGGCTGGAAACGGCCGGGTAAGAGACGTGCACGCGGCTTGCTCCTTCTTCCCGGGTACTCCCGCCCATGTGTGACGCCCCGAACTGCGATCATGCTCATGAGCGCCCGCCCTATCGGGGCCGCAACTGGCGCGGACCGTTCCGCAGGACGCCGGGGCGGCTTTTCGGCATGGGCTTCATCCGCCTCTATCAACTGACGCTCTCCGGCTTCATCGGCAATTCCTGCCGGCATCTGCCGACCTGTTCCGAATATGGCTACGAGGCGGTCGCCCGGCATGGCCTGTGGCGCGGCGGTTTCATGACGCTGTTCCGCGTCGTGCGCTGCGGGCCGGGGGGCACGCATGGTTTCGATCCGGTTCCGCCCGTCTTGGAAAGCCGGTTCCAATGGTGGGCGCCCTGGCGGCTCTGGCGTCTCTCGAAGGCGGAGCGCGGATAGATGACGACCTATGTGGCGCTCCTCCATTCGATCGTGCTCGGCCCCGGCAAGCGGCTGGTGATGACGGACCTGAAGGCGATGGCCGAGGCGCTGGGCTTTCGTGCGCCGCGCACGCTGGTCGCCACCGGCAACCTGATCTTCGAGGCGGAGGCGGCGCCGCTTGCCGAAATCGAGGATCGGCTGGAGACGGCCTTCCGGGCCCGCTTCGGCAAACATGTCGATATCATCCTGCGGGAGGCCGATGCCTTTCGCCGCCTTGCGGCCGGCAATCCCTTTCCAGAAGGCAACGCGCCGGATGTCGGCATCCGCGTCATGCGCCAGCCACTCGGGCCCGAGGCACTGCCGAAGCTCGAGCGCCTTGCGACGCCGGACATCAGGCTCGCGCTTGTCGATGGCGACCTCTGGATCGATTTTTCCCGAAAGCCGAGCGAGACGAGACTGCTGTCGCACCTGACGACGAAGAAGCTCGGCATCGGCACCTTGCGCAACGCCAACACCATCAACGGCCTTGCGGCGATGCTCGGCTGACCTCAGAGCCACCGCCGGACCCGGCTGGCATAGGCGAGATAGGGGCCGCCCAGATCGCGGGCCAGAACCTTTTCCTCGATGCGCACCTGAAGCGCTGCTGCAAGCGCGACGGCAAAGGCGAGCGCAAGCTGGACGGCATCCGGCCGGGCGAGGGCGAAGCCGGCGAAGAGCGCGATCTGGCCGACGAAGACCGGGTTGCGCGACAGGCGGAACGGGCCTGTATCGACGATGGCGCCGGAATGGCCCGCCACCGAGCCGATGCGCCAGGAAGCGCCCATATGCTGCTGGGCGCGGAGGGCGAAGAGCGCGCCGGTGAGCGCAAGAAGCAGGCCGGCGATGCGCAGCGGCGCAGGCGGCACGGCGAATTCATCGACAGGTTCGATGCCGAAGATGAGCAGCAGCGGATACAGCAGCCCGCCCGCGAAGGCGAGGCGGAAGAGCAGGGCCGCCAGCCCTTGCCGCCGGTCGCGGCCGAACAGCCAGATGGGCTGGCCCGCATCTCGCGCCGAACGGGCGGTCAGGACGAGGAAGGCCGTGAGATAGACGCCCATGAGAGCGGCGGCGGGAAGGGCGAGGGAAGGCATGACCGGATCTCCGTCTTGAAGGATGAGGCAAGCCTAATCCCTCCAGTGACTGGAGGTTCAAGTCCCATTTTCACATGCTGCAAGATCACCCTCACTGAAGTGTAAATGGAGGGTGTACAGGCGCATGGGGCGGTTTCGACACCGTCGGCTCGCCCGGGATCCACGCAGGCTGCGGGCAAGGTGCGGGACGGCAGTCGAAGGGGCTATGTAAGTTATTACCCTTCCAATAAATCCGTTTTCCCCGTATACCGCACGCGCTACGCGCCGGCGCATCCGGCCCTTACCCCTCGCATACCACCCGCATTCGTTGGCGGGACTGGATAGGAGATTTTGATGTCTGCACCTGTTTCCCTGACTTTTCCCGATGGTTCCGTCCGCGAATATCCCGCGGGCTCGACCGGGCGTGACGTGGCCGAGGCTATTTCCAAGTCGCTGGCCAAGAAGGCAATCGCGATTGCGCTCGATGGCGAGCTGCGCGATCTCTCCGACCCCGTTTCCAACGGCCGGATCGAGATCGTCACCCGCGAGGACGACCGCGCGCTGGAGCTTATCCGCCACGACGCCGCCCATGTGATGGCCGAGGCCGTGCAGGAGCTGTGGCCCGGCACGCAGGTCACCATCGGCCCGGTCATCGAGAACGGCTTCTACTACGACTTCAGCTACAAGCGCCCCTTCACGCCCGACGATCTGCCGAAGATCGAAAAGCGCATGAAGGAGATCATCCAGCGCAACAAGCCGTTCACCAAGGAAATCTGGTCGCGCGACAAGGCCAAGGATGTCTTTGCCGGCAAGGGCGAGACGTACAAGGTCGAGCTGGTCGATGCGATCCCCGCGGGACAGGACCTCAAGATCTACTACCAGGGCGACTGGTTCGACCTCTGCCGCGGGCCGCACATGGCGGCGACCGGTCAGATCGGCACGGCCTTCAAGCTGATGAAGGTGGCGGGCGCCTACTGGCGCGGCGACCACAACAACGAGCAGCTGCAGCGCATCTACGGCACGGCCTGGGCCAGCAAGGATGATCTGCAGGGCTATCTGACCATGCTGGAGGAGGCCGAGAAGCGCGACCACCGCAAGATCGGCAAGGAGCTGGACCTCTTCCACATCGACGAGCACTCGCCCGGCACCGTGTTCTGGCACCCCAAGGGCTGGCGCATGTTCCAGACGCTGGTCGCCTATATGCGCCGTCGTCTCGCCGGCACCTATGAAGAGGTGAACGCGCCGCAGGTGCTCGACAAGTCGCTGTGGGAAACCTCCGGCCACTGGGGCTGGTACCGCGACAACATGTTCAAGGTGACGGTCGCCGGCGACGAGACCGACGACGAGCGCGTCTTTGCGCTCAAGCCGATGAACTGCCCCGGTCACATCCTGATCTACAAGCAGGGCATCAAGAGCTATCGCGACCTGCCGCTGCGCTATGGCGAGTTCGGCCAGTGCCATCGCAACGAACCCACGGGCGGTCTGCACGGCATCATGCGCGTGCGCGGCTTCACGCAGGATGATGGCCACATCTTCTGCACCGAAGACATGATCCAGGGCGAGGTGCAGGCCTTCACGACCCTGCTGCAGAAGGTCTACAAGGACTTCGGCTTCACCGAGATCATCTACAAGCTCTCCACGCGTCCCGAAAAGCGCATCGGCTCCGATGCGCTGTGGGATCGGGCGGAAAGCGTCATGATGGACGTGCTCAAGCAGATCGAGGCGCAATCCGGCGGACGCATCAAGACCGGCATCCTGCCGGGCGAGGGCGCGTTCTACGGGCCGAAGTTCGAATATACGCTGAAGGACGCCATCGGCCGCGAATGGCAGTGCGGCACCACGCAGGTCGACTTCAACCTGCCGGAACGCTTCGGCGCCTTCTACATCGACCAGGCATCGGAAAAGCGCCAGCCGGTGATGATCCACCGCGCCATCTGCGGCTCGATGGAGCGCTTCCTCGGCATTCTCATCGAGAACTTCGCCGGGCATATGCCGCTCTGGATCGCGCCGATGCAGGTGGTCGTGGCGACCATTACCTCGGAGGCGGACGACTATGCCCGCGAGGTGGCCGACAAGCTGCGCGACGCCGGCATGACCGTCGAGACCGATCTTCGCAACGAGAAGATCAACTACAAGGTCCGCGAGCATTCGGTGACCAAGGTTCCGGTCATTATCGTCTGCGGCAAGCGCGAGGCGGAGGAACGCTCCGTCAACATCCGCCGCCTCGGTTCGCAGAACCAGACGGCGATGACGCTTACCGAGGCTATTGAGACGCTGTCGCTCGAGGCCATGGCGCCGGACCTCAAGCGCAAGCTCGGCAAGGCCTGAGCCTTCGCCCGACTGTCCGAAAACTTTCATGATCCCGTGCTATCAGGCACGGGATTTTTCTTTATCGCCCATCCAGCGACGTCATGCCCGGGCGTACCCCGGGACCCATCTTCCGCCGGGCGGCATGGATGGTCAGGCCCGGCCGTGACGGAAGCGTGGTCAGGGACTATTGGGGAACACCGTGCGGTTCAAGGAACTGTCCTACGCCAACGAAAACGATCCGCGCCTCAAACGATGGTTCATCCGCTCCATGGAAGGCCTTGCGGGGCGTGATCGCTATGCCCGGCTCTACGACATCTGGCGCACCTCCATCGTCGGCACCAGCGCGCGCGTCTTCGGCGACATGCTCGACCTCATCGACGTGCGGCTTCGCGTGCAGGGCGCCTGGCCGCCGGCCGGGATGCCGGACGGGCCGGTCGTCATCGTCGCCAATCATCCTTTCGGCATCGGCGACGGCATCGCGGTGCTGGCGCTTGCCGAACAGCTCGGCCGGCCGTTCAAGGTGATGATCCACAACGACCTGCTGAAGGTGCCGGAGATGGAGCCCTATGCGCTGCCGGTCTCCTTCGAGGAGACGAAGGAAGCGCTTGCGCTCAACATGAAGACGCGGGCCGAAGCGGTGCGGCTGCTGAAGGAGGGCACGACGGTCATCGTGTTTCCGGCGGGGGGCGTTGCGACGGCGAAGAAGGTTTTCGGCCGGGCGGAAGACCTGCCGTGGAAGATGTTCCCGGCAAAGCTCATCCAGGCCACGCAGGCAAGCGTTATTCCCGTCTATTTCGAGGGGCAGAACGGCCGGCTTTTCCACCTCGCCAGCAAGGTGTCGCTGACGCTGCGCCTGTCGCTGCTCATCCGTGAGTTCCGCCGGCTCTCCGGTTCGACCATCGCAGCGCGCATCGGCGGCGTCATTTCCTGGGCGGAGCTCGATTCGGGCGACCGCAAAAACATCACCGCCCGGCTCTACGCGGCGGTGTTCGCCATGGCCCCGCGACCGAAGCCTTTTCTCAAGCGTGCGGGTTAAAGCATTTCCAGCCGAAGCGTTTTCGCTTCGGCGTCGGACAATGCGGCAAACGAAGGAACATTTCCAGCCGAAGCGTTCTCGCTTCGGCGTCGGACAATGCGGCGAACAAAGGAGCATTTCCAGCCGAAGCGTTCTCGCTTTGGCGTCGGATACGGCGACAAAGCGACGATCAGTCGACCACATCCTCGGCGGCGGCCTTCTGCTCGTTCGCGTTTTCGTCCAGCAGCACCTCGACATCGGTGTTGACGCCGGCCTTCACGGCGAAATCGCGCTGGTAGATCTTGTTCTTGTTGCGGGCGACGGCGATGTAGCTGCCTTCCGCCAGAACGAGCGTCGGGAACGCGCCGACGCTTTCGGAGACGGTGTCGCCCGAGGAGGTGAGGATCGACCAGGCGGTATCGGCGATGGCTTCGCCGCCGGGCTCGGCGACGAGCTTCAGCGTCAGCTTGGCGGCGCGGTGCTGGATGGTGGCACGCGTCAGCTTGCCGGCCTCGACCTGGATGTCGGCGCGGATGACGGCGTTGACCGTGCCGTAGTCGGAGACCACGTGATAGGTGCCTGCATTGAGGCGCACGACGGAATTCGGCTTCACGTCGTCCATTACGAGATTGCGTTCGCCGTCCTCGCGCACTTCCGCGGCATAGATCGCGAAGCTCAATTCTTTCGGCGGAATGCGCACGTCGGAGCCGGAGACGGCGTTCAGCATGATGCCGCCGGCATCGAGCACCATGACCTGCCTGTCGACGGAACCCGATTCGGGAACCACCAGCTTCTTCGTCGCGCCGGCGCGGCCGAAGGCGACGTTGACGAAATATTCCCCGGGCACCAGCTGGAAGGCGGCCGAGCCGCCCTCGGAGGTCGCCAGCAGCGGCAGCTTGCCGTCGGCGGCGGGGATGGGGGAGAAGACGCGCCAGGTCAGCCCATGCTGCATCGGCAGCCCATCCTTGGTCAGCAGCGCCTCACAGGTGACGTCGCGCAGATTCGTCGGCGTCGCTTCGCCCGTGATGATCGGGTTGAAGGAGGTGAGCTTGCCTCCCTTCATCGGCGTGGTGACCTGCGAAAAGCTCTCGGCCGAATCCTGCGCACGGGCCGGAACAAGCGACGAGACGAGGCTCGCTACAGTGAGGCTCATTGCAACGGCGGGACGGATCGGCATGCGCATGGAATGGTTGACTTCCTGACTGTAAGGCTCCACTTGAAGACCCGGCTAATGGCATTTTCAAGGCCGCGTCCGCGGCCAAGGTATTGGAACTCCCTCGCGATGAAAACCGAAATCAAGCTGATCGATTATCTTTCGACCCGCCGGTCGATCCCTGCCTTCCAGATGAGCGGACCCGGCCCCTCGAAAGGCGAGGTGGAGGAGATGCTGACGCTCGCCTCGCGCGTGCCCGATCACGGCAAGCTCGCGCCCTGGCGTTTCATCGTCTATCGCGGCGAGGAGCGGAAGCGCATCAGCGAAGAACTGGCGAAGATCGCGATGGGCGACAAGCCGGACCTTTCCGAAGAGATGGTGAAGGTGGAGAACACGCGGCTCACCCGCGCGCCGGTCGTCGTTGCCGTGGTCAGTCGCGCGGCGCCGCATTTCAAGATTCCGGAATGGGAACAGGTCATGTCGGCCGGCGCGGTCTGCCTCAACCTCGTGATGGCGGCCAACGCGCATGGCTTTGCCTCGAACTGGCTGACGGAATGGTACGCCTTCGACGAGCGCGCCTATCAGATCCTCGGCGTCAACGCTGGTGAGCGGGTCGCCGGCTTCATCCATATCGGCACGCCCACCGTGCCGCCGACCGAGCGGCCGCGCCCGGAACTTTCCGAGATCGTGACATGGGTGGGCGATGACGCCTGACGCGCTGTTCTACGAGACGGCGGCGAACGCCCACGGCCTGAAGCACGATCCCTTCAAGGCCATCGTCGCGCCGCGGCCGATCGGCTGGATCGGCACGAAGGCCGGCGATGGGCGGCGCAACCTTTCGCCCTACTCGTTCTTCAACGCGATCAGCGACACGCCGAAACTGGTGATGTTCTCCTCGAGCGGTCATAAGGACAGCGTGACGAATATCGAGGAGACCGGCGTCTTCACCTGCTCGCTGGCGAGCCGGCATCTCGCCGAACGCATGAATGCAAGCTCGGCCTCCGTGCCCTATGGCGTGGACGAATTCGAGCTTGCCGGGCTGACGCCCGTCACCGGCCGCCTCGTCGATGCGCCCTATGTGGGCGAGGCCTATGCGGCGCTCGAATGCCGGATGACGCAAATCCTGCGGCCGGTGGATATCGACGGGCGGGAATCCAGCAACTGGGTGGTGTTCGGCCAGGTCGTCGGCATCCATATCAGCCCGGAAATCCTCAGCGACGGCATGCTGGACATGGCCGTCGCCCGGCCGCTCGGGCGTATGGGCTACATGGACTATGCCGATGGCGGGGCGGATGTCTTCGCCATGGTGCGGCCGAAGGTAGGGTGAGGGGCGTTTGCACCTCCGTGCCGCACTGAGCGCGATAGCTGGCTGCGCGCATTTTCCGGTGATGGCTAAACCTGCGTCCTCATCCAGTCCTGCAGTTTGTCGACCGCGCCCGACTTTCGATAGCGCGGCCGCACGCAATAGAAATCGGCGCGGGCGTGAAGCACGCCTTCGAAGACCTGCCTGAGCCTGCCGGCATCGATGTCGGTCGAAACGAAGGCCCGCGTTGCCATCGCGATCCCCTGTCCGGCGATCGCCGCCTCGATGGCATGGGATGTCTGCGAAAAGCTGATGCTGCGAAACAGCGCCGGATCGGCGCCGCCGAGGAACCCGTCGATATATTCCGGCCAGAAATTATGCGCATCGTGGAGAAGCGTGTAGTGCGACAGTTCCTGTCCGTCGCCGGGCTCTGCCCCGACAGCAATGAGGCCGGGATTGCAGACAGGGATGATCTCCTGTTCGAACAGCAGCTCCGCGATCAGCCCCGTTCCGAAGGGCGGACGTCCATACCGGATCGCCAGATCGACGCCGTCTGCCTGAAAGCCCGAAATCCGATCCGTTGCCAGGATATGAAGATCGAGATCGGGATGTTTTGCCCTGAAATCCGGCAGGCGCGGGATTAGCCATTTCGAGGCGAAGGTCGGCGTCGTGCTGACCGTCAGCTTGACGGGCTGCGGCTTCAGATTTGCGGTGGCGTTCGATATCAGTTCGAACGCCCGACGGATGTCGGCAATATACGCTCGTCCCTCTCCCGTGAGCGCCAATGACTTCGGCAAGCGTTCGAACAGGGCCACGCCAAGTTCCGCCTCCAGCCCGCGAACATGCTGGGCCACGGCCCCCTGTGTCACGCCGAGTTCTTCCGCCGCCAGCCTGAAATTCAGATGGCGCGCCGCGACTTCGAAGGCTCTGAGGCCGTTCAACGGTGGAAGGCTGCCGATCGCATTCGTCATCGATAGTTTTTCTACTGCCAGATTTGAGGAGAACTGGTTCGTGCCCGAACTGAAGGAATGATATCTCACCGACAATAGCCGAGCAATCGGTATGAGCTTCGAGAAGGAAGAGAGCGATGACAGTAGAAAAGGTAGCGATTATCACGGCGGGCGGCAGTGGCATGGGCGCCGAGGCGGCAAGGCGCTTCGCCGCCGATGGCTACAAGGTGTCCATCCTGTCGTCCTCCGGCAAGGGGGAAGCGCTGGCCAGGGACCTTGGCGGCATCGGCATCACCGGATCGAACCAGAGCAACGACGACCTGAAGCGGCTGGTCGACGCCACCGTGGACAGGTGGGGCCGCGTCGATGTGCTGGTCAACAGCGCCGGTCATGGCCCGCGTGCGCCGATCAATGACATCACCGATGAGCAATGGCACCTTGGCATGGACACGTATTTCCTGAACGTCGTCCGGCCCGTGCGGCTGGTGACCCCGATCATGCAGGCGCAGAAGTCCGGTTCGATCGTCAATATCTCGACGGCATGGGTTTTCGAACCGACGCCGATGTTCCCGACGTCGGCCGTGTTCCGCGCCGGCCTTGCCGCCTACACGAAGATTTTTGCGGACACCTATGCCGCCGAGGGCATCCGGATCAACAATGTGCTGCCGGGCTGGATCGACAGCCTGCCCGAAGTCGAGGACCGTCGCGCCGGCGTGCCGATGGGGCGTTACGGCACCAGCGCCGAGGTGGCGGCGACCATCGCCTTCCTCGCATCCGACGCTGCCGGCTACATCACGGGGCAGAGCCTCAAGGTCGACGGCGGCCTGATGCGCTCCGTCTGATCGTCCGGCAGACGACATCAGGGAGTCCTGCCCGCAAGGGCGGGACTTTCTGCCTTTGGGAGAGAGGGGCGTCATAGTCAGCGCCTCTTCGACGAGCCAGAGCATGCGCACTTCAACACGGAGAACAACCGGATGCCCGGATACTGGATCGTGAAAGGCGGCGACGTGAAGGATGCCGAGGCCCTGAAAGCCTATAACGACATCTTCGCCACGATCGCGAAGCGCTACCGCATTGAGATCATCGCAGGCAGGAACAGGGTCGAGACCGTCGAAGGCACGCATTTCCCGCGCCAGTTTATCCTGCGCTTCGACAGCTTCGAAGCAGCCAGGACCTGTTATGAAGACCCCGAGTACCAGGCTTCGCTCGAACTTGCGGCGCGGGCATATTCCCGCGAGTTGTCAATCCTTGAGGGCTAGGGAGGGCGCCATGAACCCTGAAGACGTGGATGCTTCCGCATGGTCGAGCCTCGAAGCCGCGGCGAAAGACCCTCAATCCGGCTTCAGGTTCGTCACCCTGTGTTCCGTGGACGCCACCGGTCACCCGCAGGCCCGCACGGTCGTGCTGAGACGCGCGGACAGGGCGGAACGGCTTCTCGAAATCCATACGGATATACGCACGCCGAAATGGCGCGAATTGTCCGGCAATCCCGTCGCCACCGTGCTCGGCTTCTGCCCATCGACGCGCGTTCAACTCCGGCTCCTCGGCGTTGCCTGCCTTCACCCGCCTGGCAGCGATCTGGCCGAGACGGCATGGAATGAACTGTCCGCCTGGACCCGAAGCACCTATGCGGGCGGCCCGCCGGGCGACGAGGCGAGCGGTGGCGAGTCTCGGCTTGCCGACGGGAGCACCGAAGCCGATGGAAAAGCGCGCTTCGGCGTCATAACGCTTCGCGCCGAAACCCTGGACTGGTTCGAACTGCGGCGCGCCGACAACCGGCGCGCCCTCGTTCAGTATGATCAGGGCGGCGCGCTCACCGTCGCCCGCTGGATAAACCCCTGATCGCCGGCGTGCGTGGGAGACGAGAGCGGTGTCGGCGACACTGCGCCGGTCGCTACGCTCTCGCGTAGAGGGCCTCGATGATCAGAATCTGGGCCGCGTCTGCGGCGATGCGGCCGAAGAAGCCGTCGTCGCGCGAGCGTTTGCAGGAACGGGCGAAATCGTCTTCGTCGGCACTCCATGGCGAATCGTAGGCCGGCACACCCGCCATCGCTGCCGTGAGCAGCGTTGCGGCGCGGGCGGCGGCGAAGGCGCTGGTCCAGTCGCCGTCTTCGGTAAAGACGCTGCTGGCGCCGAGTACGCGGGTGAGAGCCCTTTGGTCCCAAACCACGCCGATCAGCCGGGCGGACTTGCCGGTGAGGCTTTGCGGGGAGGCCGGGGCAGGAAGGATGCCGTCCGTCAGGGCGAGAATGGCGGTGCTGCCTTCGGGGCGGTCCTCTTCGGCTTCGGCGACGGAGAGCAGTGTTGCCATGCGCTGCAGGTCGGCGCCGGTGCGGCAGCCGGCAAGGGCGATCGTCGTCGCGCCGGCGGCAAGGGCCTTACGGAGGGCAGGCATGGTCGAGTCGGGATCGACAAGCGCGATGCCGCCGCGTGGATGCGCCGGGCCCTGCCGGCCGGGGGCGGGGATGAGGAGGGCGCGGGGCAGTGGTTTCATGCCTCTTCTTAGGCGCTTGCCCGCATCCCTGGCAATGACCGGCGGGTTAACGGACATGGTGAACCAATCTTAAACACTTTGCCGCTAGCGTGTGGACAGTAGCGTATGGCAGGCGTTTGGGGCGTCCATTGATCGTTCATGCATTTCTTCGTTGGGTCGAGACCGCGCGGGCTGCCGACAGGGCGAAGGCGGCAAGCGTGCTGGCAAGGGCCTATGCCCGGGCGCGCATCGCCCCGGACGACCGGCATGCCGCCGAAATGGCGATGATCTTCCTGCTCGACGATCCGGCGCCGAAGGTGCGGCTTGCCCTGGCCGAGGCGCTGGCCGAATGCGGCGACGCGCCGCGCGCCGTCATCCTGCCGCTGGCCGAAGACCAGCCGGAAATCGCCGCCCACATCATTCTGTGTTCCTCGCTTTTGACCGACGCCGACCTTGTCGATCTCGCGGCCAAGGGCAACGAGACGACGCGCATGCTGATCGCGCATCGCGCCTTCGTTTCGCGGCCGGTTTCGGCGGCGCTGGCGGAGATCGGCGACGTGCCTGACGTGGTGGCTCTGCTGGAAAACGAGGGCGCGGCCTTTTCCCGCCGCAGCCTTGCGCGCATTGCCGAGCGTCTCGGCGACGACGCGGAAATCCGCGCGCTGCTGCTCGACCGCGAAGACCTGCCGAGCGATGCGCGCCATGGGCTGGTGGAAAAGATCGGCACCGCGCTGGCCGGCTTCGCGCTGATCCAGGCCGCCGTCGGCATGGGACGCGTCGAGCGCATCACGCGGGAGGCCTGCGACGTCGCGGCGATCCGCATGGCGGGCGACGTGATGCCGGGAGAAATGCCGCAACTGGTGGAGCACCTGCGCGTCTGCGGCCGGTTGACGCCGGTTTTCCTGATGCATGCGCTCTGCACCGGCCGCGTCGAGTTCTTCGCCGCCGCCATCACCAATCTTTCCGGGCAGGCGGAGCCCCGTGTGCGGTCCATCCTGTCCGACGGCCGCGAGGCGGCCGTGCGCGCGCTCTATGAAACCGCCGGTCTCGGCCGCGATATCAGTGCACTGTTTGCCGAAGCGACGATGCTCTGGCGCAACGAGGCGAAGGGCGGGGACGGGCTGCTGTCGGTCTCCGAGCGGCTTCTGGCGCGCGCCCGCGCGGCGGACAATGCTTCCTGCCGATCCATGCTGGAACTGGTCGAGCGTCTTGCCATTGCCGAGCAGCGCCAGACGGCCCGCAGCTACGCGTTCATTGCCGCGCGGGAAGCCGCCTGACACCATACCTGTGTCGCAGGATCCGGCGCCGAAGCGATGCCGCTTCGGCTGGACACGCGGCAGGTTCAGTCGGCGAAGCGCTTCACCACCCAGGAATAGCCATCCTCGGCATAACGCACCGGCGTGGTGACGGCGGCCTTCAGCGATGCCGCGTCGGGAATCGCCTTCTTCACGAAATTCAGCGTGCGCGCGGCAAGGCCCTGCTTGACCTCCTCGGTCGCGGCGGGAACCGGGATTTCGGCCTCAGCCGTCGTTTCCGCCGGGGCCACCTCGGCCGTCTTCGACTCAGCCTGGGTCGATCCGGGGGCGGGCTTGGCGATGTCGGCGGTCATGCGGTTGCCGACGCTTTCGCAGACGGCGACGATGACCGGATAGTTCCGGTCCTGATGGCGGTTGATATAGGTCTCGGCCTGCGCATCGCAGAGCGACACCGTCTGCCAGCTCCTGTCGACCGTGTCGATATAGTGGCACTGGGTCGCGCTGTCGTCGCAGCCCATGATCGTCATGACGATGAGCGCAGCTTTCATGGCCGTCCTTTCCGCGTTGGATGGTGCCGGTTAGAGGCCGGCATTGCCGCGAAAATATGGCGGCAAGGCCTCAGATATTGAGGTTGTCGGCGAAGACGGCACGGTCCTGGATGAAGCGGAAACGCGCCTCCGGCTTGGTGCCCATCAGGTCGTCCACCGCCGTGCGCGTGCCCTCGAAGTCGACGTCATCGATCGCCACCTTCAACAGCGTGCGCTTGGACGGATCCATCGTCGTTTCCTTGAGCTGCGCGGGCAGCATCTCGCCGAGACCTTTGAAGCGGCCGATTTCCACCTTGCCGCGGCCGGTGAACTCCGTGCGCATCAGCTCCTCGCGATGCGGATCGTCGCGCGCATAGAGCGTCTTGCCGCCCTGGCTGAGGCGGTAGAGCGGCGGCACGGCGAGATAGAGATGACCGCCGCGAATGAGGTCGGGCATTTCCTGGTAGAAGAAGGTGATGAGCAGCGAGGCGATATGTGCGCCGTCGACGTCGGCGTCGGTCATGACGATGACGCGCTCGTAGCGCAGGTCCTCGTCGCGATACTTCGAGCGCGTGCCGCAACCGAGCGCCTGCACCAGATCGGAAATCTGCTGGTTCGCCCCGAGTTTCTCGCGGCCGGCGCTGGCGACGTTGAGGATCTTGCCGCGCAGCGGAAGAATGGCCTGGTTGGCGCGGTTGCGCGCCTGCTTGGCCGAGCCACCGGCCGAATCGCCCTCGACGATGAAGAGTTCGGCGCCTTCGGCGGAATTCTGCGAGCAGTCGGCCAGCTTTCCGGGCAGGCGCAGCTTGCGCACGGCCGTCTTGCGGCTGACTTCCTTTTCCTTGCGGCGGCGCAGGCGTTCTTCCGCGCGCTCGATCACCCATTCCAGCAGCTTGGCGGCTTCGGCCGGGTTGTCGGCTAGATAGTGGTCGAAGGGGTCGCGCAGGGCGTTTTCGACGATACGCTGGGCCTCCACCGTCGCCAGCTTGTCCTTCGTCTGGCCGACGAATTCCGGCTCGCGGATGAAGACCGACAGCATGCCGACCGCCGAGATCATCACGTCGTCGGTGGTGATCGCGGCGGCGCGCTTGTTCTGCGTCAGCTCGGCATAGTTCTTCAGGCCCTTGGTAAGGGCGATGCGAAGGCCGGCCTCATGGGTGCCGCCATCGGCCGTCGGGATGGTGTTGCAATAGGAGTGGATCAGCGAATCGCCGCCATACCAGGTGACGGCCCATTCCATCGAGCCGTGGCCGCCCGACTTCTCGCTCTTGCCGGCGAAGATCTCGCGCGTGACGGTGTATTCCTTGCCGAGCGTCGCCTGCAGGTAATCCTTGAGGCCGCCTGGGAAGTGGAACACGGCCTTTTCCGGCGTCTCCGATCCCTCGGGCAGCAGGGAGGGATCGCAGCTCCAGCGGATTTCGACGCCGCCGAAGAGATAGGCCTTCGAACGGGCCATGCGGAAGACGCGGGCCGGGTCGAAGCGCGCATGCGCGCCGAAGATGTCCGGGTCGGGATGGAAGCGCACCCGCGTGCCGCGGCGGTTGTGCACGTCGCCGAGTTCTTCCAGCGGACCCTGCGGCTTGCCGCGCGAAAAGCGCTGGCGGTAGAGCTTCTTGTTGCGAGCGACCTCGACTTCGAGCTGGTCGGAGAGCGCGTTGACGACCGAGACGCCGACGCCGTGCAGACCGCCCGACGTTTCATAGGCCTTGCCGTCGAACTTGCCGCCGGCATGCAGCACCGTGAGGATGACTTCCAGTGTCGACTTGCCCGGCATTTGCGGGTGGTTTTCCACCGGGATGCCGCGGCCGTTGTCGGTGACGGTCAGGAAGCCCTCAGCATCGAGATTGACCTCGATGAAATTGGCATGGCCCGCGACGGCTTCGTCCATCGAGTTGTCGATGACTTCGGCGAAGAGATGGTGCAGCGCCTTCTCGTCCGTGCCGCCTATATACATGCCGGGGCGCATGCGCACGGGCTCGAGGCCCTCGAGCACGCGAATGGCCGAGGCATCGTAACCGCCGGTGCCTTCGCTGGGCGGCGCGGGGCGCGCTTCTGTGGCCGGGGCCGGAGCGGGCTTTTCCTGCGGCGCGGCGGGTTCCCGGGCGGGCTCGGAGGGCATATTGGCGAAAAGGTCGTTGTTGTCGTCTTGCATGGGCCGTTCAGAGTTTGTTCCGTTTGCCGGTTCTGCCCGCCGATCCCAAGGGATCGAGCCTGGGCGTCATCGGAGCGTCGGCGAATCACGGGCGACTCTGCCAGATTTCGTGGGTTTTCGCGATGCCGGGCACACCGGTCGCTGACGGAGGATTGCGTTGCGCGCGGGCGGATGGCAAGTATCGCCACCGCAAGGGAGCGCCAGTTCATGCCTCAGTCCACAGTTCATTGCCTGCGCCGGCTGGTTTTGGCCGCGCTTTTTGCCGGTTTTGCGGCGAACGAGGCCGCCGCACTGACGCTGAAGCCCTGGAAGGACGACCTGTTTTCCTATGGCCAGGTGGTCGAGACCGCCGATGGCGGGGCGCTGCGCGTCGTGGACTATCAGGAAATGCGCGACATCAACGGGCGCGACCAGGTGCCGGAGCGTCGCGTGAAATCGGCCTATGTCTCGACGGCGGTGAAGAAGGCGCAGGCGAACCTGACGATCGACACGCCCGCCGGGCCGATCGACGTGGCGATGACCGGCAAGCGCGAGGGCGCGGCCTTCACCGTCATCTTCATCCACGGCCGTGGCGGCGACCGGCGGCTCGGCAACAACGACTGGAATTTCGGCGGCAATTTCAACCGCCTGAAGAACCTCGCCGTACAGAATGGCGGCGCCTACTATGCGCCGAGCGTACCGTCCTTCGACGATGCGGGCGCGGCGCGGGTGTCCGGCCTTATCCTGACGGCCAAGGCGCTTTCGCCCGAAAAGCCCGTCATCCTCGTCTGCGCCTCGATGGGCAGCTTCATCTGCGCCCGCGTGGTGCGCGACGCGTCGGCGGTGAAAAGCCTCTCCGGCATGGTGCTGATGGGCGGAGCGGCGGATGGCGACTATGCCAAGACGCCCGCCTTCAAGGCGAAGCTGCCCGTCTTCTTCACCCATGGCGACAGCGACAGCGTCTATGCCGCCAATGACCAGATCGCCGTCTTCCGAAAGCTGCTGAAGGCCGGTATTCCCACGCAGTTCGTGCTGTTCCAGACAGGCGGTCACGGCACCCCCGTGCGCATGACCGACTGGCGGGAAACGCTGAACTGGATTCTGGCGCGCTAAGCGACGCCGCTTCGGCCGGAAATGCTGGTCTCCTGTTTGCCGCATTGTCCGACGCCGAAGCAAAAAGCTTCGGCTGGAAATGCTGGTCTTTTGTTTGTCGCATTGTCCGACGCCGAAGCATAACGCTTCGGCTGGAAATGCTCAGGAGCGCAGCAGGACCTTCGTCGAGCCGATGGCCGTCGCGATCTGCTGGTAGTGGGCGGCGCGCTTCTCCGAGTTCTCGCCGGCGCGCAGCAGCTTCGTCTCGGCTTCCTCGATGATCTTGGTGGCTTCCGCCATGGCCTCGGCAAGTTCTTCGCGCTTGACGGCCTTGTAGGTGCGGTTCGCGGCGATGCGAGCGTTGCCGCTCGATTTCTTTTCTTCCGCCGCCGGGTCGGCGTGCTTACGCTGGACCTCGCCGAGCTTGGCGGCGGCTTCGGCGATGATGGCGCGCGCCGGGGCATAATCGCCCGATTCGGGAATGCGCTGCGCGACCTCGATCAGGCCCTTGCGCAGGCAGTCGATGCGGTAGCGGGGATCGAGATCGGCGCATTCGTTGCGCACGGCATCGACGTTGCGCGTGATGGCGGTCGTCTCGTAGTCGCTGAGGCTTGGCCTTGAGCGGGGATAGGAGTTTTCCTCGTGGGTGCCCGAATGCGTGCCGCCGCCGCCGGGGGTCGTTTGACCGTAGGCCGTGCCGACAGGCGCCAGCGCCATGGCCAAAGCGACGACGGTCGCGGATGCGCGTGTCATTCCGTGTTTTTCTGAATGCATGATAGTCCCCCTGTTTTGATTAATCGGTGCGGCCGAATGCGATTCTCATGCTGCGCTGCGTGCCGGAACCGATCTGGCCATCGAGGGCACCGGCGTAGAAATTGTTCTTGTGAAGCTGCGCCTGCAGCGCGCGGCGGGTCTCGGGCTTGAACATGGTCGGGCGCGACGTGAGCTGGTCCAGCACATCCTCCACCCCCGAGCGCAGGGCCGCATAGAGATAGGCGGCCGCGTCCTCGGGCGTCTTGCCCGGCACGAGCCCGTCGTCGATCAGCGCGGCGACGTTGAACATGGCCTGCGGATGACGCAGGTCGGCAGCCTTGATGAAGAGGTCGACGGCCTTCTTCGGATCGCGCGCCAGCCCCTCGGCGCCCTGATAATAGAGGAAGCCGAGATCGTTGATGGCGTCGGCGAAACCCAGATCGGCGGACTGGCGGTAGAGTTTCAGGGCCTCGGGCACGTTCTGCGCCGTGCCGATGCCTTTCTCATAGAGCTTGCCGAGTTCGAACATGGCCTCCGCATCGCCCGCATCCGCCGCCTTCTTGAAGAGTTCGAAGGCCTTCGCCGGCTCGAACTTCTTGGTATCGGGCGAGAGCGCCATATAGCCGAGGCCGATCATGGCGCGGGTGTTGCCTTCCTCGGCAAGGCTGGCAAGCTGCACGGCCTGTTCCGGCTTCAGCGCCTGCCATTGGCCCGCCTTGTCGGCGATGTCGGCGACCGCCTCGTCCTCGCCGGCAAGGAAGAACGGCGCGCCCGAGAGCGAGCCGTAGAAATGCGGCTGCTGGCGGTTGCCGGTCTCCGCCATCACACGGTCGCGGATCTGGCGGAAGACGAGGCCGATCTCGATATTCGGGCGCGGCAGGTTTTCGAGGATCGCGGTGGCGAAGGGGCTGTGGTCGCCGTCGCCGTCGAGCGCGACCTTGCCGCCCTCGGCCGCATAGATGACCAGCATGCCCTGTGACGGGTCCGGCGCGGAAAGGCCGTCGCCGCCGAGCGCCGCATTCTGCGTGGCCTGTACGCCGCCGCTTGCCGCCGCAAGGCCGCGGGCGGCGACGGCGGGGAAGGGGTTGTTGCGGCAGGAATCGAGGATGACGATGCGCAGCTTGCGCGCATGGGCCACGCTGCCGAGCACCGTGGTGAGGCTGACTGCCTGTTCGGGAACCCTGGAGGGATCGTCGACCTTGATGTCGATGGGGATGAGGTAGTTCTCGCCGGCCGCCTCCACGCCGTGGCCGGCATAATAGACCATGGCGATATCGGCCGTTTCCGACCGGCGCGAGAAGGCGGCGATGGTGTCCTTCATCTGGGCGAGGGGGACGTCGATGGCAAGATCGACCACGAAGCCAAGGCGCTCCAGCATGGCGGCAACGGCGCGCGCATCCGACTCGGTATTGCGCAGCGGCGAGATGGAGGTATAGGCGGCCATGCCGATGACCAGCGCCATGCGTCTTGCGCCGACCTCGGGGGAGGCCTGCGTTTCCTCGGCCGTCACGCGGCCGACCGCGGTCTTGATCGGCATCAGGCCGCGCGTCTGCTGCTCCCCGGCGCTATCCTGCGCGACGACGCCTCCGGCAAGCAGAAATGCCGTCAGGGTCGCTGCCATAAAGTATCGTGAGGGAAGCATGAGCCCCATCCATCCTTCCTCGAACGCATCTTCGCGTGCGCATATTACGTTTCAGGCGGAAAGAATATTCGAGTCGTGGCGCCATAAACGCATCTTTTCTTGCCGCCGTCGATTTGCTACGCCGCTTGCGGATGGACATTTAAGGATGGAGAGGCCCATGACCCCGGACGTTACACCGCTCGTCGCCGGAAACTGGAAGATGAACGGCACGCGCGCATCGCTGGACCAGATCAAGGCGATGGCCGAAGGCGTGAAGGGGCCGCTCTCGACAAAGGTCGAAACGCTGATCTGCCCGCCCGCCACGCTGCTCTATGTCGCCACCGCGTTGTGCGACGACAGCCCGCTCAAGATCGGCGCGCAGGATTGCCATGAGAAGGCTTCCGGCGCGCATACCGGCGACATCTCCGCCGAGATGATCGCCGACTGCTTCGGCACCCACGTCATCGTCGGCCATTCCGAGCGCCGCACGGACCACAAGGAGAGCGACGCGCTGGTGCGCGCCAAGGCCGAGATCGCCCACAAGAACGATCTCGTCGCCATCGTCTGCATCGGCGAGACCGGCGACGAGCGCAAGGCCGGCAAGACGCTCGACGTCCTGAAGACGCAGCTTGCCGGTTCCGTGCCGGATGGCGCGACGGCGGAAAACACCGTGATCGCCTATGAGCCCGTCTGGGCCATCGGCACGGGCCTGACGCCGACGGCGGCGGACGTGGAGGAAGCCCATGCCTTCATGCGCGCCGAACTCACCGCGCGCTTTGCCGGCGAGGGCGCCACGATGCGCATTCTCTATGGCGGTTCGGTCAAGCCCGGCAATGCCCGGGAACTGATGGGCGTCGCCAATGTCGACGGCGCGCTGATCGGCGGGGCGAGCTTGAAATCGGACGATTTCCTTGCCATCTACCGCGCATACGAAGCGTTGACCGCCTGAGGCTTTCTTCGCCTGCCCGCAAAAGGGCGGGCGGATTGGCCGGTAAGGGCTTGGAATGGCGCACGGCTTGGTATATTGAGCCGCAAACCTGAAAATGTGGGCCGTCTGGCCGGGACCTTGAAAACATGCAGACCATCTTGCTCGTCATCTATCTCATGGTCGTCGTCGCGCTGATCGGCGTCGTGCTGATTCAGCGGTCTGAAGGCGGCGGCCTCGGCATCGGCGGCGGCTCCGGCTTCATGTCGGCTCGCGGCACGGCCAATGCGCTGACGCGCACGACGGCGATCCTCGCCACGCTGTTCTTTGTCCTCGCGCTCGGCATGGGCATTCTCGCCCGCTACGAAACGCAGCCGACGGACATTCTCGACCGTATCCCCGGCACGACCGGCACGGGCGGCGTTCTCGACGCACTCGGCGGCGGCGAGCAGACGCAGGGCACCGAGAACAATACCAACACGAACCAGACGCCTGCGACGACCGGCACAGATGCCGTTCCGACCGAGGGCGGCGCGGCGACCGGTAACACGGACGCCGGCAACGCGACCACGGGTTCCGGCACCGCGACGACGGGCACCGGTACGGGTGGTGCGACGGGTACGGGCGGCAACGCCGGCGTCCCGAGCGGCCAGTAAGCCGCAGGAACGAAAACAAACCGGCCGGTTGGGTTAAACCAACCGGCCTTCTTCTGTGTAAAACGCCGATTGCGACTTCCGAAATCACGCCCAAGGTGATTTTTCGGTGGCGGAATCGATTTTGAAAAGGTATCCGGTGACTCCCATGGCGCGATATGTATTCATCACTGGCGGCGTGGTTTCTTCCCTCGGAAAAGGCATCGCAGCCGCTGCACTCGGAGCTCTCCTTCAGGCCCGCGGCTACCGCGTACGCCTCCGGAAGCTGGATCCGTACATCAACGTCGATCCAGGCACGATGTCCCCCTTCCAGCACGGCGAAGTCTTCGTCACCGATGACGGTGCCGAGACCGACCTGGACCTGGGCCACTACGAGCGCTTCATCACCACGCGGATGAAGAAGAGCAACAACTTCACCACCGGCCAGATCTATATGTCGGTGCTGGAGAAGGAGCGTCGTGGCGACTATCTCGGCAAGACGGTGCAGGTGATCCCGCACATCACCAACGAGATCAAGAACTTCGTCACCGAAGGCAATGACGATTACGACTTCGTGCTCTGCGAGATCGGCGGCACGGTGGGCGATATCGAGGCGATGCCCTTCATGGAGGCGATCCGCCAGCTCGGCAACGACCTGCCGCGCGGCACGGCCGTCTATGTTCACCTGACGCTGATGCCCTATATTCCGGCCGCCGGCGAGCTGAAGACCAAGCCGACGCAGCACTCCGTCAAGGAACTGCAGGCGCTCGGCATCCACCCGGACATCCTTCTCGTGCGCGCCGACCGGGAAATCCCGGAGGCGGAACGCAAGAAGCTTTCGCTGTTCTGCAACGTGCGCCCGTCCGCCGTCATCCAGGCCCTCGACGTGGCCTCGATCTACGACGTGCCGCTCGCCTACCACAAGGAAGGCCTCGACGACGAAGTGCTCGCCGCCTTCGGCATCGAGCCGGCGCCGAAGCCGCGCCTGGAAGCCTGGCAGGACGTTTCCGATCGCATCAAGACGCCCGAGGGCGAGGTGACGATCGCCATCGTCGGCAAGTACACCGGTCTCAAGGACGCCTACAAGTCGCTGATCGAGGCGCTCTATCACGGCGGCATTGCCAATCACGTCAAGGTCAAGCTCGAGTGGATCGAGTCGGAGATCTTCGAGAAGGAAGACCCGGCGCCGTATCTGGAGAAGGTGCACGGCATCCTCGTTCCCGGCGGCTTCGGCGAACGCGGCTCGGAAGGCAAGATCAACGCGGCGCGTTTTGCCCGCGAGCGCAAGGTGCCCTATTTCGGCATCTGCTTCGGCATGCAGATGGCCGTGGTGGAAGCGGCCCGCAACCTCGCCGGCATCACCAAGGCCTCGTCCACCGAATTCGGCAAGACCGCCGAGCCGGTCGTCGGCCTGATGACCGAATGGGTGAAGGGCAACGAGCTGGAAAAGCGTTCCGTTGCCGGCGACCTCGGCGGCACGATGCGCCTCGGCGCCTATCGCGCGGCGCTGAAGGGCGGCACGAAGATCGCCGACATCTACGGTTCGACGGAGATTTCCGAACGCCATCGCCACCGCTATGAAGTGAACGTCGACTACAAGGGCAAGCTGGAAAGCTGTGGCCTCGTCTTCTCCGGCATGTCGCCGGACGGCCTGCTGCCGGAGACGGTGGAATATCCCGACCATCCGTGGTTCATCGGCGTGCAGTATCACCCGGAGCTGAAGAGCCGTCCGCTCGACCCGCACCCGCTCTTCGCGAGCTTCGTGGAAGCGGCGCTGGAGCAGAGCCGTCTGGTCTGACGGCGACAAGCGATCCCCAAAAAAGCCGCCCGGTTCCGCCGGGCGGCTTTTTGTTTTCAGGCCGGTTCTCTGGTGAACAATCCCCAGCGCAGGTCATGCCGACGCGCCGTTTGCCGCAGGACGGCAAGGGTGAGGGCGAAGAGCAGGAGATCGGCGGCCGGCATCGCGTACCAGAGGCCACCTTCGCCGAGGCGTACCGTCAGGCCGGCGACAAGCGGCAGGGTGAAGAGATAGGGTTTCGCAAGGCCGAGCACCGCCGCGCGCCGGGCATCGCCCGTCGCCTGGAAATACCCGCCTATCACCATCAGCGGACCGGACAGCACGTAGAGCGCCGTCATGACCGGCATGATGCGGGTAACGGCGGCGATGACCGCGGTGTCCCCGACGAAGAGCGCGCCGATATCGGCCGGGAAGACGGCAAGCGCGATCTCGACGAGAAGGCAATAGGCAAGGACCGTCATCAGGCCGAGGCGGAGGGTGTCGTCGGCGCGTCGCCGCAAGCCTGCGCCGCGGTTCTGGCCGAGGATCACCTGAACGGCCTGGCTCATGCCGAGCAGCGGGAGATAGGCGAAGGTGAGGATGCGCGTGACGATGCCATAGGCCGAAACCAGCGTGGCGTAGGCCTCGCCGGCCGAATAGTGCAGCGCTGCGATGACGGCGGCGGAAACGAGGGCGAGGCCGACGAAACCGAGGCTCTGCGGTGCGCCGAGCGCGAGGATGGCGCGGGCGGTCGTGCAAAAGGCCGGCGGCCACGTCAGGGCGTCGGTCAAGCGGAGGGGCGTTCGCCCGCTTGCCCGGAAGAGGGCGAGGCCACTGAGCGCCACCCCCTGGGCAAGCACCGTGCCGAAGGCGGAGCCGGCGACGCCCATATCGAACTGCACGATCAGCAGGTAGTTGAAGAGGAGGTTGGCGAGCGAGATGGCGAGGCTTGCCAACGCCATCAGCCCGGTCCGCCCCTCGCAGCGCAGGGCATCGACATTGATCGCCAAGAGAAGCTGGACGGGCGAGAAGACGGCGACGATGGACATGTAGGCATAGGCCATGTCGCCGAGGCCGGGCGCGCCGTTGGCAATGCCGGCGACGAGCGAATGGCCGACGGCCAGGAAGCCGGCGATGAAGGCCATGCTCACGGCAAGCGCCAGCCAATGAGCGGTCGCAAAGATCGTGCGGGCGGAGGTGAGATCGCTCCCGCCGAGCGCGCGGGCAAGTCCGCTCGCCATGCCGCTGCCGACGAGCGTCGCGACGGCGACGAGCAGCATGAAGAGGGGAAAGACCGCCGTCACCGCGGCGACGGCCTGCGGCCCGACATAGAGGCCGAGCATGACCGCATCCATGACGGTCAGAAGACCGCTCATGCTCATGACGAAGACGATCGGCGCGGCCGTCTTCAGGAAAAGCGCGCCAAGCGGCGCACTCAGAAAAGGGTTCGAATGGGGTCTGTCGTGCGACATCCCGCTCTCCTCATCGGCGCATTTCGTCAGGGAGGGAGGGGCTCGCATTGCCTGCCGCACGAAATGCTTCGAGGGTCGGGGACATTTTCAAGGCAGATTTCACCGGGACTTTCGTCTGCGAGCGGCAGGCATCTGCGACCTTGCCTCGCTCGTAATGCGATGAGGCGCGGCAGTCAAGCCGCGCCCCATGGTTTCATTCCGCGGCCTGCGGCAGCGGGCAGGCGTCGTCGCATGCCTCCCCGGCGAGCGTGCCCTGGCCGAGGCCGATGGTGAGCACCGCGGCAAGGCCGGCGGCGACGGAGACCCAGAAGCCGTTCTGCGCGCCGAACGTATCGACCACCCAGCCGGCGACGAAGGCGCCCAGCGCCATGCCGATGCCGATGCCCGTCGTGACCCAGGTGACGCCTTCCGTCAGCATGGCGGCCGGCACGCGGCGTTCGACGAGGCCGAAGGCGGTGATGAAGGTCGGCGAGATCGCGATGCCGCTGAGGAAGACGGCGGCGGCGAGCAGCGGCACCGTGCCGGCGAAGGGGAGCGGCAGGGCGGTGAGGGCGAGCACGACGACGGCGATCATCAGCTGCTTGTGCAGCGCCATTCTCGGGTTCAGCGCACCGAGGATGAGGCCGACGACGAAGGAGCCGACGGCATAGACGCCGATGACGAGGCTGGCGGCATTGGGCTGGCCGAGGTCCTTGGTGATCGCGACGGCACTGACCTCGGCGGTGGCGAAGGTGGAGCCGACGAAGATGAGGGCCAGCGTGATGACCTGCACCGGGCGCAGGCGGATCGCCGATTTCTGTGCCGGGCTGCCGGCGACATGGCGTACGGTCGGCTCGGTGGCGCGCTGGAGCACGAAGGCGAAGGTGCCGACGGCAAGGAAGAGCGTGCTTGCCAGCATGCCGGCTTCCGGGAAGAGCGCGACCGCGAGCCCGACGGACAGCGACGCGCCGGCGATATAGACCAGTTCGTCGGCGGCCGACTCGAAGGCGAAGGCGGTGTTGAGTTCCGGCCGGTCGCGGAAGATTTCCGTCCAGCGGGCGCGCAGCATGGCCGGCATGCTGGGCATGGCGGCGGCAAGGAAGGCCGAGGCGAAGAGCGTCCAGACCGGCCAGTCCTGATGGGCGCTGGCGATGAGGACGAGGAAGGCGAGAACCGAGACGACGGTCGCGGGCGTCAGCACGGCCGACTGGCCGAAACGGTCGACGAAGCGGGAAATCTGCGGGGCGATGAGCGCGTTGGTGAGGGCATAGGTGGCCGAGACGGCGCCGGCGAGCCAGTATTCACCGTGCGTCTGCGACAGCATGGCGACGATGCCGATGGGCGCCATGGCGATGGGGAGGCGTGCGAGGAAACCGGCGGCCGAAAAGCCTTTCGTTCCGGGCACGCTGAAAATCTCTCGATAGGGATTGGACATGGTCTGCTCCTGCAAAGGGACGATTCCGAAATTACATACGCAGCGTATGTCGATGAGATAGTTGCATACGGAGCGTATGTCAAATAAAATACGCGGCGTATGTGAATGAGGAGACGCCATGCGCAAGCCGCGCGAGGAAATGATTGCCGAAACCCGGGCCAAGCTGATCGCCGCCGGCCGCCATGCCTTCGGCACGGTCGGCTATGCGGCGGCGTCCATGGACGATTTCACGGCCGGGGCGGGGCTGACGCGCGGTGCGCTCTACCACCATTTCGGCGACAAGAAGGGGCTGCTTCAGGCCGTCATCCGCGAGATCGATGCGGAAATGACGGCACGGCTCAACCGCATCTCGGCTGCGGCGCCCAATCGCTGGCAGGGTTTCGTCGAGGAATGCGTCGCCTATATCGAGATGGCGCTGGAGCCGGAAATCCAGCGCATCATGTTCCGCGACGGGCCTGCGGTGCTCGGCGATATCTCGCAATGGCCGACGAACAACGGCTGCATCGCGGCGCTGAGCCGGAGCATCGAGCAGTTGAAGGCCGATGGCATGATGGCGGATATCGATACGGAAGTGGCGGCGCGTCTCATCAATGGCGCGAGCAGTCATGCGGCCCTGTGGATCGCCCATTCGGAACGCCCCGAGGAAACCTCGAAGCGCGCGGTCGAGGGGTTCCGCGTCCTGCTGGACGGCCTGCGCAAAGGCTGACGGGGCCTTGCGGCCCCGTCGTGGAAGATGCTTATCGCGAATAGGGCGACAGGCAGGCCCGGCGCGGGCCGTTGTTCGGCTGGAACGTGTTGTCGTAGGCGCGGTACGAGCGGTAACGGTTCGCGCACCAGCTGACATGCGACCCGCCAGCCTGACGGTCGTTGGCGATCGCGCCGCCTATCGCCGCGCCAAGGCCGAAGGCGGCCAGCGGATACCACCAGCCATCCGAATGACGGCGATAGCCCGGACGGTAGTCGCGATAGCCGCGATGGCCGTGCCAGCGGCGATCCATACGCCGCTCCATGCGCCGCTCGTAACGATACTGCACCTTTTCGACGGCCGAGGCTTCCGGCACCGGCACGCGGGCGAAGGTCGCGGCCTGGGCCGGGAAGAAAGAGGTGAGGGTGACCGCGACGGAGAGCACGCCTGCGGCGATGCCTGACTTGAGCTTCAACATGGGGGACCTTTCCTGCTTGTTTGCGGCATAACGCAAAAAGGCGGGGCGGGTTCCGTGCGTTGCCGGAACGCGGCGCGCCACAGGCGGAAAATGGCAAAAAAAACGGGTTGGTCCGCCTTTCGGCTCGCCAACCCGTTCCGGTAATATTCGGATCAGGGTGTTCGGGGTACAGGGGTTCTCACCACAATCCGGGCTGCATCTCCAGATTTCCTGTGAGGCCGATCATGCCCGAAAGCATTTTTGTCGATTGACATAAGCTGCATCTTTTTTGACAATTTCCACATGGTCAAAAAAGCTCCGCGGCAAGGGCCGCTCGATGTCACGATCGTCCTTCTGCCCGAGTCCTCGATCATGTCGCTGGCCTCGGTTCTCGATCCGATGCGCGCGGCGAACCGCGTCGTGCCGGAGCCGGTTTTCCGCTGGACGATCCTCTCGCCGCAGGGCAGGCCGGTGCTTCTGACCTGCGGGGTGGAGGTGCGCGTGGATGGCGCCTTTGCCGATGTGACGAGCGGCGATGCCCTCTTTCTGATCGCCGGCTTCAACCAGGACCGCCACGCCGACCGCGCTTTCGTCGGCCGGCTGAAGAAGGTGGCGCAGCGCTTCGGCGTCGTCGCCGGCATCGAGTCGGGTTGCTGGCTGCTTGCCCGTTCCGGCCTGCTGGACGGGCGCGATGCCACCGCGCACTGGGAAGAGCTGGAGGACTTTGCCGCCGCCTTTCCCGCGCTCAACGTGCGCGCCGACCGCTTCGTCACGGACGGGCCGCTGTGGACCTCGGGCGGCGCCTCGCCGACCTTCGACATGATGCTGCACCTGGTGCGCGAACAGTTCGGCTCGGCCGTGGCGCTCGATGTGGCGAGCGTCTTCGTCTATGACGAGGTGCATTCGGCGACGGATGCGCAGCCGCTCGTCTCGCTCGGCCGGCTCGGTGAGCGCCAGCCGGATCTGGCCGCCGCCATCCGGCTGATGGAGCGCACCATCGACCGGCCGCTGACCATTGCGGCGCTCGCCCGCCGACTCGGCTTTTCGACGCGCAAGCTGGAAACGCTCTTCACCGCCGGGCTCGGCATCGGGCCGGGCAAATATTACCTGCGCCTGCGCCTGACGGCGGCGCAGAGGCTGGTGCGCGATACCTCGCTATCCATCCAGGATGTGGCGCTACGCAGCGGCTTCGACAGCCTCTCGGCGTTTTCGCGCGCCTTCCGCAATCATTTCGGCGCGAGCCCGCTGAAACTGCGGGCGGAGCTGCGCGCCAGGTGACGTTCAGGGCAGATACTTCAGAGCATGTCAGGTTCAGATTGAACCAGACATGCTCTAAGTTCTTTTGTTTTCGTTTGTCTTTCCGGGAAAACCGGTTCCCACTTTTCCCTGACAAACTCTAGGCCAAAGAAAAAGGCGGGCCGCTGAGCCCGCCTTTCGTGTGTCGCATGATCCGGCGCCGAAGCGATGACGCTCCGGCTGAAAATGCTAGTGCAGGATCTGGCTGAGGAAGAGCCTGGTGCGCTCGTGCTGCGGATTGTCGAAAAACTCGGCGGGCGGGGCCTGCTCGATGATCTTGCCCTCGGCCATGAAGATCACGCGGTCGGCCACGCTGCGGGCAAAGCCCATCTCGTGGGTCACACAGAGCATGGTCATGCCGTCCTCGGCCAGGCCGATCATGGTGTCCAGCACTTCCTTGACCATCTCGGGGTCCAGGGCCGAGGTGGGCTCGTCGAAGAGCATGATCTTGGGCGTCATGCACAGGGCGCGGGCAATGGCCACGCGCTGCTGCTGGCCGCCGCTGAGCTGGCTGGGGTATTTGTAGGCCTGCTCGGGGATCTTGACGCGCTTGAGATAGTGCATCGCCACTTCCTCGGCGTCCTTCTTCGGCATCTTGCGCACCCAGATCGGCGCGAGCGTGCAGTTTTCCAGGATCGTCAGATGCGGGAAGAGGTTGAAGTGCTGGAACACCATGCCGACTTCGCGGCGCACTTCGTCGATCTTCTTCAGGTCGTTGGTCAACTCGATGCCGTCGACGACGATCTGGCCCTTCTGGTGCTCCTCGAGGCGGTTGATGCAGCGGATCATCGTCGACTTGCCGGAGCCCGACGGACCGGCGATGACGATGCGCTCGCCCTTCATGACCTTCAGATTGACGTCGCGCAGCACGTGGAATTCGCCGTACCACTTGTTCATGTTGACAATCTCGACGGCGACATCCGTCGCGGAGACCGTCATCTTTTGCGCCTGGGCCTGGTTAGCCATTGTTTGTTCCTCTCAGTTATCTTTTATGGCCCGTGTCGAGCCGGCGTTCCACGAAGGCCGAGTAGCGCGACATGCCGAAGCAGAAAATCCAGAACGTGAAGCCAGCGAAGATCAGGCCCGTCAAGGGCGTGACCGGCGTGATCCAGCCCGAATCCCCAAAACTCGCCTTCACGATGCCCAGCAGGTCATACATCGAGATGATCGTGACGAGGGAGGTATCCTTGAACATGCCGATGAAGGTGTTCACGATGCCGGGGATCACGAGCTTGATGGCCTGCGGAAGCACGACGAAGGTCATTTTGTGGAAGTAGTTTAGACCAAGTGCGTCGGCCGCTTCATATTGTCCTTTCGGAATGGCTTGAAGACCACCGCGAATAACCTCCGCCATATAGGCGGACGCGAAGATCGACACGCCGATGAGCGCGCGCAGGAACTTGTCGATATTGTTGCCGGGTTCCAGGAACAGCGGCAGCAGCACGCTGGCCATGAAGAGAACGGTGATCAGCGGCACGCCGCGGATCAGTTCGATGAAGACGACGCAGACCGTCTTCATGATCGGCATGCGCGAGCGCCGTCCGAGCGCCAGCAGGATGCCGGCGGGCAGCGACACGACGATGCCGACGAAGGAGATGATCAGCGTCACCATCAGGCCGCCCCAGAGCGACGTTTCCACATGCCGCAGGCCGAAGACGCCGCCGAGCAGGAGGAAGAACGACACGATGGGGAAGGCGACGAGGAGCAGGAGCGCGTTCAGCCCCTTGCGCTGCACCTTCGGCATCAGGAAGGGAACCAGCAGCGCCACGAACATGGCGACGACCAGCAGCGGCCGCCACAGTTCGTCACGCGGATAGGAGCCGAACATGAACTGCACGAAGCGGTCGTTCACATAGGCCCAGCAGGCACCGCTCCAGCCAGCCGGCAATTGGCCGCCCTGTTCGGTGGTGAGACAGGCCGTGCGATCGGCGCCGGTCCAGACCGCCGAGACGAACAGCCAGTTGAGGGCCTTCGGCAGGTAGTAGAGGATCGCCGTGATGGCGAGGATGGACAGGAGACTGTCCTTCCACGAGGCGAAGAGGTTGTTGCGGATCCAGGCGAAGGCCGACTTTTCGGAGGCCGGCGGCTTTTCCGCCTCGAGGAACCGTTCGCGGACGTAGGTAATGCTCTCGGTCATCTCAGCGCTCCACCAGGGCCATCTTGGCATTGAACCAGTTCATCAACAGCGAGGTGATGAGGCTGATCGAGACATAGATCAGCATCCAGATCGAAATGATCTCGATCGACTTGCCGGACTGGTTGAGGATGGTGCCGCCGACCGCGACGAGGTCGGCATAACCGACGGCCACCGCGAGCGAGGAGTTCTTGATGAGATTGAGATACTGCGAGGTGAGCGGCGGAATGATGATGCGCAGCGCCTGCGGCAGCACCACGAGGCGCGTCGCCTGGCCGGGCCGAAGGCCGAGCGCATAGGAGGCTTCCGACTGACCCTTGGACACGCCGCGGATGCCGGCGCGCACGATCTCGGCAATGAACGAGGCCGTGTAGAGCGAGAGTGCCAGGTAGAGCGCCAGGAATTCCGGCCCGATGACCATGCCGCCCTTCATGTTGAAGGAGCCGGGCACGGCGTAATCGAGCGTCAGCGGGCTGCCCATCACCAGGAAGACGGCGAGGGGGAAGAGCACGATGAGCGCCAGGTTGACCCACAGCACCGGCGGGCGCTGGCCCGTGGCGCGCTGGCGGGCATTAGCCCAGATCGTGAAGACGATGGCGGCGACGATGCCGAGCGCGATGGCGGCCAGGACCACGCCGAACCCTTCGCCGAAGACCGGCGCGGGCATGTAGATGCCGCGGTTCGAGATGAAGAAGACCGCATCGGGGTCTTCCTTCAGGTTCTGGAAGATGGTGCGGATCGATGGCAACAGGGCGAGAACGCCGAGATACCAGAAGAAGATGACGAGCAGCGGCGGGATGTTGCGGAAGATTTCCACATAGACCGTGCACAGCCGCGTGACCAGCCAGTTGTGCGACAGCCGCCCGATGCCGACCAGGAGGCCGACCACGGTGGCGGTGACGATGCCGGCGGCTGCCACGACCAGCGTGTTGAGAAGGCCGACCTGCAGCGCGCGGAAATAGGTCGAGTCGCTCGAATAGGCGATCAGCGTCTGCGCAAGGTCGAAGCCGGCGCGGCTGTTCAGGAAGCCGAAGCCGGCCGTCATGTTCGCGCGCGCAAGGTTCTGGACGACGTTGTTCCAGGCGTACCAGACCGCCCCGATGATCACGACGAGCGTGATGACCTGGTAGGCGGTGCTTCTGAGCGCCGGATTGTAGAGAAGCGATACCTTCGGCGGTTCGCCGGACCCTGTTCGGGCATCCGCAAGAGCCATGCATTTCCCCTGACGTTGTTTTCGCCCTGTTTTCCGGGCGTTCATTTAAAGAGGAGGGCGGCGGACAGCCGCCCTCCCGAGGTCGTATCCGGACTTAGCGGATCGGCGGAGCGTACTGCAGGCCGCCCTTCGTCCACAGCGCGTTCAGGCCGCGGGCGATCTTGAGCGGGGAACCTTCGCCGACATTGCGCTCGAAGGATTCGCCATAGTTGCCGACAGCCTTGATGATCTGCACGGCCCAGTCCTTCGGCAGGCCGAGGTCGGCGCCGATGGTCGAGTCAGCTTCTTCGCCGAGGAAGCGCTTGATGTCCGGGTTGGCGGACTTCTTCATCTCTTCGACATTCGCCGTCGTGATGCCGAATTCCTCGGCGGCCACCATGGCGTAGTGCGACCAGGTCACGATGTCGAACCACTTGGAGTCGTTCTGGCGAACGGCCGGGCCGAGCGGCTCCTTGGAGATGATTTCCGGCAGAACCATGTGGTCGTCCGGGTTGGCCATCTTCAGGCGGATCGAGTAGAGGCCCGAGGCGTCGGTCGTGTAGGCGTCGCAACGGCCGGCATTGTAGGCGGCGTCGGCTTCGTCCTGCGCTTCGAAGACGACCGGCTTGAAGTCCATGTTGTTGGAGCGGAAGTAGTCGGCAAGGTTCAGTTCGGTGGTCGTGCCGGACTGCACGCAGACCGAGGCGCCGGACAGTTCCAGCGCGGACTTCACGCCGAGTTCCTTCTTCACCATGAAGCCCTGGCCGTCATAGTAGTTCACGGCGCGGAAATCGAAGCCGAGCTGCGAATCGCGGCTGACGCTCCAGGTGGTGTTGCGGGCGAGAATATCGATTTCGCCGGACTGCAGGGCCGGGAAGCGGTCCTTGGCCGAGAGCGGCGTGTACTTCACCTTGGTCGCGTCGCCAAAGACGGCAGCGGCCACGGCCTTGCAGAGATCAACGTCGAGACCGGCCCAGTTGCCCGCCGAATCCTGTGCGCCGAAACCGGCGAGGTTCGAGCCGTTCACGCCGCACTGCACGAAGCCCTTGGCCTTCACGTCAGAGAGCGTGTCCGCCTGTGCTGCCGTTGCGCCAAGCCCCAGTACGGCAGCGCCGACGAGCGCCGTCACGATTTTTTTTGCCATTTTTTCACAACCTTTTTCTGTTGTCTTTGTTTTGTCCGCAGGCCCCGCACCCTTTCGGGCGCGCCTATGGAACTCGCCACCCTCCCGGCGCGAGGATGCTTATCTCATGCTCAAAATTCCGCAGGGTCAAGTCGGGCCGGCCATTTTCCGGCGGACGCCCCAAAAATGTTGGCATTTGACGAATTTTTGGGCGAAAAACCGGGGATTTGTGCAGTAAACCGCGCAAATTCGACCTGTTTAACACTTTAAGCGCTTTGGAAGCCGCGTTATCCTTTCACATGGGGTTGACCTCACCGGCCGGCTGGCGAAAAGTCCGCGCCATCCATCCCTCGCATTTTCCCGGACCGAACCCATGAAAAACAGAGACGAAATCCTCGCCGGCGCCGGCGTGAACACCCGCCTTGCCCATGCCGGTAACGACCCGGCGGAGTATCACGGTTTCGTCAATCCGCCCGTCGTTCATGCGTCCACGGTGCTCTTCCCCAATGCCGCGACAATGGAGAACCGGGCGCAGAAATACACCTACGGCACGCGCGGCACGCCGACCACCGACGCGCTCTGCGCCGCCATCGACGAACTGGAAGGCTCTGCCGGCACCATTCTCGTGCCCTCGGGGCTCGCTGCCGTCACCGTACCGTTCCTCGCCTATCTCTCTGCCGGCGATCACGCGCTGATCGTCGATTCGGTCTATCATCCGACGCGTCTTTTCTGCGACACGATGCTGAAGCGTCTCGGCGTGACGGTCGAATATTACGATCCGGCCATCGGCGCGGGTATCGAAGCGCTGATCAAGCCGAATACGAAGCTGGTGCACACGGAAGCGCCGGGTTCCAACACGTTCGAGATGCAGGACATTCCGGCCATTGCCGCCGCGGCGCACAAGCATGGCGCGGTGGTGACCATGGACAATACCTGGGCGACGCCGCTCTATTTCCGTCCGCTCGATTTCGGCGTCGACGTTTCCATCCATGCGGCGACGAAATATCCGGCGGGCCATTCGGACGTGCTGTTCGGCACCGTGTCGGCCAATGCGGCGCATTGGGAACAGTTGCACGACACCCAGATCACGCTCGGCACCTGCGCGTCGCCCGACGACGCCTATCAGGTGCTGCGCGGCCTGCGCACCATGGGCGTGCGGCTGGAGCGGCATCAGGAAAGCGCGCTGGACCTGGCGCGCTGGCTGGAGGGTGTCGACGATGTGGCGCGCGTGCTGCATCCGGCACTGCCGAGCTTCCCGGGCCACGACCTCTGGAAGCGCGATTTCAAGGGCGCGAGCGGCATCTTCTCCATCGTTCTCGACGGCGGTTCGCCGGAGCGGCACAAGGCGAAGGCCCATGCCTTCCTCGATGCGCTCGGCATTTTCGGCCTCGGCTATTCCTGGGGCGGCTTCGAGTGCCTTGCGGTGCATGTGAACCTGTCCGACCGCCGCGTCGCCAAGGGGCCGACGGAAGGGCCGCTGCTGCGCCTGCAGATCGGTCTTGAGGACGTGAAGGACATCAGGGCGGATATCGAACGCGGGCTTGCCGCGGCACGTGCCGTTTAAGGATTAGCGCCGCCCTCATCCGGCAAGCCGGGTGAGGGCACTTTTCCGATCGGATTGCGGACAAGGCTCTAGCTTTTCGTTTTTACCGCACCATCACACTCCGGGACCACACAGCTAGCCCGGCGTCCTGTAGCCGTAGAGCCAGTCGAAATCGGCGGCGAGGTTTTCCGGCTTGCGCAGGGACAGCACGAGGTTTCGCGCGAGCGCCACCGGCCCGCGCGCGTGATAGGCGAAGCGGTTGAAGGCGCCGCGGCTGCGGACGCGGGCGACGCGTTCGCGGCGAAGGGCTTCGAAGCGGCGGAGCGCCTGAGCGCTGTCCGCCGCGCCCGCCAGCATGTTGGCCAGCAAGGCCGCGTCCTCGATGGCCATGGCCGCGCCCTGCGCCGCGAAGGGCGTCATGGCATGGGCGGCATCGCCGATCAGCACGGTCTTTCCATCCGTCCACGCACCGTCCGGGCAGCCGAAGAGCGGCCAGACCATGGGATCCTGCGCCTGCGGCAGCAGGCGGCGTATATCCGCGTGCCAGCCGGCGAAGGCGTCCAGCAGGCGTTCGCGCGCGGCGGTGTCGCCCCTGCGCCGCCAGCCTTCCGGCGGCGCGTCGGCCTGGGCGTGGATGGCGACGATGTTGAAGGCCTCGGTCTCGGCCAGCGGATAGGCGACGAGATGGGCATGCGGGCCGAGAAAGGCTGTGACGGTGCGCGGATTGAGGAAGGCCGGCGCGGCGGCATAGGGCACCAGGAAGCGCCAGGCCACATTGCCGGAATAGCGGGCGGGCAGGGCGCCGGGCACTTCCTGCCGCAGCCGCGACCAGACGCCGTCGGCGGCGACGAGCACATCGGCCGGTGCAATGGCGAGGGCTGCCTGCCTCTCCTCGATTCGCTGGCCGGTGGTGAGCGTGCAGAGCGGTTCGCGCCTCACGGCATCGAGCAGGACGGCTTGCAGCGAGGCGCGGTGCAACACGCCGTAGGGCGCGTGCCAGCGGGCGCGGGCGGCGCTACCGGCCGGCACCGAGGCGAGGGGGGCAAGGGAAAGCCCCGAGGTGAGGAGGATATGGTCCGGCTCGCTCCAGCGCGCGCTGACGGCATCGAGAAGGCCGAGGTCGGTCAGGATGCGCGTGGCATTGGGGGAAAGCTGCAGGCCGGCGCCGACCTCTTCGAGGGCCGGGGCCTGTTCGAGCACATGTGTGGCAATGCCCTTGCGGGCAAGCGCGAGCGCCGCCGTCAGGCCGGCGATACCGGCTCCGACGATGGTCGTGGATTGGATGGGGGACATGGGAAGCCGGCCTTTCGGCCGTTACGCCGCGACCTGGTTGGTGAAGGTGCAGCCGGCGGGCTCGGTCTGGGTGGCCTTCAGCGCCGGATTGTAGCGGTAGAGCGTCGAGCAGTAGGGGCAGACCTTCTCGTTGTCGTCGCCCATGTCGAGGAAGACGTGCGGATGGTCGTAGGGCACGGAAGCGCCGACGCACATGAATTCCTTCACGCCGATCTCGATCGTGCGATGGCCGCCGTCGTTCTGGAAATGCGGAATGCTGTGCCCAGCCATGTCATGCTCCGTGGAAATGCTCTTTTCTGGCGCGGACCATAGTCGCCTTCGGCTGAAATGTGTAGATGCAAAACCGTCGCGCCTGAGCAGAAATCCGGGGCCTGCCGTTTTCTCGGCGGCCAAACGACGGTATGAGCGTGGACAGAAACGAAAGACGGCCCCGCAATGAATCTCGATAACCCGCCCTTTTCCCGCTTCAGCCATGACGGTCTCGAGCTTGCCTTCTTCGACGAAGGCGATCCGGCCGGCGATCCGGTGCTGTTGATCCACGGCTTTGCCTCCAGCGCCAATGTGAACTGGGTGTTTCCCGGCTGGCTGAAGACGCTGGGCGATGCCGGCTACCGGGTGGTCGCCATCGACAATCGCGGCCATGGCGCAAGCGACAAGCCGCACGACCCGGCGCTCTACACGCCGCCGCTGATGGCGGGCGATGCCGTGGCGCTGCTCGATCATCTCGGCATCCCCGAGGCGCATGTCTTCGGCTACTCCATGGGTGCCCGCATCACCGCCTTCCTGGCGCTTGCCCATCCGCACCGTGTGCGCTCCGTCGTCTTCGGCGGGCTCGGCATCGGCATGGTGGAGGGCGTCGGCGACTGGGACCCCATCGCCGAGGCGCTGCTGGCGCCCTCGCTCGACGTGGTGACACATGAGCGCGGCCGCATGTTCCGCGCCTTCGCCGACCAGACGAAATCCGACAGGCAGGCGCTCGCCGCCTGCATCATGACGTCGCGGGACCTCTTGACGGCCGAGGACATGGCGCGCATCGACATGCCGGCGCTGATCGGCGTCGGGACGAAGGACGACATCGCCGGCGCGCCGCAGCCGCTCGCCGCGCTGATGCCGGATGCCCGCGCGCTCGACATTCCCGGCCGCGACCACATGCTCGCCGTCGGCGACAAGGTGTTCAAGCGTGCGGTGCTGGAGTTCTACGCGGATATCGGCGGCCGCTGACGCATCCTTTGCGACAACCGCGCTTTACCACAATCTCCGGGCGGCCATTCCGCTCGGCCGTGCTTTGCTCTATATTTGCAGCGCAATGACATCAGGGAGTGCGGCGATGGTCGCGACGAACGAACTCAGGGCTGAAAAGCTCAAGGCCATGGATCCGATCTGGGACAGCCTGCGCGAGGAAGCGCGCGTGGCCGCCCAGGCCGAGCCGCTGCTGGCGGCCTTCCTCTATTCGACGGTGCTGAACCACCGCTCGCTGGAGGAAAGCGTGATCCATCGCGTCTGCGAGCGCCTCGACCATCCGGACCTGCAGGCGAACCTCTTGCACCAGATCTTCGACGAGATGCTGGAAGACTGGCCGGAATGGGGCAGCATCCTGCGTGTCGACATCCAGGCCGTCTACGACCGCGACCCCGCCTGCCTGCGGTTCCTGGATGCCGTGCTCTATTTCAAGGGGTTCCACGCCATCCAGACCCATCGCCTGGCGCACTGGCTGCATGAAAAGGGCCGGCGGGACCTGTCGCTCTATGTACAGAGCCGGTCCTCCAGCGTGTTCCAGACGGACATCAACCCGGCCGCGCGCATCGGCAAGGGCTTCTTCCTCGACCATGCCACCGGCCTCGTCGTCGGCGAAACGGCCGTCATCGGCGACAATGTCTCGATCCTGCACAATGTGACGCTCGGCGGCACCGGCAAGGAGGGCGGCGACCGCCACCCGAAGATCGGCGACGGCGTGATGATCGGCGCGGGTGCGAAGATCCTCGGCAACATCCATATCGGCCATTGCTCGCGCATCGCCGCTGGCTCCGTCGTGCTGAAGCCCGTGCCGCCGAAATCGACGGTCGCGGGCGTGCCGGCACGGGTCGTGGGCGAGGCGGGCTGCAACGAGCCGTCGCGCGCCATGGACCAGCTTCTGGCCGCATTCGACTACGATTTGTGAACGGGAAAGTCGCTTTCTCGGCAAAATCGAGGGTTTACACGCCCAAAAGCAGGTGCGAGAAGCGCGGCACATCAACCGTTACGGAGACAGATCGTGAAGCCGGAAGAAATCAGGAAGCTCGAGGCCTACTTCAAGCGCAATCTCAACAAGGAGATCGTCGTGAAGGCCCGTCCGCGCAAGGATGAATCCGCGGAAGTCTACCTCGCGGACGAATTCCTCGGCGTCATCTTCCGCGACGACGAAGACGGCGAACTCTCCTACAACTTCTCCATGGCGATCCTCGACATCGATCTCTGATCTGTCGGATCCGTCAGGATAAACGAGGCCCGGCCGCCCATGGCGCCGGGCCTTTTGTTATTCTTTTGCGACAAATCGGCTTTTATCCGCGCCAATAATCATACCTATCGCGCAAGGTGTTGCTTTGCTTGGAAAATATTGCGTTGCAGCATCCACATTGACTTTTTTGTGCAATGCATATAGATTTCGGGTCAATCACCGGGATCAAAGGAGACTTCGATGTTCAATTTCGACGAAGCAAACAAGAAGGGCAAGGAAGCCGTGGACACGTTCGTAAAGAGCTACACCACCGCCGCCCAGAGCTGGCAGGCCATTGCCACCGAGACCGCCGACTATTCCAAGAAGTCCTTTGAAAACGGCCTCGCTCACTTCGAGAAGCTGTCGGGCGTCAAGAGCGTCGAAGCCGCTCTCGAACTGCAGACGGCTTTCGTGAAGTCCTCCTACGAAGGCTTCGTCGCCGAAGCCACCAAGATCGGCGAAATGTATGCCGATCTCGCCAAGGGCGCCTACAAGCCCTACGAAGCACCGGTCGCCAAGGCCACCGCTGCTGCCAAGGCTGCCGTCGCAGCCTGATCCTCCCACGTTCTGCGTACGCGTATAGCGTTTATCGGCCGGCTGCGGGCAACCGCAGCCGGCCTTTGCGTTTTCCGGGGATTGCGCGAGGCTGACGCAGCGGCAGCAAATTTCGCTATTTCCTTCGGATGGTCGGCGATTATGATTGCAGTGCGAAGCGAGGGTCTTACAATCGTCTGCCGAGACATTAGATAACAGTTCCAGAAGGCAGCCTCGGGGAAAACGCCCGGAGCAAACGACTGTAATCAAGGGAATGACCACGCATGGAAGTGAGACGGGTTCGGATGCAGGATGGCGATGAGGGCGGCGACACTCCCGGTCGCGGCACCTCGGTCATTACCCGCACGAAACCTAAGACCAAGAAGCCGAGCCTGTACCGTGTCCTGCTTCTCAACGACGACTATACGCCCATGGAGTTCGTGATCCACATTCTGGAACGCTTCTTCCAGAAGGACCGGGAAGCGGCCACGCGGATCATGCTGCATGTGCACAATCATGGCGTAGGCGAGTGTGGCGTGTTCACCTACGAGGTTGCCGAAACCAAAGTGACACAGGTGATGGATTTCTCCCGCCAGCACCAGCACCCGCTGCAATGTGTCATGGAAAAGAAATGAGGAACGAACGTGCCAACATTTTCTGCAAGCCTTGAAAAGGCCCTCCACCAGGCACTGACCTATGCGAACGAGCGCCACCACGAATATGCGACGCTCGAACACCTCCTTCTCGCGCTGATCGACGACGCCGACGCGGCCGCCGTGATGGGCGCCTGCAACGTGAATCTCGACGTTCTGCGCAAGACCGTCACCGACTATGTCGATCATGACCTCGCAAACCTCGTGACGGGGTACGAGGAGGATTCCAAACCCACTTCGGGCTTCCAGCGCGTCATCCAGCGCGCGGTGATCCATGTCCAGTCCTCCGGCCGCGAGGAAGTGACCGGCGCCAACGTGCTCGTCGCCATCTTCGCCGAGCGCGAGAGCCATGCCGCCTATTTCCTGCAGGAGCAGGAGATGACGCGCTACGACGCCGTCAACTTCATCTCGCACGGCATCGGCAAGCGGCCGGGCGCGTCCGAGCAGCGCCAGGTGCGCGGTTCCGACGACAGCGAGAACGAACCCAAGCAGTCGCGGGGCGGCAACGAGCAGGAGGAGACCGCCAAGAAGCAGGACGCTCTGACCGCCTATTGCGTGAACCTCAACCAGCAGGCCAAGGACGGCAAGATCGATCCCCTGATCGGCCGCGAGGGCGAGGTGGAGCGCGTGGTGCAGGTGCTGTGCCGCCGCCGCAAGAATAACCCGCTGCTGGTGGGTGAGGCCGGCGTGGGCAAGACCGCCATCGCCGAGGGCCTGGCCTGGCGCATCACCGAAGGCCAGGTGCCCGATGTGCTGGCCGACAGCGTGGTGTATTCGCTGGACATGGGCGCGCTGCTGGCGGGTACCAAGTACCGCGGCGACTTCGAGCAACGCCTCAAGGCCGTGCTCAAGCAGCTCAAGGACCAGCCCAACGCGATTCTCTTCATCGACGAGATCCACACCCTGATCGGGGCTGGTGCGGCCTCGGGCGGCACCCTGGACGCGAGCAATCTGCTCAAGCCGGCGCTGTCCTCCGGCGCGATGAAGTGCATAGGCGCCACCACCTTCAGCGAGTACCGCGGCATCTTCGAGAAGGATGCGGCCCTGTCCCGCCGCTTCCAGAAGGTGGATGTGGTGGAGCCCTCGGTGGAGCAGACCGTGGAGATCCTCAAGGGCCTGAAGTCACGCTTCGAGGAGCACCACAGCGTCAAGTACGCCCTGGGCGCCCTGCAGGCCGCGGCCGAGCTCTCGGCCAAGTACATCAATGACCGCCACCTGCCGGACAAGGCCATCGATGTGATCGACGAGGCCGGTGCCGCCCAGATGCTGCTCCCCGTCGGCAAGCGCCGCAAGCTGATCACCGAGAAGGAGATCGAGGCGACGATCGCCACCATGGCCCGCATTCCGCCCAAGACCGTCTCCAAGGACGACGAGCAGGTGCTCGCGGGTCTCGAGAAGGAACTGCGCTCGGTGGTCTTCGGTCAGGATCCGGCCATCGACGCCCTGGCGGCCGCCATCAAGATGGCGCGCTCGGGCCTGGGCAAGCCGGACAAGCCCATCGGCAGCTTCCTCTTCAGCGGCCCTACCGGCGTGGGCAAGACCGAGGTGGCCAAGCAGCTGGCCTATATCCTGGGCATCGAGCTGATCCGCTTCGACATGTCGGAGTACATGGAGCGCCATGCCGTGAGCCGCCTGATCGGCGCGCCCCCGGGCTATGTGGGCTTTGACCAGGGTGGTCTGCTGACCGAGGCCGTGACCAAGAAGCCGCATTCGGTGCTGCTGCTCGACGAGATCGAGAAGGCGCATCCCGATGTCTTCAATGTGCTGCTGCAGGTCATGGACCACGGTGCGCTGACCGACAACAACGGGCGCAAGGCCGACTTCCGCAATGTGATCATCATCATGACCACGAACGCGGGCGCCGAGACCATGAACAAGTCCACCATCGGCTTCACCAACAAGCGCGAGCAGGGTGACGAGATGGGCGACATCAAGCGCCTGTTCACGCCCGAGTTCCGCAACCGCCTGGATGCCATCATCCCGTTCGGCTCGCTGCCGACGCCGGTCATCCATCAGGTTGTGCAGAAGTTCGTCATGCAGCTGGAAACCCAGCTTGCCGAGCGCAACGTTACCTTCGACCTGCAGCCCGAGGCGATTTCGTGGCTGGCGGAGAAGGGCTACGATGAGAAGATGGGTGCCCGTCCGCTGGCGCGCGTCATCCAGGAGAACATCAAGAAGAAGCTTGCTGACGAAATCCTTTTCGGCAAGCTCAAGAAGGGCGGCGTCGTCCGCGTTTCCGTCGGCACCAAGGAAGACGGCTCGAAGGGCCTGATCCTCGACGCCGTGCCGGAGACGACGCGGATCAAGCCGAAGGCCGAGATCGAGGAAGCCGTCAAGCCGGCCAAGCCCCGCAAGGCCAAGGAAACCGTCGCCGCCGAGGCTGCGCCGACCAAGGCCAAGTCGTCGAAGAAGGCGGTGGAAGCCAAGGCCGAGGAGCCCAAGGACGAGCCGCCGCGCAAGTCCTCCGGGGCGGTGCCGAAGGTGCCGCGCAAGAAATAACGGCTTTACAAATCGCATGGGCCGGGCAGGAAACTGCCCGGCTTTCTTTTTGCTCGCTTGCCTTCTTTTTCTGCCAAGAGATTTCATGACCGCCGACCCAGAACATCGATCCCAGGCCCATTGGTTCCTCCATGGCATGCGCGGCCTTTTCAGCCTGCCGGCGATCATCCTCATGCTGTCCTTCGTCGGCTTCGCCGCCTTCACGGCGGAGGCGAAGGTGCCGGTCGGGCAGGTGATGTTCATGACCGGCATCGTCTGGGCGCTGCCGGCCAAGGTCATCCTCGTCGGCTCCATGCTGTCGGGCGCCCATTTGGCGACGGCCTTCATCGCGGTGACGCTCTCCTCCGTGCGCATGATGCCGATGGTCGCGGCGCTGGTGCCGGAAATCCGCACGTCCCGCACGCCGACCTGGATCTTGCTGTTCCTCTCGCATTTCGTGGCGATCACCGCCTGGGTTTTCGCCATGGAGCGGGTGCGTGACATTCCGCGCGAGGGGCGTGTCGCCTTCTTCGCCGGTTTCGGCATCACGCTGACGCTGACGAACATCGTGCTGGTGGGGCTGGTCTATGGCGCGGTGTCGGAATTCCCGCCCATCGTTTCGGGCTGCCTGTTCTTCCTGACGCCGGTCTATTTCCTCACCTCGATCTGGATTTCGGCCCGCCATCGCGTGATCTATTTCGCGCTCGGCATCGGCCTTGCGCTCGGCTGGCTCTTTGCGGTCATCGCGCCGCAATACGATATCCTGCTGGCCGGCGTCATCGGCGGGACGGCGGCCTGGTGGGGCGAGCGGGTGCTGCGCCGGCGGGAGGCGCGCCAATGAGTTTCGACGGTCTCTGGCCCTATCTCTACATTGCCATCGCCGGATGGCTTGCGACGGACCTCTGGCGCTGGGCGGGCGTCCTCGTCGGCAACCGCATCGACGAGCGCTCCGAAATCCTCAACTGGGTGCGGGCGGTCGCGACGGCGCTGGTGGCGGCGGTCATCGCCAAGATGATCTTCTTCCCGACGGGAACGCTGGAGACCTCGCCGCTCTGGCTGCGGCTGGGCGCCGTCGTCTTCGGCGCGCTGTGCTTCTTCTTCGGCGGCCGCTTCCGGCAGATTCTCGGCATCGCCGCGGCCATCGGTTTCCTGGCCGTGGGGCTTGCGCTGCTTGGTGCCTGAGCATTTCCAACCGAAGCGGCATCGCTTCGGTGTTGGATAATGCGACGAGAACAAATAAGCATTTCCAGCCGAAGCGGCATCGCTTCGGCGTCGGATAATGCGAGTAAAAAGAGAGAGCATTTCCAGCCGAAGCGGGGATCGCCTCGGCTGATTTCATCGCCTTACAGCGCGCCGAGGCCGACGCTCTGGCGCAGATCGAAGCCGTTCGCGACGGGGTAGCGCACGTTGGCGATCTTCCAGTCCGCGCCCCGTTTCACGAAGACGATCTCGACGACCTTCGTGACGGCGAAATTCGTGACCCGCGCGCTGACGACGGCATCCGTGTCGCTCTCCGATTCCAGCGACACGACGGCGTGCACCTTGTCGAAATCCTGCGCATCGATGAAGAAATCGAAACCGGGATGGTTTTCACCCGAGAGCTGTTCGGCGACGTCGGGCAGATAGGGTACGTCCCGAGGGCCGTTACCGTCGTTGTCATAGGCGGCGTAGATCTTTTCGACGATCTCCTCGGGCCGGTCCGCCGCAAGGGCGGGGATGGCCGGCAGCGCCGCGAGAAGGGCGAGGCTGCCGAGACCGAGAAGAAGCGTGCGGCGGGTGATGGTGTTCATTTCGCAAGCGCCTTTCTGAGTTTTTCGGCATTGGCCGCCAGAACGCCCTGGTCTTCCATCGTGCCGGAATGCGGCTTCAGCGGCAGGCCCTCGACGCGCGGGATGACGTGGAAATGCAGGTGATAGACGGTCTGACCCGCCGCCGGCTCGTTGAACTGGATGACCGTGACGCCATCCGCCTCGAAGGCCTCCTTTGCCGCCACGGCCACCTTCTGCACCACCGGCATCAAGTGGGCGAGGGTCTGCGGGTCGGCATCGAGGATGTTGCGCGACGGCGCCTTGGGAATGACCAGCGTATGCCCGTTCGCCTGCGGCATCACATCCATGAAGGCGACGGCGTGCTCGTCCTCATAGACGCGGTGCGAGGGAATCTCGCCGCGCAGGATCTTGGCGAAGATGTTGTTGGTGTCGTAGCTCATGCTCGTCTCCCGATCTTATTCCGTCTCGTTGTGTTCGCCGCCCCGGCGGAAGGGGCCGTGCTCGGCAAGATAGTCGCCCATCGCCTCGACGTCGCGGCGCTCGCGCTCGAGATAGTCGGCGACGGCGCGTTTGAGGCCCGCATGGGCGATGTAGTGGGCGGAATGGGTGATGACGGGCAGGTAGCCGCGCGCCAGCTTGTGCTCGCCCTGCGCGCCGGCCTCCACCCGGGCCAGCCCCTTCTCGATCGCGAAATCGATGGCCTGGTGATAGCAGACCTCGAAATGCAGGAAGGGATGGTCCTCGATGCAGCCCCAGTGGCGGCCATAGAGCGTGTCGCCGCCGATGAAATTGATCGCGCCGGCGATGTAACGGCCTTCGCGCCGCGCCATGACGAGCAGGATGTCGTCGGCCATGCGTTCGCTGATCAGGCTGTAGAACGCGCGGTTGAGATAGGGCCGGCCCCATTTGCGGCTGCCGGTATCCATGTAGAAGGCGAAGAACTGGTCCCAGACGGCTTCGGTCAGGTCCTTGCCGGTCAGCCAGTCGATCTCGATGCCATGTTCCAGCGCGGCCCGGCGTTCCTTCTTCAGCGCCTTGCGCTTGCGGGAAGCGAGCGTTTCGAGGAAGTCGTCGTGCGAGCCATAGCCCTCGTTGAGGAAATGGAACTGCTGGTCGGTGCGGTGCAGGTAGCCGGCTGCCTCGAAGACCGGCATTTCCGCCTCCGGCACGAAGGTGACATGGGCGGAGGAGACGCCGTGACGTCTTGCAAGCTCCTTGAGGCCTTCGGCAAGGGCCGCCTGCGTCTCGACGACCGGCCGGTCGACGCGGTGAAGCAGGCGCGGGCCGGTGGCGGGCGTGAAGGGGATGGAAGCCTGCAGCTTGGGGTAATAGCGCCCGCCGGCGCGTTCGAGCGCGTCGGCCCAGCCATGGTCGAAGACATATTCGCCCTGGCTGTGGTTCTTCAGGTAGACGGGCAGGGCGCCGTGCAAGGCGCCGTCGTCGCCCTCCAGCAAGAGGTGCTGGCCGAGCCAGCCGGTCTCGGCGATGGCGCAGCCGGATTCTTCCAATGCGGAGAGAAAGGCGTGGCTGACGAAGGGATTGTAGGGAACCTGCGCATCGGCCCTGGAGGCGCCGGCAAGGCGCCCCCAGTCTTCCGCCGGAATATCGGCGAACGTGGTTTCGACGCGGATGCGCACGGCCCTTTCCATCGTCAGGCGGTCAGCGGCTCGCGCGGATCGAAGCCCTCGAAGGTCATCTGGTCCGCATTCTCGGCCGTGATCGTGCGTGCCTCGTCGTCGCGCACCGTCCAGGTGATGACCTGCTTGCCGAGTTCGCGTTGCCGGCTGATGAAGGCGTTCGGCAGGTGCCCGTAGTAATAGGAGATGAAGTCGAGTTCGAGCTGCATCGCCTCCTCGTGCACGGCGAAATTCTCCGGGCGCGGGCCTTCCGCCGTCAGGCCGACGGGGCGGCTGGTGCCGATCGCCTTGAGATCCTTCAAGAGCCAGTGGTCGAAGCTCATCAGCGCGATGGGGCCGGCATAGTCCTCGATGGTATCGAGCACGGCCATGGCGAAGCCCTCGTCGTCGTCCTTGCGGCCTTTCAGCTCCAGCACCAACGGCACGCGGCCCTTCACGAGATCGAGAAGCTGGCGCAGCGTCGGCACCTTGTCGGCGGTGCCGCCGACAGTCAGCAGGCCTAGTTCGGCGGCCGTGCGCTTGCGCACGTCGCCTTCCACGCCGCAAAGGCGCTTCAGGTCGTCGTCATGGAAGACGACCGGAATGGCATCGGCCGAATATTGCAGGTCGCATTCGATGGCGAAGCCCGCATCGGCGGCGCGCGCGAAGGCGGAGAGCGTGTTTTCCCAGACGGTCCGGTTGCGGTCGTGGTAGCCGCGATGGGCGATCGGCCGCTCGGTCAGCCAGTTGAACTTGTGCATCAGGCGATTTCCATGATCGCGTCGATCTCGACGGCGGCATTGAGCGGCAGCGAGGCCATGCCGACGGCGGCGCGGGCGTGCTTGCCGGCATCGCCCAGCGCGCCGACGAGGAAGTTGGACGCGCCGTTGAGGACGAGGTGCTGTTCGACGAATTCGGGCGCGGAGGCGACGAAGCCGTTGATCTTGACGATGCGCTTGATGCGCGAGAGATCGCCGAGCGCGGCCTTGGCCTGGGCAAGGAGGCCGAGGGCGCACAGTTCCGCCGCCTTCTGGCCGCCGGCGACGTCGACATTCTTGCCGAGATGGCCGGTATAGGCGAGCTTGCCGTCCTGCATCGGCAGCTGGCCGGAGATGTGGAGCATGTTGCCGCTGATGACGAAGGGCACGTAGTTGGCCGCCGGGGCTGCCGCCACGGGAATGTCGTAGCCCAGTTCCTTGACGCGATTTTCGATTTCAGCGGACATTCCGGTCTCCGTTCTTGACTGCCGCCGCATGGGCGCGGCGCGGTGCGGTATGGGACATTGCGGCATATCTTCCCGCAATGTTGGAAATGACTGTGGCATCGCGCGGATATTGCCTCGCTTTTGCCGAAAGAGTTCATATAACATCGCCACCGGATTCAACAGGAGGAAACGGATGTTTCGTTCAGCCTTTGTCACGGCGCTGATGGCCGGGGCATGCTTCGCCGGCAGCGGCGTTACCAGCGCTTTTGCCAACCCGGCGAGCGGGCTTGCGCCGCACCGCGCCGTCTACGACCTCCAGCTCAAGGACGCGACCGAACGGTCCGGCATCGCCGGCATGTATGGCCGCATGGTCTACGAGTTCAACGGCAGCCCCTGTGACGGCTATACGGTGAGCTTCCGCTTCGTCACGCAGGTCAATACCGGCGAGGAAACGCGCCTCACCGATCAGCAGACGACGACCTACGAAGACCTGAAGGGCGGCAGTTTCCGCTTCCTCACTCGCTCCTTCACCGACGAGAAGCTGGACAAGGAAGTGCGCGGCACGGCGCGCGAAGAAAAGGCCGGCGTCAGCGTCGACCTGACCGCGCCAGCCACCAAGCAGGTGGAGCTTGCCGCGAGCCGCTTCCCGACCGAACACATGCTCGAGGTCATCGAACACGCCAAGAAGGGCGAACGCTTCTTCGAATCGCGCATCTACGACGGCTCGGATTCGGGCGACAAGACGCTGATGACCACCGCCGTCGTCGGCAAGAAGGAAACGCCGAAGGCGGGCGACCCGGATGCGGACAAGGCCGGCACCTTCTCCAAGCAGGCCTTCTGGCCGGTCTCCATCGCCTATTACAATGACAACAGCGAAGGCGACGCGCTGCCGGTCTACCGCATGTCCTTCAAGCTCTACGAGAATGGAATCACCCGCGATCTCACCATGGATTACGGCGAGTTCGTCCTGAGCGGAAAGCTCGCCAAGCTGGAAATGTTCAAGCCGCAGGAATGCAAGTAGAGCCGCCAGAGTGCATTTTTTACCCCGCTGCCCTTGATTTGCCGGGAAACTGCGGTTAAAGGGCCGCTCATTCCACACGTGAGGCATGGGATCGTCCGGGAGAAATCCGGGCTGTTCCGCCCGGTGGCATTTCCGAAGGAAGTGCTGTTCGCCTTGCGGAGGTTCAACCGGAAAAGGATAACTAGGCATGGCATTGCCCGATTTCTCTATGCGCCAGCTTCTGGAAGCTGGTGTTCACTTCGGCCACCAGACGCACCGCTGGAACCCGAAGATGAAGCCGTACATCTTCGGCGATCGTAACAACGTTCACATCATCGACCTGGCACAGACCGTTCCGATGCTGTCGCGCGCCCTTCAGGTCGTGTCTGACACCGTCGCCGGCGGCGGCCGCGTTCTCTTCGTCGGCACCAAGCGCCAGGCTTCCGAGATCATCGCCGACGCTGCCAAGCGTTCGGCCCAGTACTACGTCAACGCCCGCTGGCTCGGCGGCATGCTGACGAACTGGAAGACGATCTCCAACTCGATCCAGCGCCTGCGCAAGCTCGACGAAATCCTGGCTTCGGAAGGCTCCGGCTATTCCAAGAAGGAACGCCTGAACCTCGAGCGCGAACGCGAGAAGCTTGAAAAGGCTCTCGGCGGTATCCGCGACATGGGCGGCACCCCGGACCTGATGTTCATCATCGACACCAACAAGGAATCGATCGCGATTCAGGAAGCCAAGCGTCTCGGCATCCCGGTCGTCGCCATCATCGACTCCAACTGCGATCCGGACCCGATCGACTTCCCGATCCCCGGCAACGACGACGCCTCGCGCGCCATCTCGCTGTACTGCGACCTGATCGCCCGCGCTGCCATCGACGGCATCGCTCGCCAGCAGGGCGCCTCGGGCCGTGACCTCGGCGCTTCCGCCGAAGCTCCGGTCGAGCCGGCTCTCGAAGCCGAAGCGTAAGGCCAAGGTCGGAGCGAACCCTTCGCTCCCGCTTTTCTATCCAACCGAGGCCAGAGAGACGATCCCTGGCCTCGGCTTGTTTGAAGGTCCTGTCTGCCCACGATCCCCAAGTGGTTGAAGCGACAGGCCGGCGGTGATCTTCATCACCCTGTCATACTTCCGGGTACATTCGTTCCCAAAACCTTGAGTTCGCCGAGGTTTTCCGGCGACACGCAACAAGAACCGACAAGAGGCTCACAATGGCTGAAATCACCGCTGCACTGGTGAAGGAACTGCGCGAAAAGTCCGGCGCAGGCATGATGGACTGCAAGAAGGCGCTGGCTGAAAACAACGGCGACATCGAAGCGGCAATCGACTGGCTGCGCGCCAAGGGCATCGCCAAGGCCGACAAGAAGTCGGGCCGCACCGCTGCTGAAGGCCTGATCGGCGTCGCCAGCTCCGGCACCAAGGCCGTTGTCGTCGAAGTCAACTCCGAAACCGACTTCGTTGCCCGCAACGATGCCTTCCAGTCCATGGTCCGCGGCGTTGCCGACGTGGCGCTCACCACCGACGGCACCGTTGACGCCGTTGGCGCCGCCATCTACCCGGCAACCGGCAAGTCGGTCACCGACACCATCAAGGACGCCGTCGCCACCATCGGCGAAAACATGAACCTGCGCCGCTCGGTCCTGCTGTCGGTCGAAGACGGCGTCGTCGCGACCTACATCCACAACGCTGCCGCCGACCGTCTCGGCAAGCTCGGCGTTCTCGTCGCGCTGAAGTCGACCGGCGACAAGGAAGCCCTGAACGCCATCGGCCGCCAGGTTGCCATGCACGTTGCCGCCACGGCTCCGCTCGCCATCCGCGCCGAAGAAGTCGACGCTGCCGTTGCAGAACGCGAACGCAACGTCTTCATCGAGCAGTCCCGCGCCTCCGGCAAGCCGGAAAACATCATCGAGAAGATGGTCGAAGGCCGCATGCGCAAGTTCTTCGAGGAAGTCGCCCTGCTGTCGCAGGCCTTCGTCATGAACCCCGACCTGACCGTCGGCGCCGCCGTCAAGGAAGCTGAAAAGACCGTCGGCGCGCCGATCGAAGTCGTCGGCATGGCCCGTCTCCTGCTCGGCGAAGGCGTCGAAAAGGAAGAATCGGACTTCGCCGCTGAAGTCGCAGCCGTCGCCAAGGGCTGATTTTCTTAATCCCGATTGGGAAAAGCTGAGGGCGCCGCGTGACAACGCGGCGCCCTTCGTGTATCCGGCTTGCCGATATGCCTGCCCCGAAATTCCACTGCGGCCAGGGCTGCCCTGTGCTGAGCCATCCCCGGCTCCGCCCGGCAGCCGGATCGGGTGAGCAGGCGCATGCGTTCAGGAGCGACAATGACTGCCAAGCCAATCTACAAACGTGTTCTGCTGAAAGCCTCGGGCGAGGCGCTGATGGGATCGCAAGGCTTCGGCATCGACGTCGCCGTTGCCGACCGCATCGCCTCAGACATCGCGGAAGCCCGCGCGCTCGGCGTTGAAGTCGGCGTCGTCGTCGGCGGCGGCAACATCTTCCGCGGCGTGGCCGTTGCCTCCAAGGGCGGCGACCGCGTCACCGGCGACCACATGGGCATGCTGGCGACCGTCATCAACGCGCTGGCGCTCGCCACCTCGCTGCGCAAGCTCGACATCGACACCGTCGTGCTCTCGGCCATCGCCATGCCGGAGATATGCGAAAGCTTCTCGCAGCGCGCGACGCTGCATCATTTCTCGCTCGGCCGCGTGGTGATCTTCGCCGGCGGCACGGGCAACCCGTTCTTCACGACCGACTCGGCCGCCGCGCTGCGCGCCGCCGAAATGGGCGCCGAGGCGATCTTCAAGGGCACCCAGGTCGACGGCATCTATTCGGCCGACCCGAAGAAGGATCCGCACGCGACCCGCTTCGACCGCCTGACGCACAGCGAAGTGCTGGAAAAGGGCCTTGCCGTCATGGACGTCGCCGCCGTTGCACTGGCGCGCGAAAACGCCATTCCGATCATCGTCTTCTCCATCCATGAAAAGGGCGGATTTGCCGAAATATTGACCGGTGGCGGACGCGGTACCATCGTTACCGACAACTGATTCTTGAGGCGCGCACGCTCGCTGCGTGCAGCCAGGACTGCAAACGGGAGTATTCCGATGAGTGAAGGTATTGACCTGAAGGAACTGAAGCGCCGCATGGACGGTGCGATCAATGCGTTCAAGAACGACATCGCGTCGCTGCGCACCGGCCGCGCCTCGGCCAACGTGCTCGATCCGGTGCAGGTCGAGGCCTATGGTTCGCGCGTGCCGCTGAACCAGGTTGCCAACATCTCCGTTCCCGAGCCCCGCATGCTTTCGGTCTCCGTCTGGGACAAGGGCATGGTCGGCGCTGTCGAGCGCGGCATCCGCGAATCGAATCTCGGGCTCAACCCGATCATCGACGGCCAGAACCTGCGCATTCCGCTGCCCGAGCTCAACGAAGAGCGCCGCAAGTCGCTGGTCAAGGTCGCCCATGACTATGCCGAAAAGGCCAAGGTGGCGATCCGCCACGTGCGCCGCGACGGCATGGACGACCTGAAGAAGGCCGAGAAGGATGGCGATATCGGCCAGGACCTTTCCCGCAGCCAGTCGGAAAGGGTGCAGAAGATGACCGACGACACGATTTTGGAGGTCGATCGCTTGCTTGCCGACAAGGAAAAGGAAATCATGCAGGTTTAAGGCTTTGGCCGCCTGCATCCATTTCTCTTTTCCGGATTGCACATGAACCAGCTTTCGCCCAGCACCGTACCGGCACACGTCGCCATCATCATGGATGGCAACGGACGCTGGGCGAATGCGCGCGGCCTGCCGCGCGCCATGGGGCATCGCAAGGGCGTCGAGGCCGTGCGCGAGGCCGTGAAGACGGCCGGCGAATGCGGCGTCTCCTACCTGACGCTCTTCGCCTTCTCCTCGGAGAACTGGAGCCGGCCCGAAAGCGAGGTCTCCGACCTCATGGGGCTCCTCAAGACCTTCATCCGGCGCGATCTTGCGGTGCTGCACAAGCAGAACGTGCGCATCCGCATCATCGGTGACCGGGAGAACCTGTCCGGCGATATCCTGCCGCTGCTGCTGGAGGCGGAAGAGACGACGCGCGCCAACGAGGGCATCACCCTGGTGATCGCCTTCAACTACGGCGCGCGCGACGAGATTGCCCGCGCCGTGCGGGTGCTCGCCGCCGACGTCGCGGCCGGGCGGCTCGATGCGGCCGCCATCACGCCGGAGCGTATCGGCGCCGCGCTCGATACGTCAGGCATTCCCGATCCCGACCTCATCATCCGCACCAGCGGCGAGGAACGGCTCTCCAATTTCCTGCTGTGGCAGGCCGCCTATGCCGAACTGATGTTCATTCCCGATTTCTGGCCGGACTTTTCGCGCGAGACCTTCCTGTCCGCGCTTTCCCGCTATGCCATGCGGGAACGCCGGTTCGGGGGGCTGCAGCCTGCCACCACGCTAGCGGTGGGTTCGTAATGCAGAGTGAACTGCGCCTGCGCATCATGTCCGGCATCGTGCTGGCGGCCGTCGTGCTTGCCGCGACATGGTTCGGGGGGCTTCGCCTTCCGTGCGCTCGCCGCCGCCATCGCGCTGCTGATCTACTACGAATGGTCGACCATCACGCGGCTGATGGAGAAGGACTTCCGCGGCAACGCCTTCGGCTGGCTGTCCGTCGCCATCATGGCCGGCCTCGTGATCTTCGGCTTCGACGAACTGGCGCTGCCCGTGCTCATCGGCACTACGGTGCTCGGCATTCTCTATGCGTTTTTCTCCAAGGCAACGGGCTGGCTGCCGGGCGGCATCCTCTATTCCGGCCTGACGGCGATCTCGCTTGCGGCCATCCGCGGCGACGAGGCCGATGGCTTCGCCGCCATGGTCTTCATCTTCGCCGTCGTCTGGGCGACGGACATCCTTGCCTATTTCATCGGCCGGGCCATCGGCGGACCGAAGCTCGCTCCGCCGATCTCGCCGGGCAAGACCTGGTCGGGCGCCATTGGCGGGGCCATTTCCGCCGTTATCGCCGGCACGCTGGTGCATATGGCGTTCTTTCCGCTGAACGGCCTGTGGGTGCCGACCATCGCGCTCGTGCTCTCGGTGTTCAGCCAGGTCGGCGACCTCTTCGAATCCTTCATCAAGCGCCGCTTCGGCGTCAAGGATTCCAGCCGCCTCATTCCGGGACATGGCGGTGTCATGGACCGTGTCGACGGCCTTGTTTTCGCCTGCTTCGCCGCGTTCCTCATTGCGCTCGGCGACGCACTCGTGTCGGGCTCCGCGAATACGCCGGCGGGCGTGTTCCTTTTCGGCCCGTGACCACGACAGATTAGGGACTGGAAGAATGGATATCCTCGCAGGCTCCGTCGGTTTGTTGACGGGCTATATCGTTCCTTTCCTCATCGTGCTGACGCTGATCGTCTTCGTGCATGAGATGGGCCACTACCTTGCCGGTCGCTGGTCGGGAATCGGTATCACGGCCTTTTCCGTCGGCTTCGGCCCGGAGCTTTGCGGCTTCACCGACCGGCACGGCACGCGCTGGAAGCTGTGCGCGATTCCGCTCGGCGGCTATGTGAAATTCCTCGGCGACGACGATCCGGCGTCGATCCCGGACTACAACGCCGTGGCGGGTCTGCCCGAAGAGGTGCGCAAGCGCACCTTCCTGGGGGCGGCGCTCTGGAAGCGGGCGGTCACCGTGGCTGCCGGTCCCATCGCCAACTTCATTCTCGCCATCGCGATCTTCGCCGTGATGTTCTCCCTCTATGGCCGCCAGATCGCCGATCCGATCGTCGCGGAAGTGCGTCCTGACAGCGCGGCGCTGGAGGCGGGCGTGCGTCCCGGCGACCTGCTGGTGGCGCTCGACGGCGTGCCGGTGACCACCTTCGACGATGTGCGCCGCTATGTCAGCGTGCGCCCGGAACTCAAGATCATCGTGACGGTGCGCCGCGACGGCCAGGATCTCGACCTGCCCATGGTGCCGAAGCGCACGGAGGTCTCCGACCAGTTCGGCAACAAGGTCGAACTCGGCCAGATCGGCATCGTCACCACCCAGGAAACCGGCAACTTCCGCGTTGTCGAGTACAGCCCGCTGGAGGCCGTGGGGCAGGGCGCGCTGCAGAGCTGGCACATCGTGACGGGCACGTTCGACTATCTTTCGAACATCCTGGCGGGCCGCATGAAGGCCGATCAGCTCGGCGGGCCCATCCGCGTCGCGCAGGCCTCCGGCCAGATGGCGACGCTCGGTGTTGCCGCGGTGCTGCAGCTTGCCGCCGTGCTCTCTGTTTCCATTGGACTTTTGAACCTGATGCCGGTTCCGGTACTTGATGGCGGCCATCTGATGTTCTATGCGGTGGAAGCTGTCCGTGGCAGGCCTATCGGTCCCGGGGCGCAGGAGATCGCATTCCGCATCGGCATGGCGCTGGTGCTCATGCTGATGGTCTTTGCGACCTGGAACGACATATCCACGTTTTTCAGCTGAGAGGGGCCGGCCTTGCCGGCATGAATTCAAAGGGGAGCCGCAGTCCGGAAGGTGGTCGCGCTAACAGTCTGTTTACCGTGTTGAAAAGCATGTAGTGGCCTTCGGGCCACGGTTTGAATTGAAGTAAACAGAAATTAACGCGTGACCTTGCTTAGATGGCAAAAGCGGTTAAAACGGCAAACGTGTCCGGAATCGGGCATGCCTGCCGGGCGATAAAACGAAGGTAAGTAGTGAACATGAAAGCTGGTTCAAACTTTTTGAACGCCGTGTCTGCCGTTGCATTGTCGGCGAGTATGGTTGTCACGGGCGGCTCTGTTGCCACGCTTGTCTCCGCCTCTGGCGCTGAAGCGGCCACGATCCGCAGCATCCAGGTGCGTGGCGCCGACCGCGTGAGCGCGGATACGGTCAAGGCCAACATCTCGATCCAGCCCGGCAAGAACTTCTCCAATTCGGACATCGATGAATCGGTGCGTCGCCTCTATGCGACGGGCTACTTCTCCGACGTCAAGATCTCGGTTTCCGGCGGCACGCTGGTCGTCGTCGTCAACGAGAACCAGCTGTTGAACGAAGTCGTCATCAACGGCAACCGCAAGATCAAGGACGACAAGCTGCAGAACGTCATCCGTTCGCGCTCGCTCGGCCCGTACAGCGAAACGACGATCGAAGCCGACAAGCAGGCGATCCGCGACGCCTATGCCGCGATCGGCCGCAGTGACGCGACCGTCACCACCCAGACCTATCCGCTCGGCAACGGCCGCGTGAACCTTGCTTTCGTCGTTGACGAAGGCGACCGCACGAAGATCTCCCAGATCAACTTCGTCGGCAACGAGGCTTACAGCAACAGCCGCCTGCGTTCGGTCATCCTCACCAAGAAGTCGAACTTCCTCTCGTTCCTGACCCGCAAGGACGTCTACAGCGAAGAGAAGCTGCGCGCCGACGAAGAAGCGCTGCGCCAGTTCTACTTCAACAGCGGCTATGCCGACTTCCGCATCATCTCGTCGGAAGCCGTGCTCGACGAAGCCTCGAACGAATATGTCGTCACCTTCACGGTGGAAGAAGGCCAGCGCTACAATTTCGGTGACGTCAACGTCGAATCGACGGTTGAAGGCATCGATCCCGAAGAGCTGAAGGGCCTCGTCGAAACCCGTGCGGGCAGCACCTACCGTGCGAAGGACGTACAGGACTCGATGTCCGAGATTTCGCAGCGCGTCGCAGCCAAGGGCTATCCCTTCGCCCGCGTGACGCCGCGCGGCAACCGCGACCTCGGCAACGGCACCATCGCCGTCGACTACCTGGTCGACCAGGGCGAGCGCGCCTATGTCGAGCGCATCGAAATCCGCGGCAACACGCGCACGCGCGACTACGTCATCCGTCGCGAATTCGATATCGGTGAAGGCGACGCCTTCAACCAGGAAGTCATCACGCGCGCCAAGCGTCGCCTCGAAGCCCTCGGCTACTTCTCGTCGGTCAACATCTCGACCGCGCCGGGCAGCCAGTCCGACCGCGTCGTGCTCGTCGTCGACGTTCAGGACCAGTCGACCGGTTCGTTCGGCATCGGCGCCGGCTATGAGACCGGCAAGAGCGGCGGCTTCAAGCTGGAAGCCTCGATCGAAGAAAAGAACTTCCTCGGCCGTGGCCAGTACATCCGCGTTTCCGCCGGTCGTGGCGGCAACTCGCGCAACTACAGCCTGTCGTTCACCGAGCCCTATTTCCTCGGCTACCGTCTGGCTGCCGGCTTCGACATCTTCAGCGACTCGGACGAGAGCGAAGATTTCTACGACGTCAACTCGAAGGGCTTCACCCTGCGCGTGACGGCTCCGATCACCGAAGACCTGTCGACGACGTTCCGCTACAACTATACGAGGCTCGACTACAACTCGAACGACCTCACGCAGCTGTCGTCGCCGTATCAGCACGTCGTCACCGATGGTCCGTGGGTCCGTTCGTCGATCTCGCACAGCCTGACCTACGATACGCTCGACGACCGCACGCTGCCGCGTGATGGCATCTTCGCGCAGATCACGCAGGAATTCGCCGGCCTCGGCGGTGATTCCGACTACTACAAGATCTCCGGCAAGGCGCGTTACTTCCACACGCTCCTGGAAGATGCGGACGTCATCGGCTCGCTCAGCGCCAGCGCCGGCCACATGTGGGGCATTGGCAGCGACACGAAGGTCTACGACCAGTTCACGCTGTCGGCCTCCGAAATCCGCGGCTTCGAGTCGGGCGGCATCGGCCCCCGCGCGACGTCGACGGGCGACTCGCTCGGCGGTACGACCTACTTCACGGCTTCTGCCGAAGCCTCGTTCCCGCTGCCGATGCTGCCGCGTGACTCGGGCTTCCGTGGCGCCGTCTTCGTCGACGCCGGCACGCTCTATGGCAACGATGTGAAGACCGTCGCCGCAGACAAGGTCGAAGGCACGGGCATGAGCCTGCGTGCTTCCGCCGGCGCCAGCATCATCTGGGCGTCGCCGTTCGGCCCGCTGCGCTTCGACTATGCGATCCCGATCAAGAAGGAATCCTTCGACGAGGTTCAGCGCTTCAAGTTCGGCATTGCAACCCAGTTCTAAGGCCTAGCGTCCAGAACTGCGCGAACAGGAATGTTCTGGAGTCGTGTCGATGGAGCATAATTGGTTCTTTCTGCCCCATGACGGTATGCGTCTGGGCGACCTCGCGGTCGCCCTCGGGGCGGAACTTGCCGATGCTGCGCATGCCGATCGCATCGTGCGCAGCGTCTCGCCCGTAAACCGGGCGAAGGACGGCGATCTCTGTTACATGCTGTCCCGCAAGATGCGCGCTGAGCTCGAAACGAGCGAAGCGACGGCGATCCTGTGCGACCCGGCGCTGGCCTCGCTCGTGCCGGCGCATATTTCCGTTCTCCTGATCAAGCGTCCCCATACCGCCTTCGCCATTGCCGGCGCCTTGCTGCATCCGTCCGCCATGCGGCCGGAACCGATGACTTCGGCTGCCGGCACGTCCGGCGCGTTCATCGATCCGCAGGCCCGCCTCGAGCCCGGTGTGATCGTTGAACCCATGGCTGTGGTCGGCAAGGGCGCCGAGATCGGCGAAGGCACGCATATCGGCCCAGGCGCGGTTATCGGCGCCGGCGTCCGGATCGGCCGCAACTGCACCATCGCCGCCGGCGCGACGATCCAGTGCGCGCTCATCGGCAACAATGTCATCATCCATCCCGGCGCACGCATCGGCCAGGACGGCTTCGGTTATGCGCCGGGGCTGAAGCCCGGCATGATCAAGATCGTGCAGATCGGCCGCGTCATCATCCAGGACGACGTGGAGATCGGCGCAAACACGACCATCGACCGCGGCACGATGGACGATACGGTGATCGGCGAGGGGACCAAGATCGACAATCAGGTCCAGGTCGGCCACAACGTGCGCATCGGCCGCCATTGCGGCATCGTCAGCAAGGTCGGCATTGCCGGCAGCACGCGCATCGGCGACGGCGTGATGATCGGCGGCGCTTCCGGCATCAATGGTCACATCACAATCGGCGACGGCGTTCAGATCGCGGCGATGAGCGGCGTCATCGCCGATATCCCGGCCGGCGAGAAATACGGCGGCATTCCCGCGCGCCCGATGCGCGATTTCCTGCGCGACATGGCGGAACTCGTCATGCGCTCCAGCACTCGAGTCCAGAAGAAGGGGAGCAAAGATGAGTGAAGAGGCCAAGACCGCGCTCGGCGTCGCGGACCTGCGTGAAATCCTCAAGCTGCTTCCCCATCGCTATCCGTTCCTGCTCGTCGACAAGATCATCGAGATCGATGGGGACGATTCGGCGATCGGCATCAAGAACGTGACGGTCAACGAGCCGCACTTCATGGGGCATTTCCCCGATCATCCGATCATGCCGGGCGTGCTGCTCGTCGAAGGCATGGCGCAGACGGCCGGCGCGATCTGCGCACGCAAGGCGCAGTCCGGCTCGAACCTCGTCTATTTCATGACGATCGACAATGCGCGCTTCCGCCGGCCCGTCGTGCCGGGCGACCGCGTGGAATTCCACGTGAAGAAGCAGAAGCAGCGCGGCAATATCTGGAAGTTTCACTGCGACGCAAAAGTTGATGGGCAACTTGCGGCCGAAGCTGATATCGGCGCGATGATCGTGAAAAAGGAAGATGCCTGAAAATGATTGCCGCCAGTGCGAAGATCCACCCGCTCTCCGTCATCGAGGACGGGGCGGTCGTCGGTGAGAACGTTGTCGTCGGCCCGTTCTGTCATGTCGGGCCGAAGGTCGTTCTTCACGAGGGCGTGGAACTTCTGACGCATGTGGTGGTGACCGGCCGCACCGTCATCGGTCGCGGCACGCGCATCTTCGCCAATGCCGTCATCGGCGGCGATCCGCAGAGCCTGCATCACGACGGCGCCGAGACGACGCTGACCGTCGGCGAGATGTGCACCTTCCGCGAAGGCGTGACGATCAACACCGGCACGACGGAAGGCGGCGGCAAGACCGTCGTCGGCAACCACAATCTTCTCCTCGCCAATTCTCATGTCGCGCATGACTGCATCCTCGGCGACCACATCGTCATGTCGAACAACGTGATGCTCGCCGGCCATGTGAAGGTCGAGGACCGCGTCATCCTCGGCGGCGGCTCGGCCGTGCACCAGTTTACCCGCATTGGCCGGCAGGCCTTCATCGGCGGCCTTTCGGCGGTGTCCTACGATGTCATCCCCTATGGCATGCTGAACGGCAATCCCGGCGTCCTCGGCGGCCTCAACGTCGTCGGCATGGCCCGCGCCGGCATGGAAAAGCCGGCGATCCACGAGGTCCGCCGCGCCTTCAAGCAGATTTTCGAAGGCGAAGGCTCGGTCCGCGCCAATGCCGCGGCGATCCGCGACGACTATGCCGGCAGCGTGGCCGTGATGCAGATCCTCGATTTCATCGGCGCCGAAAGCGACCGCGCGCTGTCGTCCCCGAACCGGGGCAAGGGCTGAGCATCATGACGATGGGCCGGCCCGAAGCCCGCGACCGGCTGGCCATCATCGCCGGCGGAGGCATGCTGCCGCGCTATGTCGCCGATGCCGCCCGCGCACGCGGCGAAGATCCCTACATTCTGGCACTGAGCAACGAGTCGGCGGAGACCTGGTCGGGCTTCGATCACGAATTCATCTCCATCGGCAACTATGCCGGCATTGGGGCGGCCTTTCGCCGGCAGGGTATCGGCCGGGCCGTGCTGTCCGGCTGGGTGCGCCGCCGGCCGGAATGGCGGGATATCCATGCGCCGCTCAAGGCGCTGTTCATTCTGCCGTCGGTCGTGCGCACGCTGCTCAAGGGCGGCGACGATGCCGTTCTGAAAATGGTCATTCGCCTCATCGAGGCCGAGGGCGTCCGCATCGTCGGCGCCCATGACATCGTGCCCGATCTGCTCGGCAGCGAAGGCCCGCTGGGCAGCGTGGCGCCGGATGGCGCGGCCGAGGCCGACATAACCGCCGCTGCCGCCGCCGCGCTCGCCCTGGGCCGGCTGGATGTGGGGCAGGGCGCTGTCGCCGTCGGCGGGCGCGTGGTGGCGCTGGAGGGTGCGGAGGGCACGGATGGCATGCTGGAGCGCGTTGCTGCGCTCCGCGCCGCGGGCCGCATCTCGCAGCGCCGCAAGGGCGTGCTGGTGAAGCTCTGTAAGCCGGGACAGGACATGCGCGCGGACCTGCCCTCCATCGGCGTCGAGACGCTGCGGCGGGCGAAGGCGGCGGGGCTGGCCGGCATTGCCGTGGAGGCCGGCCGCTCGCTGGTGCTGGAGCGCGATGAACTCATTGCCGAAGCGAATGCGCATGGCCTCTTCGTGACGGGGATCGTGCCCGGGAAAATGGAGGCCGCGCGATGACGGGAAAGACGATCAGGATCGGCGTGATCGCCGGCGAAGTCTCCGGCGACCTTTTGGGTGGCGATCTCATCGCGGCGCTTCGCACGGCCTATCCCGGCGATGTCGAGCTTGTCGGGGTCGGCGGCGAGGCGCTGGAGCGGCAGGGTCTGACATCCCTGTTCGACTTTTCCGAACTTTCCATCATGGGCATTTCCCAGGTGCTGAAGCGCCTGCCGCTGCTGCTGCGCCGCATCCGCCAGACGGCCGATGCCCTGATTGCCGCGCGGCCGGACGTGCTGCTCATCATCGACAGCCCGGACTTCACCCACCGCGTCGCAAGGCGCGTGCGCAAGGCTCTGCCGGATCTTCCCGTCGTCAACTATGTCTGCCCCAGCGTCTGGGCCTGGAAGGAAGAGCGCGCGCCGCGCATGCGCGCCTATGTCGATCACGTGCTGGCGCTGCTGCCCTTCGAGCCCGCGGCCATGGAGCGGCTCGGCGGGCCGAAGACGACCTATGTCGGCCACCGGCTGATCAACGATCCGGATATCGGCCGCGTTCGCGCGGCGCGGCTGGCGCGGGAGGGCGAGACCCCGGCTGCACCCGTCTGCCTGCTGCTTCCCGGCTCGCGCAGCACGGAGATCAACCGGCTGCTGCCGGTCTTCGCGGACATGGCGAAGGAGCTTTCCGCGCGCCATCCCGGCATCCGCTTCCTTCTGCCCACCGTGCCGCGGCAGGAAGCGCTCGTGCGCCGATTGACGGCGGACTGGTCTGCGCAGCCTCTCATCACCACGTCGAGCGAGGACAAGTGGCGCGCCTTCGCTGAGGCCGATGCGGCCGTCGCGGCCTCCGGCACGGTCATTCTGGAACTTGCGCTTGCCCGCGTGCCCGTCATTTCCACCTACCGCTTCGACTGGCTGGCTAACTTCTTCTTCCTGCGTAAGGTGAAGGTCTGGACGGCGGCGATCCCCAACATCATCGCGGATTATGTCATCGTTCCGGAATTCCTCAACGAACAGGTGCGCGCCGGCACGCTGACGCGCTGGTTCGAGCGGCTTTCGGCCGACACGCTGCAGCGCCGCGGCGTGCTGGAAGGCTACGACCTCGTCCATGCCCGCATGCAGACAGAGCGCCCGCCGGGCGAAACCGGCGCGGCGGTGATCCTCGATCTTCTCGCAACAAAAAAACCCGGTCAGTCCTGACCGGGTTTTCTTCTTTTCGGGGGCTGAAATCAGCGCTTGGAAACCGGCACGTAGTCACGCTTCGGGGCGCCGACATAGAGCTGGCGCGGGCGGCCGATGCGCTGTTCCGGATCTTCGATCATCTCGTTCCACTGGGCGATCCAGCCGACCGTGCGGGCGAGCGCGAAGAGCACGGTGAACATGGTGGTGGGGAAGCCCAGCGCCTTCAGCGTGATGCCGGAGTAGAAGTCGATGTTCGGGTAGAGCTTCTTCTCGATGAAGTATTCGTCGGTCAGCGCGATGCGCTCGAGCTCGATCGCCACTTCCAGCATCGGATCGTCCTTGATGCCGAGCTCGCCGAGAACCTCATGCGTCGTCTTCTGCATGATGCGGGCGCGCGGATCGTAGTTCTTGTAGACGCGATGGCCGAAGCCCATCAGGCGGAACGGATCGTTCTTGTCCTTGGCGCGGGCGACATATTCCGGAATGCGCTCGACCGAGCCGATTTCCGCGAGCATGTTCAGGCAGGCCTCGTTGGCGCCACCGTGAGCCGGGCCCCACAGGCAGGCCACGCCGGCCGCGATGGCTGCGAAGGGGTTGGTGCCCGAGGAGCCGCACAGGCGCACGGTGGAGGTGCTGGCGTTCTGCTCGTGGTCGGCGTGCAGGGTGAAGATACGGTCCATGGCGCGCACCAGCACGTCATTGGGCTTGTACTCCTCGCAAGGCGTGGCAAACATCATGCGCATGAAGTTGCCGGCGTAGCTCAGGTCGTTCTGCGGATAGATGTAGGGCTGGCCGATGGTGTACTTGTAGGCCATCGCCACCAGGGTGGGCATCTTGGCGATCAGGCGAATGGCCGAGATCTCACGATGCTCCGGGTTATTGATGTCGGTGCTGTCGTGATAGAACGAGGACATGGCGCCGACCAGGCCGGTCATCACGGCCATGGGATGCGCGTCGCGGCGGAAGCCACGCAGGAAGAACTGCATCTGCTCGTTGACCATGGTGTGCTTGGTCACGCGCTCGACGAAGTTGTCCTTCTGGGTCTGGTTGGGCAGCTCCCCGTACAGCAGCAGGTAGCAGGTTTCCAGATAGTCACAGTTCACGGCCAGCTGCTCGATGGGGTAGCCGCGGTACAGCAGCTCGCCCTTGTCGCCATCGATATAGGTGATGGTCGAGTTGCAGGACGCCGTCGACAGGAAGCCCGGGTCGTAGGTGAAGGCGCCGGTATGTTTGTACAGGGTGCCGATGTCGATTACATCGGGGCCGATCGTCCCGGATCGCGTCGGCAGTTCGACTGTCTTGCCATCGATCGATACACCCGCGCTTGTTCCTGTCATAACGATCCTCCGTTGTTTCAAATGGCGGCACGAGGTTGTGCCCGGCCCATGAACATGCTCGTTTTGCTAGCCCATTTACGGTGCCCTGCCAAGCGATACGAAAGGCAAATTGTGCATTGCGGAAATGGACTTTCCGGCAACGCAATATCTACCCTTTCCGGGAAGTTGCAAGCAACCTTTGAGAGTGTCCTTCAAATTATGGAGGTGGCATCCTTTCTGTCTGGCTTAGCAATTTGCGAAGCATCTGCCGGTTGAAGATTTCTCCGTTCGATTGCACAATGACGGGGAGGCAACGGCGCCGGGGAGATGGCCAGGGTGGAGGTCGCCGAGCGGAAAAATGTGCCCGAGGGCCATGCCTCCCGGGCAACGGTTTCCAACGCCGACTTGCCGGCGGCGCCCAACCCGGTACGACGGCATCGCCGGCTTTCGACGACCCTGCATCATGGCGCCCTGCGTCTTGCGCATCGGGTCCTGGACCGGCAGAGCCTCGCCAACACCTTCGCGCAGGAGCGGGCGTACGGTCACTTCTTCCTCTTCGTTCCCGTCTTTCTCGGCGCGGGGGCGGCGCTCTGGTTCGCGGCGTCGTCCGATCCGCCGCTCCACGCGCTGATCCTGCTTCTTTGCCTGACGCTCTGGCCCGCCTTGCGGCTGCGGCATCGGGAGGACTGGATCGCGCTTGCGGCCGGCGCGGCGTTCCTCGTGCCGGCGGGCATGCTGCTTGCGGCGCTCGAAAGCGCGCGGCTGGATACGGTCGTGCTGGACGCGCCCGTCACGAGCGAGATCAGCGGCCGGGTGCTGGCGCGGGAAAGCGATGCGCGCGGGGCCATTCGCTACCGCATCGCCCTGGAGGAAACGCGCGACCCCGTGCTGAAACGCGCACCCGGCGTGGTGACCGTGCTTGCGCGCAGCCGGCATGAGCCGGTCGCCATCGGCAGCGGCATAAAGGGGCGAGCGCGGCTCAACCCGCCCTCCGGGCCCGCCCTTGCAGGGCTCAACGATTTCACCTTCGACGCCTATTTCGCGGGTACGGGCGCCATCGGCTATTTCTACAGCGCGCCGACGGCGGTCGCGGCCGGAGAAAGCGGTTTCGAGGGGCGTATCCGGGAGACGATCGCGGGCTGGCGCAACAACCTCACCGAGCATATCCGCAACCGCATCGACGGCGATGCCGGCGCGATCGCCGCCGCGCTCGTGACGGCGGAACAGCGCGCGATCGACGAGGACACGGTCGAGGCTCTGCGACAGGCTGGACTTGCCCATGTGCTTGCCATTTCGGGGCTGAACATGGTGCTGGCGGCCGGCATCTTCCTGGTCGGCGCACGCGGGCTCCTGGCGCTCATACCGGGGTTTGCCGAACGCTATCCGACGAAGAAGATCGCGGCCGCCGGCGCGCTCGTCATGGTGACGCTCTACATTCTCGTTTCGGGTGGCGCGATCTCGGCGGTGCGCTCCTGGATCATGATCTGCGTCATGCTTATCGCCGTGCTTTTCGGCCGTTCGGCCATCAGCCTGCGCAATGTGGCGCTTTCGGCGATCATCATCCTTGCGGTGACACCGTCGGCCATCACCAATCCGGGTTTCCAGATGTCCTATGCGGCAACGCTCGGCCTCGTTGCAGGCTATGCCGCCTGGCGGGAGCGGCCGGCGCGGCAGGAGGGGCGGGGAGGACCGTTCCAGCCTTTCGGCGGGGCGGTGGGCCGCTTCCTCGGCGGACTGCTTCTGTCCTCGTTGATCGGCGGCGTTGCGACGCTGATCTATTCCGTCGGCCACTTTCACCGCATTCCCGCCTATGGGCTTGCCGGCAATCTGCTGGCCATGCCTGTGATCAGCGCCATCGTCATGCCGTTCGGCCTCATCGCCGTGCTGCTGATGCCCTTCGGTCTCGACGCCATTCCCTTCGCCATCATGGGCAAGGGCATCGAATGGATGATCGCGCTGTCGAACTGGGTGGCCGGCTGGAAGGGGGAGATCGTGACGGGCCGCATTCCCCTGCTCGCCTTCCTGCTGATCGGCCTCGGCGGTGGCCTTGCCTGCCTGCTGCGCACGCGCCTGCGGCATACCGGGACGCTGCTCGTGCTGTTCGGCGCCGGCCTTGCGTTCTGGCCAGGCGGCCCGGCGCCGGAAGTGCTGGTATCGGAGGATGGGCGTCTCGTCGCCATCCTTGAGAACGCCAGTGCCGCAACGAACCGCGCCCGGCCGCCGGACTTCATCTACGATCAATGGCGCCGCGCGCTTCGCCTGAGCGGCCACCGGAAGCCTGAGCTGCGGAAGACCATGGGACTGTTTCTGGAAGAAGCGAACGCCGCCGACGGTGCGGGCGAAACTGCCGAGGATGGGAAGCGGCCGCGCCGGAAGGCGGACCGGCAAAACGCCCTGGCCGCCATGACGGACGCGTTCGCCACGGCCGGAAAGACGCGGGCCTTCGTCTGCGAGGCGAAAGCCTTCTGCGCCGCGATATCGCCGAGCGGCTGGCGGATCGTCACGCTGGAAGACACCGCGTTTCTCGGCACGGCCTGCGACAATGCCGATCTCGTCGTCGTGCCGTTTCCGTTGCGGATCGATGCGTGCCGTTCAGGGGCGCGACTGGTGACGGCTCGCCACTTGCGGCGAACGGGCGCACTGGAAATCAGGCCTGTCGAAGCGGGTCAATCGACGGTATCGGGCTCATCCGCGCCCCTGTCTGCCGACCCTCTGTCCTCCGCCATCGTGACGCCCGCGGTCGAAACGCTCGACCGGCCCTGGGCGCGACATCGCGCCTATGACTGGCGCACCGGCAGCTTCACGCCGGCGGTGGAGGCTCAGTTGTAGCGGCGGATGAGGCCGACGAGCTTGCCCTGGATCTTGACGCGATCCGGCCCGAAGATGCGGGTCTCGTAGGCGGGGTTGGCGGCTTCGAGCGCAATGGAGGCGCCCTTGCGGCGGAAGCGCTTCAGCGTTGCTTCCTCGTCATCGATGAGCGCGACGATGATCTCGCCGGGATTGGCGCTGCTGGCATTGCGGATGATGACCGTGTCGCCGTCGAGAATGCCGGCCTCGATCATCGAATCGCCCTTCACTTCCAGGGCGTAGTGGTCGCCGCTGCCGATCATCTCGGCGGGCACGGTAATGTCGTGGGTGTTGTTCTGGATGGCCGAGATCGGCACGCCGGCGGCGATGCGGCCCATGACCGGCACGGAGACCGAGGAGGACATCTCGACCGCAGAAGGCGCACTGCGCTGGACCGGTGCGGGCGCCGCCGGCTGCTTGCCACGGCTGCCTTCGATGACGGAGGGGGAGAAGCCGCGACGTGGCTGCAGGCTCGACGAATAGGCTTCCGGCAGCTTGATGACTTCAAGCGCGCGCGCCCGGTTGGGCAGGCGGCGGATGAAGCCGCGCTCCTCGAGCGCGGTGATGAGGCGATGGATGCCGGATTTGGAGGCGAGATCCAGGGCATCCTTCATCTCGTCGAAGGACGGAGGAATGCCGGATTCCTTCATACGCTCGTGAATGAACAGGAGCAGTTCCTGTTGTTTGCGCGTCAGCATGGCCTCTCCACCGAGAATCGTGAAACAAATCCAGAACAGACACTATCTGTTCCATATGTGTTCTGCAAGAGGCCGCTGAAACAATAATACTGTTCAGGCGGTGGGATCGCGCAGCAGAAGGACCGTGCAGGGCGCCCCGGCCGGGGCCGCAGGGGCATTGGGGGGACGAACCAGCAGACCTTCCGCTTTCGCGAAGACCTGCATCATGGAGGAATCCTGCTTGTCGAAGGGCGTGACCGTCAGGTTGCCCGCCGGGTCGAGCGCGATTCGCGCCCGCACATAGTCCTGCCGGTGGTCGTTTTCCTTGAGCGGCACGGCGGCCACGGCCTGCCGCAGCCGGTTCTTCGGCGGCAGATGGGCGAGGCGGCGGACCAGCGGTTCGAGGAAGAGATGGGCGCAGACGAGGCTGGAAACGGGATTGCCGGGAAGGCCGACGAACTGCACGGGGCCGAGGCGGCCGACCATCAGCGGCTTGCCGGGGCGCATGGCGATGCGCCAGAAATCGAGTTCCATGCCGGCCTCGCCGAGCACCGGCTGGACGAGGTCGAAATCGCCGACGGAGGCGCCGCCGAGCGTGACGAGCACGTCGATGTCCTGCGCCAGGGCATTGCGCACGGCCGCAAGCAGGGCCTGCTTGTCGTCGCCGACGATGCCGAGGTCGATGATCTCCGCGCCCGCGGCCCGCGCGATGGCCGAAACGCCATAGGTATTGGAGGCGATGATCTGGCTGGCGCCGGGCGAGGTGCCTGGTGGTACGAGTTCGTCGCCGGTCGCCAGCACGGCGATGCGGGGGCGGGCATAGACGGCAAGATGGGCATGGTTCATCGCGGCCGCGACCGTCAGGCGGCCGGCGTCGAGCACGTCTCCGGCCTTCAGCACCACGTCGCCCTCGGAGAAATCCTGGCCGCGCGGGCGGATATGCCGGCCTTTCGGCGTGAGGAACGTCGTGCGGATGCGGCCGTCCTCGAGGACTTCGGCATCTTCCTGAAGAAGAACAGTATCGGCCAAGGTGGGCAGCGGTGCGCCGGTAAAGATGCGCACGGCCTCGCCCGGTCCGGCGGTCCCCGCGAAGGCATGGCCAGCGGCCGAGGTGCCGGCGACCGTGAGGATCGAGCCGCGCTCGGCGATGTCGGCGTGGCGGACGGCGTAGCCATCCATGGCGGAATTGTCGAAGGGCGGCTGGGTGAGGCGGGCGGCGACGTCCTCGGCGAGCACGCGGCCTTCCGCCTCGTGCAGCGCAACCGTCTCCACCCGGCGAACCGGCTTTGCCGCCGACAGCAGGCGCTCGAGGGCGTCGGCGACGGGCAGGAGGGCCATCAGGCGTCTTCCCGCTTGTAATCGCCCGAACGGCCGCCGGATTTTTCCCGGAGGCGCACGCCGCCGATTTCCATTTCGCGGTCGGCGGCCTTCGCCATGTCGTAGACGGTGAGGCAGGCGACGCTGACGGCCGTCAGCGCCTCCATTTCCACGCCGGTGCGGCCGGTGAGCTTGGCCATCGCCTCGACCCTGAGGCCGGGAAGCGCATGGTCCTCGCGGATCTCCACCGCCACCTTGGTCAGCATCAGCGGGTGGCAGAGGGGGATGAGGCTTGCCGTCTGCTTGGCGGCCATGATGCCGGCAAGGCGCGCCGTGCCGATCACGTCGCCCTTCTTGGCATCGCCCTTGAGGATGAGGTCGAGCGTCGCCGGCGCCATGCGGATGAAGCCCTCGGCGACGGCGACGCGCACCGTCTCGGCCTTGTCGCCGACATCCACCATGTTGGCTTCGCCGGAGGCATCGATATGGGTGAGCGTGCGGCCGTCGTCGGCCATCATTCCGCCGCCAGCATGCCGGCATCGCCGGTGAGCAGTTCGCGCGTGGCGGCCGTCACGTCGTCCTTGCGCATCAGGCTTTCGCCGACGAGGAAGGTGGAAATGCCGACCTTGCCGAGGCGCGCGCAATCGGCATGGGTGAAGATGCCGCTCTCGCCGACGAGCAGCCGGTCGTCCGGCACCATGCCGGCCAGCTTTTCCGAAACGGCGAGGTCGACATCGAAGGTGCGCAGGTTGCGGTTGTTGACACCGACGAGCTTGGACTTGAGCTTCAGCGCGCGTTCCATTTCCTCTTCGTCATGCACCTCGATCAGCACGTCCATGCCGAGCGAGAAGGCGGCGTCTTCCAGCATCTTCGCCGTCTCGTCGCCAAGCGAGGCCATGATGAGGAGAATGCAGTCCGCGCCCCAGGCACGGGCTTCCAGCACCTGGTAGCTGTCGAACATGAAGTCCTTGCGCAGCGCAGGCAGCGCGCAGGCTTCGCGTGCGGCGGTCAGGAATTCCGGCGCGCCCTGGAAGCTCGGCGTATCCGTCAGCACGGAGAGACACGCGGCGCCGCCCGCCTCATAGGCCCTGGCGAGCGCCGGCGGATCGAAGTCCGGGCGGATGAGGCCCCTGGAGGGGCTTGCCTTCTTGATCTCGGCGATGAGACCGAAACGGCCTTCTGCCTTGCGGTCCCTGAGGCTGGCGAAGAAGCCGCGCGGCGGCTCCTGGTCGCGAATACGGGCGCGAAGCTCGGCAGGGGCGACGCGCGCCTTGGCGGCGGCGATTTCCTGCAGCTTGTAGGCTTCGATCTTCTTCAGAATGTCGGTCATGGCCAATCCTACTCCGCCTGGCCTTCGTTGGAAACCGCGACAAGACGTTCCAGCGCGGCGCGGGCGCGGCCGCCTTCCAGCGATTCGGTCGCGCGTTTCATGCCGTCGGCCAGCGTTTCCGCCTTGCCGGCGACGACGAGCGAGGCGGCGGCATTGGCGAGCGAGATATCGCGATAGGGCATATGCGCGCCGCCGAGCACGGACAGGAGAGCGGCGGCATTGTGCGCGCCGTCGCCGCCGCGCAGATCGTCGAGCGTGACCTGCGGCAGGCCGAAATCGGCCGGCGTCAGTTCGAAGGTGCGGATCTTGCCGTCCTCCAGCGCCGCGACCTGCGTGGTGCCGGTCGTGGTGATCTCGTCGAGGCCTTCACCATGCACGACCCAGATGCTTTCCGAGCCGAGGTCGCGCATCACCTCGGCGATCGGCACCAGCCATTGCGGCGAGAAGACACCGAGCAACTGCCGCTTGACGCCGCCGGGATTGGAGAGTGGACCGAGCAGGTTGAAGATGGTGCGCGTGCCGAGTTCGACGCGCGACGGGCCGACATGCTTCATCGCCGGGTGGTGCAACTGCGCGAACATGAAGCCGAGGCCGGCATCGTGCACGCAGCGGGCGATTTCGGCGGGGCCGATATCGAGCTTGACGCCGAGGCAGGACAGCGCGTCGGCCGTGCCCGACTTGGAGCTGAGCGCGCGATTGCCATGCTTGGCGACCGGAACGCCGGCGCCCGCGACGATGATCGCCGCGAGCGTGGAGATATTGTAGGTGCCTGCACCGTCGCCGCCCGTACCGACGATGTCCATGGCGTCGGCCGGCACGTCGACCGGCAGCATGCGGGCGCGCATGGAGCCGACGGCGCCGTAGAGCTCGTCCACGGTCTCGCCGCGCACGCGCAGCGCCATCAGGAAGCCGCCGATCTGCGAGGGCGTCGCCGCGCCCGACATGATGATCTCGAAGGCGCCGCGGGCCTCTTCCCGGTCGAGCGCTTTGCCGGCGGCGACCTTGGCGATGTAGGGTTTCAGGTCGGACATGCGGTTCCTTCTTCCCTTATTGCCGCGCCATGCTCTGTTCGGCGAGCGCGCGGTTGATCGAGACGCCATAGGTGGCCTGCAGTGCGTTCACCATCTGGTCGAGGATGTCGCCGCCGCTGGTGCGGGCGAGGGCCGCGATCTGCTGCTCCTCGTTGGAAAGCGCGTCGGTGGTCGCGTCCGCGTTTACGTCCGTCACCTTCAGGAGGATCTGGCCTTCGCCATCGACGCCGGGCGCCGCGGCAATATGGCCGAGCGGACCGCCAAAGGCCGCTTCGACGGCAGCGGGGCTGAGGATCGGGTCCTGCGCGCCACGGTGCAGGCCCGTCTTGTTCTCCACGACCATGCCAAGCTCGGTGGCGATGGCGGTAAGATCGCCGCCCTTGCGCACGCGCTCGGCCAGCTCTTCCGCCTTTTTGGCAAGCGTCTGGCGCTGCTGTTCGGCCGTCCAGTCGGCGACGACGCGTTCGCGCACTTCGTCCAGCGTGCGGTCGTGATCGGGGATCACGTCGAGTACCTCGAACCAGGCATAGCCTTCGCGCCCGACATTGAGCGGCTGGGTTTCCATGCCGACATCCGTCTTGAAGACCTCGCCGATAAGGGCGGCCTTTTCCGGCAGGCCGTAAACTTCCTCGCCCTTCTGGTCATTGCCCTGGGCATCGGCCGCTTCGACCGTCACGGCCTTGAGGTTGTTCTTGGCGGCGGCCTCGGCGAGCGTCAGGCCTTCTGCGCGGCTGTCCTCTATGCGGTCATGCACGGCGAGGATGCCATTGGCGGCCTCGGTGAGCGCAAGCTCGTTGCGCAGCTCTTCCTTCACCTCGTCGAAGGTCTTCAGGTTTTCCGGACGGATGTTGGTGATGCGCAGAATGATCGGTCCGAAGGTGCCATCGATGACCGGCGTCGTGCCGCCATCGGCTGCGACCGCGAAGGCGGGCTCGGCCAGCTTCTGGTCCGGCACGTTCGCCTTGGTGAAGTCGCCGAGCAGCACGTCGGTGGAGGTCTTGCCTTCTTCGGTGACGAGGGCGTCGAAGGTGGTGCCGGCGGCGAGCTTGGCGGCGGCGGCGTCCGCGGCCGCGCGATCCTTGAAGGTCAGCTGCTCGACGGTGCGTGTTGCCGGCGTGCGGTACTTTTCCTTGTTCTTCTCGTAGTCGGCCTTCAGCGCCTCGTCGGTGATGGCGGCCGTGTCCATGATGTCCTTCGGCTCAAGCGCGACATAGACGAACTTGCGGTATTCCGGCGCGCGGTACTTCGCCTTGTTCTGTTCGAACCAGGGCGCGAGCACGTCGTCGGCAGGCGCCTTCACCGGGTCGATATTCGCATTGCTCAGCAGCAGGAAATCGATGGTGCGCGCCTCCTTGCCGTATTGACGCAACGCCGCCGTCAGCACGTCGGGCGCCTTGTAACCGTCGGTGACGGCTTCCACGACCTGCGCACGGATCGCCTCGTGGGTGCGGGTGGTGATGTAGTCGTTTTCCCGCAGGCCCGAATTACGCAGTATGGCCGAGAAGGCCGTGCGGTCGAACTGGCCGTTGACGCCGCGGAAGGTCGGATCGTCGCCGATGAGCTTGGCGAGGCGGTCTTGCGAGAGGCCAAGATTCATGTCGCGCGACAACTGGTCAAGCGCCGCGCCGGCGGCAAGCTCGGCAAAAACCTGGTTCTCGACGCCGAAGGCGCGGGCCTGTTCGGCGTTCAGCTGCATGCCGAAGCGTCGCGACACGGCGGAGATCTGGTTCAGATAGGCAAAACGGAAGTCCGCCGGCGAGACCTTGACGTCGCCGACCGTGATGACGGAGGTCGCCGTGCCGGTGACGAGGAAGCCCGAAACGCCCCAGACTGCGAAGGAACTGACCAGTACGATCATCAGGGCTTTTGCCACCCAGGTCTGGGAAGCGCGTCTCAGGGCGTCGAGCATCGTCTAAATTTCCTCATATCGTCGGCCGCGCGGCCGGAAACCGTCTCTTAACGGAAAGTTTGCAGGAATTGAAGTGGAGAGCGCGCGTGCCTCATCCTGCAAAATCATGGTTGCCGCAAAACGGCCGGCATTTGGCGATTTCCTTTGCCGGCAAAAGATTTTTTTCTGAAATTATTGGCATATTCCGGCTGAATTCCACTGTCATAATTTGAAAATTCGTGTTCCGATACGGGTTCGCTTCGATGAGTCCGTCGCGAAGCCAGGGGGAGGGAATAAAAAGGTGGAATCCACGATCGTCATGATCAACCTTTTCGGCGCGGTCGCGCTGCTGCTCTTCGGCCTTGCGCTGGTGAAAGACGGCGTGACGCGGGCCTTCGGGGTCAAGCTGCGCTCGGGCCTTGCGCTCGGCACGCGCGGGCCGTTCCGCTCCTTTTTCGCCGGTTTCGCCGCGACGGTCGCGCTGCAGAGTTCGACTGCGACGGCGCTGATGATCGCCTCCTTCGTGGAAAAGAACCTGGTGCGGGCGCGCATGGCGCAGATCGTGCTGCTCGGCGCCAATGTCGGCACGGCGGTCACCGCCTGGCTGGTGGCGACGGGCATCGAATCGATCTCGCCGCTGATCATTCTCGTCGGCGTCGTTCTCTATAAGTCGTCGAGTTCCACGGCCCGGCAGGGGCTCGGATCCGCGCTGGTCGGTATCGGCCTGATGCTGCTGTCGCTGCATCTTCTCAGCCTCGCGACGGAGCCGATGCGCCAGTCGCCGGCGCTGGCGGCCTTCCTGAAGCTGCTTGACGGCGCATGGCCGGCAGCGCTCGCCTTCTCCACCGTGCTTGCCATCATTTCCTCCTCCAGTCTTGCGGTGGTCGTGCTCATCCTGTCGCTGACGGCAATGGGCATTCTCTCGCCCGCCCTGACGGTCATTCTCGTTCTCGGCGCCAATCTCGGCGGCGCCGTGCCGCCCGTCATCGCGACGTTGAAGGCCGCCGCCTCGGCGCGGCGCGTGACGCTCGGCAATCTCCTGGTGCGTGGGGTCGGCTGTCTCGTCGTCCTGCCTTTCGCCGGACAGATCGCCGATCTCCTGGCGCGCCTGCCGCTCCCGGCGGCCAAGCTGCCCGTCGATGTGCATCTTGCTTTCAACCTCGCGGTCGCGCTGGCCATGTGGCCGCTTTCCGGCGCGCTGTCGCGCCTGATGGAAAAGCTGGTGCCGGAAGAAAAACAGCCGGAAACCGGGCCGAAATATCTCGACGACACCGCGCTTTCGAGCCCGGTCGTCGCGCTTTCGGGCGCAACGCGCGAGGTGCTGCGCGTCGGCGACCTCATCGAAGCCATGCTGATCCGCACCATGCGGGCCTTCAACGACAACAACATGGCGCCGATGAAGGATATCGGCGAACTGGAACGCCAGGTCGACGGTCTGCAGCAGGAGGTGAAGATTTATCTGTCGCGCCTCGGACGTCAGGGCGTCTCGGGCGAATGCGCGGCCCGCTCCATCATCATCATCGACTACGCGATCAATCTCGAACATGTCGGCGACATCATCGAGAAGGGCCTGCAGGAGCAGGTGCGCAAGAAGATCGCCAACGGCCTGAAATTCTCCGACGACGGCTACAAGGAACTCGCCAACCTCTTCAACCTGACGATCGAGAACCTGCGCATCGCCCAGACGATCTTCGTGACGCGCGATTCCGGCCTTGCCCGCCAGTTGATGGAGGTGAAGGTGGACGTGCGGCGCATGGAGAAACAATCGTCCGAACGGCATCTGGAGCGGCTGCGCGACGGGCGGCTCGACAGCCTCCAGACGAGCTCGCTGCATCTCGACATGCTGCGCGACCTGAAGCGCGTCAACGCCCATCTCGTTTCCGTCGCCTATCCGATCCTCGACGAAAGCGGCCTTCTCACCGAGAGCCGGCTGCGCAGCAATAGCGGTTGAGCCCCCGAGAAATCCCTTTGTCTGCATCCGTGCCTTTTTGCTAAGGAACGGCATCGAATAGGGATGAACGAGGGATTCTCATGACCGCAGACCGAACGCAGCGCACGTGCCTGGCCGTGATCCTGGCCGCCGGCGAAAGCACGCGGATGAAATCCTCGCAGTCGAAGGTGCTGCATCCGGTGGCCGGACGGCCGATGATCGCCCATGTCGTCGATGCCCTGGCAAAGGCCGGCATTTCCGACATCGCGCTCGTGCTGGGCCGCGACGCGGAGAAGGTCGAGGCGGCGGCGAAGAACGCGGCCGTCGAAAGCTCCGTGCATATCCAGACGGAACGGCTCGGCACAGCCCATGCCGTTCTCGCCGCCCGCGAGGCGATAGCCAAGGGATATGACGACCTCCTCGTCGTCTTCGGCGATACGCCGCTCATCACCGAAACGCCGCTGATCGCCGCCCGCGAGGGACTTGCGGCCGGGGCCGACGTTGTCGTCATCGGTTTCGAGACGGCCGATCCGACCGGCTACGGCCGCCTGATCGTGGAGAACGGCGCGTTGCTGGCGATTCGCGAGCACAAGGATGCAAGCGAAGCCGAGCGGGCCATCACCTATTGCAATGGCGGCCTGATGGCGATTTCCGGCCGGAAGGCCCTCGAGCTCATCGGCCGGATCGGCAATGCCAATGCGAAGGGCGAATACTACCTCACCGACATCGTCGAAGTCGCACGCGCCGCGGGCGGGCGGGCCATTGCCGTCGAGGCCCCCGAAGAGGAATTGACCGGCTGCAACACGCGCGCCGAACTGGCCGTCATCGAACGCCTCTGGCAGCAGCGGCGTCGTCACAACATGATGATCGACGGCGTTTCCATGATCGCGCCGGAAACCGTCTTTCTTGCCTATGACACGCAGATCGGCCGCGACGTGACGATCGAGCCGAATGTGGTCTTCGGCCCCGGCGTCACCATCGAGAGCGGCGCGGTCATCCATTCCTTCTCGCATATCGAGGGCGCGCATGTTTCTGCCGATGCCGAGATCGGTCCCTACGCCCGCCTGCGGCCGGGCGCCAATCTCGGCGTCGGGTCGAAGGTCGGCAACTTCACCGAGGTGAAGAAGGCGGAGATCGGCGCCGGCGCCAAGGTCAATCATCTCAGCTATATCGGCGATGCCTTCATCGGCGCCCATACCAATGTCGGCGCGGGCACGATCACCTGCAACTATGACGGCATCAACAAGCATGTGACGCGAATCGGCGAGGGCGCCTTCATCGGCTCGAACACGGCGCTCGTTGCCCCCGTCACGATCGGCAACGGCGCCTATGTCGCGTCCGGCAGCGTGATCACGGCCGATGTGCCTGACGATGCCGTCGCCTTCGGCCGGGCGCGGCAGGAGAACAAGGAGGGGCGGGCCGTGCTCATCCGCGAACGCAACCAGGCGATCAAGGACGCGGAGAAGAAGGCCGCGAAATGATCGAGTGGGCGCGCCCACGTTAACGCTTGCAATCGAAAGTGAGCGTGGCCGTGTTGCACTGCGAGGAAAAAGCTCTACGAAGGCAGCTAGTCGAATCCCCTGAAGGAAGCGGAGCAGCCCATGTGCGGAATTGTCGGTATCGTTGGAAACCAGCCTGTTGCGGGCCGGCTTGTCGATGCCCTGAAGCGCCTTGAATATCGCGGCTACGATTCCGCCGGCGTCGCCACCATCGTCGACGGCAAGCTCGCCCGTCGCCGCGCCGAAGGCAAGCTGTTCAACCTGGAGAAGCGTCTTGCCGAAGAGCCGCTCGACGGCATGATCGGCATCGCCCATACCCGCTGGGCAACGCATGGCGCGCCGACCGAAGGCAACGCCCATCCGCATTTCGTCGATGGCGTCGCCGTCGTGCACAACGGCATCATCGAGAACTTCTCCGAGATCAAGGACGAGCTGACCGCCGGCGGCGCAACCTTCACCACGCAGACCGACACGGAAGTCGTCGCGCAACTCATCGCAAAGCTCCTGCGCGACGGCCTTGGCCGCCGCGAGGCCATGCATGCCATGCTGCGCCGCGTCACCGGCGCCTATGCGCTGGCCGTGATCTTCGAGGACGACCCGTCGACCGTGATGGCGGCCCGTAATGGTCCGCCGCTCGCCATCGGTCATGGCCGCGGCGAGATGTTCCTCGGTTCCGACGCCATCGCGCTCGCCCCCTTCACCAACGAGATCAGCTATCTCGTCGATGGCGACTGGGCCGTCATCGGCCGGGACGGCGCCTTCATCTTCGACATGGACGGCAATCGCGTCGAGCGTCAGAAGCAGATTTCGTCGGCCGCCGCCTATCTCATCGACAAGGGCAACCACCGGCACTTCATGGAAAAGGAAATCCATGAGCAGCCGGAAGCGATTTCCCACGCGCTCAGCCGCTATGTCGATTTCGTCACGCAAACCATCCGCCCGATTGCCGGGGACATCGATTTCGCGAAGGTGCCGAACCTTGCCATTTCCGCCTGTGGCACGGCCTATCTGGCCGGTCTCATCGGCAAATACTGGTTCGAGCGCTATGCGCGCCTGCCGGTGGAAATCGATGTCGCCTCCGAATTCCGCTACCGCGAAATCCCGCTGAACCCGGCCTCGGCCGCGCTCTTCATCTCGCAGTCCGGCGAAACCGCCGATACGCTCGCCTCGCTGCGCTACTGCAAGGAGCACGGCCTGAAGATCGGCGCCGTGGTCAATGCCAAGGAATCGACCATCGCTCGCGAATCCGATGCCGTCTTCCCGATCCTTGCCGGGCCGGAAATCGGCGTCGCCTCCACCAAGGCCTTCACCTGCCAGCTTGCCGTGCTTGCCGCGCTCGCCATCGGCGCCGGCAAGGCGCGCGGCACGCTGACGGAGGCTGAGGAGAAGGACCTGGTCCGCAATCTCGCCGAGATGCCGCGCATCATGGCAAGCGTGCTGAACACCATCCAGCCGGCCATCGAGCAGCTTTCGCGCGAACTCTCCAAGTGCAAGGACGTGCTCTATCTCGGCCGCGGCACCAGCTATCCGCTGGCCATGGAAGGCGCGCTGAAGCTCAAGGAAATCTCCTATATCCACGCCGAAGGCTATGCCGCGGGCGAGTTGAAGCATGGTCCCATCGCGCTGATCGACGAGAACATGCCGGTCATCGTCATCGCGCCGCATGACCGCTTCTTCGAGAAGACCGTGTCGAACATGCAGGAAGTCGCCGCGCGCGGCGGGCGCATCATCTTCATCACCGACGAGAAGGGGGCGGCCGCCTCCAAGCTCGCGACGATGGCGACGATCATTCTGCCCCATGTCGACGAGATCATCGCGCCGATGATCTATTCGCTGCCGATCCAGCTTCTGGCCTATCACACGGCCATCTTCATGGGCACCGACGTCGACCAGCCGCGCAACCTTGCCAAGTCCGTGACGGTCGAATGATCGTCCGGGCGGAGCGCGACGGGGACATCGATGGCATCCGCACTCTGACGGAGGCGGCGTTCAAGACGGCGGCGCATGCCGACGGCACGGAACACGTTATCGTCGATCGCCTGCGCGCCGCCGGCGCGCTGACGCTTTCGCTGGTGGCGGAAGCGGACGGCGTCCTCGTCGGGCATGTCGCGTTCTCTCCGGTCACCGTTTCCGACGGCAGCCCGGACTGGTACGGTCTCGGCCCGATTTCCGTCGATCCCGCCCGGCAGGGCGAGGGCATCGGCGGCAAGCTGGTGCGCGCGGGGCTTGAGCAATTGAAGGCGATGGGCGCTACCGGCTGCGTTCTGCTCGGCGATCCCGCCTATTACAGCCGCTTCGGTTTCGCGGCGGATCCGAGGCTGACGCTGGATGGCGTGCCGCCGGAGTATTTCATGCGTGTGGCGTTTTCACCGGTTTACGGCGAGGGAACCGTTTCCTATCATCCGGGTTTCTACGGCTGAGCGGCCTCCCACGCTCGCCTCAAGCTGGATCGCCGATGACCGACCTCGTTCCCAGGCAGTCGCTTGCCATGCGACTGCGCAACAATTTCCTCACCGGCCTCGTCATCTGCGCGCCGATCGCCATCACCATATGGCTGACCTGGACCTTCATCCGCTGGGCGGATAGCTGGGTGAAGCCCTATATTCCGGCGCAGTACAACCCGGAAAACTACCTCCAGTTCGCCATTCCCGGCTTCGGCCTGCTGATCGCGCTGGTGCTGATCACCCTTGTCGGTTTCCTCGGCAAGAACCTGATCGGCCGCACGGTGGTGGAGTTCGGCGATTCGCTCTTCAACCGCACGCCGCTGGTGCGCACGGTGCACAAGAGCCTGAAGCAGATCTTCGAGACGGTGCTGAAGGACAAGGGCAATTCCTTCAACAAGGCGGCGATGATCGAATATCCGAGCCCGGGCCTCTGGTCGATCGTCTTCGTGGCGACGGATGCGCGCGGCGAGATCGCGACGAAGTTCCAGTCCATGGGCCTGGACATGGTCGCCTGCTTCCTGCCGCCGACGCCGTTTCCGACGGCCGGCTTTCTCGTCTACGTGCCGCGCGAGAAGCTCGTCCCGCTCGACATGAGCGCGGAGGATGCCGCCAAGCTCATCATTTCGGTCGGGCTCGTAACGCCGCCGGAAAAGACGCTGCAACTGGTCGAAAGCGACGAGCGCAAGGCCAGGGCGAAGAGCAAGAAAAAGAGCTGAAGCCTTTCCAGCCGAAGCGGAAACGCTCCGGGGACACCGTCCCGAGGACGGGACGGCCCCGGGCGCCTAGTCCGCGACAGCCGCGTCCTCTTGCTCCTGCAGGAGGATCGGATCGGTTGCCGCCGGAAGGCGGGATTGTTTTTCGGTGGTGACGACGCTTGCCGTCGTGATGGTCTTGTCGACCTTGGCGTCGGCCGAGGTCTTGTTGTGCCAGGCGCAATCGGCAAGGGCCGCGGATGCCGAAAGGCCGAGCGCTGCTGCGACGACGAGAACTGTCTTCATGGCATTTCTCCTTTTTCGCTGATGCGCTGTGAGTATGCGCCGCTACGCCAGAGCCACGAAATCACGATTGTGTGGTCAGCCGGCGCGCAGGAACCGGATCGCCTCGTCGCGGCGATGCAGATAGAGCAGCGTGCGGATCGCCTCGCCGCGTTCGCTGGTCAGGTCCGGATCGCGTTCCAGCACATAGGCGGCGTCCTTGCGGGCGATTTCCAGAAGGTCGCCATGGGCTTCGAGGCTGGCGACGAGGAAGCCCGGCGTGCCGGATTGCCTCGTGCCGAGAAGCTCGCCTTCGCCGCGCAGCTTCAGGTCCTCCTCGGCGATGCGGAAGCCGTCCTCCGTCTCGCGCAGGATGGACAGGCGCGCATGGCCGTTCTCGCTGAGCGGCCCCTTGTAGAGCAGGATGCAGCTCGACGCCTCCGCGCCGCGCCCGACGCGGCCGCGCAACTGGTGAAGCTGGGCAAGGCCGAAGCGTTCGGCATGTTCGATGACCATGATGGAGGCATCCGGCACGTCCACGCCGACCTCCACCACCGTCGTCGCCACCAGAAGCCGCGTCTCGCCATTCTTGAAGGCCAGCATGGCGGCGTCCTTTTCCGGCCCGCTCATGCGCCCGTGCACGAGGCCGGCGGCGGGACCGAAGATGCTGGCGAGCGTCGCGTGCCGCTCTTCCACGGACATCAGCTCGCTTTCTTCCGTTTCCTCGACCAGCGGGCAGATCCAGTAAGCCTTCTTGCCCTCGGCGAGCGCCGCGCGCAGCCGGTCGACGATATCGCCGGTGCGTTCCTGCGGCACGACGACGGTCTGGATCGGCTTGCGGCCGGCCGGCTTTTCCGTGAGCTTGGACACGTCCATGTCGCCGAAGGCGGCGAGCACGAGCGTGCGGGGAATGGGCGTCGCGGTCATGACGAGCATGTGCGGCGAGATGCCCTTGGCCGTCAGGCGCAGGCGCTGGGCCACGCCGAAGCGGTGCTGCTCGTCGATGACGGCCAGCACGAGGTCCTTATAGGCGACATTGTCCTGAAAGAGCGCATGCGTGCCGATGACCATCTGCGTCTCGCCGGAGGCAATGCGTTCGAGGATGGCGTCGCGCTCACGGCCCTTGGTGCGGCCGGTCAGCACGTCGATGGTAACGCCGGCCGGGGCGGCCATGCGGGAAAGCGTTGCGAAATGCTGGCGCGCGAGGATTTCCGTCGGCGCCATCAGCACCGCCTGGCCACCGGATTCGACGGCCGCCAGCATCGCCATCAGCGCCACGGCGGTCTTGCCGGCCCCGACATCGCCCTGCAGCAGCCGCAGCATGCGCTGCTCGCCGGCCATGTCCTTCAGCACCTCGGCAATGGCCGTCTGCTGGCTGTTGGTCAGCGAAAAGGGCAGGGCGTCGATGACCGGGCGGCTGAACGCGCCCGTGGCGTTCACCGGCCGGCCGGCGACCTTGCGCAGGCGCTGGCGCACGAGGGCGAGCGAGATCTGGCCGGCGAGGAATTCGTCATAGGCAAGGCGCCGGCGGGCGGGGGCCTGCGGATCGAGATCCGTCTCGTCGCGCGGATCGTGCAGGCGGTGGAAGGCATCGAAGGCGGAGGGAAAACCCTGCCGTTGCGCCAGCGTCGCGTCGATCCATTCGGGCAGGTGCGGCACGCGGGTGAGCGCGGCTTCGACCGCCTTGCGCAGCACGCGCGACGTCAAGCCCGCGGTCAGGCCGTGTACGGGTTCGACCAGCGGCAGGTTGTCCGCCTCGCCGAGCCGGACCATGTAGTCCGGATGCACCATGGAGGGACGGCCGTTGAACCAGTCGACCTTGCCGCTCACCACCACGGTCTCGTCGAGAGGCAGTGCCTTTTCCAGCCAGTTGCCCTTGGCGCGGAAGAAGGTGAGCGCCAGTTCTCCCGTTTCGTCCTGCAGGAAGACACGGTAGGGCATGTTCGCCTTGCCCGGCGGCGGGGGCTGGTGGCGATCGACGCGGCCGGTGATGGTGACGATGACGCCCGGCTGCGCATTGGCGATGCCCGGCTGGTTGCGCCGGTCGACGATGGAGTGGGGGAAGTGGAAGACGAGGTCGATGACCCGGCAATCCTCGATGCTCTCGTGGCCGAGCAGGCGCGCGAAGAGATCGCCCAGCTTCGGGCCGATGCCGGGAAGCGAGGAGAGGGGGGCGAAGAGCGTATCGAGCAGGGCAGGTCTCATGGCGGGCAAAATCGCCGGAGATCATGCCTTTGGCAAGGCTGACAAGCGGCTTTTGCCGGTCTATAGAAGCGCCAACTGGACTGCGGCTTGGAAAGCGAGGACGATCATGACGGGAACGACACGCTCGAGCGCCGAGATCGACCCGCGGCGCAAGCGCATTCTTTTCCGCTGTTGGCACCGGGGCATCCGCGAGATGGACCTGGTGCTCGGCGCCTTCGCCGATGCCGAGATCGCCACGCTCTCCGAAGAGGAACTGGACGAGCTCGAACGCATCATGGCCGAGGAGGACAACGACCTCGTGAAGTGGGTGACCGGCGAAAAGCCGGTGCCGGCCGAATTCCGCGACGGTCTCTTCCCGCGCATCGCCGCCTATCGCCCCGATTTTTCGCCGCTCTTCAAAGATACCAGCGCATGATCCCCGGATTCTCCCCTGAACGCATCGCCGCCGCGGGCCGGCCGATGACCATCGGCGCGGTCCCCTCCGGCGTCGAGCCGCTGATCCTTGCCGACCTTGCCCGCAAGACCGGCCCCGTCGCCTATGTGCTCTCCGACGGCCAGCGCATTTCCGACCTCGAACAGATGCTCGGCTTCGTGGCGCCCGACATTCCGGTGCTGACGCTGCCCGGCTGGGACTGCCTTCCCTATGACCGCGTCTCGCCCAGCGCCGAAGTGTCCGCCCGGCGGCTTTCCGCGCTATCGGCGCTGATCGCGCACCAGAAGAAGCCGCATGCGGCCATCGTGCTCGTCACCGTCAATGCCATGCTGCAGAAGACGGCGCCGCGGCCGACCATCGAAAGCCTCGCCTTCTCGGCAAGGCCCGGCAACCAGGTCCGCATGGACGACATTGCCGCCCGGCTGGAGCGCAACGGCTTCGAGCGGGTCGCGACCGTGCGCGAGGTCGGCGAATATGCCGTGCGCGGCGGTATCCTCGACGTGTTCGTTCCGGGTAGCCTCGAGCCAGTTCGCCTCGATTTCTTCGGCGACACGCTGGAATCGATCCGGTCCTTCGACCCCGCCAGCCAGCGCACGACCGGCCAGGCGCGCTCCCTCGATCTCAACCCGATGAGCGAGGTGACGCTGACGCCGGAGACGATCTCGCATTTCCGCAAGCAGTATCTCTCCTCCTTCGGCGCGGCGACGCGCGACGACGCGCTCTACCAGGCCGTTTCCGAGGGGCGGCGCTATGCGGGCATGGAGCACTGGCTGCCGCTGTTCTACGACGGGCTGGAAACGGCCTTCGACTATCTCGAAGGCTTCCGTATCGTCACGGACCATACCGTACGTGAGGCGGCGGTGGAGCGCTCGCGCCTGGTGCGCGATTATTACGAGGCGCGCCTTGCCTCCGCGACGCCCGGCAAGGGGCAGGTGGCGCAGGCCACGCCCTACAAGCCGGTGCCGCCGGGTCTGCTCTATCTCGACGCCGAACGCTTCGCCCGCGAGCTCGACGAACGCAACGCCATCCGCCTTTCGCCCTTCAACGAGCATGAAGGCGAGGCGCGGCATGTGGAGGCCGTCGAGGCGCGCACCGGCATGCGCTGGGCGCGGCCGGCCGGCAGCGAGGATGCCGACGGCGCGCGCGTCAACGTCTTCGACCAGGCGGTCAAGCACATTGCCGACAAGCGGGCCACCGGCGCCAAGGTGCTCGTCACCGGCTGGTCGGAAGGTTCGCTCGACCGCCTGCTGCAGGTGCTTGCCGAACACGGGCTCGGCAATGTCGTGCCCGTCGAGAAATTCGGCGATCTGCGCAAGCTGAAGCCGGGCGAGGCGGGATCGGCCGTCCTCAGCCTCGAAAGCGGCTTCGAGGCGGGCGATGTCGTCGTCATCGGCGAACAGGACATTCTCGGCGACCGCATGGTGCGGCGCTCCAAGCGGCGCAAGCGCGGGGCGGACTTCCTCACCGAGGTCGCCGGTCTCGACGAAGGCTCCATCGTCGTGCATGCCGAACATGGCATCGGGCGTTTCGTCGGCCTGCGCACCATCGAAGCGGCCGGTGCGCCGCATGCCTGCCTTGAACTCGTCTATGCCGACGAGGCCAAGCTCTTCCTGCCCGTCGAAAACATCGACCTGCTGTCGCGTTATGGCGGCGAGGGCACCGATGCGCTGCTCGACAAGCTCGGCGGCGTCGCCTGGCAGGCGCGCAAGGCCAAGCTCAAGAAGCGCCTGCTCGACATGGCGAACGGGCTCATCCAGATCGCCGCCGCGCGTCTCGTGCGCCACGCGCCGGTGCTCGCCGCGCCCGACGGCGTCTATGACGAATTCGCCGCCCGCTTCCCCTATGACGAGACCGACGATCAGGCGAATGCCATCGACGCGGTGCGCGAGGATCTCGGCGCGGGCCGTCCGATGGACCGGCTCGTCTGCGGCGACGTCGGCTTCGGCAAGACGGAAGTGGCGCTGCGCGCCGCCTTCATCGCGGCGATGAACGGCGTGCAGGTGGCTGTCGTCGTGCCGACCACGCTGCTCTCTCGCCAGCATTTCAAGACCTTCTCCGACCGCTTCCGCGGTTTGCCGATCCGCCTCCAGCAGGCCTCCCGCCTCGTCGGCTCGAAGGAACTGGCGCTGACCAAGAAGGAACTTTCCGAGGGCAAGACGGATATCGTCGTCGGCACGCATGCGCTGCTCGGCAGCTCGATCAAGTTCGCCAATCTCGGCCTCCTCATCATCGACGAGGAGCAGCACTTCGGCGTCAAGCACAAGGAGCGGCTGAAGGAGCTGAAGAGCGACGTGCATGTGCTGACGCTGTCGGCAACGCCGATCCCGCGCACCCTGCAGCTTGCCATGACGGGCGTGCGCGAACTGTCGCTGATCACCACGCCGCCGGTCGACCGCATGGCGGTGCGCACCTTCATCTCGCCCTTCGATCCGCTCGTCATCCGCGAGACGCTGATGCGCGAGCACTATCGCGGCGGCCAGAGCTTCTATGTCTGCCCGCGGCTCAGCGACCTCTCGGAAATCCACGACTTCCTGCGGCAGGACGTGCCGGAGCTGAAGGTGGCCGTCGCGCATGGCCAGATGCCGGCGACGGAACTCGAAGACATCATGAACGCCTTCTACGAAGGCCGCTACGATGTGCTGCTGTCGACCACCATCGTCGAATCCGGTCTCGACGTGCCGACGGCCAACACAATGATCATCCACCGCGCCGACATGTTCGGCCTTGCGCAGCTCTACCAGTTGCGCGGCCGCGTCGGCCGGTCGAAGGTGCGCGCCTTCGCGCTCCTGACGCTGCCGGTCAACCGCACGCTGACGGGCATGGCGGAGCGCCGCCTCAAGGTGCTGCAATCGCTCGACACGCTCGGCGCCGGTTTCCAGCTTGCCAGCCACGACCTCGACATTCGCGGCGCGGGCAACCTGCTCGGCGAGGAACAGTCCGGTCATATCAAGGAAGTCGGCTTCGAGCTCTACCAGCAGATGCTCGAGGAGGCGGTCGCCGAAATCAAGGGTGACGAGGAGATTGCCGATAGCGGCTGGTCGCCGCAGATTTCCGTCGGCACGCCGGTGATGATCCCCGACGAGTACGTGCCGGACCTGCATCTTCGCCTCGGCCTCTATCGCCGCCTCGGCGAGATCACCGAGCTTGGCGACATCGACGCCTTCGGCGCCGAACTGATCGACCGCTTCGGGCCGCTGCCGCTCGAGGTGCAGCACCTCCTGAAGATCGTCTACATCAAGTCGCTCTGCCGCGTGGCCAATGTCGAAAAGCTCGACGCCGGGCCGAAGGGCGTCGTCGTGCAGTTCCGCCACAAGGAGTTCCCGAACCCTGCGGCGCTGGTCGGCTATATCGCCAAGCAGGGAACGATGGCGAAGATCCGGCCAGACCAGAGCCTGTTCCTCGCGCGCGAATATCCGACGCCGGAAAAGCGCCTGACCGGGGCGGCGCAGGTGATGACGCAGCTGGCGGGGCTGGCGAAGCAGCCGACCTGAGAGCGGGACCGTCCGTCATCCGTCTCTCCTGTCGTCCTTCTCTCAGGCGAGAGAAGGGGGCGGCAGCCGGATGAACGGCTGCCGTTCAAGGCTCAGTTCTTTCCGATGCGCTCCTGCGCCTTCATCGCCGCGATCTCGCGGAAGGCATTGGTCAGCACATCCACCGACTGCGCGCCCATCACCGCGTATTTGTTGTCGATGATGAAGCAGGGAACGCCGGTGACGCCCATGTCGCGGGCCATGTCGATCTCTTCCTTGACCGAATCGATATCGGCGCCGGCGGAAAACAGCGCGCTGACGACCGCCCGGTCCATGCCGGCGGTTTCGGCAACATCGAGCAGCACGGCGCGGTCGCCGACATTGCGACCTTCCTCGAAATAGGCCTTGAAGAGGGCGAGCGCGACACGGCTCTGCACCTGCGGCCCCTCGATCATCGCCCAGCGCAACAGACGGTGGGCATCGAGCGTGTTGGGGCTGATCTTCACCGCCGGGAAATCGAAGGCGATACCGTCCTGCTGGCCAAGGCCAGTCAAGGTGTCATGGGCGCGGTTGACGGCCTCGGCGCCGCCGAGCTTTTCGGCCAGGTGCTTCTTGTGGTCGACGCCTTCGGCGGGCATGTCGGGATTGAGCTGGTAGGGGCGGAACGTCACCGAGACGGCGAGTTCGTCCTTCACGTTGTCGATCGCCTGTTCGAGGCGCTGGCGGCCGAGATAGCACCAGGGGCAGACGACATCCGAGACGACATCGATCGAAATGGCTTCCATCCGGTTTTCCTTTCACGCTGCCGGCATCTTCCGGCGCTCGCGCAACACCTGAAATGAAAATCGTTACAGGACATTGCGCGGCAAGTTCGAAGTTACCGCCGAGATAGGCCGACCCGCCGCCGCTTTCAACAGGTTACCTTGAGGTAACCCCAAATCTGGGGATGCCCCTTGTCATTGCGCCCGCGCATCCCACCAGGTCGGAAACTGGAAGCCATAGAGCGGAACCGTCTCGGGCCGGGCGATATGCCTGGAATGGGCCACCCATTGCTGGCCGAGATGGTAGAGCGGCACGACATAATAGCCGGAAAGCAGCATCCTGTCGTGCAGGCGCACGGCCGAGCGGAAATCCTCCGCCGTGCGCGCCCTCAGCATGGCGTCGATGATGCGGTCGACATCGGGATCGGCAACGCCCGCGAAGTTCGAGCTGCCCTGCCGCTCGCGCGAAATCGAGCCCCAATAGCTGATCTGGTCGATGCCCGGCGAGAGCGAGGAGGGGAAAGCCTTGATGATGATGTCGTAGTCGAAGGTCTGGCTGCGGCTCTGGTACTGCGAATCATCGACCGTCCGGATGCCGGCGCGCACGCCGAGCGCGGCAAGGAACCGCTGGTAGGCGAGCGCCAGTTTCTCCTGGTCGGCATTCTGCGTCATGATCTCGAAGACGAGCGGCTTTCCGCTAGCATCCACCATGCGGCCGTCCTTGATGGCGTAGCCGGCCTTCTCGAAATAATCCATCGCCTCGCGCAGCACCTTGCGGTCGCGGCCGGAACCGTCGGTCCTGGGCAGGCGGTGCGTGCCGGCGAGGATATCCGGCTCGATCCGCGCCAGCGCCGGGCCGGCGATCTCGCGTTCGCGCGCATCGGCCGGCGCGGCCATGGAGCTGAGGTCGGAGTTCTGCCAGTAGCTTTCCGTGCGCTTGTAAGCGTTCTCGAAGAGGCTGCGGTTGACCCATTCGAAATCGAAGACCAGCGTCAGCGCCTTGCGCAGGTCCTGGTTCTGGAAGACCGGGCGGCGGGTGTTGAAGACGAAGCCGAGCATGCCCGAGGGCGTCTTCGGCGCGACGCTATCCTTGACGACGGCGCCCGACAGCGCATTCGGGAAATCGTAGCCGCGCGCCCATTTCGTCGGATTGCCCTCCTGATAGAGGTCGATCTCGCCCTTCTTGAAGGCCTCAAACAGCGTGTTCTCCTGCAGGAAATACTCGACGGAGATCTCGTCGTAATTGTCGAAGCCGATCTTGGAGGGAATGTCCTTGCCCCAATAGTCCGGGTCGCGGACATAGACGATCTTCTCGCCCGGCTTGACCTCCTTGACCCTGTAGGGGCCGGAGCCGAGCGGCGGGGCGAGCGACGTGCGGTCGAAGGTCTCGACGTCGATGGCGTGTTTCGGCAGGATCGGCGAGAGGGCGAGCAGCAGCGGCAGTTCGCGGTCCGCCTTGTCGTTGAAGGTGAAGCGGACGCTGTGTTCGCCGAGCTTTTCCAGCTTGCCGACGCCTTCCAGACGCCGGTTGAAGGGCGTGCGGCCCTTGTCGCGCAGAAGCTCGAAGGTGAAGATCACGTCCTCGGGCGTCACCGGCTTGCCGTCCGCCCAATGCGCCTTGGGATTGAGGTTGAACTGCACGAAAGTGCGGTCCTCGTCCCATTCCACCGTTTCGGCGAGCAGGCCGTACATGGTGAAGGCCTCGTCGCGCGAGCGCTGCATCATCGATTCGTAGACGAGATTGCCGAATTCCGGATCCCAGACGCCGCGCGCCGTCGTGCGCATGCTCTTCAGGATGAAGGGATTGAGATTGTCGAAGGTCCCGACGACGCCGTAGGCGATGCGCCCGCCCTTCTTCACGTCCGGATTGACGTAGCTGAAATGCTGGTAGTCCGGCGGCAGGGCCGGCTCGCCGTGCATCGCGATGCCGTGCAGCGGCGCGGCGCGCCCGGGCAGGGCGGAAAGGGCGAGCAGTGAGACGGCAAAGGCCATCGGGAAGGCGCGCAAGGGTGTCTCCTTGTCTGGGCCGGAGTCTGGTCCGGAATGATTCTTGTCCATTATAGCCGCCCGAATGGGGACAGTACCGTGGCGGGGCGGAAATAGAAGGCGCGCAGGATTTTCGCAAGGAAAGGCTGGATATCCGGCGCGGCCCATTGTAACAGGTTACGCCGAAGCGGGTCATGCAAATGCCTCAATTCGCCGACAGGAGAGCGCACGGCTGACCACAACGCCCGCGAGGGGCTTTAGGAGGGGCGGCGTCGCTCCGGCACCGGATTTTCAGGAGACCGAACTCGTTATGATCTTCACATCGAATCTCATCAAGCGGACCGTGCTTTCCGCCTTTGCTGCTACCGTCGCCCTGGCGGCCGCACCGTCGGCTTCGCTGGCACAGCAGCAGGCTGCTCCGCCGAAGGGCTGGTTCAAGGTCTGCACCAAGCAGGAAGACAACGACGTCTGCATCGTGCAGAACCTGCTGACGGCCAATAGCGGCCAGCTCATCACGGCCGTTGGCCTCATCACCGTTTCCGGCAAGACGAACCGCAAGATCATGCAGATTTCGGTGCCGAGCGCGCGCCTCATCCCGGCCGGCGTCCAGATGCAGATCGATGGCGGCAAGGGCCAGAAGATCGACTACGCGATCTGCATGCCCGACAAGTGCGTCGCCGAAGTGCTGCTGAGCGACCAGATGATCGCAAGCCTGAAGAAGGGCGGCGAGGTGGTCTTCACCTCGATCAACTTCCAGCGCGCGCCGAACCCGATCAAGATTTCGCTCGAAGGCTTCACCGGCGTGTTCGACGGCGAGCCGATCGAACAGTCGCAGCTCGAAGAGCGTCAGCGCCTGCTGCAGGAAGAAATGCAGAAGAAGGCCGAGGAAGCCCGCAAGAAGCTCGAAGACGCCCAGAAGGCAGCCAAGAGCCAGTAAGCGGCAACGCCCATGCAATCATGAAAAACCCGGCCATCGGCCGGGTTTTTTGTTGCGTCAGAGTCTGATGGTCAGTGGGAGATGGCGGTCAGTGGAAAATGCCGCTCTGTTCCTTCCAGCGATAATGGCCGTGGTCGGAGTCCATCAGCGCCCGGACCTGCGGGTGGCGGATCGGCTGGCCGCTGTCGTCGGGAATGAGGTTCTGTTCGGAGACATAGGCCACGTATTCCGTGTCCTCGTTCTCCGCGAAGAGGTGATAGAAGGGCTGATCCTTCGAGGGCCGTATTTCGGCCGGAATGGCGTTCCACCACTCTTCCGTATTGGCGAATTCGGGGTCGACGTCGAAGATCACGCCGCGGAAGGGGAATATCCGGTGGCGGACCACGTCGCCGATGGCAAATTTTGCGTCACGCATCTTCATCGCGTACCTACCTTTCCGCTTATATTTGGGTAATTGCGCTGAAACATCAATAGTTCCCATCCGTCATCCGTTCTTCACACGAGGGGAGCGGCGCTTGCGCCACCAGGCGTTTCGGCGTACCTCGAAGAAAGAGGTCTGGATGGGTCGACAGCATGAACAATCAGTGGGGCAGGAGCGGCAACGGATCGGCAGCGGGCGGCGGCTCCGGTATCGGCGGCATCCTGTTCGCCTCCGTGGTGAGCCTCGCGCTCGGGGCGGGCGGCGGCTACGGCGCTTTCCGCATGATGGACGGGGCAATTCCTTCCGGCGAAATCGAGCAGCGCGACCAGCGCATCGCCGACCTTGCCAGGGAACTCGATGCCCGCGTCGCGCAGATCGAGGAAAGCACGCAGAAGGCTGAGGCCCTCAGTGAGGAAAACGGTGCGCTGAAGCGCCAGGTGGAAACCTTCGGCAAGAGCGCCGATACGTCCAAGGCTGCCGATACCTCCGAGGCGACGGTCGCGCTCGCCGAGAACGCCAAGCTGACGCAGGAGATCGTGCCGGGGCTGAAGAACGATCTCGAGCTCGCGCGGCAACGGGTCGCCGATGCCGAGGCGCTGCAAAAACGTGCCGAGGACGCCAAGCGCGACCGGGATCGACAGCTCTCGCTAAGCATGGATGAGATCGCACGGCTGAAAAAGACGCTCGAAGAGACCCGCAACCAACAGCAGACCACACGCAGTGCCGAGGCCGAACGCCTCGGCGCGGAAGCGGAAGACCTGCGCGCCCAGCTCCAGCAGGCGCAATCGGCCGCAGACACGCTGCGCAAGCAGGATGTGCCGGCGCTGCGCGCGGAAATCGCGCGCCGGGACCAGACGATTTCCGAACTCAACGCCCGGAATGCGGCACTCACAAAACGCATCGGCGCGCTGGAGACAGCCGCGCGCGCCGTGCAGCCGAGCCGTCCGGAGGAGGATGGCGGCGACAAGCCGGCGCTCGACAATGCCAGGCCCGCCGAAGGGCGCAGCCCGCGCAACGCCGCGCTGGTGGCCGAGGCGATGCGGGATACGCCCGGGCTCGACCGTCTGACGAGCGTGCAGCGCGACCAGCTGGAACGCACGCTGCTTTCCGGCGAATGCGTCACCAATGCACTTGGCAATGTCTTCAAGCGCGTGCCGGTCCTGACGCTTCGCAACATGATGCGCGACCTCGACAGCGATTGCTGATTTGACCGCGGTCTGGCCGCCGGTTTTATTTTCGCACTTCCGGACGCAAACACGACAAGCGTTTGCCGGAAATGCCCTTGGGAAGGAGACCTCGATGAAGCGATCTGTTCTGGCGGCCGCACTCGGCCTTGCGCTTTCGGCCGGCGGCGCATCGGCCGAAGGGTTCGAGCGCAACATCATGACCGGCGGCCCGCAGGGCACCTATATCAAGATCGGCCGCGACATCGCCGCGCTCGGCGCCGACTGCGGCCTGAAGCTGAACGTCGTCGAAAGCGCCGGCTCGCTGGAAAACTTCGTCGGCGTGCGCAACCGGCGCAACACGCAGTTCGGCATCGTGCAGAGCGACGTGCTGGAATACCTGAAGACCTTCGAGGCGAACGACCCGGAGGTGCAGAAGGCCGTGAAGGGCGTGCGCATCATGTTCCCGCTCTACAACGAGGAAATCCATGTGCTGGCCCGCAAGGACATCGCCAGCATGAAGGACCTTGCCGGCAAGAAGATCGCCGTCGGCAAGAAGGACAGCGGCACCTTCCTCACCGCGACGCTCATCATGGACATCCTGCAGGTCAAGGCCGGCGAGCGCATGGACATCAACCCGGACGAGGCGCTGCCGAAGCTGCTGTCCGGCGAGATCGACGCCTTCTTCTACGTTGCCGGCGCGCCGGCCGCGCTCTTTACCGGCAACAGCATCGACAAGGCGAAATTCCATCTGGTGCCGATCACCGAGGCACCGCTTCTGGCGACCTATACGCCCTCGCGCATCGACGCCGGCACCTATTCCTTCCAGGACCAGCCGGTGGATCTCATCGCGGTGAAGGCCGTGATGATGACCTATGACTACGATACCAAGCGCAATGCCTATCATCGCGACAGCTGCAAGACGGTGGCGGATTTTTCGAACCTCATCATCGGCGGGCTCGACAAGCTGAAGACGACCGGCCACCCCAAATGGAAGACCGTCGACCTCACGGCCTTGCCGCCCGGCTGGCAGGTCGGCGTCTGCGTCAAGGCCGGCATGGCGCTGGATTACAAGCCGAGCTGCAAGCCGGCGGCGGGCGCCGCGTCCGGGGCGAATGCCGACGATTCCAACGAGGAATACCTGAACCTGCTGAAGCAGAGGCTTCAGCAGTAGCGCGAGGCGCGTGACAAACCGTTCAGACAACAAAAAACCCGGCCAGTGGCCGGGTTTTTCGTCTTTTGGACCCTCCCGCCTGGAGGCGGGAGGAAACCGGCCGATCAGGCCGAGTAGTACATGTCGAATTCGACCGGGTGCGGCGTCATTTCGAAGCGCATGACTTCCGCCATCTTCAGCTCGATGTAGGAATCGATCTGGTCGTCGTCGAACACGCCGCCGGCCGTCAGGTACTTGCGGTCCTTGTCGAGGTTCTCCAGCGCTTCGCGCAGCGAGCCGCAGACCGTCGGGATCTTCTTCAGTTCCTTCGGCGGCAGGTCGTAGAGATCCTTGTCCATGGCCTTGCCGGGATGGATCTTGTTCTTGATGCCGTCGAGACCGGCCATCAGCATGGCGGCGAAGCCGAGATAGGGGTTGCCGAGCGGGTCGGGGAAGCGGATTTCGACGCGCTTGGACTTCGGACCCGTGCCGAACGGAATGCGGCAGGAGGCGGAGCGGTTGCGGGCCGAGTAGGCGAGCAGGACCGGCGCTTCATAACCCGGGACGAGACGCTTGTAGGAGTTCGTCGTCGGGTTGGTGAAGGCGTTGATCGACTTGGCATGCTTGATGATGCCGCCGATGAAGTAGAGGCAGCTTTCCGAAAGACCGGCATATTCGTCGCCGGCGAAGGTCGGCTTGGAGTCCTTCCAGATCGACAGGTGCACGTGCATGCCCGAGCCGTTGTCGCCGAAGATCGGCTTCGGCATGAAGGTGGCCGTCTTGCCATAGGCATTGGCGACCTGGTGCACGACGTATTTGTAGATCTGCACCTTGTCGGCGCTGCGCACGAGCGTGTCGAACTTGACGCCGAGTTCGTGCTGGGCGGCAGCCACTTCGTGGTGCTGCTTTTCGACCGTGACGCCCATCTCGGTGAGGACTGTCAGCATCTCGGAGCGCATGTCCTGGCAGCTGTCGACCGGGGGAACCGGCAGGTAACCGCCCTTGACGCGCGGACGATGGCCGAGGTTGCCGGTCTCATAGTCGGTGTCGTCGTTGGACGGCAGTTCGGAGGAGTCCAGCTTGAAGCCGGTATTGTACGGGTCGGCCTTGTACTTGACGTCGTCGAAGACGAAGAATTCCGGTTCCGGGCCGGCATAGACGGTGTCGCCGATGCCCGAGGCCTTGAGGAAGGCTTCCGCCTTCTTGGCCGTGCCGCGCGGGTCGCGGTTGTAGGCTTCGCCCGAGACCGGCTCGAGGATGTCGCAGAGGATGACCATGGTGGACTGGGCGAAGAACGGGTCCATATGGGCCGTCGCCGGGTCGGGCATCATGACCATGTCGGATTCGTTGATGGCCTTCCAGCCGCCGATCGAGGAGCCGTCGAACATGACGCCGTCGGCGAACATGTCTTCGTCGACGCAGCCGACATCCATCGTGATGTGGTGCAGCTTGCCACGGGGGTCCGTGTAGCGCAGGTCGACGAACTTGATGTCGTTTTCCTTGATTTGCTTGAGGATATCATTGGCAGTCGTCATGGATACGGTCCCTGTTGTGATGACGAGTAGAGCCTCGGCCGGACGGCCGGGCGGGATTAGATGGCGTCGACGCCGGTTTCACCGGTGCGGATGCGGATGACTTCCTCGACGTTGGAGACAAAGATCTTGCCATCGCCGATGCGGCCGGTCTGGGCCGCGTTGCGGATCGCCTCGATCACGGCTTCCGCGTTCTCGTCCGCCAGAACGACCTCGACCTTCACCTTGGGCAGGAAGTCGACGACGTATTCGGCGCCACGGTAAAGCTCCGTGTGCCCCTTCTGGCGTCCAAAGCCCTTCGCCTCGGTGACGGTGATACCCTGCAGGCCAACTTCCTGAAGAGCCTCCTTCACCTCATCGAGTTTGAAAGGCTTGATGATCGCTTCGATCTTTTTCATGAGAAAATGTCTCTCCGCTTCTCCCGTTTGCGCGGAACTGCGCCCGCTGGGAACTTTAATGCACGTGGCATGCCAACTTGAAAGCAGGATGCGTGCCAGATGGAATAAATCCGCTTGCCGCACGATCCCGCTCGTCCTCACGGCGGCGATGATGCGGCTTTCCGGACAAAAGGGCTAGAGGCAACTGCCTAAAAATTATCTCTTTTTCCGTCGCGCGCCGCATGCCTGCGCCGTCACGCGCAGGGGTGGCGTCGAAAGCTGCAAATTTGAGCATATCGAATGGGCATATGCATAAAAAACAGGCTTGACGCTGGATGGGCCTTCGGGCTTGCCTCGGCCGCCGCTTTGCGGTCATGCTGGCGGCATGCACCACGAGATCGATACGCTGATCGTTACGCCCGAGGACATGGGCCGCATTGACCGCGCCGCCACCGCATCGGGCCTTTCGAGCTTTGGGCTGATGGAGCGGGCCGGGCAGGCGGTCGCCGCCGCGGCGCTTCGCCTTTTTCCCGGCGCGCTGCGCTTTGCCGTGCTCTGCGGCCCCGGCAACAATGGCGGCGACGGTTATGTCGCTGCCCGCGCCCTGCAGGAGGCCGGCGCCGATATTGCCGTCTACACGCTCGGCGATGCCGCGGCCTTGACGGGCGACGCCGCGACGGCCTTCGCCGCCTTTGCGGACGCAACGAGACCACTTGCCGATTATGTGCCGCGGGCCGGCGATGTCGTTGTCGACGCGCTGTTCGGCGCGGGCCTGTCGCGCGACGTGCCGGAGGCGGTGGCGCGGCTCATCGCGGCCGTCGGCCAGGCTGTCCTGCCCGTCCTTGCGGTCGATCTGCCGTCCGGCATCGACGGGCGCACGGGGCAGGTGCGCGGCGCGGCCTTCGAGGCGGTGGCGACGGTCACCTTCCAGTGCCGCAAGCCCGGTCATCTGCTCCTGCCGGGACGGGCGATGGCAGGGACGGCGGAGGTTTTCGATATCGGCATTCCCGCGCGCATCCTCGCGCGCCATGCCGGCCACATGCGGATCAACAATCCGGCAATCTGGCGCCTGGCGCTGCCGGTGCAGACTGGAGCGACGCACAAATATGTGCGCGGCCATCTTGCCGTCTTTTCCGGCCCGGCGACGGCCACCGGCGCCGCACGGCTCTCGGCCCTTGCGGGCCTGCATGCGGGGGCAGGGCTCGTCACGCTGCTGTCGCCCGGCGAGGCCCTTTCTCCCAACGCGGCGCACCTGACCGGCGTGATGCTGAAATCCCTCGATAGCGAAGCGGATCTTGCCGCCCTCATTGAAGACGCACGGCTGAAAACCTTCGTGCTCGGCCCTGGCTTCGGCGATGCCGGCAAGGCACGCCGCTATGTCCGCCAGCTCGCCGAAAGCGGCCGCAGCCTCGTGCTCGATGCTGATGGCATCAGCGCCTTCCGCGACGCGCCGGACGACCTTTTCGCCCTCTTTGCCGCTGGAAATCCGCGCCTGGTGCTGACGCCCCATGATGGGGAATTCGCCCGGCTCTTCCCCGATCTTGCCGCTGACAAAAGCCTCTCGAAAATCGAGCGCGCGCAAAGGGCGGCCGCGCGCAGCAACGCGGTGCTTGTCCTGAAGGGGGCCGATACAGTCATCGCTGCGCCGGACGGGCGCGCGCTCGTCAACGAAAACGCGCCGCCCTGGCTTGCGACCGCTGGCTCCGGCGATGTGCTCGCCGGCATCGTCGGCGCGCATCTTGCCCAGGGCATGCCCGCCTTCGAAGCGGCCGCTAGCGCCGTCTGGCGCCATGGCGCGGCGGGCCGCAAAGCGGGCGAAGGGTTGATTGCGGAAGATCTGCCGGGGGCGATCCCGCCATGGCCATAGGAGGTTCGCCGATGGAAAGCAGCGTCAGGGCTTTCTTCGAGCGGTATGAGAGGCTTTTCAACCAGTCGCTCGGTGGAAACGCCGACATGGAGGACGTCGTGGCCCTCTATGCGACGGACTTCATCGCGGCCTCGCCCGCCGGCGTGGCGGCCGGGAAGAACGACGGGCATTTCAGAAAGGCCATGGTCGAAGGCTATGCGCGCTACCGGGACATCGGGACAAAGGAAATGCGCATCCGCGATATCCGCCTTTCTCCGATAGACGACCGCCATTGCCTGGCGCATGTCTCATGGACCGCGCTTTACACGCGCGCGGACCAGCCGGATATCGCCATCGATTTCGATGTGCACTACCTGATCCAGATGCTGGACGACCAGCCAAAGGTGTTCGGCTGGGTCTCCGGCGACGAGCAGGCGCTGCTGAAAGCGCATGGCGTCATCTGACGCCGACGCTCCTTCTCATCCCACGCGCGTCTGAAGCTCCCGCGCGCCGTTCGGTGCATTCACCTTGCCCGAGGTGATGAAGAAGGCGAAGACGTCACGGGGCTTTTTCGCCGGCCTGGTGTCGGGGTCGATCTTCGGCAGATCCGAGGGCTCGCCGCCGCCGGCCCAATCCTTCAGACGCGCCGCCCATTCGTCGAGCGCCTTTTCCGGATAGCAGGTCTTGATGCCGTCCGATCCCTTCTGCAGGCGGGCATAGACGAAGTCCGCCGTCACGTCGGCAATCTCCGGATAGTCCTCGTGCTGCGCATAGACGATGGCGGCCTTGTACTTGCGGGCGAGGGCGGCGAATTCCGGCGTCATGAAGGTATCGTTGCGCACTTCGAGCGCGTGTTTCAGCGACAGGCCGTCCAGCTTTTCCGGCAGCAGCTTCAGGAAGCCCTCGAAATCGTCGGGCTCGAATTTCTTCGTCGGCGCAAACTGCCAGAGGATCGGACCGAGATGCGCGCCGAGTTCGGTGAGGCCCTGCGTCAGGAACTTCTCGACGGATTCGCCGCCATCGGCGAGCACCTTGCGGTTCGTCGTGAAGCGGCTGGCCTTCAGGGAGAAGATGAAACCGTCAGGCACTTCGGAGGCCCATTTGGCGAAGGTCTCGGGCTTCTGCGACCCGTAATAGGTGCCGTTGACCTCGATGGCCCTAAGCTCGCGGCTGGCGAATTCGAGCTGGCGCTTCTTCGGCAGCTTCTCGGGATAGAAGGTGCCTTCCCACGGATCGAAGGTCCAGCCGCCGATGCCGGTTCTGATGGTGCCGGATGTGCTCATGTCGGTTCTCCTCGACAGACAGAAGACGGCGCCTCACGCGGGCGCGATGAAGGGCTGCGAAATTTCCCGGAAGACCGGCAGGGCCTCCATGGCAGCGGCATGCGCCGCCAGTGCCGGATAGGCGGCGGGATCGATGAGGCCGGGATGGGCTTCGCCGACATGGCGCCAGGCGCAGGCGACCGCGATATCCGCATGGGTCAGGCGGCCGAACCAGAATTCCCCTCGCCGCGCCGCGCGCTCGGCGTCGAGCGCGGCGAGCACCGTGTGGATCTGCGCGCGGCAACGTTCGACGAAATAGGCCGAGGGCGCTTCGTGCAGATGCAGTTCGTAGAACAGGCTGACGCCCTTGTCGGCAAGGCCGGTGGCGAAGGTCATGACCTTCAGCACCTGCCGGCGCTCGGGCTCCGCCTGCGGCAGCAGGCGCTTTTCCGCGGGAACGAGGCCGTCGACATAGTCGAGGATCGAGTTGCTGTCCGCCACCACGTCGCCGCCGTCGAGCGTCAGTGTCGGCACCCGCATCAGCGGGTTGATCGCCTGCACCTTGTCGCCCTCGCTGAACACCGACCAGGGCCGGTGCTCGAAGGCGAGGCCGTAGAGCCGCATGGCGATGGCCACGCGGCGCACATAGGACGAATCGTACTGGCCGATCAGGATCATGCGCTACTCCGCCGCCACGCGCTTCATCGGCCGCCGTTCCAGCAGCTCCTTGAGGAACTGGCCGGTATAGGAGCGCTCGACCTTGACGACGTCCTCGGGGGTGCCCTCGGCGATCACTTCGCCGCCGCCGGAGCCGCCTTCGGGGCCCATATCGATCAGCCAGTCGGCGGTCTTGATCACATCCAGGTTGTGCTCGATCACCACGATGGTGTTGCCCGCGTCGCGCAGCTGGTGCAGCACCTTGAGCAGCAGGGCGATATCGCCGAAATGCAGGCCCGTGGTGGGCTCGTCCAGGATGTAGAGCGTGCGGCCGGTGTCGCGCTTGCTCAGCTCCAGGGCCAGCTTCACCCGCTGCGCCTCGCCGCCCGAGAGCGTGGTGGCGCTCTGGCCTAGCTTCACATAGCCCAGGCCCACGTCCAGCAGGGTCTGCAGCTTGCGTGAGATGCTGGGCACGGCGCTGAAGAAGCCGGCCGCGTCCTCGATGGTCATGTCCAGCACCTGGGTGATGTTCTTGCCCTTGTAGAGCACCTCCAGGGTTTCGCGGTTGTAGCGCTTGCCGTGGCAGACATCGCAGGGCACGTACACATCCGGCAGGAAGTGCATCTCCACCTTGAGCACGCCGTCGCCCTGGCAGGCCTCGCAGCGGCCACCAGCCACATTGAAGCTGAAGCGGCCGGGGCCGTAGCCGCGCTCGCGTGCCGTGGGCATCTCGGCAAAGAGCTCGCGGATGGGCGTGAACAGGCCGGTGTACGTGGCGGGGTTGGAGCGAGGCGTGCGGCCGATGGGGCTCTGGTCCACATTGATGACCTTGTCGATATATTCGAAGCCGTCGATGCGCTCGTGTTCGGCCGGGATTTCACGCGCGCCCATGATGCGGCGGGCGGCGGACTTGTAGAGCGTCTCGATCAGGAAGGTCGACTTGCCGCCGCCGGACACGCCCGTCACGGCCGTGAAGACGCCGAGCGGAATGGAGGCGGTGACGTTCTTCAGGTTGTTGGCCTTGGCGCCGACGACCTTGATTTCCTTTTTCTTCTTCGGCTTGCGGCGCTCGCCGGGCACGGCGACCGAGAGTTCGCCCGAAAGATACTTGCCCGTCAGCGAGGCCGGATTGGCGATGACTTCCTCGGGCGTGCCCTGGGCGATGATGCGGCCGCCGTGCACACCGGCGCCGGGGCCCAGGTCCAGCACATAGTCGGCGGCGCGGATGGCGTCCTCGTCATGCTCCACCACCAGCACCGAGTTGCCCAGATCGCGCAGGCGGCGCAGGGTGGCGATCAGGCGGTCGTTGTCGCGCTGGTGCAGACCGATGCTGGGCTCGTCCAGCACATACATCACGCCGGTCAGGCCCGAGCCGATCTGGGAGGCCAGGCGGATGCGCTGGGCCTCGCCGCCGGAGAGCGTGTCGGCGCTGCGGTCCAGGCTCAGGTAGTTGAGGCCCACATCGTTGAGGAAGCGCAGGCGCTCGCGGATCTCTTTCAGGATGCGGACGGCGATCTCGTTCTGCTTGCTGTTGAAATGCTCCGGCAGCGCCTCGAACCAGTCGCGCGCGACGCGGATCGACATGGCCGTCGCCTCGCCGATATGCAGCTTGTTGATCTTCACCGCCAGCGCCTCGGGCTTCAGGCGGTAGCCGGCGCAGGCCGGGCAGGGGGCGGCGGACATGTAGCGCTCGATTTCCTCGCGCGACCAGGCCGAGTCCGTTTCCTTCCAGCGACGCTCGAGGTTCGGCACGATGCCCTCGAAGGTCTTCACCGTCTTGTAGGAGCGCGCGCCGTCCTTGTAGTTGAACTCGATCTTCTCGTCCGTGCCGTGCAGGATCGCCTTCTGCGCCTCCGCCGACAGTTCCGACCAGCGGTTGGAGAGCTTGAAGCCATAGGCGGCGCCCAGCGCTTCCAGCGTCTGGTTGTAGTAGGGCGACGAGGACTTGGCCCAGGGCGCGATGGCGCCGTCGCGCAGCGTGCGCTCGTTTTCCGGCACGATGAGATCAGGGTCGATCTTCTGCTGGCTGCCGAGGCCGTCGCAGGTCGGGCAGGCGCCGAAGGGGTTGTTGAACGAGAACAGCCGCGGCTCGATTTCCGGGATGGTGAAACCGGAGACCGGGCAGGCGAATTTTTCCGAGAACATCACGCGCTCGTGCGTCTCGTTCAGCGACTTGTTGGCCGAACCGCCGGCGGCGGTTTCCTCGATCGGCAGCGGCTTGTCGGCGAATTCCGCGATGGCGAGGCCATCGGCGAGCTTCAGGCAGGTCTCGATGCTGTCGGCGAGGCGCGAGGCAAGGTCGGCGCGCACGACGACGCGGTCGACCACCACGTCGATGTCATGCTTGTATTTCTTGTCGAGCGCCGGAACGTCGGCGATCTCGTAGAACTGGCCGTCGACCTTGACGCGCTGGAAGCCCTTCTTCATCAGCTCGGCGAGTTCCTTCTTGTACTCGCCCTTGCGGCCGCGCACGACGGGCGCGAGAATATAGAGACGGGTGCCTTCGCCGAAATCCAGCACGCGGTCGACCATCTGGCTGACGGTCTGGCTCTCGATGGGCAGGCCCGTCGCCGGCGAATAGGGCACGCCGGCGCGGGCGTAGAGCAGGCGCAGGTAGTCGTGGATCTCGGTCACCGTACCCACGGTGGAGCGGGGGTTGTGGCTGGTGGCCTTCTGCTCGATGGAGATGGCGGGCGAGAGGCCCTCGATCACGTCCACCTCGGGCTTGTCCATCAGCTGCAGGAACTGGCGGGCATAGGCGCTGAAGGTCTCCACATAGCGGCGCTGGCCCTCGGCATAGAGGGTGTCGAAGGCCAGGCTGGACTTGCCCGAGCCGGACAGGCCGGTGATCACCACCAGCTGGTTGCGCGGCAGGTCCACATCGATGTTCTTCAGATTGTGTTCGCGCGCGCCGCGAATGGAAATGGTCTTGAGTTCGCTCATGGTGTCCAGCGTCAGAAATCGTTGCGCATTGCAAGTGGGATCGGCCCCTATGTAGGGATTAGGTGGAGCCTGTCCATGCGCGATGGGAAGATTCCGTGCCTGTTTCCGATTCGGTTGACAAGAGTGTAGGGAATTATTAGAACAAAAAAAGAACGAAAATTTGCAATTGATCTGTGGATTACCACTTGCACGGGGCGGCGTCGGCGGTCGTCAGCCGATAAGATGACGCATTCGTGTAGTGAAATGATGTCGGGCGCCTTCGTCCGGCGCGACAACGGGAAGTACGGGTATGGCTGGAAGCGTCAACAAGGTGATCTTGATCGGCAATGTCGGGGCGGACCCGGAAATCCGGCGGACGCAGGACGGTCGGCCGATCGCCAACCTGCGCATCGCGACGTCCGAAACCTGGCGGGACCGCAACAGCGGCGAGCGCCGCGAAAAGACGGAATGGCACAATGTCGTCGTCTTCAGCGAGCCGCTCTGCAAGGTCATCGAACAGTATGTGAAGAAGGGCGCCAAGCTCTATATCGAAGGCGCGCTGCAGACCCGCAAGTGGCAGGACCAGACGGGCAACGACCGTTACACGACGGAAGTCGTGCTGCAGGGCTTCAACTCGACGCTGACCATGCTGGACGGTCGCGGTGAAGGCGGCGGCGAGCGTCGTGGCGGCGGCGACTTCGGCGGCAGCAGCAATTATGGCGGCGGTACACCGAGCTACGACGACTACGGCTCGCGTCCGTCTTCGGGCGGCGGCAGCGGCAGCAGCGGTGGCGGCAGCCGTTCGGGCGGCGGCGGCGGTTCGCTCTCGCGCGACATGGACGACGACATCCCGTTCTGAGAAGACATCCCGTTCTGGAATGGACTGGTCGGGCCGGCGGATGCGCCGGCCTCTGCCTTGGCGCTTTCGACGGAGCAGCAATGCGGATGGAGGCGTGTCATGGCAGGTGAAGCGAAAACGACAGGCGAAAAGACGGCCGCAGATGTGTTGTTCCTGCGGCCGGGCGAGGGGCGGAATTATCCGCTTGGTCGCATGCAGGCGATCTTCAAGGCCGACCACGGCGAGACCGGCGAGGCCTACAGCGTTTCCGAATGGTGGCTGGAGCCGCGTACAAGCGGTCCGGGCGCCCATTCCCACGACGGCAATACCGAACTTTTCTATGTGCTTTCAGGCGTCGCCAGCATTCTTGCCGGTGCGGACTGGCTCGAGGCGCCGGCCGGCAGCTTCGTGCGTATTCCGCCCACGGTGATGCACGATTTCGAGAACCGCACGGACGAGCGCGTCGGTCTGCTCAACGTCTTCCTGCCCGGTGGTTTCGAGGAGAACATGCCGGCCATCGTGCAATGGTTTGCCGATCATCCCTGACCGCGCCGCCAGCGATCGGGCGCGTGCTTGCAAAGCGGTTCCCGCCTTCCTAGATCAAATGCCATGCATCAGGATCCGACACTGCCCGTCACGACGGACCGCCTTGTTCTGCGCCGTTTCTCCGACAGCGACTTTCCCCTCTTCGCCGCCTATCACAGCCGGAAGGATGTCTATCGTTATCTCTATGCCGCCCCGCCGGAGGGCGTGGCCCTGCGCCAGAAATTCGACAGGGCGCGGACGGCGCCCTTTGCCGAGGATGGCGACATTCTCAAGCTCGCGGTCGCGCGTAGGGACGACGACAGGCTGCTTGGCGAAGTGCTGCTGAAACTGGAGAGTCGGGCGGCGCTACAGGCCGAGGTCGGTTATGTCTTCGACCCGGAACAGGGCGGCAGGGGCTATGCGACGGAGGCCGTCGCGGCGATGATCGACATCGGCTTTTCCGCCTTCGGCTTCCATCGCATCTTCGCGCGGCTCGACGCACAGAACCGGGGATCGGTCGGTGTCGTCGAACGGCTCGGGCTGCGCCGCGAGGCCCATCTGATCGAAAACGATCGCTTCGACGGCACCTGGGGCGACGAGTACATCTATGCCGTGCTTGCCCGCGAATGGCGGGCGCGGCGGGCTTGACCCACCGCTAGCCGGGATTGCGGGGGCGTCAGATCCCGAAGGCCGATTTCACCCCGTCCACCACGAACTGGACCGCCAGCGCCGCGAGGATCACGCCGAGCAGGCGGGTCAGGATGGCGCGGCCGGTATTGCCGAGGAAGCGGTCGATGCGCTCGGCGATGACGAGCGACAGGAAGAGGATGGCGATGCAGAGCGCCAGCACGCCGATCAGCGCGCCGCGTTCGAGGGCGGAGGGGAAGGAGCCCGACAGCAGGATCGTCGCTGAAATCGCGCCGGGGCCGGCGATCAGCGGCAGGGCGAGCGGGAAGACGGCGATGTTGTGGATGTGGTCACGGGTGATCGCCACTTCGCTGGTCTTTTCCTTGCGCTCGTTGCGGCGCTCGAAGATCATCTCGAAGGCGATCCAGAACAGCAGGAGGCCGCCGGCGATGCGGAAGGCGCCGATGGAGATGCCGAGCAGCGAGAGCACGCCCGCGCCCGTCAGCGCGAAGACGGCGAGGATGCAGAAGGCGATGATGCAGCCGCGCAAGGCCACCTGCTTGCGCTGCGGCCGCGTCATGCCGACCGTGAGGCCGAGGAAGATCGGCGCAAGGCCCGGCGGATCGATGGTCACGAGCAGCGTCGTGATCGCATTGACCACGAGATCGATGTTGAGCATTCGGGCGTTCCCCTCGCCATTGAGCGGCCGTTCCGGCGGCCTTGTTGCCGCATTGTTAGGCGAGGGCGGCGCGGAAGGGAAGGGTGCGTGAAAACGCGGACCGATCCGGCCATGAAAATGCGCAAATTCGCGGATTTTACTTGGAAAAGGGTGGGAAAAGCCTGTTCAAAACCCTTGCGAAATTGGCGCTTCCAGCCTCGGTAGGCTATAAAATTACATCTGATTCTGAACAACGATCGTGACCGAAATTGACAGAACAATCGACACCCGGCGGCAAGAACCCTCCCGGCATTGAGCCGATTTCCATCATCGAGGAAATGCAGCGGTCCTATCTCGATTACGCCATGAGCGTGATCGTTTCCCGCGCGCTGCCCGATGTGCGCGACGGTCTGAAGCCGGTGCACCGGCGCATCCTCTACTCGATGAGCGAGATGGGTGTCGACTGGAACAAGAAATATGTGAAGTCGGCCCGCGTGACCGGTGACGTGATGGGTAAATACCATCCGCACGGCGACTCGGCGATCTACGACGCCCTGGCCCGCATGGCGCAGGACTGGTCGCTCCGCCTGCCGCTGATCGACGGTCAGGGCAATTTCGGCTCGGTCGACGGCGACCCGCCGGCGGCCCAGCGCTACACGGAATGCCGCCTGGAAAAGGCCGCCCATTCCCTGCTCGACGACCTCGACAAGGAAACGGTCAATTTCCGCGACAACTACGACGGCACGATGAGCGAGCCGGTCGTGGTGCCGGCGAAGTTCCCGAACCTGCTCGTCAACGGCGCCGGCGGCATCGCCGTCGGCATGGCGACGAACATTCCGCCGCACAACCTCTCGGAAGTCATCAACGGCTGTATCGCGCTGATCGACAATCCGGCGATCGACCTGCTCGACCTCATGCAGATCATCCCGGGCCCGGACTTCCCGACCGGCGCCCTGATCCTCGGCCGCGCCGGCATCCGGCAGGCCTATGAGACCGGCCGCGGTTCCATCGTCATGCGCGGGCGCGCCACCATCGAACCGATGCGCGGCGACCGCGAGCAGATCATCATCACCGAGATCCCGTTCCAGGTGAACAAGGCCTCGATGATCGAGAAGATGGCGGAACTCGTGCGCGACAAGCGCATCGAGGGCATTTCCGATCTGCGCGACGAATCCGACCGCGACGGCTACCGCGTCGTCGTCGAATTGAAGCGTGACGCCAATGCGGACGTCATCCTCAACCAGCTCTATCGCTACACGCCGCTGCAGACCTCCTTCGGCGCCAACATGGTGGCGCTGAACGGCGGCAAGCCGGAGCAGATGACGCTGCTCGACATGCTGCGCGCCTTCGTGTCCTTCCGTGAGGAAGTCGTCAGCCGCCGCACCAAGTACCTGCTGCGCAAGGCGCGCGACCGCGCCCACGTCTTGGTGGGCCTCGCCATCGCCGTCTCCAACATCGACGAGGTGATCAACCTCATCCGCCGCGCGCCCGATCCGCAGACGGCGCGCGAGCAGTTGATGGAGCGCCGCTGGCCGGCCAAGGACGTCGAAGGGCTGATCCGCCTCATTGACGACCCGCGCCACCGCATCAACGAGGACCTTACCTACAATCTTTCCGAAGAGCAGGCCCGCGCGATCCTCGAACTGCGTCTTGCCCGCCTCACGGCCCTCGGCCGCGACGAGATCGACGAAGAGCTCAACAAGATCGGCGAAGAGATCAAGGATTACCTCGATATCCTGTCCTCGCGCCTGCGCATCATGACCATCGTCAAGGACGAGCTCGGCGCCATCAGGGACGAGTTCGGTACGCCGCGCCGCACCGAGATCGCCGAAGGCGGTCCCGATATGGACGACGAGGACCTGATCGCCCGCGAAGACATGGTGGTGACGGTCTCGCATGCCGGCTACGTCAAGCGCGTGCCGCTCGCGACCTATCGCGCGCAGCGCCGCGGCGGCAAGGGCCGCTCCGGCATGGCCATGAAGGACGAGGATTTCGCGACCCGCCTCTTCGTCGCCAACACGCATACGCCCGTTCTCTTCTTCTCCTCGCGTGGCATCGTCTACAAGGAGAAGGTCTGGCGTCTGCCGATCGGCACGCCGCAGTCGAAGGGCAAGGCGCTGATCAACATGCTGCCGCTGGAGCCCGGCGAACGCATCACGACCATCATGCCGCTGCCCGAGGACGAGACGATGTGGGAAAACCTCGACGTCATGTTCTCGACGACCCGCGGCACGGTTCGCCGCAACAAGCTGTCCGACTTCGTCCAGGTCAACCGCAACGGCAAGATCGCGATGAAGCTCGAGGAAGAGGGCGACGAGATCCTCAACGTCGAGACCTGCACGGAGCGTGACGACGTGCTGCTGACGACGGCGCTCGGCCAGTGCATCCGCTTCCCGGTCGATGACGTTCGCGTCTTCGCCGGCCGCAACTCGGTTGGCGTGCGCGGCATCACGTTGGGCAATGGCGACCGCATCATTTCGATGACCATCGTCGGCCATGTCGAGGCCGAGCCGTGGGAGCGCGCCGCCTATCTGAAGCGCTCCGCCGCCGAACGCCGCGCCAGCGGTGTCGACGAGGAAGACATCGCGCTGGTCGGCGAGGAAGTCGGCGAGGTCGGCGATCTCTCGGAAGAGCGCTATCAGGAGCTGAAGGCGCAGGAGCAGTTCGTGCTGACGGTCTCGCAGAAGGGCTTCGGCAAACGCTCGTCCTCCTACGACTTCCGCACCTCGGGCCGTGGCGGCAAGGGCATCCGCGCCACCGACACGTCCAAGACCAGCGAGATCGGCGAAGTCGTCGCCGCCTTCCCGGTCGAGGACAAGGACCAGCTCATGCTCGTCTCCGATGGCGGCCAGCTGATCCGCGTGCCGGTCGACGGCATCCGCATCGCCAGCCGCGCGACGAAGGGCGTGACGATCTTCTCCACGGCAAAGGACGAGAAGGTCGTGTCCGTCGAACGCATCAGCGAGCCGGAAGGCGAGGACGATGGCGAGACGACGGAAGCCGAAGGCGATATCAACGCCGCAGAGGGAACGGCGAGCGAGGACTAAATCCTCGCTTCGCTGAAGACACGAAAAAGCCGGACGGGCAGGGAACGACCGTCCGGCTTTTCATTTGTCGCGGGTAGCCTGGAGGGAGGACTACCCGCGTTTTCGGCGGCATACATGCTGCCGGCGCCAGGCGCCGCAGGGAGGCGTTCTCAGACGCCGAAGCCGCCTGCTTCCGTTTTCAGCCTTGCGGCCTTGAGCTCGGCGCGGTCTCGCTGGAGGTCGAGAATGGTGCGCGCGAAGTCGAGCGTGAAGACGGTGCTGATGAAAACTGCAAAGAGGATCGCGAGGCTCGCCATCATACTGGTCCCGCTCAGCGAAGCCACTTGCCGCGCGCGCCGATCTTGGGCGACAGCGGCCGCTCCTCTTCGCGCAATGCATGGATGGTCGCGACGGTGAGTGCGATAAACATGGTCATCGAGAGTAGAGCGAGTGCCATTTTCGTGTTCCTTCCAGCCTAAGGAAACGCATTACTTGTTTCACTGTATCTGGCCGGGAGAATGCATGAGGGCGAACTTTGTTCCCGGCTTCGATGATGTCATCTAAACAGGTTGCACCTGAAATGGTCTTGAACGGCCGGTTCATGCGCCGTTCATGTTCTTGACAGGGGACAGTGCCGGCTGCGACGGGCCGCGCCCTTGCGGAAACGAACGGTCCATGACAAAAGGCGGCAAACGGGACCCCGCCGATGACAGTTGCCTTTTACCCTGGCTCTTTCGATCCGATGACCAACGGCCATATCGACGTGCTGGTCCAGGCGTTGAACGTCGCGCCCAGGGTCATCGTCGCCATCGGCATCCATCCGGGCAAGACGCCGCTATTTTCCTTTGAAGAACGCGCCGAGCTGATCCGTCTTTCCATAGCCGAGGCGCTACCGGAGCGGGCAGGGGATGTCAGCGTCGTCTCCTTCGCCAATCTCGTCGTCGACGCCGCGCGTTCGCATGGCGCGTCCCTGCTCATTCGCGGTCTTCGCGATGGCACGGACCTCGACTACGAAATGCAGATGGCCGGCATGAATCGCCAGATGGCGCCCGACGTGCAGACCGTCTTCCTGCCGGCCGGCGTCGCCTCGCGGCCCATTACCGCCACATTGGTCCGCCAGATCGCGGCCATGGGCGGCGATGTCAGTGCCTTCGTTCCGGCGCCCGTCTTCACGGCCCTCAAAGCCCGCAAGAAGGGCTGAGCCCATCATCCTGAACCCCTCAAGGGAGCTATCATGACCATTCTCCGCCATGCCTTTGCAGGAGCCCTGTTCCTTGCGACCGCCACCAGCGCGGTCGTGGCCCAGGCCGCCGACTTCATCAAGATTCAGCTCAAGGACGGTCCCGTTGTCATCGAGCTCAGCGACAAGGCGCCGAAGCATGCCGAGCGCATCAAGGCGCTCGCCGCCGCCGGCGAATACGACAATGTCGCGTTCCACCGCGTGATCGAAGGCTTCATGGCCCAGACCGGCGACGTGCAGTATGGCGACATGGCCGATGGCTACCAGGCCGGGGCAGCCGGCACGGGCGGTTCCAGCCAGCCGGACCTTCCGGCGGAATTCTCCGACATTCCGTTCAAGCGCGGCACGGTCGGCATGGCCCGCGCGCAGGACCCGAACTCGGCCAATTCGCAGTTCTTCATCATGTTCGCCCCCGGCGACTTCCTGAACGGCCAGTACACGGTCGTCGGCCAGGTCGTTTCCGGCATGGAGAATGTCGACAAGATCAAGCGCGGCGACGACGCCAACAACGGTTCGGTCACGGACCCCGACCGCATGATCAAGGTCACCGTCGGCAAGTAAGCCCCACATTTTGATTTTCAGCCTGTTGCAATCGCAAAACCGCGACCCACTTCTGCGGGGCAGGCTTCTAAAGGAGAGAGACCATGGCCGAGATCAAGGATCCGGAAAACACCATCATCATGGAAACCACCAAGGGTAAGGTGGTGATCCAGCTTCTTCCGGATCTCGCGCCGGGACATGTCGCGCGCATCAAGGAACTCGCACGCGAAGGCGCCTATGACGGCGTCGTCTTCCACCGCGTGATCGAAGACTTCATGGCCCAGACCGGCGACGTGCAGTACGGCAAGACCGGCGGCAAGGACTTCAACCCGGCCCGCGCCGGCATGGGCGGCTCCGAAAAGCCGGACCTGAAGGCCGAATTCTCCAACATGAGCCACGTGCGCGGCACCTGCTCCATGGCCCGCAGCCAGATGCCGAACTCGGCCAACTCGCAGTTCTTCATCTGCTTCACGGACGCGCCGTGGCTGAACAAGCAGTACTCCGTCTGGGGTCAGGTCATCGAAGGCATGGAAAACATCGACAAGATCAAGCGCGGCGAGCCGGTGCGCGATCCCGACACCATCGTCTCGATGAAGGTTGCCGCCGACGTAGCGGCCTGATAGAACGCCGTCGATTTCGACCGCGCTCGCCACGGCGGGCGCGGTTTTTCTTTGTGCGCTTTTCAAGGACCGGCGATATGGCTGCATTCCTCTGGGCGCTGCTCGGCATTGCGGCCGGCGCGTGCATCGCAATTCAGGCTCCCATCAATGCGCTGCTCGGCCGCGGGCTGGGCATGCCCGTCGCGGCGGCCTTCGTTTCGTTCTTCTCGGGTGCGCTCGTGCTGGCCCTCGTGATGTTCGCGACCTCCGCCTTCGAGGGCCGGGCGCCGGACTGGCGCGGCCCCGATCTCTGGCTCTACATCGCCGGCGGCGCACTGGGCACGATCTATGTCACGACCGCGATCTTCCTGACGCCGCGCATCGGCGCGGCCGCCGTCATGGCCTTTGCCGTTTCCGGCCAGCTTCTCGCCGGCATCCTGCTCGACCGCATGGGCTTCCTCGGCATGGCCGTCCGTGAAGTCTCCATGGGCCGCATCGCCGGCGCGGTGCTGCTCGTCGGCGGCGCGCTGATGATCCGCTTCCTCTGAGACCCCTCATGCGCGTCGACCTTTTCGATTTCGATCTGCCGGAAGACAATATCGCGCTGCGCCCCGTGACGCCGCGCGAGGCGGCAAAGCTGCTTGTCGTGCAACCGGGAACCGAAACGCCCTATGCGGACCGCACCGTCGGCGACCTGCCGTCGCTGCTGCGGGCCGGCGATGCGCTGGTCTTCAACGACACGCGCGTCATTCCCGCCCAGCTCGAAGGCATCCGCCATCGCGACGGGGCAGGCGGCCAGAAAGTGTCCGCGACGCTGCACATGCGCATTGCCGGCGACCGCTGGAAGGCCTTCGCCAAGCCGGGCAAGCGCATCAAGCTCGGCGACCGCATCGCCTTCGGTCCTGAGGAGACCCTTTCGGCCATCGTCGAGGAAAAGGGCGAGGGCGGGGAAGTCACCCTGCATTTCGACGCCTCCGGCCCCGATCTCGACCGCGCCATCGCCACGGTCGGCCACATTCCGCTGCCGCCCTACATCGCCTCCAAGCGCGCCGACGACGAGGCGGACCGCAAGGATTACCAGACGATCTATGCCCGCGAGGAGGGCGCCGTCGCGGCGCCCACCGCCGGCCTGCACTTCACCGACGCGCTTTTCGAAAAACTCGATGCGCTCGGCGTCGAGCGGCACTTCGTGACGCTGCATGTCGGTGCCGGCACCTTCCTGCCGGTCAAGGCGGATGACACGACCGAGCACGTCATGCACGAGGAGATCGGTTATGTCTCGCAGGAGACGGCGGATGCGCTCAACGCCGTGAAGGCGAGGGGCGGGCGCATCGTCTCGGTCGGCACGACCTCGCTGCGCCTTCTCGAAAGCGCCGCCGATCCGGACGGCACCATCCAGCCCTGGTCGGGCGCGACCGGCATCTTCATCACGCCCGGCTATCGCTTCCGCACCGCCGACATGCTGATGACCAATTTTCACCTGCCGAAATCGACGCTCTTCATGCTCGTCTCGGCCTTCTCCGGCCTCGAAACGATGCGCGGGGCCTATGCCCATGCCATCTCGACCGGCTACCGCTTCTATTCTTACGGCGACTCCAGCCTGCTTTTCCGGGACCACCGATGACCGAAACCTTCCAGTTCAAGCTTCTCGCCACCGACGGCAAGGCCCGTCGCGGCGAGGTCTCCATGCCGCGCGGCACGATCCGCACACCGGCCTTCATGCCCGTCGGCACGGTGGGCACGGTCAAGGCGATGTATCTCGACCAGGTGCGCGAGCTCGGCGCCGACATCATTCTCGGCAACACCTATCACCTGATGCTGCGCCCCGGTCCGGAGCGCGTGGCGCGCCTCGGCGGCCTGCATGAACTGATCCGCTGGCCGCACCCGATCCTCACGGATTCGGGCGGCTTTCAGGTCATGTCGCTCTCGGGCCTGCGCAAGCTCGACGAGCAGGGCGTCACCTTCAAGAGCCATGTCGACGGCGCGCTGCACCACATGTCGCCGGAACGCTCCATCGAGATCCAGGGTCTGCTCGACAGCGACATCCAGATGCAACTGGACGAATGCGTGGCGCTGCCGGCCTCGCCCAAGGAAATCGAGCGCGCCATGGAAATGTCGCTGCGCTGGGCCGAGCGCTGCAAGGTGGCCTTCGGCGACCAGCCGGGCAAGGCGATGTTCGGCATCGTGCAGGGCGGCGACATCCCGCATCTGCGCGTGCGCTCGGCCGAGGCGCTCGCCGGTCTCGACCTCAAGGGCTATGCCATCGGCGGCCTTGCCGTGGGCGAGCCGCAGGAGGTCATGCTCGACATGATCGACACGACCATTCCGCACATGCCCTTCGAGAAGCCGCGCTACTTAATGGGCGTGGGCACGCCGGAAGACCTGGTGGAAGGTGTGGCCCAGGGCGTGGACATGTTCGACTGCGTGATGCCCACCCGTTCCGGCCGTCACGGCCTTGCCTTCACCCGGCGCGGCCGCATCAACCTGCGCAATGCCCGCCATGCGGAGGACATGCGTCCGCTCGACGAGGAATCGAACTGCCCGGCCGCTCGCGACTATTCGCGCGCCTACCTGCACCATCTCATCCGCGCCAACGAATCTCTCGGCGGCATGCTGCTGACCTGGAACAATCTTTCCTACTACCAGGACCTGATGGCCGGCATTCGCAAGGCCATCGAAGACGGCCGCTTCGCCGACTTCATGGCGGAAACGCAGGAGATGTGGGCGAGGGGCGATCTCGCCCCGCTCTGAACGGTTTCAGACCCGTATCAAATCTCCGGGCCCGGCGCGGCGCGCACCATGTAGACACCGTTGATCTTGTAGCTGCCGTCCGGCTGCTGCACGACCTGGTAGAGCGCCGTCCAGTCCTTGCCGTCGGGGCCGGAGATCAGCACTTCCTGCATCACCGTGCCGCCGTCGATCTTCGACCGGCCGAAGGCGAAGTTGCCGGGACGGTAGACCGGACCGTAGCCCTTCTTCACCATGTCGAAGAAGGCGTCTTGCGTCGGAAACTTTCCGCGGATGGTCGGCGAGGCAAAGGAATAGGCGGCCTCGGCATCGTCGTTGAGGAAGGCGGCGATCTGGTTCTGAATGATGCCCCGCACGGTATCGACGGGCTCTTCGGCCCGGGCATCGGCAAGCCAGATCAGCGGCAGGGAAACGCAAAGGAACACGGCGGCAGGCATTTTCATGGCGCACACTCCTTTTCCGAAGACGCCAGAATACCATGCCTGAAGGCATCGGGTCGCGGTGGAATTCACGCGCCCATCGACATTTTATAAATCAAGATATTCCATTTTAAAACAATATGATATACTTGTTTTTAAAAGTAAATGCTCATATTCGTGCAGGGCAGGGTGCGCGGCATGGACCGCGCTACGCCTCGGTTCTGCGCAGGACGACGACCTCGGAATTCTGATAGGCCGAGCGGGCGATCTCCCGGAAGCCGTGCCGTTCGGCAAGGCGGATGGAGGCCGTATTCTCCGGATCGATGATGCAGGTGATCGCCTTTTCAGGATAGGTCCTAGCCGCCCAGTCCAGGGCGGCCTGCAGCGCCTCGCTGGCATAGCCGCGGCCCTGGTATTCGGGCAGCAGGCCCCAGCCGGCCTCCAGCGTATTCTCGATGCTGGGGGTGAGGTCGCGCCGCATTTCGTGGAAGCCGGCCTGACCGATGACGTCACCGGACGCCTTGTCGGTCACGGCCCAGAAGCCGAACTGCATGGCGTTCCACATGCCGATATGGCGCAGCAGCCGCATCCAGGTCTGTTCACGCGTCTGCGGCACGCCGCCGATGTAGCGCACGGTTTCGGGCAGCGCCCACATGGCGATCAGGGCATCGAAATCATCAAGCTGGAAGCCGCGCAGGATGAGGCGGTCGGTTTCGAGAACGGGTATATCGAACATCGCAATATCATTTGGGAATGAAACAAGGGCGGGACGCAATCGAACATTTCCGGCCGGGCAGGAGACGCCGATTTCGCTGCCATCATCTACTATGGAACGGGCGTCATAGCCAGTCGGACAAATATCGCATAAGATAGATTATGGAACTATAAGATGGGCCAGAGCCGTTGAAATGACGGGAAAATTCCCCGCCGATGGCGCCCTCAACTGACGGAATGCTGTCGGTTGGGCTATGTTAGGTCGTGCTCGTTGTCCACAAACAAGGAGTATACCGTGAACGCCATCGAACTTGCCATCTTCAAAGTGAGGCCTGACGTGGACGAAGCGTCGTTGCAGGCTGCAATCGCCGAGACGAACCGCTGGCTGGCGACCCAGCCGGGCTTCGTGCTGCGCCGCCATGGCGTCGGCGATAATGGCGAACGGGTCGACTATGTCGAATGGCGGAGCATGGAGCACGCCACGGCCGCGGCCGAGCGCTTCATGAGCGCGGCGGAAACGCAGGCCTATATGGCTGCCATCGAGGCCGGTTCTGTCTCCATGCGCCATTTCGGGCTGTTGCCGTAACATGCGCCGCGCCGACCGCCTCTTCGAGATCTTGCAGCTCCTGCGAGGCGGCCGGCTGCGCACGGCCAGGGATCTGGCCGACAGCCTCGAGGTTTCGACGCGCACCATCTGGCGCGACATTGCCGACCTCCAGAAGCAGAACGTGCCCATCGATGGCGAGCGTGGCGTGGGCTACATGCTGCGCGACGGCTATTTCCTGCCGCCGCTCGCGCTGACACCGGTCGAGATGGAGGCGCTGGTCTGGGGAACCCGACTTGTCGAGACCTATGGCGATGCGGCGCTGGCGGATGCCGCCCGCGAATTGCAGATCAAGATATCAGCCGTTTCCGGAGCGCACGATCCCGGCACATTTGGCGGCATGGCGGCCTTTCCTCCCGCCGCCATCCAGACGGCGCGCGATTGGCTCGGCGCCATCCGCATGGCCATCGGCGGACGCCGCAAGCTCGTGATCGGCTATACGGACCTCAACGAGAAGAACACCGTCCGGACGGTCCGCCCGCTCAACCTGGAATTCTGGGGCCGCGTCTGGACGCTGACCGTCTGGTGCGAGATGCGCGCGGATTTCCGCGTTTTCCGCTGCGACCGCATCGAGACGCTCGAGGTCCTCAGCGACGTCTTTCGCGACGAGCCGGGAAAACGCTTCTCCGACTATGTCTCGACCATGAAGAAAGACGGCGATGACGACACGCCTTGAGGACCTGCCGAATATCGGCGCCTATCTCGCCGGGCTGCTTCGAGACATCGGCATCGCCACGCCCGAGGCGCTCCGTGCGGCCGGCCCCGTCGAGGCCTATGCCCGGCTGAAGTTCCAGTTTGCGCGCGGCATCACGCTCAATGCGCTCTGGGCGATGGACGCGGCGCTTTCGAACAGCGACTGGCGTCATCTTTCCCTGGAGCGCAAGCAGGCGCTGAAGGCGGCGCTCGAGGAGCGGTAACGCGCGCCCTGCCCGCGATTCCGCCTTGACCGCGAACCATCAGGGGCCGTAAGCGAAACGGCAGACGGAACCAACAGCGAAAGCCTGCACGATGAGCGATTTGCGCATTCTCTCCGACGCCCATATCCCGGAACTGCCGAACCGCTACAAGGGCAAGGTTCGCGAGAATTACGACCTGCCGGACGGCAGCCGCATCATCATCGCGACGGACCGGCTCAGCGCCTTCGACGTCATCCTGACGTCCATTCCCTTCAAGGGCCAGGTGCTCACGGAGACGGCGCGCTACTGGTTCGAGGAAACCGCCGACATCTGCCCCAACCACGTCCTGTCCTATCCGGACCCGAACGTCGTGATCGGCACGCGGCTCGATATCCTGCCCGTCGAGATCGTCGTGCGCGGCTATCTCGCCGGCACGACCAGCACCTCGATCCTGACCAAGTACCGCAAGGGCGAGCGGCAGATGTACGGCATCACGCTGCCGGATGGCCTGAAGGACAATGAGAAGCTTCCCGAGCCGATCATCACGCCCACCAGCAAGGCTTTCGACGGCGGCCATGACGAACCGCTCTCGGGCGAAGAGATCCTCGCCCAGGGCCTGCTGACGGCGGAACAGTGGGAAACGGTGTCGCGCTATGCGCTGGCGCTCTTTGCGCGTGGACAGGCGCGTGCGGCCGAACGCGGGCTCATCCTCGTCGACACCAAATACGAATTCGGCACGGACCAGGACGGCCGCATCGTGCTGGCCGACGAAATCCACACGCCGGATTCCAGCCGCTACTGGATCGCCGACAGCTACGAAGAGAGCTTCGCCAAGGGCGGCCGCCCGGCGAGCTTCGACAAGGATTTCGTGCGCGCCTGGGTCACGGAGCGCTGTGACCCCTACAAGGACCCGATCCCGGAAATCCCGCGCGACCTCATCGAGCAGACCTCGAAGGTTTACATCCAAGCCTTTGAACAGATTACCGGAAAGGCCTTTGTTCCTGATCTTTCGGGCGCCACGGTTCTCGACCGCATCCGCACCAATCTGAGGCCCTATTTCAGCTGATCGGCGGAAAGCGCGATCTCGAAGCTGAGACCATCGAAAGCCGGTTCCACGTGATCCGGCGTTTCCTTTTGCACGGTGTCGTAGTCGAGCGGCACGTGCATATGGGTGAGGATGGCGCGCGCCGGCTTCAGTCGCTCGATCCATTCCAGCGCCTGGCTGAGCGACAGGTGGCTCGAATGGTAGCGATACTGCAGGGCGTCGACGATCAGCCGGTCGAGGCCGGCAAGGCGCGGAACGGTCTCTTCGGGAAAGTCGCTGATGTCGCTGCAATAGGCGACGTCGCCGATGCGGAAGCCGAGCGAATGGATCGAACCGTGGACCTGGAGGAGGGGTTGGAACGTGATGGCGCCCCCTGCCCCTTCGATGACGACCGGCGCGTCCATCGGCGCAATCAGGTTCTCCGTCACGATGGGCGGATACATGCTGCCGGCCGGTGTCTTCAGGCAATAGCCGAAGCCCTCGCGGATGCGCTCCATCGTCGCCTCGTCCGCCCAGATCGGCACCTGCTGGTGGTTCTGCAGCACGAAGCCCCTGATATCGTCGATGCCGTGGATGTGGTCGGCATGCGGATGGGTGTAGAGCACCGCGTCGATGCTCGTCACGCCGGCGGCGATCATCTGCGTGCGGAAATCCGGCCCCGTATCGATGACGACGGTCGTCTGGCCCTGCGGCCCGATCTGCTCGACGAGGAAGGCGGCGCGGGTGCGGCGGTTCTTCGGATTGGCGGGATCGCAGGCGCCCCAGTCCCCGGTGATGCGCGGCACGCCCGGAGACGAGCCGCAGCCGAGAATGGTGAAGCGCCGCGTATAGGCCACGGCTACACCCGCGGCATCTTGGAGAAGATGCGGAAGGCGTTTTCGGTGGTGATGCGGGCGATCTCTTCCGCGCTGACGCCGACGGTTTCGGCAAGCACCGCCGCCGTGTGCGCCGTATAGGCGGGCTGGTTGAGCTTGCCGCGGTAGGGCACGGGCGCCAGATAGGGGCTGTCGGTTTCGATCAGGATGCGGTCCAGCGGCAGGGCCTTGGCCACCTCGCGCAGATCGGCCGCGTTCTTGAAGGTCAGGATGCCCGAGAAGGAGACATAGCCGCCGAGTTCGACGCCGACGCGCGCCAGGTCCGCGCCGGAGGAGAAGCAGTGCAGCAGGAAGGGGAATGCCCCCTTCCCCGTTTCCTCGGTCAGGATCGCCGCCATATCCTCATCCGCCGAACGGCTGTGAATGACCAGCGGCAGGCCGGTTTCGCGGGCCGCGGCGATGTGATTGCGCAGGCCGATGGCCTGCGCCTCGCGCGGCGCGTTGTCGTAGAAATAGTCGAGACCCGCCTCGCCGATCGCCACCACGCGCGGATGCCTGGAGAGGTCGATCAGTTCGGCGACCGTGATGTCCAGTTCCTCATCCGCATTGTGCGGATGCGTGCCGACCGAGCAGAACACCGAGGGATAGCGTTCCGCGATCGCCAGGATCGCCGGGAACTTGCGCACCCGTGTCGAGATGGTGATCATCTGCTTCACGCCGGCCGCATGCGCCCGCGCGACGATATCGTCGCGCTCCGCCTCGAAATCCGGAAAATCCAGATGGCAATGGGTGTCGATCAGCACGGCGTCAGGCCTCGGGCGCGACGTAGCGCGGGAAGACCGGCGTCGGCGCTTCCAGCGGCGTGCCGCTGACGAGACGACCCGCCTCGCCCAGCGCCGCGAAGTCGCGCTTTTCGACCGGCGCGGCGACGAGATCGAGCAGCTTGCGGCTGGACTTCGGCATGAAGGGCTGCAGGAGGATCGCGATCTGGCGCACGACTTCCGCCGTCACGTAGAGCACGGTGCCCATGCGGACCGGATCGGTCTTCTTCAGCGCCCACGGGGCTTCGCCGGCGAAGTAGCGGTCGGCCTCGGAGACGACGGCGATGATCGCGGCAAGCGCCTTGTGGATCTGCTGCTTGCCCATTTCCTCGCGGGTGATGGCATGCAGCGCATCGACGGAGGCGAGCATCGCCTTGTCGGCATCGCTGAGATCGCCGCACTCCGGCACCTTGCCGTCGCAGTTCTTGACGATCATCGACAGCGAGCGGCTGGCAAGGTTGCCGATGCCGTTGGCAAGGTCGGAGTTGATGCGGGTCGCGATGCCCTCCTCGCTATAGCTGCCGTCCTGGCCGAAGGAGACTTCGCGCAGGAAGAAATAGCGGATCGGGTCGAGGCCGAAATGGTTCACGAGGTTGACCGGGTCGACCACGTTGCCGAGCGACTTCGACATCTTCTCGCCCTTGTTGAGCAGGAAGCCGTGGGCGAAGACGCGCTCGGGCAGCGGCAGGCCGGCCGACATCAGGAACGCCGGCCAGTAGACGGCGTGGAAGCGGATGATGTCCTTGCCGATGATGTGGATGCTCGCCGGCCAGTACTTGGCGCGCGGGCCATCGGGATCGGTCAGGGCGCCGGTGGCGGTGACGTAGTTGGTCAGCGCGTCGACCCAGACATACATGACATGGGCCGGATCGCCCGGAACCGGAATGCCCCAATCGAAGGTCGTGCGCGAGACCGAGAGATCCTTGAGGCCGGATTTCACGAAGGAGATCACCTCGTTGCGGCGCTCGGCCGGACCGATGAAATCGGGGTTCTCCTCGTAGTGCTTCAGGAGCCTGTCCTGATAGGCGGAGAGGCGGAAGAAGTAGCTCTCCTCCTCCACCCATTCGACGGGCGTGCCCTGCGGGCCGTAGCGCACGCCATCGTCGCGCAGCTCCGTCTCGCCTTCCTGGTAGTAAGCTTCGTCGCGCACGGAATACCAGCCGGCATAACCGCCCTTGTAGATGTCGCCATTGGCGGCCATGCGGCGCCAGATTTCGGCACAGGCCTCGTAGTGGCGCTCTTCGGTCGTGCGGATGAAATCATCGTTCGACGCATTAAGAAGAACTGCCATATCTTTGAATTCTTTTGAATTCTTATCGGCCAATTCACGCGGCGTGATGCCTTCCTTGCGTGCGGTCTGCTGCATCTTCTGGCCGTGCTCGTCCGTGCCGGTCAGGAAGAAGACGTCGCGTCCGTCGAGCCGCTGGTAGCGCGCCATGGCATCCGTCGCGATGAGCTCATAGGCATGGCCGATATGCGGCTTGCCGTTCGGATAGGAAATGGCGGTGGTGATGTAGAAGCGGGACGTGTCGGTCATGGGAGTGCGTTCTGTCTTCGGTTGTGCAATGCCGCAAGGTATTAGACCATGCGGACGCGGAGGGAAACAGCAAGTTTCCGTCGTGGTTGCCGTTGGGGTTGCCGTCTGGATTTTCGGTCGGTGGCTACAGTGCGGCGCGGATGTCGTCCAGCACGCTGATGATCGTCTGCTTGCGGTCGAGATTGTAGCCCTGGGCGATGGCGATGCGCTCGGCAAGCTGGGAGGAAAGATGGGCCAGGCGGTCGGCGCGGCCGATGTCGCCGCCAAGGGCGGCCGCGCGGGCGGCGTCGGTCACGAAATCGGCGGCATGCTGGCAGAAGAAGGAAAACACGGTATCGCTGTCCTTCGCCGACAGCACGTCGGCCAGCTTGTGCACGTCGCGGCGCGGCGGCTCGGCCGGCGCTTCGACGATGGCGCGGAAGGCCTCGACGATATCGAAGCCGCCATAGTTCACCAGCTTCAGCGCCTGCGAGACGCTGCCATGGGCGGCGGCCAGCACCTCGCCTGCCCGCGCGCCCGAGGGTGCCGCGCCGAGACTGTCGAGCGCGGCGGCAAGGTCGTTCTCCGACAGCGGCGACAAGGCGAGCGGCAGGCAGCGCGAGCGGATCGTCGGCAGCAGCTTGCCGGGGGCATGGGTCAGCACCAGGAAGAGCGAGCGCTTCGGCGGCTCCTCGAGGATTTTCAGGATGGCGTTGGCGGCGTTGCGGTTGAGATCGTCTGCCGGATCGATGATGACGATGCGCCAGTTGCCGGTGCCAGACGTCTGCGCCAGGAACTTGCCGGCCCTGCGGACCTCGTCCACCGTGATCGCCGATTTCACCTTGCCGGTCTTCTCGTCGACCGGGCGGGTGAGATGAAGCAGATTGTGCGATGCGCCCGCCGCAAGCTGGCGTGTGATGGCGGAGGCCGGGTTCGGATCGGCCATCGCTTCGGGCGCGTCCGCCGGCTCCGGGTGATGCAGCACATGATTGGCGAAGCGGAAGGCCAGCGTCGCCTTGCCGATGCCTTCCGGCCCTTCGACGAGGATGGCGTGGTGGCCCTTGCCGGAGCGATAGGAGCGCGCGAGGAATTCCTCGGCAGCCGCATGGCCGAAGAGCTTCGTCTGCTCGGCCGGGTGCACCGCGCCGTCGAGAATGCCGGGTCTGTCCTCGCTCACGAGACGCGCTCCGGCTGGCCATGCGCGCCGACGGGCAACAGCGGCTCGACGATGGCGAGGACCTCGGCGGCGACGGCCTCCTGCGGCTTGGCCGCGTCGATCACGCGGCAGCGCAGGGGTTCGCGCTCGGCGATGTCGAGGAAAGCCTCGCGGCGCTTCTCGTGGGTCTCCAGTTCTTCCTTCTCGAACCGGTCGGGCGCCTCGTTGGCGTCCAGTCCCGCGGCGCGCCGGCGGGCGCGCTCCAGACCGACGGCGGCGGGAAGATCGAAGATGACGGTACAGTCCGGCACGACGCCGTTGATCGCCACGCGCTCCAGCGCCTCGACGAAGGCCGGCTCCAGATTGCCGGTGATGCCCTGGTAGACGCGCGAGGAATCCATGAAGCGGTCGCACAGGACGATGGTTCCGGCCGACAGCGCCGGACGGATGACCTGTTCGACATGGTCGCTGCGCGCGGCGGCGAAAAGGGCGGCCTCCATGCGGATGCCGTAGGGCTCGGCCGCGCCGGAGAGGAGCACATGGCGCACGGCCTCGGCTCCCTTCGAGCCGCCGGGCTCGCGCGTCGTCAGAACGGTAAAGCCGCGCGCCCGCAGGGCCTCGGCCAGAAGCCGGATCTGCGTCGACTTTCCGGCGCCTTCGCCGCCTTCAAATGTCACAAACAAACCGGGTGCGGCCGACAAATCCCAACTTCCGTTATGCTGGCCGCCGCAGCGGCTCTTTCCAGGAAACCCGGCCGGGGCCGGCGAGTCAAATCACTACTAGCCGATGTTTCCGGCCGGCGAAATGCTTTTCGCCCCACCCTGCCCGGTCATATCCAGAAGAAGAACAGCTCGATCAGCGCATCGAGCGCGCGGGCGCGCAAGGTGCCCTCGCCCACCGTGCCGGCCGTCTTGACCGGCACTTCGCGCAGCAGTTGCTTGTCGTTCCAGATCTTCAGCGTGCCCACCGCCTGCCCCGGCTGCACCGGTGCGCGCACCGGCCAGGTGTAGACGACGCGCGCGACGAGGCGCTGCGAATTGTCCTTCGGCAGGAAGACATCCACATGTTCCCCCGCGACCAGCGGCACGGTGGAGGTATCGCCGCCATAGACGCTGGCGTCGGCGATGGTCTCGCCTTCCTTGAACAGCGTGCGCCGCTCGAAGGAGGACAGCGCCCATTCGATGATGCGGCGGGATTCCTCGATGCGCACCTTGTCGTTTTCGAGGCCTCCCATGGCCAGCACCAGGTGCTTGCCGTCCCGGTTCACGCTGGCGACGATGGAGTAGCCGCCCTCCTCCGAAAAGCCCGTCACGAAGCCCGTGACGCCGATGTTCAGCGCCAGCAGCGGATTGCGATTGCGCTGCTTGATCTTGTTCCACTCGAATTCCGGTTCGAGATAGTAGCGCATCGCGTCGGGATAGGTCGTCTGCAGGTGCCGGGCGAGCGTCACCATCTCGCGCATCGTAACCTTGTTGGCGGGGTTCGGCAGGCCGGTGGCATTGGCGAAGGTGGATTTGACAAGACCAAGCGCGCGCGCCTCCCTGGTCATCCGCTCGGCGAAGGCCGCTTCGGAGCCGGCCATGCCCTCGGCCAGGATGATGCAGGCATCGTTGGCGAACTGCACCGTCACGCCGCGCACGAGATCTTCCACCCGCACCGAGGACTTCAGCGCCGCGAACATGGTGGAGGTGCGGGACGGCGCGCCGCCGGTCCGCCAGGCATATTCCGTGACGGGGTATTGCGTGTCGGGCGTGATTTCGCCGGCGGCGAGCGCCTTGAACACCGTGGCGGCCGTCATCAGCTTGGCAAGCGAGGCGGCGGGCACCGCATCGTCCTCGCCCCGTGCGAACAGCACCGTGCCGGTCTCCGCCTCGATCAGGTAGACCTGCTTCGCCTTGACGTCGAAACCCGCCTGCGGCGCGGCCGACTGGGCATGCGCAACGGCGAAAAGGGAAAAAAGGAAGAGAAGGCTGGCGGCTAGGCGGACAGGCATGGCGACTCCGGTTGCCGCACACTCCCACAGCGGGGACCATTGCGCAAACAGCTTTGCGCGCAGACAAATGCGCAAACAGCTTTGCGCGGGGACCAATACCCATAGGCAAACAGCCTTGCGCGGGCCGAACGGCCCGCCCGTCAGCCGGCGTTGCCGGCAAGGTCCGAAAGCGGCGTCAGCTTGCCGTCGAGGGTCAGGATGGCATCGAAGGCGCCGGCCGCATCGCGCACCCGCTCGTCCGCATAGGCGGCGGCATAGCTCGGATCGGCGGAAAGCTGCGGAACGAAATTCGGCCGCTCCATCGGCAGCGGGCCGATCTCCGGCAACTGAACGAACTGTGCGTCCATCGCCTGGAAGGCATCCGTCGTCGGCTGGGTCTTGGCAAGCGCCGTCATGGTGCTCTCGGCGGGAACCTTGAGTACGTTGTCTTCCGCGCCGACGCCCGGCAGCGCGTTGCTGTCGGCCGAGGCCACCATCACGCCGGTCGCGATCTGGCCGCCCGGATCGACCGCCGGCACGCGCGAGCCCTTGGTGACGTAGGACGCCATCAGATAGGGCATGTCGTTGCCCTCGAGCGGCGCCTTGCCGACATATTGCACGCGCACCTTGGCCGTGCCGGTGCGCTTCATGTCGAGAAGATCAGCGGTCTTGGAGGACACGTCGATCACGCGTCCCTCATGGAACGGGCCACGGTCGTTGACGCGCACGACGACCGACGTGCCGTTTTCCATATTGGTGACGCGCGCATAGCTCGGCAGCGGGAAGGTCGGATGCGCGGCGGACAGATGATACTTGTCGTAGACTTCGCCATTGGCCGTGCGGCGGCCATGGAAGGCGGAGCCGTACCAGGAGGCAAGGCCGGTCTTGTTGTAGCCGGGCTCTTCCTTCGGCAGGTACCACTTGCCGCGAACCTGATAGGCCTTGCCGAGCTGGTAGCGTCCGCCACCCTTCGGCACGAACTGGCCCTCCTCCACAACGCGCGGACTTGCCTTCACGCCATATTCGGTTTCGGAGAAGAACTCCTTGCTGCGGACTTTCTTCTTGGGGGCGGATGTCGTCGTCGCGCAGGCCGCGAGGCCCGCGCAAACCAGCGGAATAGCCAGCAACCTCAGGCCCATGCCGAACCGGGTCGCATTCTTCATAGAGATTTTGTGTCCCACGCCGCTATTGTCCCCGACGGTCCCAGCCAACTGCCTTGCCCCTGCAAGTCGGCCGTCAATGCCACTCAGTAAATAACAGTGCGTTAATCATGCCAACAAGATGGCGAAATTGCGAGTAGACGGCCTGCCCGGGGCCAGGTTCGATGATTTATGGTTTCCGGTTGGTTAAGACGCCCGCCGCAAACCCGGCGGGCGCGACCGGCGCGAAAGCGGCTTTCGCGTCAGGAGGCCTCGGCCTGCAGCACGTCGAAAATCCGGTCCGGATCATGCACGCCATGGCGATAAAGCGTGATGATCGAGCGGGCCAGCGAGCGGGCCTTCGCATCGTCGAGGCGGGGACTGTCGGATACCGTCAGCCGCGTGAACACGCCTTTCAGGATCTCGAGATCCTGCGGTTCGAACATGCCGATATGCGTGGGGTCTCGAAGCACATCCATTGCTGCCTCCCCTTGTTCGCATCCAGCCGGCATCATTGCTTTCGGGTGCAGGCGGATTCTAGGGGCACAATGCGTCAGCAACAAGTCGGGAAAAGTTGTAGCCGGGCGTTGCCGGCCGGCACACCGGGATGGGTGCATTAACACTATAGTAACGATCCGTTTTACTTCCGCGCTGAGGTGTGAAAATCCTTTCCCGACCCCGGGGAGCGAGCATGAGCGCCACCGAAACCGATGAAATCCATGGCATTCAGGTGCTGCGCGGCATCGCGGCGCTGGCCGTGGTCGTTCATCATGCCCTTGAAATGTCCAACGGAAGCCCGGGCCGGTTCAGCCCCGACTGGCTGACCACCAGCGGCGCCGTCGGCGTCGACATCTTCTTCGTGATCAGCGGCTTCATCATGCTGCACACCGCCTTCCGGCCGTCGCGCCCGCCGCTGACCCCGGCAGCATTCCTCAAGCGCCGGTTCCTGCGCATCTATCCGTTCTACTGGCTCTGCCTCATCGCCATGAGCGCCGTCTTCTTCCTGGGCTTCATGAAGAGCCATTCGATCAGCGGCGGCAAGATCGTGCAATCCGCCCTGCTGCTGCCGAACGATCCGCTCATCAACGTGTCCTGGACCCTCAGCTACGAGGTCTTCTTCTATCTCCTCTTCGCCGCCTCGCTGCTTTCCGCGTCAAGGACGATGACCGCCCTTCTGTCGATTGCGGCCATCGCCCTGGCGCTCGGCGCAGGCGCGCTGGCCGGCGTCCCCTTCCTCGCCAATCCCGTGATGCTCGAATTTTCCTTCGGCATCGCCCTTGCCCTCCTCGCCCCGAGGATCCCACAGGGCCGCGCCGTCCTTATCTTCGGCGCCATCGCGGCGGCCGCCGCGCTGTTCGCGCCGCTGGCGATCCCGTCCGTCTCGACGGCGGGCCTCGACGGCTGGGCGCGGGTTTTGGCCTGGGGCCTTCCCGCAACGGCCATCGTTGCCGCAAGCCTTTCCATGCGCCGCCCGACCGGCCTTGCCGGACGCGGCATGCTCCTCCTCGGCGACGCCTCCTATGCCCTCTATCTCACCCACATTTTCGGCATGATCGCCTATGGCTGGCTCCTCAAGACCACCGCCCTCGGCGGCCTGCACCAGCTTCTTCCGGTAATCGCCGTCTCCCTGCTCTGCACCGCCGGCGGCATAGTGGCCCACCTTCTCGTCGAGGCGCCGCTCAACAGATACTTGAAGGGACAGCCTGTCTTCCGCAAATCCGAGGGGGCCTTGTCGGCGCGGGGATGAAGAGGCCGCGCGGCACACGTTGACGGAACCGGCAAAGCTGCTAAAAAGCCGCACCGCCAGCGGAAGAGTGGCCGAGCGGTTTAAGGCACCGGTCTTGAAAACCGGCGTAGGCGAGAGTCTACCGTGGGTTCGAATCCCACCTCTTCCGCCATATGCCGCCGAGTGCCGCGCAAATAGTCTAACTCAATCTTGATAAATATGCCCCTGCAATTCAGCTGCGCTTTGGGCAGGGTTTTACGCAACGTAGCATGTAGGTGGCGCCGGGTCATGAACACTGCTCAAACGCCATGACACTTTAGCTTCTGCTCGGACATGATTGAAATGGAGCCGGAAGCGGTCGTTTGTAACCGTTTACGAGCTACACGACATTGCCTTGGTAGGCCCGGAGGGAGCGCCCACCATCGCTTAAAAGCCTTAGAAACCGGGCTTTCAGGGATGGCTAGGGGGACACGATGTCCCCCCTCTTATGTTGCCCAGTTACACACAACGCAAGCGTCGGCAAGGGCACTTGCTGTCATCAATTGTCAACCTGCCGCCATAGAGGCCGTCTCAATCGTCGAACAAGTCTCTTGGACGAGGCGTAGGCGGTGACGGACCCTCTCGCCTGCGACGCTCAGCATCTTCCGCCATCTCTTTCAGCAAAATCTGACGGGCCAGTTCTCGCGACTGCAGGAAGATTTCGACAGCAACGTTCAACTCCTGATCACTAAGAAGATCGTAGTCCCCGCGTTGCCAGACCTCGGCCGCTCGCTTCAATTCAATTCCGTCATCGACCTTGGGAAAGAATAAGAACTCGGCAGGAGAGTTCTGGTAGTCCGTAAGCGACAGGAAGGCGTCTTCACAGATCGTTACAAGAAGCCTGCGCTGAAAGTCAGTAAGATTTAGCTCACTCCAGCCACATACGAACAGCGGCACAAATCGCCCTTGTTCTCGAATTACACACAACGGTGATACGGGGACTGCCACGTCCCTTGAGACACGAAACCATTCCTTGTCGAACTCGACAAAGTTATGTGTCGCATAACGACGACCTTCGTCATGATCAAAGAAGGATTTGACCAAATCTTCATTCTGCTTACGCCCAGCAGGAGCGCCCGAACGAGTTGCCACTGCGAGCGCGGTCTCCAAGTTTATACCAAGCTGGATACGATCCTTGATTGCAGTGTAACCAGACGAGTAGGTGAAACGAGGAGCCCCCTTTACAAAGGAGATAATTGATTTCGTTGTTCTAGGAACATCGTCTTGAACGAAACGAACCCAGTTAGGTCCGGACGGTGGCCTGTCAAGCTTAGCAAGCAGCTTCAAATAATCGAATGCCATTAGTGCTTTACCGTCCTTTCATACCAGCTTTTGATCGCCTCATCGGAAATTTTCATTGAAGCGTTCGTCTTCGTCTCGTGGTTCCATGTTTGATCCCATGGGCCGCCCTCAACGTGAGATTGGGCGACTAGAGCACTCGGCGACATGGAAGCATATTTCCTAGCATGTTCCCGTAGAAACTCTTCTTCCTCTCGGGTGAAATGCCATTCTGCTCTTCTTTTTTGCCCTGTATCTGGGTCGAGGTATCTAGCTCTCCCAACTATAGGCGCATCACCAAACTGTTTGAACTCTCGGTACAGCTCTCGAAATACTGGACCATACGTCCAAGCTTCAATTTTTGCGGAAACTAAAGGACGTGAAAACGCAACCAGAAAGTCCGTATGCAAGAAATACACAATCTTGTTGATGTGCAGATTGGAGACATCCCTGCCGTCAATCTCCGCTACATCCAGGACGAAGTTAGCGACTGCGCGAACATCATACATAGCTCAAATTACTTCATTCTCTTTTTGTTCACAACCGTTTAACTCATTGTCCCCAAGTTGGACGCTCAGCCAAATGAGAAAAGCATTGCCTCATCCTTTGTAAAGCGATCATCGGGCAGGATGCGGCAATCTAGTTTTGTCTCCGCAAGATACTTATCCGGCGACTGAGATTTACCGAATAGGGAGATCGCTGCATTCGAGAACCACGCTTCCGCATAGAATTGCCTTGCCACGAGCATCGTAAACGCAAGTGGTGTTAGAACGCGCTGGATAGCCCAGCGGTTTTCATCGTGATGCCCCAAGTGGAAATGCGAACACGGGTGGCTAAACTCTGCATATTGGTCTGGCGCATTTTCATACCGCAGAAGTGGTGGATGCTGGCTTTTGCGTAACTCTGAGACCTTAACTAGGTATTCTTCTAGCGTAAGAGCGCCTTCGTCCACATAGATACGAAGCTCGTCAAGTTCGGCTATAGCGGCAGGTGATGCGCCTAAAAATGGGTTGGGATAGTAAGCATACCTAACTTGCGCTTCCTCTCTTATACTGAATTGCAAGTAGGAGTAGTCTCGTAGCAATAGGTTGTAGTCTACGTTAGCCAAGCCGACGAGGTATATGCTCTCGTAGTTTGCAGCCGGATCGAAAACTGCCGATAGAAAATCTTCACTGGCCTTCATCGGCATGGGATTTGAGAATATCTCCCCCAATGACAAAGCCTTTAGCAGCTCCCAGCTTTTGGCAATGCCTGTGCGAACGTCGTCTTTATTCACCTTTCAGACCCATCGCTAATTCTTGATCGATCTCTTCATCCGAGTAGCCGGCGTCCATAAGGGTCCGAATGTATTCTTCTCTTGCTGCTTTTGCCTTGGCTTGTTTACGGCTAAAGCCGCGCTGAATAGTTTCAACCTCGTTCAGGTCGGGCATCTTGAAAGTCATGAGGGGAGCATTTTTTTTGGCTGTGTTAAGCTCAGCAAAAAGGCTTTCCGCAAGCTTCCCAATTCCGCTAACACGTAACCATGCCTTCGAGCGGGTGAATGCTGTGAAAATCTTGTTGCGCCCTGAACGCGAGCGCCGCTCCACGGCATCAATCCCCACAGCAAAAACTGCAGCGGCTTCATTGCCCTTAGCCCTATAGACCGTCGATAGAGTTACCTTGCCGACGATGGTGAAAGGAGGTTCATTGTAAGGGTCGGCTATAACGTTATTCGAGGAGATACCCGCCAATGCCAGGCTTTCGGCAATATGCGAAAGGTATGACTTCGCATGACGGTCATCTAGTGAGATTACGACGATCTCTTCCGGTGTTAGCCCTCCTGCCAAGAAACGAAGGATGCTGGCAGTAACCCATTCAATTTCATCACCCATGTCATCAGCAGCATGCCAGTCGATTAATGGGAACTCTGGCGTATCCGCTATTTGTACGGGACTGTTTGTATCTGGTCGTCTAATCCGCACCTCTTGACCGGTTTGAAGTTGTCCTGTCTCGACCTCGTAGCCAACATCCTGCCAATGATCTGCGCTCTCCAAGAGCTGTACAATGTTCCCGTAAACACCAAATCCTAGAGCGTGCGCCGAAACTAGTACATCTCGTTGATTTCTATAGCACTTGCTGAGTACTGCGTCATTGGTCGCCCCCGGAGGAAGATGAGCGGATGATCGATCAAGGTCAACCAACGCTTGATCTTGCGCATCTACGCCGAATAACTCTTTCGGCTGGCGAATTTTCACGTTCATTATGTCCTGCAGCTCATCGTACGCCCAGATGATGCTTTTTCTGTCACGCTGGCCATGGGCCAACTGGTAGCAAAGCTTGTAGAACGATACCGGAAAATCCTGCCCTTCATCGATCAACACGTGATCGTAGAACGGTTTAATAGCTGCCGTCTCGATGAGATTGGCGCATATAGCTTCGAATGGGCTTGTTCTCCCTCGCGCCATCGCTTGCGCTTCCGATAGGTTGAGTGGCCGTATCCCAACTCTCTTGCAAGCATCGGAATATACCCCCGGCAAAGAAGCACCACCCCATCCATGACGGATGTGGATGGTTTTCCAATCCGGATCGTTTTCTGAGTAGTGGCGGTAGAACTTAGTGATTAGGTTCTTGATTGTGGCTCTTAAGCTCTTCGTCAGAAATGTAATCAAAATTCGTGCGGAAGGGTTGTTCAAGTGAAGGTGTGCTACCTTCATAGCCAGAATGACCGTCTTGCCCGACCCGGCCAACCCTCGAATACGGGCTGGTCCGCCGACATCGACCAGAGCAATGTGGCGTTGTTTCTGATCGAAGTTAGCGATCTCCGCCTCTAGTGCAGCCATAGCAACGGCTAGCGGTTGTTTTACAGGATCGTCAATCTGCCTCTTTACGGGCCTCGACAGCGCCTTAGCGCCCTCGACTACAGAGCGAACTTCGGAAACGGCTAATGCGCTTATCGCCTGCGCCCGCCACCCTTCTAGTAGACCAGCAAATTGGTCGTAACTCGAGCACGTTCCGCTTTCTAAGTCTGCCGTAGATGCGGTTGCCTTCTGTCCATTTGACGTATCGAATATTAATGGATGTACATCGATAATCGCTTTGGTACGGCTAATCCGTAGTTCTCTGCTCCGAATTATTCGTGAATACAAATTGCTGCAAAAGTCGTTCAGGCCACGATCTATATCTTCAACACTTTCCTTAGACCGTACGAATAAAGTATCATCGATAAATCGTATTGCCGTAAAACCATGCTCTGGTGAAAACAGCAGAATATCCGGCCTCGTAGTCTCGGTCTCGTAATCAACGTACGCGGGGAAGTCGTAGTACAGTACGCCAGCATCCACGTGCAGGTTCTTTTGATTGTTACGGACGTAGTCGATGAAGCCCCGTGAAATAGGGTCGCTGTGATACCGGTCGGTCGTAACTACAATATCTAATGCCATAAACGGACCCTACATACATTTCTCGCGCGGCCGCGCATTGAGGTCAGCGGCGACGCTACATTAATTACCAGATAAGTTCCCTACCCCAGAACCAGAAATTTTTACGAGGGGGTATTCAAGTCGCTTAGTGCAGCGGCTTCCCCCCATAGGGCGTCATTGTCTGGCGGCTTGTTATGTTCTGGCAATTCGTAGGATTTTCCCTTCCCAGCTTTCAACGCGGCGGAACGGACATAAGGTGGGGTACTGGGGCTCGTCGCAGGGGTATATCTTTGCGGACATTGTTTGTTGCGGCATTTGACGTCCGCAAGGCACGAATTTAGTGAACGGACATTCAATCCAACGGACAACACCCTCTTGGTCACCCGTTGTTCATCAAGCCCGCGGATACCTCGCCACTTCTGTAGATACAGTTCTCACAGCCATGCCGCCGGCCCTGCCACTCCCCCTGCTTTCCATTCGTATAACTTCGGCATTTTACTCTTTATATCAATGGAAATGTGGCTGCCCGAACGGAAGACTTGCGGTTTGCACTGAGAGCGAACGGGACCCGCTTACGTCTGAGTAGCGCTTAAATGGTGCGATAAGCGGGGATTTCGATAGAACCGATGTAATTCTACCACGCCTTGTAATTTTCGCTCCACAACGCTCTTATGCCACGGGAGCAATACGGGGTTACCGTCACGACAATGCGCGATTCCAAGACCGGTCGGGAGCCGCGGCCGAGCCCGTTTTCTTCGAGCCAGCCGACCTTCGAGCACATCATCACGGGCATCGACGAGAGCTTTCTCTGGCGGCTCGATGATTATCCCTGGGAGCGCAATGTCTGGAACTTCCATCCGGAGTTCGAGATCCACCTCATCCGCAAGGGCGCGGGTGTCGCGTTCGTCGGCGATTATATCGGCGCCTTCTCGGCGACCTATCTCACCGTCATCGGCAGCGACCTGCCGCATGACTGGGTAACGATGACGGCGCCGGGCGAGGTCATCGAAGGGCGGGATATCGTGCTGCAGTTCCACCCGGACCGGATCCGCGAGGCCATGCGGCTGCTGCCGGAATTCGCGGAACTCGAGGACTTCTTTGCCCGCGCCCAGCGCGGCCTCGTGTTCACCGGCGAGACCTTGGAGAAAGGCGCGGCGCTGGTCGAAGGCATGGGCGCGCAAAAGGGTGTCGCCCGCCTCACCCTCTTCCTGCAGCTCCTCCATCTGCTTGCCAGTTCCACGGAGTATGAGGTTCTGTCCTCGCCGGAATATTCGCCGAAGCTCGATGCCGAAACGCTCGATGCGCTCCAGCGCGCGCTCGTCTTCATCTATCGCAACTTCTCGACGGACATTCGCCTCGCCGATGTCGCAGAGCTTGCCGGCATGAGCGAAAGCGCGTTCTCCCGGTTCTTCAAGAAGAACACCGGCAACACCTTCACCGACCATGTCAACAAGCTGCGCATCTGGCAGGCCTGCAAGCTTCTGGCCGAAAGCGACATGCCGATCACGGATATCTGCTTCGAGGTCGGCTATCTCAACATTTCCAACTTCAATCGCACCTTCCTGCGCCAGCACCGCATGACGCCGTCGGCCTACCGGCGGCTGGCGCCGCATCGCCGGTCCATGCGGGACGACCCCGCGCGCCGATGAAACCTTGCGCATCTTTTGCGCCTTTTCTGCATTGCAGCATTCAATTGCGCATTAAAGTACAGGTTCGCTGCATCACGCGCGCTAGTTCCCCCGGTTTCCTCCGCTAGTATCAGCATTAGCGAAGATGTTCGCTGACAGATCGGCGCCAGCGCGAGGAGGTCGCGTCGCGCCGACCAACGGATCCTTGAGGGAGGTTCATCCATGACATCCGTGAAGACGCTCGCTTCGAGCATTGCCTACGCATGCCTTCTTGCCAGCTCCGTCTCGTCAATTGCGCTGGCCGCCGAGTGCTCCGGCACGATCCGCGTCCTTGCCCAGCCGCGCGACGGCCTGACGCTTCTGGAAAGCCACAAGGACGAGTTTGCGAAACTGTCCGGCGGCGCATCCTTCGAGATCGACTATCTCAACGAGAACGACCGGCGCGCCAAGACCAAGGCGGACGCCTCCACAATCGGCAAGTACAATGTCTATTATGTCGACGAGGCGAATGTGGCGCTCTTCGCCTCCTCCGCCTGGATCGCTCCCCTGCTCGACTATTATCCGAGCGAATACGACTATGCGGACTTCGATCCCGGCCGCCAGAAGGTCGCGACCTATGACGGCAAGGTGTGGTTCGCGCCGGTCACCGGCGGCGGCGACCTCATGGTCTATCGCAAGGACCTTCTGGACGCTGCCGGCATCACGCCGCCGAAGACGCTCGACGAGCTGAAGGCCGCCGTCGAGAAACTGCACCAGCCGGACAAGGGCGTCTATGGCATCGCGCTGCGCGGCCAGCGCGGCTCGGGCGCAAACGTCTGGCGCTGGATGCCCTATTTCAAGGGCTTCGGCGGCGAATGGTTCGATGGCGACACGCCGACATTCAACAGCGAGGCGGCCGTCAAGGCGACGCAGACCTATCTCGATCTCTTCAAATATTCCGCGCCCGGCACACAGACCGGCAGCTGGGATGAATCGACCGGCGCGTTCCTTTCCGGCCAGGTGGCGATCCTGATCGAATCGACGCCGCTCGCTGGCCTTGCGATCGATCCGAAGACATCGCAGGTCGTCGGCAAGGTCGGCTACCTGCCGCCGCCGACGCCGCTGACCGGCGGCGGTTACGGCCATGGCCTCGCCATCGGCGCCAAGGCCAACCCGGACGATGCCTCCAAGGCCTGCGCGGGTCTCTTCATCGCCTGGGCAACCTCGAAGGAAAACGAAGAGCGGCGCCTGGAAGCCAACCAGTTCGGCGAACTCAACCGCACGAGCATCATGGCAAGCGAGGCCTTCGCCAAGCTCTATGGCCCGGATCTCGGCCAGGCGCTGGCCGAAACCGGCAAGGTCACCGCGGTCAATTTCTGGCAGAGCGCGCTCTGGCCGGATCTCGGCGATCGCTGGGGCATCATCCTGGAAGAGCTGATCACCGGTTCGCGCTCCGACATCAAGGAGGGTCTCGCCGAACTCGAAGGCTTCGCCAAGGACCTCGTCGCCCGCAGCCAGTAAGCCTTTGAGCCGCGCGGCCGCTTTCGCCTCCCGAGACGGCGGCCGCGCGATGCCGAGGAAAGAGCCATGACATCAAGAACCCGCCTGCCCGCCGTCTTCCTGGCGCCGCCGCTTGCCATCCTCGCGGTGCTCGCCTTCGTGCCGACGGCCTATGCCATCTACATTTCCTTCCGCAACCGCGAGCTCAGCCGTCCCGATGGCGGCTTCGTCGGCCTTGCGAACTATATCGACCTCTTCTCCGACCGCCGCTTCATCAATGCGGTCGGCGTGTCGCTGACCTGGGAAGTCGTGACGGTGACGCTGACGCTGCTGGTCGCGGTGGTGCTCGGCATCCTGCTTTTCGAATTCGCCTCGATGCGCCAGCGAGCGGTGTTGACGCTGATCTTCCTGACGCCGGTCATCCTGCCGCGCGTCTCGGCCGCCTTCGTCTGGAAGTTCGCCTTCCACCCGCTCTACGGCATCATCACCTACCCCTACAAGATGATCACCGGCCAGCCGCTCGACGTGCTGTCGAGCCCCACGACGGCGCTGATGACCGTCGCGCTGGTCGATGTCTGGCAATGGGGCCTGTTCTTCGCGGTGATCGTGCTGAAGCTGCTCGAAACCCTGCCGCCGCAGCCCTTCGAGGCGGCGCGGCTCGATCATGCGCGCTCCTGGCAGGTCTATGCCTATGTCGCGCTTCCCATGCTGAAGGCGCCGCTCATCTCGCTCACCTTCATCAAGATGATCGAATCCCTGCGCGCCTTCGACCTCATCTACGTCATGACGCGCGGCGGTCCCGGCATCGCAACGGAAACGCTCGACATGTACGCCTTCTCGCAAGGCTTCATCGAGTCCGGCCGCATCTCCTATGCCTCCAGCATGGCGGTGCTCATGATGCTGGCCACCACCGTCATCTTCACCGTGATCTGGAAGAGGGTGAAGCCATGAGCCTCTCGCGCATTCTCGGCAAGTCCGTCCTCTATCTTGCGGCCTTTTCGGCGGTTTTCCCCATGGTCTGGACGGCGATCAACGCCTTCAAGAACCGGGTGGATATCGTCACCCCTACCCCGCTCTTCCTCTTCACGCCGACACTCGACAACTTCGCCTATGTGCTGGGGCGGGACAGCGTCGCGGCCGGCCTTATCAACTCGCTGATCGCGGCCGGCGGCTCGGTGCTGATCGGGGCGCTGCTCGGCCTGCCGGCCGCCTATGCCATCGCGCGCTATCCGAACCGGTGGTCCGCCGATATCCAGTTCTTCGTGCTGTCGCTGCGTTTCCTGCCGCCGGTGGCGGTGGCGATACCGCTGATGGTGATCTGGCTCGATCTCGGCTTCTACGACACGCGGATATCGCTGGTCGTGACCTATACCCTCCTGACGCTTGCCACCGTCATCTGGCTTGGCGTGCCGGCCTTCGCCCGGGTGCCGAAGGAGGTGGAGGAAGCGGCGCGCGTCGATGGCTACGGCCCCTATGCGGTGTTCCTGCGCATCGCCCTGCCCGTCGCCTCGCGCTCGCTCATCGGCGCCGTCGCCTTCGCCTTCGTGCTGGTCTGGAACGAGTTCCTGATCGCGCTGATGCTGACGACCTCGGATGCCAAGACGCTGCCGATCGTCGCTTCGGAACTCACCCAGCTCGGCCGCGATGTGCCCTGGGGCATCCTGAATGCCTCCGTGGTGCTGCTTTCCATTCCGCCGCTCCTGCTCATCGGCATCCTGAGCGGCCTTCTCAACAACGCGTTCCGGCGCAAGAGCAATTGATGACAGGACATTCTCCCATGCAAGCCTTGGTACTCGAGAAAAAGGGCGTTCTGGCCCTGCGTGACATCGACCTCCCGCTTTCGGTCGGGCCTGACGATGTGAAGATCGCCGTTCACACGGTAGGCGTCTGCGGCAGCGACGTGCACTACTATACGCACGGCGCCATCGGCGCCTATGTGGTGCACGAACCCATGGTGCTCGGCCACGAGGCGGCCGGCACCGTCGTCGAAATCGGCGCCAATGTCCGCTCGCTCAAGATCGGCGACCGGGTCTGCATGGAGCCGGGCATTCCCGATCTCTCCTCGCGCGCCTCGAAGCTCGGCCTCTACAATGTCGATCCGGCCGTGCGCTTCTGGGCGACGCCGCCGGTGCACGGGGTTCTCGCCCCCTATGCGGTGCACCCCGCCGCCTTCACCTATAGTCTGCCGGACACCGTGTCCTTCGCGGAAGGCGCGATGGTCGAGCCCTTCGCCATCGGCATGCAGGCGGCCACGCGGGCGCGCATCGTGCCGGGCGATGTCGCCGCCGTCATCGGCGCGGGCCCGATCGGCATCATGGTGGCGCTCGCCGCGCGGGCCGCCGGCTGCAGCCGGGTGCTCATTTCCGATTTTTCGGCCGAAAAACTGCAAATTGCCGCGGCCTATGCCGGCATCGAGCCGGTAAACCTCACCGAGACGACCTTTGCCGCCGCCGTCCTCAAGGCAACGGCGGACTGGGGCGCCGACGTGGTCTTCGAAGCGAGCGGCAGCGCCAAGGCCTTCGATCACCTTTTCGATCTGGTGCGGCCCGGCGGCGCCGTCGTGCTGGTCGGCCTGCCGGTCGATGCGGTGCGCTTCGACGTGCCCGGCGCGATCTCCAAGGAGGTCCGTGTCGAAACCGTCTTCCGTTATGCCAATGTCTTCGATCGCGCGCTCGAACTCATCGCCTCCGGCAAGGTCGACCTGAAACCCTTGATCACCGGCACCTATGCCTTCGACGAGAGCGTCGCCGCCTTCGAACGGGCCGCCGAAGCAAGGCCTACCGACGTGAAGCTGCAAATCCGCGTGCAGGGGGAGAACTGAGCATGGCGAACATCATCTGCGCCCATGTCGACAAGGCCTATGGCGCCGTCAATGTCATCCGGGATTTCAACCTCGAAATCGAGGACCACGAATTCGTCGTCTTCCTCGGGCCGTCGGGCTGCGGGAAATCGACGCTGCTGCGCATGATTGCCGGGCTGGAGGAGATATCGGGCGGCGAAGTCTCCATTGCCGGGCGCACCGTCAACGATCTGGAGCCGCGCGATCGCGGCGTCGCGATGGTTTTCCAGAACTATGCGCTCTATCCGCACATGACGATCTACGACAACATCGCCTTCGGCCTCCGGCGCATGAAGGTCGAGGCGTCCGAGATCGACCGGCGCATCAAGACCGTCGCCGCGACGCTCGGGCTGGAGCCCTACCTTGCCCGCAAGCCGACCGAGCTTTCGGGCGGCCAGCAGCAGCGCGTGGCAATTGCCCGCGCCATGATCAAGACGCCGCGCGTCTTCCTCTTCGACGAGCCGCTGTCCAATCTCGACGCCAAGCTGCGCAACCATATGCGCGTCGAGATCGCCCGCCTGCACCAGAGCCTCAAGACCACGACGATCTATGTCACGCACGACCAGCTCGAAGCCATGACGCTGGCCGATCGTATCGTCCTGATGAAGGGCGGTGCGATCGAGCAGGTCGGCACGCCCGCGGAAATCTACGAACGCCCGCGTACGCTCTTCGTCGCCGGCTTCATCGGCACGCCGAACATGAATTTTCTCGACGTGACGGCGCGCTCCGACGGCGAGACCTGGCTTCTCGAAGGGGACGGCCAGCGCTTCCGGGTCGGCCGCGCGCGGTTCGCCATCGAAGACGGGCAGGCCCTGACCCTCGGCATCCGCCCGTCCTCCCTGTCCGTGGCGGCAAGCCCGGAAGATCGGGAAAACACGCTCTGCGGCCTCGCCGATCTCATCGAGTTCCACGGCGACAACGCCCTCGTGTCCTTCCGGGTCGGCGACAGGGAGATCGGCGCCCTCGTGCCGGCGACCGGCCAACCCGCGCGCGGTGCGGCGGTCGCTTTCTCCGCCAGCGAAGACAACCTGCATCTCTTCGACCGGACGACAGGTCTTTCGGTGTTGAGACATCGATCCTGACGGCGGTCCGGACCGGCCATTCCGCGCCAATTGCAAAGCCCCTCCCGATTCCTGTCGGGAGGATTTGCATCGTCAAGGCGCGTTTCCCGGACGAAGGGGAGACAGCGAGATCGACTGCGCGTCCAGACGCTCTCCCTGCTTCACCAGCAGCGCGGTCCAGGTCTGGCCGGCGGCGGTTCCCACGAAACACCCGTCGGCCGATCTGCGCAGGGACACGCCCGCCTTGCCCAGCACCGGTTCGAGCCAGTGAGCCGCCTCAGCCGATGGCACTGAAATCTTGAACGCCAATGCACGATCGGGTCGATGCGCCGCGAGATAGGCCCGGATCGTGGTCGACCCTGCCCCATGCGGCGCGTTGACCGTGGCGCAGACCATGTTCGCTTCGTCAGGCTCGTCGATTGCAGACATTCCATTCCTTCCCGGGGCCTGTGCCTCTTCCCAACCGGCCTGCATGCCTTTGGCGCACGGTCGGCGCGAAACCTCCCGACGGAATTGGCCTCCGTGGGCCGGTTCACACTCAGCTTCGCATGTATGGCGACCGTAGCGAAGCGAGGAAGCGTCAACAACGGGGATGACAGCGACTGGCGCGGCCAGCGGGGCATGCCGCCTTCCCCCAACGATCCCGTCGATCTCGCCGAACCATCAGGCCGCCGGCAACGTCTGCCTCTTCCAGGGCGTCAGTGCGCGTTCGCGAGCGTCTGGCCCCGCAGGGAAACGAAGACGACGATGGCCAGCAAGGCGATGATGAGCGCCACCGACATCAACACGGTTCCGTGTGCATCGACGAATGCCAACCGGGCTGCCTCGGCAATCTTGGAGCCGAGGTCGCCACCGACGGCGTTCGCGGCGGTCATCGCTTCGCCGATGGAGTTCGCGGCATTTTCCGTCGCGCCCGCAGGCGCAACGAAAGAATGCCGGTAGATGGAGTTCACGAGAACACCGAAGATCGTGATGCCGAGGCCGCCGCCAAGCTCGTAGCCCACGCTTTCAAGCGCGCCGGCCGCTCCCGCCTTCTCCTCGGACACGCTTCCCATGATGGCAATGGACGAGGCAAGCAGCCCGACGCCGAGGGCGAAGCCAAGGCCGGCCAGCACGGCGGGAACGACCAACCCGGGGTTCTTGAAGTCGGCGAAGGCGAGCGCCACCAGCGAAGCAGAGGACACGGCCATCGACAGCGACGCCACGGGACGCAGCCCGAACCACGTGGCGAGCTTGCCGCCGACCGGGCCACCGACGGCGGCGGCGGCAACCAGCGGCAGCATGAACAGGCCCGCCTCGAGCGGCGTCTTGCCGAGAACGAACTGCAGCTCCTGTGCAAGCACGAGTTCGAACCCTGCGAGCGATCCGTTGGCGACGAAGGCCATGAGGAAGCCTACGGCTATCGCCGGCTTCGTGCAGAGGGAGAGGTCCAGCATCGGCGCCTTGGACGATACCTGCATCCTTGCGAACCAGACGAGCAGGACGGCGCCCGCCGAGAGGGCCGCCAGGGACTGGGTGTTCAGTCCGCTCTTCACGCCCGTCTTGATGCCATAGACCGTGAGCATGAGGCCGGCGATGACGATCAGCGCCTGTCCCGGTTTCCAGGTTGCCGCGGAATTTCCCGGACGCCTGGGGATCAGAACCCAGACCATCGGGACGACGATCATCATGATGGGGACGTTGACGAGGAAGACCGATCCCCACCAGAAGTGCTCCAGAAGAAGACCGCCCGCCAGCGGCCCGACCGCCGCGCCCGCCATCCCGACAACACTCCACGCGCCAAGAGCTGTCGCCCGTTCGGCGTCGTCCTCGAATGCCTGGCGGATCACGGCGAGCACGCAGGGCATGATCATCGCCGAGCCGATGCCGAGCATCGCGCGAGCGGCGATCAGCATGACGGCGGACGTCGAAAATGCGGCGGCGACGGACGCCACCATGAAGATGCCGAGGCCGACAAGAAGCAGGCGGCGGCATCCGAGCTTGTCCGCAAGCGTTCCCATCGGAACCAGCAGGCCGGCCATGACCAGCGGATAGACGTCGATGATCCACAGGACCTCGGTTCCCGATGCGCCAAGAGCAAGCGTCAGCGACGGGATGGCGATGTGGAGGATGGTCATGTCCACGACGACGGGAACGAATGCCATCATTACGGCGGCGAGAACAAGCCAGCGGCTGGGCGTATGCATCATGTCACGAATTACTGAACGATCGTTTATTTATTGCGTAAATATACGATCGTTCATATAGTTTGCAAGCCGGACAGGGACAGAACATGGGGCCCTGACAAGGAAATGAAATGGCCAGACCGCGCAAGACAACGAATGACGATATCCTCGATGCAGCCGAAAGGGTGGTCGCGCGCCTCGGGGCGGCGGGCCTTTCGATCGACGCCGTCGCGAAGGAGGCCGGCGTCAGCAAAGCGATGGTCGTCTACGATCACAAATCCAAGAGCGCGCTTCTGGAGGCCCTGGTCGATCGCCGCGTGAAGGCGGATATGGCCTATGTCGATCAATGCGTGGCCAATGCCGCCGATACGCCGCATCCCGAACTTTTTGGCCGCATCGCCTCGGCCGAAAAGAAGCTCGACGAAATCGACAAGGCCGTCGCGGTCACCGTCAGCGCCTCCATGTCGAACGACGACGGGCTGCAACGCATCATGCGCGCGTGGACCGATCTGGACTTGAAAGCGATGGCCTCCGGCCAGCGGCCAAGAGCGGCCTTGATGGCGTATCTGGCGCTGATGGGGTTCTACAGCACGGAACTGTTCGGGTTCCATTCGTGGTCCGACAGGGAACGCCGGGAGATCCTCGACGGATTGCGTTCCGTGTACCTGTCCTTTGCAGACATGTGACCGTCCACGAACGCTCCGCCAGCGTTGCCAGAGCATCCGACGCCGAAGCGATCCCGCTCCGGTTGGAAACGCCCTAAATTCTTTTGTTTTCGTTTGTCTTTTCGGGAAAATCAGTTCCCACTTTTCCCTGACAAACTCTAGATCTTGGGAAAGACCGTCGACTTCTTCACGGTTCCGTAGGCGAAACTGGTGTCGATCGCCGCGACACCTTCGATGGCGTGAAGCTGCTGGCGGACGAAGGCTTCGTACTCCTTGAGGCTCCCGACGATGACGCGCAAGAGATAGTCGACCTCTCCCGTCATCACATAACAGTCCTGGATCTCGTCGATGGCGCGCACCCGTCGCTCGAAAGTGGCGATGGCCTGCTCGGAGTGCCGCTCGAGCCGGATGCGGACGAAGGCGGTGATCGGAAGCCCGTACATCTCCTCGTCGACGATCGCTGTATAACCCTTGATCACGCCGCTTTCCTCAAGCTGCCGCAGGCGTCGCAGACAGGGCGAAGGCGACAGGGCGACCTGTTCGGAGAGTTCCTGATTTGAGAGGCGGCCGTCCTTCTGCAGCGACCAGATAATCTGCCGATCCTTGTCGTCCATGATCTCCTCGTGGCAGATTCTGCCAAAGATGCCCTGTTTTGAGGTCAGGTTAGCACGATACTGCCCTTTGAACAGGTGTAATTTGACGTCAGATTCATTGGGGCGTCACATGACCGATACATCCGCTGGACTTTACCCGTCGGCCCGCTGGCACGACTCTTCCGTTACAGGCTATGTCGTCCTGGCGGTGGTGGTGTTGATCTGGGCGGGTTTCGCCCTGACCATGCGCGCGATCGGCATGTCGCCGCTGGCGACCGCCGATGTCGCCCTCATTCGGTTCGCCGTTCCCGCGCTTGCACTGCTGCCCTTGATACCGGGCCGCCTCGATGCCATCCGCAAGGCGGACCGGCGGGCGGTTTTGCTCGTGCTGGCGGGCGGCGTGCCCTTCTATTTCATCGCCTCGGAAGGCGCCCGGCTGACATCCGCGGCCTATGTCGGGGCGCTCATCCCCGGCACCACGCCGCTGGCCGTGGCGGCCATCGGTTTCCTGTTCCTCGGACGGAAGGTGCCGCGCCGGGTGCTTTGGCCGCTCGGCCTGATCCTTCTCGGCGTTATCTGCCTTCTAGGCGGTCAATGGCGCGCCGTGACGTCCGATACCCTGGTCGGCGTTGCAACCCTTCTTCTCGCCAGTGTCGTCTGGGCCGCCTATACGCTCGGCCTGCGCAGGACCGGTCTCGACGCCATATCGAACGCAATCCTTCTGTCGGTGGGATCGCTGATCGTCATGGTGATCGCCATGGCCTGCGGGGCTTTCCAGACGAATCTGGGCGACTTCAGCCTTCAGGATGCCTTGCCCTTCGCCATCGTGCAGGGTGTTGGCACGGGGCTCGTCTCGACGATGGGATATGCCTTCGCGATATCCCGTCTGGGCGCGGCGAAGAGCGCCGCCATCGGTTCGCTGTCTCCGGGCCTGACCTCGCTCCTCGCCATTCCGCTTCTCGGAGAACCGCTTTCCCCCGTTACGGCGGCGGCGATCGTGCTGATGACGATGGGTGTCATCGCGGTCAACCGGAACGCCGGGACGGAAACCCCGCGCCTTCGGACCGGGAAGCCGTAAGCGGTCCAAAGGCGACAAAGTCGCAGCCGCGTGCGGTCGGCAACGCCGATTGGCACCAAAGTTTCCGGTGCCCTTCGAGCGAACGGTACGGTTCCGTACATGGACTTTGTCCCCGTCTGACGTGAAACTCGACCGGTGTGCATTGCAAGGGGACCGAGGTGCATCAGCGCGAAATCGAACGGTTGATCGAAATAGCAACGAAGCTTGCAGACCAGGACGGACGGCCGTTCCTGGTCTATCTTCTGCAGATGGTGTTGCTGGAAAATCGGGAAAGCCCCGGGGCGATGGACACACGAAAGCTCAATTGAGCGGTAGCCTTGTTCGGTTGCCTGCGCCCTAAGTGGACCATACGCGCTGCCAAGAAATGCGCCGGCCGGCCGATACGGCATGCTAGAGTACGACCACCGGCCCTGCCCTTTTGTCGCCGGGCCTCGGCAGTGCGCCGCGCCAACAGGAACTGGACAGCATGAGCGAACCGATCGTCTGGACCTATGACTGGGTGCCCAAGGGGCCACGCGGCTTCGTGCGCGACATGCGGTTGCGCTGGGCCTGCGAGGAGGCCGGCTTTGTCTATAGCGTGCGAACGGTGCCCTTCGACGACCGCGGCCCCGCGCATCTGGCGCTGCAACCCTTCGGTCAGGTGCCGTTTCTGAGCGATGGCGCGCTCACCCTGTTCGAAAGCGGTGCGGGCCTGCTGCATCTGGCGCGGAAAAGCGAAACGCTGATGCCCCGCGATCCCCTCGGCGAGGCCGAAACGCTGCAATGGACGATCGCCGCGCTCAACTCCGTCGAGATGGTGTCCGTGCCCTGGTGGTTCCTGGAGGTGACGGGCGCCAAGGACAACCACCTCACCGGCTGGCTGGAAAGCCGCCTCGAGCATATGGAGCGCGTTCTCGGGGAGCGGCAATGGCTTGCGGGCGGACGGTTCACGGTGGCGGACCTGCTGATGGCCGATGTGCTGCGCGTGCCGAAAATCCGCGCCTTCGGCGCGCGCCCCGCGACGGAGGCCTATGTGGCGCGGATCACCGAGCGCCCGGCCTTCCTGAAAGCCCGGGACGACCAGATGGCGCATTTCGCAGCGGCGGACGCGCAGCGCGGCTAGCCCTTTCGGGCGCGCCGCCAAACGAAATGCACGATCTGCCGCCCTGCCCTTGATTTGAACACAATGGCCTCCTATATCACGCCCATCGGCATTGCTAAGGAGCGCTGGAAAGCTTCTGCCGCTCGCAACTGCCGCCATCGCCTGCTGCTTTTGACCACGGATGTACTGGCACGGGTGAACAGGTGATGATGAGGAAGGTCGGTGCGTTTTCGCCCCGGCCTTTTTTGTTGCCCGGAACAATCCGCCGGCCGTTCCGGTTTCGGTTTCATCCCGTTTCACCACTGGGGAGGCCACCATGGAACGCACGCCGACAGCGCAGCTTGCCGCAGACTATCTCCGTCTCGGCGGCGGACGGCTTGCCAAGATCGACGACAACCAGCTCAGCACCCGCACGTGGGAACACGAAAGCCCCGCAGCCGAGGCCTTCTGGAACGCGCATATCGCCCCGCTCGACGAAAAGACGCGCGACGAGGTGATCTCGCACCTGCCGACCATCAACACCGTCTGATGCCTCCCCTGTTGCGGGGATGTTTCGCAGGCCGTTTTTGCCGGCATCTACCTGTGCGGCGACACGCGAGCGCCCACACTCCGCCACGATCTTCGCCATGAGATGACCTGCGGCCGGGAACCAATGCACCGGATTCGCCATTATCGTGCCAGCTAGAAGGAGTGCACAAATGAACAAGAAGCTTGGAAGCGTCCTGGTGTTGACCCTCGCGCAGGCTCTCGCAACGACGGCTGGCGCAGCGGATATGGTCATCCGGGACGAAGCGCCGGTCTATGTCGACCGCGGCGCGCGTGACGGGGTGAAGATCGGCATGCTGACCTGCGAGGTCGGGGGCGGCGTCGGCTATGTGCTCGGCTCGGCCAAGAGCGTCGATTGCGTCTTCAGCGCAACCAATGGCGAGCGCGACGCCTATACCGGCGTCATCCGCAAGATGGGCGTGGACCTCGGCTTCACGACGCAGGGCCGTATCGTCTGGGCGGTCTTCGCGCCGACGGCCGGCTACCATCAGGGTTCGCTCGGCGGCCTCTACCAGGGCGCGACGGCGGAGGCGACGGTCGGCGTCGGTATCGGCACCAACCTCCTGATCGGCGGCACCTCCGGCTCGATCCACCTGCAGACGGTGAGCATCAGCGGCCAGATCGGCCTCAACCTCGCGGCCACCGGCACGTCGGTGACATTGACGCCCGCGGGCTGACACTTTTTACGGGCGGCTTCGGCCGCCCGTTTGCTATTGTGCGTTTTGCGGTAGACTGTGTTCCGGAGGAGTTCGCCCATGATCCGTCTCGTTCCACCGTTTCTCGCCGCACTTTTGCTGAGCGGCTGCGTTGCCGGCGGCACGGTCAGCGATGGCCCGGGCATTGCCCCCATTCCCGGCAGCATCACCTATGGCGGCCAGCCGCGCACGAAGCTGCGCAAGGCGCCGGTGGGCAGCACCTTCGATCATGTCTTCCAGGACAATCTCGGCCGGCGCGTGGTGGAAACCTATCGCATCCAGCCGGACCGCTCGCTTCTTTTGATCCACCGGCGCGTGCGAATCGAATACTTCTGAGGCGTCAGACCAATGGAGGCAACCATGCTGGAAAGCACCGACATCGAACTTGAAGACGAACGGCTGAAACAGCTCGACCTTCTGGCCGAAGAGCGCGCCATGAAGCCGCCGGCGCTGCTGGCGCATTATGCCTCGGGATCCTTCGGCTTCCATGAGGCCGTGCACACCGCCTCCATCGTGCTCGACCTCGTCGACGACCAGTTGCTGCACCATCCGGCGATTGCCGGAAACAGCGAATGGTTCCGGCTGGCGGCACGCGCCAGCGAAGCCCTCTTCAATCTCTACCAGTCGATGGGCGCGGCCCAGCTTGCGACGCACGGAGCGGATGAAGGCAAGCGGCCGGAAGAGCTGAACGCCAGCAACGACGACTGACCTTCCGCTTGAAAGAACCTTGGCGCGACGGGTTATTTCCCGTCGCGCAGCGCCTGCACGACGCGCTCGCGGCCGACCTTGATGACATTTTCCATGGCGCGCCGCGCGCCGTCCTCGTCGCGCCGGTCGATTTCCTCGACGATGCGGATATGGGTGGCGGCAACATCCCCCGTCTTGCCCCTGTCGGCGGGCGAGGACAGCTTGAAGGCGCCCACCAGCGCCGCCTCGATCAGGCTGCCGACGGTGCGCAGGAACGGATTGCGCGAGGCTTCCAGCACCGAGAGATGGAATTTCAGGTCCGCGACCGCCAGCGATTCGGCCGTGTGCTCCGCATCGCCCATGGCAACGGCGAGCCGCATCATCTGGCTGATATCGGCTTCCGTGGCATGGCGCGCGGCGAGCGCTGCGGCATGCGGCTCGAAGGCGAGCCGCACTTCGGACAGATGCAGCAGGAAATCCTCGTTGATGCCGACGGCGAAATACCAGGTGAGGATATCGCTGTCGAAGAGGTTCCACTGGGTGTTCGGCGTCACGCGGGTGCCGATGCGCGCGCGCGGCACGACGAGGCCCTTGGCGGCAAGCGTCTTCATCGCCTCGCGCAGCACGGTGCGGGAAACCTTGAAGCGGGCGGCAAGCTCCGCGTCGCCCGGCAGCGTGGCGCCCACGGGATACTCGCCCGCGATGATCGCCCGGCCCAGCTCGTTGACGACCTGCGCATGACTGGTGCGCGTGTTCATCCCGCTGATGACCGTCTCAAGCAGACCCTTGCGCAAAAATCGTCCCCTCCTCCGGTCCGAAGCACTCCTTCTGCAGCGAACCATCCCGCAGGTATAAAGCGCCCCGCCGATTCCGCAAAGGATGTTCCTGTCGCATCCCCATGGGACACACGAAAAAGGCGTCTCTTGCGAGACGCCTTTTCCTTTCATTCGTGCGTTGCCGCTTACTGCGGCAGCTTGTCGTCGACGCCGGCGACGTAGAAGTTCATGCCGAGCAGCGTGCCGTCATCCGAAACGGCGCCGGCTGCCAGCCAGTCCGAACCGTCCTGCTTCTTCACCGGGCCGGTGAAGGGGTGCAGCTCGCCCGAACGGATCTTGGCTTCCACCTCTTCGGCCGCCTTCTTCACGTCGTCGGGCATGTTGGTGTAGGGCGCCATCGTCAGGATGCCGTCCTTCAGGCCGTCCCAGATCTGCTCCGACTTCCAGGTACCGTCGAGAACCGCCTGCGTGCGCTTGATGTAATAGGCGCCCCAGGTGTCGACGATGGCGGTCAGCTGGGTGTTCGGGCCGGCGGCGATCATGTCCGAAGCCTGGCCGAAGGCGTGGATGCCACGCTCGGCGGCAACCTGCATCGGCGCCGTCGAGTCGGTGTGCTGCGTCAGGATGTCGACGCCCTGGTCGGCCAGCGCCTTGGCGGCGTCGGCTTCCTTGCCCGGATCGGCCCAGGTGTTGGCCCAGACGATCTTGACCTTGAAGTCCGGGTTGACGGACTGCGCGCCGAGCATGAAGGCGTTGATGCCCATCACGACTTCCGGGATCGGGAAGGAGGCGATGTAGCCGGCGACGCCCTTCTTGGACATCTTGGCGGCGATCACGCCCTGGATGTAACGTCCCTCATAGAAGCGGGCATTGTAGGTGCCGACGTTTTCGGCGCTCTTGAAGCCGGTGGCGTGTTCGAACTTCACGTCCGGGAACTTCTGGGCGACCTTGATCGTCGCGTCCATGAAGCCGAAGGATGTGGTGAAGACGAGCGCGCAGCCCGAGCGCGCCATGCGCTCGACGGCGCGTTCGGCATCCGGGCCTTCCGGCACGTTTTCGAGGAAGGCGGTCTCGATCTTGTCGCCCATCGCCTTTTCGAGTTCCTGGCGGCCGCGGTCGTGGCCTTCCGAATAGCCGCCATCCGTCTTGGAGCCGACGTAGATAAAGCAGATTTTCGTCTTGTCCTGGGCGCTGGCGACGGCGGCAAAGCCGAGAACCGCGGCCGAGGTTGCGAGAGCGAGAATGATTTTCTTCATTTTATCCTCTGTGGTTGGAGTGGTTGTGTCCCGTCTTCTTGTTCTTCATCACCGATCGGGCACGAACGGCTTGCCGAGCGAGGCAGGCGTGTTGATCAGCGTCATGCGTCGATTGTGCGATATCAGAATGAGTACGATAACAGTGGCGGCATAGGGAAGAGCCGACAGGAATTGCGACGGAATGCCGATGCCGAAGGCCTGGGCGTGCAGCTGGCTGATCGACACCGCGCCGAAGAGATAACCGCCGAGCAGCACCCGCCACGGCCGCCAGGAGGCGAAGACGACGAGCGCCAGCGCGATCCAGCCGCGCCCGGCCGACATGTTCTCCACCCATTGCGGGGTATAGACGAGCGAAAGCTGCGCGCCGGCAAGGCCCGCGCAGGCGCCGCCGAACATCACGGCGAGGTAGCGCGTGCGGATGACATGGATGCCGAGCGCGTGGGCGGAGGCATGGTTGTCGCCGATGGCGCGGATTTTCAGACCCGTGCGGCTCTTGAACAGGAACCAGTTGACGCCGATGACCAGCGCGATCGACAGGTAGAAGATGATGTCCTGCCGGAAGAGCAGCGGGCCGAGGAAGGGAATATCGGCGAGGACGGGGATTTCGATGGGCTGGAGCTTCGCGCCGGACATGCCGACATAGGGCTCGCCGATCTGGCCGGACACGCCGAGGCCGAGAATGGTCAGCGCAAGGCCGGTCGCCACCTGGTTGGCGACGAGCGTCAGCGTCAGGAAGCCGAAGAGCAGCGAGAACAGCGCGCCGCCGACGATGCCGGCGAGGATGCCGATATAGGGCGAGCCGGTGACCTGGGTGGCGGCGAAGGCGATGGCCGCGCCCATGACCATCATGCCTTCCACGCCGAGATTGAGCACGCCGGTGCGTTCGGTGACGAGCTCGCCGATGGAGGCGAGCACCAGCGGCGTTGCTGCGGTGATGACCGTCAGGAGGATTGCTTCGATCATGCCCATCAGTGCGCTCCGCCTTCGCTGGACCGGCCGAGGCGGGAGAAGACCAGCCGGATCTTGTATTGGATGAGCGTGTCGCAGGAGAGCACGAAGAACAGCAGCAGCCCCTGGAAGACACGCGTGACCTTGTCGGAGACGCTGAGCGTCAGCTGCACCGCCTCGCCGCCGACATAGGTCAGCGCCAGGAAGAGGCCCGCCGCGATGATGCTCAGCGGATTGAGGCGGCCGAGGAAGGCGACGATGATCGCGGTGAAGCCATAGCCGGGCGAAATGATCGGCTGCAGCTTGCCGATGGTGCCGCTGACCTCGGAAATGCCGGCAAGACCGGCGAGCGCGCCGGACAGCAGCAGCGAAAACCAGATCATGCGCTTGGAGGAGAAGCCGGCAAAGCGCCCTGCCCGCTCCGACTGGCCGAGCACGGTGATCTCGAAGCCCTTCAGCGTGTAGCGCATCATGATCCACAGGCCGATGGCGGCGATGACGGCGAAGGCGAAGCCGAGATTGGCCCGTCCCGAGGAAACGAGCTCGGGCAGGATCGCTTCCGGCGCGAAGTCGCGCGTTACGGGGAAGTTGTAGGCATCCGGGCTGCGCCAGGGGCCGCGCACCAGCCAGTCGAGGAAGAGCTGGGCGATATAGACCAGCATCAGGCTCGTCAGGATTTCGTTGGTGTTCATATGCGCCTTGAGGAAGGCGGGAATGGCGGCATAAAGCGCGCCGCCGATCATGCCGAAGATCAGCATCAGCGGAAGGACGAGCGAGGAATGCCAGTCGTGGAAGACGACGGGCACGATGGCGCCGGCAATGGCGCCGGCGATGAACTGGCCTTCGGCGCCGATGTTCCAGTTGTTGGACCGGTAGCAGACGGAGAGGCCCACGGCGATCAGGATCAGCGGCGCGGCCTTGATGGCGATCTCGTGCAGCGACCAGACATCGAGCAGCGGCTCGATGAAGAAGCTGTAGAGCGCCGAGCCCGGGCTCTTGCCGAGCAGCGCGAACATGATGCCGCCGGCAATGACGGTAAGGCCCAGCGCCAGGAACGGCGACAGCAGCGAGAAGAACGTGGACGGATTGGCGCGTTTTTCCAGTTCAATGCGCATGAGCCGCCTCCTCGCCTTCGGTCTTGCCGTACATGCCGCCCATCAGGAGGCCGATCTTCTCGCGTGTCAGGTCGCGCGCGGGATAGGCGTCGGACAGCCGCCCCTCGCTGATGACGGCGATTTCCGTCGCCACCTCGAAGATTTCGTCGAGGTCCTGGCTGACGACCAGCACGGCCGAGCCGGCCTTGGCAAGGTCCACCAGCGCCTGGCGGATGCGGCTTGCCGCGCCGGCATCGACGCCCCAGGTCGGCTGGTTGACGATCAGCACGGCCGGCTGGCGATCCAGCTCGCGGCCGACGATATATTTCTGCAGGTTGCCGCCGGAGAGCGAACCGGCGGCCGGGTCCTCGCCGCTCTTGCGCACGTCCATGTTTTCGGAAATGCGCTTCGAGGCGATGCGCACGACGGCATGGCGGATGATGCCGAGCACGCCGCCGGACAGGAACGTCTTGCGGTCCGACTGGTTGCGCGCCAGGACGAGATTGTCGGAGAGCGGAAGGCCGGGCACCGCCGCATGGCCATGGCGCTCCTCCGGCACGAAACCCGCGCCCATCAGGCGGCGGGCGGTGATGCCGAGATTGCCGGCCGCCTTGCCGCGCACGAAGACGGCGGACGCATCCGCCACCGGATATTCGCCCGACAGCGCGTCGAACAGCTCACCCTGGCCGTTGCCCGCGACGCCGGCAATCGCCAGCACCTCGCCGCCCCGCACCTTCAGACAGACATTCTTCAGCGCGACGGCGAAGGGCGTCCTTGCGGGAACGCTCAGATGGCGCGCTTCCAGCAGCACCTCGCCCTTGGTGTTCGTACCGGCCGCGCTCACCGAAGCGACGTCGCTGCCGACCATCATGCGGGCGAGCGAGGCCGGCGTTTCCTTGCGCGGATCGCAGGCGCCGGTGACCTTGCCGTGACGCAGCACCGTGGCGCGGTCGCAGATGCGCTGCACCTCTTCCAGCCGGTGGCTGATATAGAGAACCGAGCGGCCCTCGGCCTTCAGCTTGGCGAGCGTCTCGAACAGCCGGTCCGCCTCCTGCGGCGTCAGCACCGAGGTCGGCTCGTCGAGGATGATGAGTTCGGGGTTCTGCAGCAGCGCGCGCACGATCTCGATGCGCTGGCGCTCGCCGACCGACAGATCCGCGACATGGGCGTTCGGATCGAGCGGCAGGCCGTAGAGGTGGGAAAGGCGCGAGGCCTCTTCCGCCACCTTGGAAAGCGAAATGCCGGGGCTCAGCGACAGGGCGATGTTCTCGGCCACCGTCAGCGCTTCGAAGAGCGAAAAGTGCTGGAAGACCATGCCGATGCCGAGCCGGCGCGCGGCGCCCGGGCTGGAAATGCGGACGGATTCGCCCTTCCACAGGATATCGCCGCTCGTCGGGGCCAGAACGCCGTAGATGATCTTCATCAGCGTGGACTTGCCCGCGCCGTTCTCGCCCAGCACGGCGTGGATCTGGCCCGGCTGGATATCGAGGTCGATGCCGTTGCAGGCGGCAAACGTACCGAAAAGTTTTGTCAGGCTGCGGACAGCCAGCAACGGACTGCCCCCGGGTGCTCCAACGGCTGACACTCTGCCCCCTCTCGTCTCATGCCCCGGCGCCCCTTGGGGGCTTGTCAGGGGATGAGCAATGTCGTTCCACTTGTTTTTCTTGTTTCCAGATCCGTGTGCGCGCGCCCCGCATCCGCCAACGGATAAGTCTGATGAATATTGATACGCACTTTGTTGCTTTGCACAACATCAAAGAGCGAGTTTGCACATGCATCGAGTGCGTCGCGCGTCGCGATATAGGCGAAGAGCGTCGGGCGCGTCGCGTAGAGCGATCCCTTCTGCGACAGCAGGCCCATGTTGAAGGCCTCGACGGGACCGGAGGAATTGCCGAAGCTGACGAAGAGCCCGCGCGGCTTCAGGCAATCCAGCGACTTGGGGAACGTATCCTTGCCGACGGAATCGTAGACGACGTCGACGCCCTTTCCGTTGGTCAGGTCCCGCACCCGCGCGACAAAGTCTTCCTTGCCGTAGTCGATGACATGGTCGTAGCCGTTGGCGAGCGCGAGATCGATCTTCGCCTGCGAGCCCGCGGTGCCGATGACCGTCGCGCCCAGGGCCTTCGCCCACTGGCCGGCAATGAGGCCGACGCCGCCGGCAGCCGCATGGAACAGGATCACGCTGCCCGGCTTCACCGGATAGGTCTGGAGCAGCAGGTATTGCGCCGTCATGCCCTTCAGCATCATGGCCGCCGCCGTTTCCAGCGAAATGCCGTCCGGCACCTTGACCAGATGTTTCGTCGCGACATTGCGTTCGGCCGCATAGGCGCCGTCGGCCGAGGCATAGGCGACGCGGTCGCCGATGGCGAAATCCGTGACGCCCTCGCCGAGCGCCGTGACCGTGCCCGCTCCTTCCTTGCCGGGGATGAAGGGCGGATCGGCCTTGTAGAGCCCGGTGCGGAAATAGACGTCGATGAAATTGAGGCCCACGGCGGCCTGCCGGATCTGCACCTCGCCCGGACCCGGCGCATTCAGCGGCACGTCCTCGAGCTTCAGAACTTCCGGCCCGCCGAGACTGCGGACGACGATCGCCTTGGTCATGTCATGCTCCGTTGTTCTGTTCTCTTGCTTGGTCGCATTGTCCGACACCGAGGCGATGCCGCTTCGGCTGGACATGCTCTACTTGCGGCCAAGATTCGGGAAGGCCTGCAGCACGGCGCCGATGCCGTAGAGATAGAGCCCCGTGCCGACGACGCCCCAGACCACCCAGTCGGGCGTGTCGAAATGCAGGAGAAGCGCGTAGCCGCTGAGAGCCGCCCAGAGGAAGAAGATCGCAAGATTGACGGAGCGCAGCCGCTCGACGCGCACCGGATGCAGGAAGTTGATCGGCATGAAGGTGAGGAAGACGGAGACGAAGACGATGATCGAGGCCGTCAATTCGCTCGGCTTGATCACGAAGAGCGTGAAGACCACCATGTTCCACACCACGGGGAAGCCGGAGAAGAAATATTCGTCGGTCTTCATGCCCATGTCGGCATAGTAGATGGCGCTCGACACCACGATGGCGCCCGCCGCCACGAAGGACCAGGGCTCGCCGATCATGCCGCTCTGATAGAGTGCGAAGGCCGGAAGAAGCACATAGGTCACATAGTCGATGACGTTGTCGAGCGTATCGCCCGACCAGTTCGGCAGCACTTCCTTGACGCGCACCTTGCGCGCGATCGGCCCGTCGATGCCGTCGACCAGCAGCGCCAGGCCCAGCCACCAGAACATGTCCACGAAGCGGTGTTCGGCGGCGGCAACGACGCCGAGAAACGCGAGAAACGATCCGGATGCCGTCAGGATATGAACGGAAAAGGCGCGGATTTCCGCGTAGGGCACGCGCTTGTAGTTGAAGAACTTCATTGCCGTTCGCAGTCCATCCCTTGGGGCCTGTCCCGGCCGCGGCCGGATGTGCCCTCTTGTGCGGTCACTGCCGGTAATATGCATTGATTGCCCGGCATCGCCAGTGGAAATCGCCCCGCCGCCGGGTGGTTCCATGGCCTGCGCCGATTCATCCCATGGAAATTGCCCCTTTGCGGGCCTAGTCTTGGCGCGATAGAAGCAGCGCAAATCTGTGGGAAACGCTTCCCGCCCCGGAGGTCGGTCATGAGACAATTCGATATCGCGGTCGTCGGCGCCGGACTTGCCGGCAGCCTCGCCGCCCTGGCGCTCGCCGAATCGGGCCGCAGCGTCGCGCTGATCGCGCCGCCGACACGCGCCAGCGACGGCCGCACGACCGCGCTCATGGACCAGTCCATCGCCTTCCTGAAGACCCTCGGCCTGTGGGACGACATCGCCCCGCACGCCGCGGCGCTGGAAACCATGCAGATTCTCGACGGCACGTCCCGCCTGCTGCGCGCCCCGCCCGTCGCCTTCCGCGCCGGCGAAGTCGGCCTCGAGGCCTTCGGCTACAACATCCCCAATGCCCCGTTCCTGACCGTGCTCGATGCACGCATCGCCGCGTATCAGGGCATCGCGCGGCTGGAAAACGGCGTGACGGCCGCAACCACGTTCGAGGCCGGCGTCGAACTGGTGCTCGACACGGGCGAGCGCGTCACGGCCGGTCTCGTCGTAGGGGCGGACGGGCGCAAGTCGAAGATCCGCGACAGCGCCGGCATCGACGTGAAGACCTGGTCCTATCCGCAGGCCGCGCTTGTGCTCAACTTCACGCATGAACGCCCGCACGGCAACGCCTCCACCGAGTTCCACACCGAGAGCGGCCCCTTCACGCAGGTGCCCCTGCCCGGCCGTCGCTCCAGCCTCGTCTGGGTCCTGCCGCCGGCGGAGGCGGCGCGCCTGCGCGATCTCTCCACCTCCGATCTCGGCCAGGCGGTCGAGGCGCGCATGCAGTCCATGCTCGGCAAGGTTTCCGTCGAGGGTGGCGCGCAAAGTTTTCCGCTGTCGGGCATGACGGCGGCGCGGTTCGGCAAGGGGCGCTTCGTGCTGGTCGGCGAGGCCGCGCATGCCTTCCCGCCCATCGGCGCGCAGGGCCTCAATCTCAGCCTGCGCGATATCATGGCGTTGCGGGAGGTTCTCTCCAGTGCAGAGCCGGCCACCGTCGGCGAACGCTTCGACCGCAAGCGGCAGGCGGATGTGCGCTCGCGCACGCTCAGCGTCGACCTGCTCAACCGCTCGCTCCTGTCGGATTTCCTGCCCGTGCAGTTCCTGCGCTCGGCGGGCCTGCATCTGTTATCGGCGCTCGGGCCGTTGCGCGGCATCGTCATGCGCGAAGGCATCGAGCCGCTCGGCTCGCTCAAGGCCTTGCGCGACACGCTACGGGAACGGGTCGCCCGGAAGCAGGCCTGACTTGATCAGGTAGAGCAGGACCGTCACCGTCGCGACCGACAGCACCGTGGTGATGAGGATGGTCGCCGAGGCCCGCTCCTGCCAGACGCCATATTGCTGGCCGATGACGAAGACATTCGTCGCCGTCGGCAATGCGGCGAGCAGCACGGCTGTGAACACCCAGACCGGGTCGAAATTGCCGAAGAAGCCCAGCACCAGATACATGGTGACGGGCAGCAGCAGCAGCTTTGCCGGCACGATATAGCCGATTTCGACCGGCACCCGCTTCAACGGCCGAAGCGCGAGCGTGACCCCCATGGCAAAGAGCGCGCAGGGCGCCGCCGCCTGCGCGAGATAGTCGATCAGCCGCTGTAGCGGGAGCGGCGGTTCGAAGCCGGCAAAGGCGGCGACGAAACCGGCCGCCGTGGCGATGATGAAGGGATGCGTCACGATCTTCTGCACGATGCCGCCGATCACCGCGATCATCGGCCGCTTCTCGCCGCCGGCCAGCGCCATCAGCGCCGGCGCCACCATGAAGTGCAGCATGTTCTCGAAGCAGAAGACGAGTGCGACGGGCACCGCCGCCGGCTCACCGAAGGCGAGCAGGGCGAGCCCCGGCCCCATATAGCCGATATTGCCATAGGCTGCTGCAAGCCCCTGGATCGTCGCCTCGCCGATGGTCGCGCGGCGAAGCCAGAGGCCAATCACGAAGATGAGGGTAAAGACGAGATAGGTCGCGCCGATATCGGCAAGGATGAAATCGACGCGCGTCAATTGCTCGATCGGCGTCTTCGCCACCAGCTTGAAGAACAGCGCCGGCAGCGCGATGTAGATGATGAAGGTGTTGAGCCAGCCGAGCGCTTCCACCGGTTGCTTCGTGATGCGCGCGACCACGTAACCGAGGAAGATCATGCCGAAGAACGGCAGCACCAGTCCGATGATGTCCGCCATGGGCTGAAGCCTGCTCCCGCCTGATCGGGCCGATGCCCTGGCATTCCCTTTGTCGCCGGATGCGACGCCGGAGCGGCGCCGCACCGGCTCAGGATGCTCTAGCCGATTTGCGAGAGAATGGGAAACGTTTGCTGGAACCAGATGGCGACGGCGCTGATATAGCCGAAGATGAAGGCGAGGCCCGTCAGGATGAGCAGCACGCCCATCAGCTTTTCCACCGTACCGAGATGGCGGCGGAAGCGCACAAGGAAGCGCATGAAGGCGCCCGAAAAGCCGGCGGCGATCCAGAACGGAACGGCAAGCCCCAGCGAGTAGACGGCCAGCAACGCGGCCCCGTCGCCCACCGTCTCGCGCGCGGCGGCAACGCCGAGGATCGCGCCGAGCACCGGGCCGATGCAGGGTGTCCAGCCGAAGGCGAAGGCGAGGCCCATGACATAGGCGCCGGAGGCCGTTGCCGGCTTGCCGCCGCCCTGGAAACGCGCTTCGCGTGCAAAGAGCCCGATGCGCAGGATGCCGAGGAAGTGCAGTCCCATGAGAATGATGATGACGCCGCCGATCTGCGCGAGCACATCGAGATGCCTGCGCAGCACCATGCCGATCGTCGAGGCCCCCGCGCCGAGCGCGATGAAGACCGTGGCGAAGCCGAGCGTGAAGAAGAATGCCGCCAAGAGCACCGCCCCCCGCGCATCCCGCCGCACCGCCACCGCCTCGTTGCCGCGGAACTGATCCACCGAAATGCCCGCCATGTAGCACAGATAGGGCGGCACGAGCGGCAGCACGCAGGGCGACAGGAACGACAGGGCGCCGGCAAGAAGCGCGCTCAACAGGGAAATATCGGCAATCGACAAGGGGTTACTCCAGGACGACCGGAGGAAGCGATCGCGGCAGCCCGCCCGCATCTCCATTTGCGCCCTCAGATAGCCCCGCCTTCCCTCTCCTGCCAATCACCTTTTGGAGAACGCGGCGAAATGTCGTTGGGGGAACATGGGAGAGCTCATCGCTCTACGTACCTCAGGGTGAAAATCTGGGAGAACCAAGAAATGACATTAATAGTGGATACGTCGGGGACGTAGACACTATTGTAGCTCGTCCACACAGACAGCTATGTGTAGCGAGAGAAAAATGCGCCCAGGCATCAAATATATTGCAGCAGCAACTGGCTTTAGCTTCCTTGTCATCACCGGCATGATCGCTAAGGGACTGCTTGACGCCAACGACCATATTGATCGCTGTGATGACCAAACCTCAGGAAGGTACATTTTTGACAAGGAAGCGCGAGCTATCGCGTGCAAATGATCGATGACCGGGAGCCGCGGGAATACAAGTTTTTATAGTATCGGCCGATCGTAGCCTTCGTCACCAACCGCTTACAGCAGTGCGAGACAGGCTTTTTCCTGCGCTATATCTTGAGATCAAATGGTACCGGGAGCCGTCAGAAACGCCTGAAAATCCCTAGAGAACCAAGTAGTTTACGTTTAGCCTTGGATGAACGAGAAAGCGGCTAGGAATGATCCTAGCCCTTGAATTCGTGGTGAGCGCGCAGGGATTCGAACCCTGGACCTACTGATTAAAAGTCAGTTGCTCTACCGGCTGAGCTACGCGCTCCCAAGCGGGAAACCAAGCCCCGCGGAAGTGCGCGGAACATAGGCAGGAGGTTTGGTCCGGTCAACCCAGAAAATGCATGGAAAAACAGCTTTTGCAAAGGCCTTCGGCCGCCCCGTCTCCCCAAGGAAACGCGGCGGCCGTTTTGCTCAGTAGACCTGGTATTTCAACAGACCCAACGACCAGTTCACGCTGCGGTTTTCGGTGTCGCGCGTCCAGGTCTGTTTCAGGGTGTCGGCGATCTCGGCGATGGTGGTGCGGGCGTCGAGTTCCTTGGTGAGGCCATAGTCGTTCGGCGCGACCTTGGTGAGATCGACGTCGTCGGCGACGACGATGGCGACAAGGACGTTCTCGCTCGGGCCGTCGGCCTCGAAATCGAAGCCGTAATAGTCGTCCGGGATGGTGAGCGGGGAATTCGCCGTCAGCGGCGTGATCTTCTTGGCCGCTTCGTTCGGGAAGATCTGCGTCGCCTTCCCGTCCTTGGCGACGTCGTAGAGGATGAGATGGCCGCTCGTCGTGCTCGTCACGGTGATGCGGAAGGAATCGCCGCTCTTCAGGTAGTCGGAGGATAGAGCCACCTTGACGTCGCCGGTCTGCGGCTTGCCGAGAATATCGCCCACGGCGTCGACCGGATCGGCCGCGACATAGGCGGTCTGCGCGGTGTTTTCGACCTTCACCTCTTCGACCTTGCCGTAGCTCGCGCTCTGGGTCTGCTGCTGGCTGTAATCCGGCGTCTGCTGCTGGGTGTCGCCACCCGTCTGCGGCTGCTGGTACTGCTGCGTCTGCTGGCCCGTGCCGGCGTCGGCGGGCGTGACGGCGCTGGCGCCGAGCAGGGCGTAATTGACCTCGAGCTGCGGGTCGAGACCCTGGCAGGCGCTCTGCGCCGCGCAATAGGTCTGCGACTGCTTCTTCACGAATTCCAGCAGCTCCGCATTGGAGACGATGCCGTTGCCGTTGCTGTCGGCGGCGGAAATCTCGTGGCCGTTGACATAGGAGAGCGTGAAAACGCCGTGGCGCTCTTCCGGCGGCAGGCGGGTATCGTCCCAGGCGACCTGGTAGGACGAGGCAGCGCTCCAGGCTTCGACGCCGTTCTGCTTGGCGATCTCCGGCTTGTCGACCACGGCGACATCGACGCGCAGGCCGCGCGTCTTCACCTGCTCCACGGGCTTGGCATGGGGACGCGGCAGGAAGCGCGCGCTTTCCATCGCCTCGCCCACCTGCGTGGAAAGCGAGCGCGAGATTGTGCCGGAATGGCAGGCGTCGATGACGATGGAGACGGCACGGTCCTTCAGCTTGGCCAGCATCGCGTCGATGTCGTCGTCGAGAATGACATTCGTCCAGTCGCCGTCGCCAGCGGCGATGTCATAGGTCGAGAGCGCTTCATCGAGACCGTCCTCCTCGTCGCCGCTCACATCCTTCACCTGAAGGCCGTGGCCGGAGAAATAGATATAGACGCGGTCGCCGGGCTGCGTGCCGTTGATCAGCCATTCGTCGATGCTGGCGAGAATGCCGGCGCGGGTCGCTTCCTTGTCGCGCAGCACGCGGATCGAATCGGCGGGGTAACCGAGCTTTTCCTTGAGGAACTTCTCGATCAGCGGCGCGTCGTTCTTCGGCCCTTCGAGGAACATCTTCTCCGGCAGCGAGGCATAGGTGCCGATGCCGATGACGAGGGCGCGGTCGGCGGCCTTCGCGCCCGAAAGAGCCGAAAGCGACAGCAGGAGGGCGGCGGCGTAACGGATCATCAGAGCGTTTCCCGCGTGTAGAGAGGTTGAATGGCGACGCTCGCCTCCTTGCCGTCGAGGCGCGTCTTCAGCGCATCGAGCAGCGTCGCGGCGTTGACGTTGCGGTCGGACAGCACCGCGCCGATGGCATCGACCGGCTCGGTGGTCCAGATGGTGATGAGATGGTCGGCGCCGTAGGGCTTGACCACCTCGACATCGGTCAGCTTGAACTGCGAGCTGTTGGTCCCCGCCGCCTGCATGTCGAGGAACTGCACTTCGCCCGTATTGGCGAGGTTGAAGACGAGCATGTTCGGATAGCGGCCGGGCGGTGCGTCGAAGCGCAGCCGGGTGCCGGCGGCGTAGATGTCCTTTGCCGGCGTCAGCGAGACGGAGCCGGGATTCTGGCTTGCCATGGCCTTCAGGAAATCGAGCAGGACGAATTTGTCCACCACGGCCTGAATGCGGTCCTGACCGACATTTTCGGCGGCGACGTCGCCGTTCGGCGTGTAGAAGACGCCGCTCGCCACATCCCAGCGGAAGGGCGTGCCGGTGCCGTCTGCCCGGTCCGGCCGCGTGGCCTCGCCGTCGATCTGCAACGCGATCTTGCCGGTCCAGCCGAGATCGCTCGCCGGCTTGATCGCCTTGTCGGTCGCCGTGGTGCTGGCGGTATCGTTCGTCGTCGCTGTCCCGGCCGCCGTCCCTGTATCGGCTGTCGCGGTCTCGACCGGAATGCCGCGCGTCAGCCGCACGACCACTTCGCTCTCCGAGCGGGCGACCTGCGGCATGAAGTTCGGCACCTGCAACGCTTCGGACCGGTTCTTCACGTTGGAGAAGATGTAGTCTTCCAGCTCGATGCGCGTGATGATGCCGTCGCCGTCGCGGTCGGCGCTGCCCTCTACAGCCCGGGCGAAGCTCCAGCTCAGCGCGCCGCGCGGCTCGCCGTCGATGATGACCTCTGGCGTCGGCTGGCTTTCCAGCGAAGCGGCGAGCACCGTGACCTGCTTGAAGGCATTGTCCTTGAGGTTCGCGCCGTCGATCGCCTCCTGGGAGGGCGGCGCGAGCTTGACCTTGACGGCCGGCGCCAGCCGGCTCTTGCCCTTGATCGACCGGCTCATGCCGCCGGAAAAGCAGCTGTCTGACACGAAGAGCACATGCACGCCCTTGCCTTCGGCCTCGGCGAACCAGGCGTTCATCTCGTTGTCGACGATGATCTCGTTCGAGGTTTCCTGATAGCGGTTGCGGTCGAAGCCCGGCAGTTGCAGGAACTCGTCGAGCCCGTCCGCCTCGTCGCCGGCGATGAGTTCGGGCATCTGCGCGCCGTGGCCGGCATAGGTGAAGATGATCGTGTCGCCGGAGGCGGCTTCCGCCACCATGTCCGTCCAGGCCTTGCGGATATCGTCCTTGCGCGCCTGGTCGTTGGTGAACTTGACGACCTTGAAGCCGGCCGCGCTCATGGAGCGGTAGACGTCCTCCGCATCCCGGACCGCGCCGTCGAGGCTGACATCGTTCGGATACTGGTCGACGCCGACGACGAGCGCATAGGTCTGCGCCGCGAAAGCGGGAACGGGCAGCGCCACGGCAAGGGAAAGCGCGAGAAGCCGGGGAATTGCCTTCATCAGTCGACGTCCACTTCCACCCGGCGGTTGAGCTGGTTCAGCGTCTCCGTGTCGTAGGCGCTGGCATCGTCCGGCTTGAAGGGTTCATCCTCGCCCTTGCCGATCGTGGTGATCGATCCGGCATAGCCGGCATTGGCGAGATAGACCTTCAGCGTTTCGGCGCGGGCCAGCGAAAGCTTGTAGTTGGCGTCGGCCGAACCGACCGGGTCGGTGTGACCGATGAGCTTGATCGAGGCCGGCTTGACCGACTTCAGGCATTCCCAGACGTCCTTTGCCGCCTCCATGCCTTCGGGCGTGAAATCGGCCGTGCCGAAGACATAGCGCACCGGCGTCGATTTCTTCTTGATCGACACGCCGCGGAAGGAGACCTTGCAGGGCCCGCGCAGGGCGAGCTTGACCGGGCGCGGCGCTGCCAGCCGCATTTCGCCGGCCAGCTTGTCGAGACGCAGGATGTACTGTTCGTCCGGCGCCATCCAGTCCGGCGTCATCGTCTTGTTCGAGCCGTCTTCCAGCGCGATCTGGTAGAATTTCGCGGCGGCCTCGTACTCCTTGCGCTCGCGGGCGAGATCGCCCAGCGCGTCGAAGACCTGCCAGGGGCCACCGTAATTGTCGCTGAGGGCTTCCAGCGCCTGCCGGTGGCTCGAAAGCTGGCCGCCATTGCCGACATCGGCCGCGATGTTGTTGAAGGCCGTGAGCGAGGCGATGCGACCGACGAGCGCGCGCTCGTCCGCCGTGCAATTCGCAGTCCCTGCCGTCGCGGCGAAGGATTTCGCCTGCTGTTCGTCGCCTGCGTTGAACGCCTCGGTGACGCCGGTCATGGCGTCGCAGGCCGCGGCGGCCGGTGCGGCGCCGGCCAGGACGAAGAGTGTCGCCGCTAAGGATCGCATCAACATTGTCGGTTCAGCCCCCATAGTCCCAAAAGAACGGCAGGGGCCCGAGAGCCCCTGCCCTGTTCGTCACTTGATCTCGAACGTCACCATCTGGATGCCGCTCGCGCCGTTGCTCTGCTCGGCCTGCTTGGCGAGGTTGACGCTGAGGCCACGGGTCGCCGGCTGCTTCGAGCTCGCCACCAGTTCCTTGGCCTTTTCCGCCGTCAGCTTCTGGTCGCCGAGGCCGCCGATCTTGCACACGGCGATCATCGTTTCGCCGGCAGACGGCGAATCGAAGGTCAGGTTGCCGGTGCCCGGCTGCGGGATGAGGCGGCGCTCACCCGGGTTCAGCGTCGTGTTGCCGACCATCACGTCCGGGATGATCTCCACATTGCCAGTGTCCTCGACATAGACCACCTGCAGTTCGCAGGCATGGTTGGTGCTCAGCTCGAAGCTGAGATAGTCACCCACCTTGGCCGTGGTCGAAGGCACATGCAAGGCGAGTTTCACCTTGTCGGCCTGCGCCTTGTCGTCCTGCTTGTAGGCGGGAACGACATAGGCCGTGTTGGTCTGCGTCGCATACTGGTCCGTGCCGGAGGCCTGGCCCTGCGTCTGGCCCTGCTGCGTCTGGTCCGGCTGCTGGTAGGCCTGCTGGTCCTGCTTCTGCTCCGGCTGCTGGTATGCGGTGTTGTCGACCTTCGGCAGGACATAGCCATTGTTCGTGGCCGCCACCTCGGTGTTGACGCCGCGCTTCAGCGGACGCAGCTGCAGCAGCGGCTCCAGCATGAAGGCATACTGTTCTTCCACCTCGACGCGCGGAACCGTGGCGCCCGATTCGAGCGTCGCGACCCAGTCGATGCCAATGCGCAGGGCATCGACGTCGGTCAGGCGGCGAATGTCGGAGGCGAACTCTTCCGGCGTCATGTCGAACTCGGAAGCAAGCTGCTCGAAGTTCAGCTCATCCTCGTACTTGTCGGCGAAGTAGGTGAAGATCTCCGCGCCGCCGGGTGCCTTGAGGCCCGTCTTGCCGCCGCCGGAGGTCGGTTCGGTGATGCCGAGGCGGTCGAGCGCGGCGACGAAGCGGTCCGTGTCGCGCTTGTAGACCTCGTTCAGTTCTTCCTGCGGCACGTAGACCGCGAGCAACTCGTCCTGCTGGTCCTTGGAGAACAGCGTGGAGGTTTCGATATGCTCGCGCAGCTGGTCGCGCTTGGACAGGATGCCGTCGAAGTGGCAGTCGAAGCACGAACGGGCATTGACGATCTCGACACCCTTGCCGATCGGCCGCTTGCGGAAGGAGACGATCGTCGTCGGACCGACGTCGAGCTGGTCGCCCTTGTTGGTCGACAGATAGTAGCCCTGCATGCCGTTCGGGAGCGAGAAGATCATTTCGCCGCCGTCATGCTCGAAGGGGAGCAGGCCGGCCTTGAGACGAACGCCGTCGGGACCTGCCGGGAAGCGCTTGAGCACCTGGCGGCCGACATCGCCCGCAAAGTCGTAGGACTTCCAGTAGTAGCCGCCGAAGGGCATGTCGTGACGTTCGAGCATGCGGTTATGGTCGGAAACGCCCGAGGAACCGTCGGCAAAACCGGCGCGAACGATGCGGCGGCGTTCGATGTTCTGGTTGACGTTGACGCCGAAGCGGGTTTCCAGCTCGATGATGTTGGTCGGCAGCTTCATGAGGCGGTTGTAGACCTTCGGCCGGGCACCGTTGCTCATGAACCAGTCGACGCGCATGATCGGAAGCTGGGTCTGGGTCGCCTTGGCGAGCGAATGCAGCTGCGCATCGCTTTCCGGATCGACACCATAGAAGTACTCGTTGATCAGGAAGTCGTAGTCTTCCTGGCTCCATTCGAGATCGCGCAGGTCGACGCGAACGAGCAGGCCGTCCGAGCCTTCCACTTCCTCGGGCAGAACGAGTTCCGGACCGTAGGACAGCGAGTTCAGGAGCTTCTTGAAGCCGCCGGCGAGAACCTTCATGCGCTTGAGGAAGGTCTCGTGCGTCTCGCAGCTCATCATGCCGTTATACTGGTCGCGATAGCTGAAGTAGCGCATGAACGGCTGGTCGTGCTCGTCGACCTTGGAAATATCGCGTAGCGCGAGTTCCACGAAGTCGAGATATTTCAGCATCGGGCGGGCGCGCTCGGTCTTCGTCGCGGAGACCGCGGTCGGAATGGCCGACTGGCTCAGCGAGTTGATCCAGTCGGCAAGGCCCTGCACTTCGGCATCGGCGGGACGCTTGCCGAGCGGCATGCGACCACTGGTGACGGAGGTGTAGAGCAGCGACTTGGAGGCATCGCCCGGCGTCACGAAGGCAGCGTTGGCCGCGATCGAGGCAAGGTCGCCCGAGGGGAAGGAGCCCTGCGAGCTTTCGCCCGGGCCATGGCAGTTGCGGCAATATTTGCCGATGAAGGCATCCGCGGCCGAGGCGAGCTCGGCATTGCCGCCGCCCGCGCCGAGCGCGGTTTCGGCCGTCGCCTCGCTGCAAACCGGCGTGGGGCTGGTCTCGACCGGCGTCACCTTGACTTCACGATCCGAAAGGAAGGCGTACATCGCCTGCTTGTCCTCGTCGGAGAGCGCCGAGAGGCCGTGGGCGATGCGGCGCATGACCGGATCGGAGAGCGGCGAACCGGAAAGCTTCTTGCCGTCATCGATCAGGCCCTTGGTGAAGACCTCGAATGAGGCAAGACCACTCATGCGGGCCTTGGTGATATCGGGCGCGACGGCGCCGGTCAGGCCCTTCTCGCCCTCATAGGCGCGCGCGAGGTCCAGGCCGTAGGTCGTGGTGCGCGGGGTGTGGCAATCGCCGCAGCCGCCGACATTTTCGACGAGGTAGCGGCCGCGTTCCATCTGCGTTTCCTCGCGCGGCTGGAAGGCCGGCACGGTGAAATGGCTGCGCTTCCAGAGCGTGATCGTCGTCTGGCGGCTGAAGGGGAAGGCAATCTCGTGTTCCTTCGAGGCGGCGTCCGACTGCGGCAGCGTCTCGATATAGGCTTTGATATCCAGTACGTCCTCCGGCTTCATGCCGCCATAGGAGGTGTAGGGCATGACCGGATAGAGATTGTCGCCGTCCTTCTTGAGGCCGACCATCACGGCGTTCAGGAAGTCCGCATTGGACCAGCCGCCGATGCCGTTCGGATGGGCGGAAATGTTCGGCGCGAAGAACTTGCCGATCGCGGTCTGCATTTCCATGCCGCCCGACAGCAGTTCGATATTGTCGCCGGAGCCATGGCAGGCGCCGCAGCCGGCGGCGCCGAACAGGACCTTGCCGTTTTCCGGGTCGCCCTTGTAGGTGCCGTAGGCATCCGAAGCGAACTGATCGATGGCGAATGCCCCGGCAGGACAGAAGACCGCCATGGCAAGGCCGAGCACGGCGGCAAAGCGCGTGCCCGGTCGGATGAATGATGTGCTGAACACGCGCATGGCTTGTTCCCTTCGCTCCAAGAGGCCGGCGCACCGGCTGGATAGTCGACTTTCACACAATTCCGGATGAAGAACCGTTTTGCAGTTTCTTCGGGAACTGCTTTTACCGGAACTCGAAACGCTCGAACTCGACTCGCCGCGGGGCCTTGCCGAGTTCCTTCAATCCCTTTTCGATGGCCATCCGCAACGGCGGCGGGCCGCAGAACCACAGGTCGGCTTCCGCCGGATTCATGCTGGTGCCGGAGACGAGCTTCGAGGCGTCGAAGCGGCCGTCGGTTGCCGAGTTGTGCAGCACGAAGCTGAAGTTCTCGAGCTTTTCGGCCTGCGCGCGGAAGGTATCGAGGCCGATCGCCTCGGCACCGTCGCGCACGCAGTAGACCATGTGGATATCCTGCCCCTCGTCGCCTTTCAGCCGGCTCGCCATGGCGAGGAACGGCGTGACGCCGATGCCGCCGGCAAGCCAGATCTGCTTCTTGCCGCCGCGCTTGTGATTGAAATGGCCGTAGCCGCCTTCCAGCGTCAGCTCGTCGCCGACCGCCACGCCCTCGCGCAGCGCCTTGGTATAGTCGCCGAGCGGCTTGATGGCGAAGCGCACGGTGCCGTCGTCATCGATGCCCGCGATGGTGAAGGGATGCGGCTCGCGCAGGCCCGACTTGTCGACGCGGAAAAAGCCGAACTGGCCGGGCATCGCGTTGAGCTTGCGCCCCTTCGGCTTGCCCGTGATGATCGTCGCCCCGTCGTGGCGCACCACGTCGGCGACCTCGTATTTGCGCGTGCGCAGCCAGGGCAGAAGCTGGGTATAGGCGTAGCTGGCGATGCCGATCAGCGCGAAGAGGTTGAGATAGGTCGCCAGCAGCGCGGTGCCCTCGTAGGGGCGCTTGATGAACATCTGGTGGAAGGCGACCAGCACGAAGAGCAGGCCGATGAAACGGTGCGTGATGCGCCAGTACTGGTAGGGAATCTGGAAGCGCGTCTTGGGGATCACCTTCACCAGGCTGAAGATGAGCAGGAAGACGAAGCCGTAGAAGGCCCATTCGCCCGCGGTCTTGGCGAGCACGTTGAGGCCGCTCGTCAGGGAAAGCCCCTGGAAGTCCGGCGCCACGAAATAGTGCACCAGGATAAGACAGAGCACGGCGATGCCGATCTTCCGGTGGAACTGGTAGATTCGGTCGAGGCCGCCGAAGAGCTTCTCGATGAACGGCGGGCGCGTCGCCATGAACTGCGCGATGCCCATGGCGACGAAGGCCATGGACGACGCCATCAGCGATAGCGTGGTGCCGAGATTGGTATGGCTGACGGCCGGTACGGCCAGCAGACCGGCGAAAACGATCAAGAGTGTCGCGACGATTGAACCCGCAGTCAACGTATGCCCCCACAAATGCAACTGGACGGTCCGAGCGTGGGCATGCTGGCAAGGCCCAAGACATTCGTCAACCGCAATCCTCCTATCGACGGGCAGCCCCACGGCTTTATTCGGGTGCATTTTCCGAAGGCGGAAAAAACTGCGGCAAAAGCCTAATATGGCAATGGAACGAGACACATAGAAATAGACGCGAAACGGCACACATCCCTTATCGCAGGTTGTCTCTCACCGCCCGTTTCTTCACGCTATGCGACGGTCGGCGCGCCGGCGCTCCTGCGCAAGCCGCCCACCCAGACACCTCGCCAAGGCCTTCAAAAGCAGGCAAATGGCCCTCCCGTCAGCCGCGCCATCGCCTCTGATATATCAGCCGGCTTGCCATCCGTTTTGCGACATGGCAGCATGTGATATATCAACTGGACTTCTGGAATGACGGAAACCGCGGCTTCGCAGGCCCACCTCGCCTATCTCACCCTCGAAGGGCTCATCGTCACGCTCAAGCTGAAACCCGGCTCGATGGTGACGGAACGCCAGCTGATCGACCTTGCGGGCCTTGGCCGCACGCCGGTGCGCGAGGCGATCCAGAAGCTCGAATGGCAGGGCCTGATCGCCGTGCGCCCGCGTGCCGGCCTGCAGATCGCGGCGATTCGGCCGGAAGACCACGCCGAGGTGATGACGACGCGCCGGCAACTGGAGCCGCTGGCCGCCAGCCTCGTCGCCGACCATGCGGACGAGCGGCATCGTGAACAGCTCGTCGCCTGCGCGCAGACGATGACCGCCTGCTCCATCCGCTCCGACATGGAAGGTTTTCTGGCGGCTGACAAGGCGTTCGACGAGATTCTCGAAGAAGCCTGCCCGAACCGATTCCTGACCGCCGCCCTCGCCCCCTTGCAGACCCATGCCCGCCGCCTGTGGTTCGCACGCGCCGACAACCGGCACATGGACCGCTCGGTGGACCTGCATGTGAAGGTCATCCGCGCCATCCGCAACGGCGACGGCGCCGCCGCCGCGGGCGCGATGACGGATCTTCTCGACTATCTCTCGGGCTAAAAACGAAAAGGGCGGCCCGAAGACCGCCCCTTGCCGATGAGAATGCCCGTTCGCTCAGTCGACGAAGGCGCGTTCGATGACGAATTCGCCGGGCTTGTTGTTGGCGCCTTCCGTCAGGCCGGCCTGCTCCAGCAATACCTTGGTTTCCTTCAGCATGGCCGAGGAGCCGCAGATCATGCCGCGGTCGACCGCGGGGTCGAAGTGCGGCACGCCGAGATCGGCGAACATCTTGCCGTTGCGGATGAGGTCGGTGATGCGGCCCTGGAACGGATAGTCCTCGCGGGTGACCGTCGCATAGTGGCGCAGCTTGTTGCCGACGACTTCCGACAGGAATTCGTGGTTGCGAATCTCCTCGACGAGATCGAAACCATATTGCAGTTCGGAAACCTCGCGGCAGGTATGCGTGAGGATGACCTCGTCATACTTCTCGTAGGTCTCCGGGTCGCGGATGAGGCTCGCGAAGGGCGCGATGCCCGTGCCGGTGGAGAACATGTAGAGCCGCTTGCCGGGCGTCAGCGCGTCGAGCACCAGCGTGCCGGTCGGCTTCTTGCGCATCAGCACGGTGTCGCCCGCCTTGATCTGCTGGAGATGCGAGGTCAGCGGACCGTCCGGCACCTTGATCGAGAAGAACTCCAGTTCCTCGTCCCAGGCCGGGCTTGCGATCGAATAGGCGCGGTAGACCGGCTTCTCGCCGACCATCAGGCCGATCATCGCGAACTCGCCGGAACGGAAGCGGAAGCTTTCCGGGCGCGTCATGCGGAAGCGGAACAGGCGATCCGTATAGTGCTGTACGCTCGTCACCGTCTCGGCGAACACGCCGGCGGGTACGGATGCCACAAAGTCTTCGGTCTTGGCAGGTGCGTTCATTTCGGGATCGATCCTGGCTGCGTCGGAAAATCTTGACGATAGGCAGATATTACATGTTGAGCGGCAAAGGAAGGTATTCCGTTCCAATGCGCCGATTGGCCGCGCAATAGTTTGCCGCGCGTCTCTTTTCCCGCAAGCCGCAATGCGTGTCCTTGATCTGCCTCAAGACTGTCACGCAATTGCGGCCTTTCGCCGGTCGGGCCCCGAAATCAGGCCCGGCGGCGCCAGCTATAGGAACCCACATCCGTGGAGGCGCGGGCGGCCGGCTGGTAGTGGTTGTCGATGCCCGGCAGGCGGTTTTCCGCCAGTCGCTTCAGCGCCGTCGCATTGGTGACGGCGAAGCTGTCGATGCCACAGCGCAGCATCAGCGGGATCTGGTCGATCAGGACATCGCCGACCGCCCTCACCTCGCCCGTGAAATTGAGACGCGAGCGCAGCAGCGAGGCATGGCTGAAGGCGCGGCCGTCGTTGAAGGCCGGGAAGGCGACGGCGACCAGCGCGATGCGGTCGAGATGACCTTCCAGCCGGCGCACGTCGTCCGCCGGGTTGATCAGCACGCCGAGGCTGCTTTCGTCCGTCGCGGAAACGCGGGCAAGGAAATCCTCAAGGCCGAGAATGGCCTTCTCGTTCGAGCCTGCCTTGGTTTCCTCCGTCTCAAGGATCCACGGATCGTCCGAGACAAAACCGGCTTCGTTCCAGATTTTCGTCATCATCGTTCTCCTCAGGCCGCCGCTGCCGCCTTGTCGCCGTAGAGCGCATCCTTGAAGGGCTGCGGCCCGACGCGGCGATAGGCGTCCAGGAAGATTTCCGAGGGATCGAGGCGAAGGCCGAGATAGGTATCGACGATGACCTCGATGGCGTCCGTCACCTTTTCCGGCTCGAAGCCGCGACCGATGATCTCGCCGATCGACGTGTTCTCGTCGCCGGAACCGCCGAGCGTGATCTGGTAGAGCTCTTCGCCCTTCTTCTCGACGCCGAGCAGGCCGATATGACCGACATGGTGGTGGCCGCAGGCATTGATGCAGCCGGAAATCTTGATCTTCAGTTCGCCGATCTCGGCCTGACGCTCGGGCGCGCCGAAACGGGTGGAGATTTCCTGCGCGACCGGGATCGAGCGGGCGTTGGCCAGGGCGCAGTAGTCCAGCCCGGGACAGGCGATGATATCGGTGATGAGGCCGGCATTGGCCGTCGCAAGGCCCGCCGCGACAAGACCGCGATAGACCGGCTCCAGATCGGCGAGCGCGACATGCGGCAGGATCAGGTTCTGCTCGTGGCTGACGCGGATCTCGTCGAAGGCGTATTCCGCCGCGATATCGGCGACGGCCTCCATCTGCGTGTCGGTGGCATCGCCCGGGATGCCGCCGATCGGCTTCAGCGAGATCGTCACCATGCCGTAGTCGGGATGCTTGTGCGGCTGCACGTTCTGCTGCACCCAGCGTGCGAAGTCCGGATCGGCCTTCTTCCACTGCGCAAGGCTCGTCCAACCCTCGGCGCGGGGCGCCAGTTCCGGCGGCGCGAAGTAAGCGGTGATGGCGGCGATGTCCTGCTCGGGCAGTTTCAACTCACCATTCTTGAGGTCCGCAAACTCGACCTCCACCTGCCGCGCCAGTTCCTCCGCGCCGGTTTCATGTACGAGGATCTTGATGCGGGCCTTGTACATATTGTCGCGGCGGCCATAGCGGTTGTAGACGCGCACGATGGCTTCCAGATAGACCAGGATCTGGTTCCAGGGCAGGAAGTCGTGGATCACCTGGCCGGTGATGGGGGTGCGGCCCATGCCGCCGCCCACCAGCACCTGGAAACCCACCTCGCCCGCGGCGTTCTTCTTGAGTTGCAGGCCGATGTCGTGCCAGGCGATGGCCGCGCGGTCCTCGGCGGCGCCCGAGATGGCGATCTTGAACTTGCGCGGCAGGAAGGCGAACTCGGGGTGCAGGGTGCTCCACTGGCGCAGCACCTCGGCATAGGGCCGCGGGTCCACGATCTCGTCGGGCGCCACGCCGGCCAGGCCGTCGGTGGTGATGTTGCGGATGCAGTTGCCGCTGGTCTGGATGCCGTGCATGTCCACCTCGGCCAGGGCGTCCATCACATCGGCGGCGTCCTTCAGCGGGATCCAGTTGTACTGCAGGTTCTGGCGGGTGGTGAAGTGGCCGTAGCCGCGGTCCCATTTACGGGCGATCTCGGCCAGGCGGCGCAGCTGGCGCGCGGACAGCACGCCGTAGGGCACGGCCACGCGCAGCATGGGGGCGTGGCGCTGCAGGTAGACGCCGTTCATCAGGCGCAGCGGCTTGAACGCATCCTCGGCCAGTTCACCGGAAAGCCGGCGGCTGACCTGATCGCGGAACTGCTCCACGCGGCCGGAGACAAAGGCGTGATCGAATTCGTCGTAACGGTACATGCAAGATCCTCAGGCGGCCGTGGCGGCAAGGCCAGCATAGCCGGCGGCATAGGCAATGGAAGGGCCTTCGGCGCGGATGCGCTCGCGCATGCGCAGCGGCCGCAGCACGCCGTCGATCTCCTCGACCTCGACGACATTGACGTCCACCACCTTGTTGTCGGCAAAGGCCTGCTTGCCGGTGGCTTCCAGCGCCTCGACGGCTTCCTTGTGGCGGGCGACGAAGGCGGCCTGAAGCCGTTCGTTCCAGTTGCCGGCGGCGTCCAGCCAGACGGAAATGCCGTCGGAAAGGCGGTTGGCTGTCAGAACCTTGTCGGCCATCTCATGCTCCCAATGCTGCGGTGGCGCGAGCCGGCGCACGGGCGGCGAGCGGCTCGGAATGTTCAAAATTGGCGCCGGCGACGGCATCGCCGATGATCACCATGACGGGACCGTCCAGTTCGTCGCGGCTTTGAAGACCCGGCAGGTCCTTCAGCGTGCCGTGAAGCAGGCGCTTTTCGCGGCGGCTGGCATTTTCCACGACGGCGACGGTCGTTTCCGCCGGCAGGCCGGCTTCCATCAGCCGTGCGGCGACGGAGGCGGCGACCGTGCGGCCCATATAGACGGCGACGGTGGCGCCGGAAATGGCAAGCCGCGCCCAGTCGGGCAGCACCGAGCCCGTCAGGTCGTGGCCGGTGGTGAAGACGAGCGAGGAGGCAACGCCGCGCAGCGTCAGCGGCAGTTCGAAATCGGCGGCGGCGGCGAAGGCGGAGGTGATACCCGGCACGACCTCGTAGGTGACGCCCGCCTGGCGGAGCGCGGCCATTTCCTCGCCGGCGCGGCCATAGACGAGCGGATCGCCGGACTTCAGGCGCACGACGCGCTTTCCGGCCTTTCCGAGCTCCACCAGCAGGTCGTTGATCTCGTCCTGCGACTTGGAATGGCAGCCCTTGCGCTTGCCGACGGAAAGGCGCTCGGCATCGCGCCGGCCCATGTCGACGATGGCCTGCGGCACGAGCGCGTCGAAGACGATGACGTCGGCTTCCATCATGACGCGCTGGGCGCGCAGCGTCAGCAGGTCTTCTGCGCCCGGACCCGCGCCGACCAGCCAGACATGGCCGGCGGCCCGCCCTTGCGCGTTCAGCAGTGTGTTGGCGGCGCGGCGCGCCAGATCGATATCGCCGTTGTTGACGGCGTCGGCGACAGCGCCCTGGAAGAAGCGGCGCCAGAAGACGCGGCGCGTCACGCCGCGCGGCAGCACGCGGTCGACGGCCTCGCGGTAGCCGTTGGCAAGGCGCGCCAGCCGGCCGAGCGAGGGCGACAGGATCTGGTCGACCTGCGCGCGGATCATCTGCGCCAGCACCGGCCCTGCGCCTTCCGTACCGATGGCGACGGCGACCGGCGCGCGGTTGACGAGCGCCGGGGTGAAGAAGTCGCAATAGTCCGGCTGGTCGACGGCATTGACCGGGATGCGCAGGTCGCGCGCGGCCATGGAAATGGCGCGGTCGGCGGCGGCATCGCCGGTGGCGGCGAAGACGAGGGTCGCGTCGGCAATGGCCTCCTTCGAGAAGGGGGCGCGCACGAGGACGAGGTTCTTTTCAGTGATGAAGCGGGCGAAATCGGCGTCCGGCGCCTCGGCCAGCACGACGATCCGGGCGTCCGTGTTGAACAGCAGCCGCGCCTTGGCGAAGGCCTCGTCGCCCTCGCCCACGACCACGACCGTCCTGCCGCTGACGCGGAAGAAGGCGGGGAACGTCGAAAGCTTGTCCTGGGCTGCGCTCATGATCGGGTCCGGTTGAAGTGTGCGCACTATCGCGAAAATCCGCCAGAAACAAAAGAAACAGAAATTCCATTGGCCTTGGAGGGGCGTATTGTTTTGCTCCGGCGCCCGGCATTTTGAGCATAAGTCACCGGCCGCCCTTGCCTGCCCGCCACGGCGCCCGCTAAGGATTGCCGCACGACGCCGGATAAGGAATCCCGCCATGGATGAGGCCGCTCTCGCCAAACGTCTGCTCGACGTCATGGAATTCGACATCCTGCCGCTGACGCGCAAGGGCGTGGCTGATGGCAACAAGATTTTCGGCGCGGCCATCCTCAACAAGGCCGACCTCTCGCTCGTGCTCGCCGAGACGAACAACGAGACGGAAAACCCGCTCTGGCATGGCGAGGTGCACACGCTGAAGCGCCTCTACGAGCGCGTGGAAAAGCCCAACACCAGGGATTACGTCTTCCTCTCGACGCACGAGCCCTGCTCGATGTGCCTTTCGGCCATCACCTGGGCCGGCTTCGACAATTTCTACTATTTCTTCAGCCATGAGGATTCGCGCGACAGCTTCGCCATTCCCCATGACCTGCGCATCCTGAAGGAAGTCTTCCGGCTCGATCCGGGCGGATATGCCAGGACGAACGCCTTCTGGCGTTCCGCCGCCATCGCCGATCTCATCGCCACGACTGAGGATGCCGCCAAAGCGGGCCTGAAGAAACAGGACCGCGACATCCGCGCCGCCTATGACGCGCTGTCAGACGCCTACCAGTCCGGCAAGGCCGGCAATGCCATTCCATTGAACTGAGGACCACATGGAGCCGAGCCGCGACATCGAACGCCTGATCGACATCATGGCGGCCCTGCGCCAGCCGGAAACCGGTTGCCCGTGGGACATCGTGCAGACCTTCGAGACGATCAAACCCTATACGATCGAGGAAGCCTACGAGGTCGCCGACGCCATCGAGCGCAACGACATGGACGACCTCTGCGAGGAACTGGGCGACCTCCTCCTGCAGGTGGTGTTCCATGCCCGCATGGCGGAGGAACGGGGCGACTTCGATTTCGGCAGCGTCGTCGAGGCCGTGACGCGCAAGATGATCCGGCGCCATCCGCATGTCTTCGCAAGATCCGATGCCGACACGCCCGCGGCGGTGAAGCTGCAATGGGACGAAATCAAGCAGGCGGAAAAGCGCGAGCGCAAGGAGCGCCGCGCCCGGCGCGGCCTGCCGGAGGATCCGCTGCGCGGCCATCTCGGTTCCGTGCAACGCTCCTTCCCGGCCCTCGTGGAGGCGCTGAAGTTGCAGGAGCGCGCGGCCAAGGTCGGGTTCGACTGGTCGGAGCCGGCGCCGATCCTCGACAAGATCGAGGAAGAGGTCGGCGAATTGCGGCAAGCCTTGCGCGACGGCGACCAGACGGCCGTCGCCGACGAACTCGGCGACCTGATCTTCGCGCTGGTCAATATCGGCCGCCATGTCGGCGCCGATCCGGAAATGGCGCTGCGCGGCACCAACACCAAGTTCCGCAACCGCTTCTCCCATATCGAGGAGAGCCTTGCGGCGAATGGCGAAAGCCTGGAGGCGGCGACGCTGGAGCGCATGGAAGCGCTTTGGCAGGCGGCCAAGCAGATCGAACGGCAGTTGAAATAGGGGGAAATCTCCCCGGATTTGCCGGAAAGACGAGCAGAGGGGCGGACAAAACCGCCCCCGCCGTCAGCGCTCCCAGTCCTCACGCGCCGGCTTGCCGCCGATGCCGAGCTGCCGGTCGAGTTCCGCCGCTTCCGTTTCCGTCAGCCGCAGTTCCACGCGCACATTGCCGTCTTCCAGGTCCTCGCGTGCATCGACGATGGAATGATCGTAGATCCACGGCAGAAGCTGCAGCTTCGTCACCGGCACGATGACGTCGCGGTCGACCAGCACGCCGGAAAGCCGCTGGTTGATCTCCCCGAGCAACGTGTCGACGCCCTCGCCCGAAATGGCCGAGACGGCGATGACGTTCGGCTGGCTCCCGGCCTTCTGCACGAGGGCATCGCGCGCCTCGGGCTCCAGCCGGTCGATCTTATTCCAGACTTCGAGAATGCGTTCCGCGCCGTCCTTCTCGTCGATGCCGAGATCGGCGAGGATGCGCAGCACGTCGGCCGACTGAGCGCCGTTGTCCGGATCGGACATGTCGCGCACATGCAGGATCAGGTCGGCTTCCAGCACCTCTTCCAGCGTCGCGCGGAAGGCGGCGACGAGGTGGGTCGGCAGGTCCGAGATGAAGCCCACGGTATCCGACAGGATGACGGTGCGGCCCTGCGGCAGCTTCATGCGGCGCAAGGTCGGATCGAGCGTGGCGAAGAGCATGTCCTCGGCCAGAACCCCTGCCCCGGTGATGCGGTTGAACAGCGTCGACTTACCGGCATTGGTATAGCCGACCAGCGCCACGATCGGGTGCGGCACCTTCTTGCGCTTGGAGCGGTGAAGCTGGCGGGTGCGGCGCACCTGCTCCAGTTCGCGCTCCAGCTTGACGATCTTGTCCTGCAGCAGGCGGCGGTCGGCCTCGATCTGCGTTTCGCCCGGACCGCCCATGAAGCCCGCGCCACCGCGCTGGCGTTCAAGGTGGGTCCAGCTTCTGACGAGACGACCGCGCTGGTAGTTGAGATGCGCAAGCTCGACCTGCAGCGTGCCTTCCTTGGTGGAGGCGCGGCGGCCGAAGATTTCGAGGATGAGGCCCGTGCGGTCGATGACCTTGGCGGCCCATTCCTTCTCGAGGTTGCGCTGCTGCACCGGTGTCAGCGGATGATCGACGATGACGAGGCCGGCATCGTGTTCGTCGAGCGCAGCCTTGATTTCCGCGATCTTGCCGGTGCCAAGCAGCGTGCCGGGCTTCGGCTGGCTGACGGTCACGACGGCCGCATGCGGGATAGTGAGGTCGATGGCGCGGGCAAGCCCGACGGCCTCTTCCAGGCGCGCCTCGTCGGAACGCGTGGCCGGCGCTGCCGGGTCGGGCTTCGTCCGCTGCGCCTTCAGCACCGGAACGATGACGACGGCGCGCATATCGTCCCGGTGCTTTTCAGCCTCCGGAACGATAGAGTCCTTGCTTATATCGGTTTTTTTAATGTTCGTGGTCCTGTCAGGAGCCGCTTTCCTCGGTCTCGAACATCTGCAGCGGCTGGCCGGGCATGATGGTCGAGATCGCGTGCTTGTACACGAGCTGCGAGTGACCGTCGCGACGGAGCAGCACGCAGAAATTGTCGAAGGAGGTGACAACCCCGGTCAGCTTGACCCCGTTGATGAGAAAGATCGTCAGAGAAATCTTTTGCTTGCGAACGGTATTAAGAAAAAGATCCTGCAGGTTCTGAGAACGTTCCGCCATGGCGCCGCTTCTTTCTGATTGCCGGCCCTTGAGACCGGTTGACTGAAAATAAATGCCCCCCGGCCCGGCAGAAACTCCCGGACCGCCGATTTTGGTATCAAATCGCGGTCTTCTCCGCAACGGCGAAAAAAGCATCCCTGAGTTTCTGCGCCGTCATGCCGGGATGACCGTTGGCGATCGTCTGACCGTCGATGGAAACCACCGGCAGGCAGATCGTCGTCGCCCCCGTAATGAAGACTTCCCGCGCTTCCAGCATCTCGGCGACGGAAAAGCGCCGTTCCTCGACCTTCACGCCGAGTCTTTCCGCGACATCCATCAGCGTGGTGCGCGTGATACCGCGCAGAATCGAATGATCGGCCGGGCGTGTGACAAGCGTTCCGGCCTTGTCGACGATCCACAGGTTCGTCGCGCCGCCTTCCGTGACGTTGCCATCCGCATCGACGAAGATCGCCTCCTGCGCCCCCGCTTCCTTCGCCTGCTGGCGGGCGAGAACGTTCGGCAGAAGGCCGACGGTCTTGATATCGACCCGGCCCCAGCGGTTGTCCGGCACGGTTGCCGCCCTGATGCCGGCGGCATATTTCGCCGCATTCACCGCGGGGTTCAGCGATTTTGCCGTGACGACGAGCGCCGCGCGCACGTCCGGCGACGGGAAGACATGATCACGCCGCGCGACGCCGCGCGTCACCTGAAGATAGACCATGCCATTGACGACACGGTTGCGACTCAGGACCTCGCGCATGATGCCCACCAGCGCCGCGCGCGGCATCGGCGGACGGATGCGGATTTCACCGAGCGAGCGGTCGAGGCGGTCGAGATGGCGCGTCAGGTCGACGATATGGCCCTGCTGTACCTGGCAGACCTCGTAGACCGCGTCGGCGAAGACGAAGCCGCGATCCTCGATGGAGACGGCGGCTTCGGCATGGCGGACATAGCGGCCGTTGACATAGGCAAAACGGGGCATGAAGGGTCCTGTGGTCGCGCCGTGCCGGATGCAGGGCCGGCCGCGCGGTTTGCTGGAGCTGTGCTAGAGCATGTCAGGTTCACATTGAACCAGGCATGCTCTAAATCCTTTTGTTTTCGTTTGTCTTTTCGGGAAAACCGGTTCCCACTTTTCCCTGACAAACTCTAGAAATACTGGATGCTGACGCGGAAAAGCTGTTCGACATGGCGAACGGAGGCCGCGGCGGCAAAGAGCACGACGCGGTCCTTCGCCTTGATCTTCGTGTTGCCGTCCGGCCGGATCACCGCCTTGTCGCGATAGATGGCGCCGACCCGGATGCCGGGCGGCAGCTCGATCTCGCGCAGCGGCTTGCCGACGAGCGGAGAGGTCTCCAGCGCCTCGGCCTCGATCACTTCGGCAGAACCCTTCTGCACGGCATAGACGGAGCGGATACGCCCCTTGCGCACATGCTGCAGGATACCGGAGATCGTCACGGCGCGCGGATTGATATGCGCGTCGATGCCGAGCGTCTTGGTGAAATCCTCATAGGCGGGATCGTTGATCAGCACGAGGTTCTGCTTGCAGCCGAGGCGCTTGGCCATGACGCTGCCGAGAATGTTGATCTGGTCGTTGTTGGTCAGCGAGACGATCAGGTCGGCATCCTGGATATCGGCCTGGAGCAGCATCTTCTGGTCGAGCGCCGAACCATGCAGGACGACGGTGTTGCGCAGCTTCTCGGCCACCGCCACGGCGCGCTCGCGGTCGCTCTCGATGATCTTCAGCCGGGTCTTGGGCTGGTAGTCCTCGATGGCCTTGGCGACGAAATAGCCGATATTGCCGCCGCCGGCGATGACGATGCGCGCCGCCTCCTGCTCCTCATGGCCGAAGAGCGCCAGCGTGCGGCGCACATGCCCCTTGTCGCAGACGACATAGGCGAGATCGCCCGAATGCAGCTGGTCGGACGAATTCGGCACGAAGAGCTTGCCGTTGGAGAAGATGCCGGTGACGGTGGCGTTGAGGTCGGGGAAAAGCTCGCTCAACTGCTTCAGCGGCGTCTCGACGACCGGGCAATCCTCCATGCATTCGATGGCCACCATGACGATGCGGTCATCGGCGAAGCGCACGACATCCGTCGCGCCGGGGAAGGAGATGCGCCGCAGCACCATCTTGCCGACTTCCACCTCCGGCGAGATGGTGACGTCGATCGGCAGGTTCTCCCGCGAGAAGAGATCGGAATATTCCGGCGCCAGATAGTTCTGCGAGCGGATGCGGGCGATCTTGGTCGGCACGTTGAAGAGCGAATGGGCGACCTGGCAGGCAACCATGTTGATCTCGTCGAACAGGGTGACGGCGATCAGCATGTCCGCCTGGTCCGCGCCGGCTTTCGCCAGCACCTCCGGATGCGCGCCATGGCCGACGATGCCGCTGACGTCGAGCGTCTCGGTGATGGCGGCAATCAGCGAGGGCTGGTTGTCGATCACCGAAACGTCGTTGCCCTCTTCCGAGAGCCGTTCCGCGATACCGTAACCGACGCGGCCGGCGCCGCAGATGATGACCTTCATATCGCCGAATCCCTCAAGTCCCTGAGGGCCTTATACGCCAAGCGACTTCAGTTTGCGATGGAGCGCCGAGCGCTCCATGCCGACGAATTCCGCCGTGCGGGAGATGTTGCCGCCGAAGCGGTTGATCTGGGCGATGAGGTAGTCGCGCTCGAACATTTCACGCGCCTCGCGCAGCGGCAGCGTCATGATGTGCTGGTCGCCCTGCGTCGAGATCTTCGGCAACATGTCGCCCACTTCCGTCGGCAGCATGTCGGCGGTGATCGGCGTATCGGGACCGTCGCTGCGCGCGAGAATCATCAAACGCTCGATATTGTTGCGCAGCTGGCGGATGTTGCCCGGCCAGTCGTGCGCCTGCAGCACGGCGAGCGCGTCGTCGCCGATCTTGCGCGACCGGATGCCCGCCTGCTCGCTGACCTGCCGCATGAACATGTCGACGAGGAAGGGAATGTCCTCGCGCCGCTCGGCCAGCGGCGGCACGCGCACCGGCACGACGGCGAGGCGATGATAGAGGTCCTCGCGGAAACCGCCCTCGGCGATCAGGCTTTCGAGATTGTAGGCGGTGGAGGAGATGATGCGCACATCGACCTTCACCCGCTTGGAGCCGCCGACGCGCTCGAACTGCTGGTCGACCAGCACGCGCAGGATCTTATTCTGCGTCTCGCGCGGCATTTCGCCGATCTCGTCGAGATAGAGGATGCCGCCATGGGCCTCTTCCAGCGCGCCGGTCCGCCGCGGCTGGCCGGGCGTGCCCTCCGTGCCGAACAGCGCGATCTCCATGCGTTCGGGCGTGATGGCGGCGGCGTTCAGCACCACGAAGGGGCCGTTGGCGCGGCTCGACTTGCGGTGGATCATGCGCGCCACCAGCTCCTTACCGGAGCCGGAGGGGCCGAGGATCATGATGCGGCTGTTGGTGGGCGAGACCTTTTCGATGGTCTGGCGAAGCTGCGACACGGCGACGGAGGTGCCGATCAACTCGGCCGGGTCGCCCGAACGCTTCTTCAGTTCCGTCACCTCGCGGCGCAGCTTGGAGTTTTCAAGCGCGCGCTCGGCGATCAGGATCAGCCGGTCGGCCTTGAAGGGCTTCTCGATGAAATCGTAGGCGCCGCGGCGGATCGCCGAGACGGCCGTCTCGATATTGCCGTGGCCGGAGATCATCACGACCGGCAGGTCGGGATGGCGGCTCTTGATCTCGTCGAGCAGCGCAAGACCGTCGAGCTTGCTGCCCTGCATCCAGATGTCGAGAAAGACGAGACGCGGCACGCGGTCGCTGATGGCGGCCAGCGCGCTGTCGCTGTCATAGGCGGTGCGCGTCTCGTGCCCCTCGTCGGAAAGGATGCCGGAGACGATCTCGCGGATGTCTTCCTCGTCATCAACCACAAGAATGTCAGAGGCCATGGCTCATTTCCTTGCTCTTATTGTCCGCATCGACGGCCGCGGTTTCCTCGTAAGGCAGGATCACCCGGATCATTGCCCCGTGGCCGTTGTCGAAATCCGCGGGGGCGTCGTGCAATTCCAGCTGCCCGCCATGGTCTTCGATGATCTTCTTGACGATGGCGAGACCGAGGCCGGTGCCCTTCTCGCGCATGGTCATGTAGGGTTCGAGAATGCGATGCCGGTTCTCGGTCGGCAGGCCCTTGCCGTTGTCGATGACGTCGACGACGAAGCGGCGGCCCGCGTCGTCGGCGTTCGCCCGCACCATGATCTTGTGATCGGAGCGCGCGGCATCCGGCGGCAGCGCCTCGATGGCCTCCACCGCATTCTTGATGAGATTGCCGAAGGCCTGGCCGAGCATGCGCGCATCGAAGAGGCCGGTCAGCGCGACGTCGCCGAGATCCTTCTGGAAGGCGACGTGGTTGTTGCCCATTTCGCGCAGGAAGACGGCGTCCTTCAGGATGCCGCGCAGGTCCGAGCGCTCCTTCGTCGGCTTCGGCATGCGCGCGAAGGCGGAGAACTCGTCGACCATGCGGCCGATATCCTCCACCTGGCGCACGATCGTGTCGGTGCACTGGTCGAAGACCGCGCGGTCCTCCTGGTCGATCTGCTTGCCGTAGCGGCGGCGGATGCGCTCGGCGGAGAGCTGGATGGGCGTGAGCGGGTTCTTGATCTCGTGGGCCAGGCGGCGTGCCACCTCGCTCCAGGCCGCGGAGCGCTGGGCCGAGACCACCTCGGAGATGTCGTCGATGGTGACGACGTAGGATTCCTGCGCATCCTTCGCCTCCTCGCGCGTCACCTGCACGTTCAGCGTCCGCTCCTTGCCGCCATGCATGATGTTGATCTGCTTGCGGTAGTCGTTGCGGTGGCGGGTGGAGCCTTCCGACAGAACCGCGGCAATTTCCGGCGCGACCTCCGCGAGCGGCCGGCCGAGCAGATCGCTGGTGTCGCGGCCGAGCAAGATTTCCGCCGAAAGGTTGGCGATGGTGATGCAGCCGTCGCCCTCGACGCCGATGACGGCGGCCGTGACGCCCGACAGCACCGCCTCGATGAAACGGCGGCGATGGTCCACCTCGTCCTTGGCGTCGAGGATCTGGCCCTGCTGCGCCCGGATTTCGGCGATCATCTTGTTGAAGGTGCGCGAGAGATTGCCGACGTCGCCATCGGCGACGCGCACGGGCACGGTCACGTCGAGATTGCCCGAGGCCACGCTGTCGGCCGCGCCGATGAGCTGGCGGATCGGCCTTACGATGCGGTCGGCGACCGCGATGGCGGTCCAGATCGCGGCCAAAAGCACGATCAGCGCGAAGCCGAGATAGAGCACGCCGAAGGCGATCTGCAGCGTGGTGCGCCCGGCCTCCAGCGCGCGGTACTCGGCCGTGTTCTCCTCCATCAGGCGCATGGAGCGCATGACTTCGGGATCGACCGTGCGGATCGTGTAGAGGAACGCATCCGGCACGTTCTCGAGCTTGATGATCGCGCCGACGAGATTGGTCGTGCCCGGCGGAATGAGGGTCGGCTGGCCGGCGGCCGATGCCTTCAGCGCATCCTCCGGCACCGGCGGCAGCGGATTTTCGGTCGGAATGCTGGCCTGCAGGATGGGAGAACCGTCGGCGCGCAGAAGGAACGCGCCGAGCATGCCGCGCCCGCGCGCCTGCCGCGTCATCAGTTCGATGAAACCGGTGCGGTCGAGGCTGTAGAGCTGGCGGTTGCGGTCGAGGTCGTTGGCCATCGAGGCCGTCTGGCCCTGAAGATAGCTGGCGTTTTCCAGCACATAGGCCTGCGCCACGTTCAGCGAGGAGCTGACGATGGACTGGGTGCGGATGGAGAACCAGCGGTCGAGGCCGACATCGAGCGTGATGGAGGCGAAGATGGCGACCAGCACCGCCGGCGTGATCGCGACGATGGAGAAGAGCGCGACGATGCGCACATGCAGCCGGGCCGCCGCGCGGCCACGGCTGCGGGCGCGCAGGAGCCTGAGGATTTCCCGGCCGATCAGGAACACCAGGCCGACGATGAAGATCGCGTTGATCGCCGCCGACGCGATGACGACATTGGCTTCCGGCTTGATCGGCGTCAGGCCGAGCAGGATGAAGAGCGAGATGGTGGCGGCAACGAGCGCGCCGCCCGCCAGCAGCAGGCCGGGCAAGGCAAAGGAGGCGCGCCGGTCGGCGGTCGCCCCAACGTCCTGTCCTTCCGAGAGCAGGCCTTCGTCCTCGTTCATGCGCCGCATCGCTTCCCCGGCCGTGCATCCAGCGGATGCCGGCATTTCTGTCTTGTTTTCGGGATCGCCGACGGCGCGGAAAAGCGGCCGCATTGCATCCGCATTCCTGACGGTCAGGCGCGCGGACCTATTCGGCCGCCAACCCCTCTGTTACCCTCAAGCAACAGAATGTGGCCAAAATGCAACGCCCCTTGCCGTAAAGTCAAGCAGAGCGGGAGCTTCTATAGACCGATACACCCAGTTCGCGAATTTTCTTGCGCAGCGTGTTGCGGTTGAGACCGAGAAGATCGGCCGCCTTGATCTGGTTGCCGCGGGTGGCGGTAAGCGCGGCGAGGATCAGCGGATATTCCACTTCGGCCAGCACGCGCTCATAGAGCCCGGCCGGCGGCAGGCCATCGCCGAAGCCGGCGAAATACTGGCGCATGTTCTCCTCGACGGCCTGGGAGATCGACAGCGAGCCCGTGCGGGTCACCGTCTTCTCGATGGGGCTGTCGGGAATGTCGGCCCTCAGCTCCGTCTCGATGATCTCGCGGGTGATGACGTCCTGGGGATAGAGCGCGGTGAGGCGCCGCACGACGTTTTCCAGTTCGCGCACATTGCCCGGCCAGGGATGGGCCTTCATCAGTTCCAGCGCTTCCTGGTCGAAGCGCTTGGCGTCCAGCCCTTCCTTTTCCGCCTGCTGCACGAAGTGGCGCACGAGATCGGGAATGTCCTCGGCCCGGTCGCGCAGCGGCGGCAGGCGCAGCGGCACCACGTTGAGGCGATAATAGAGGTCTTCGCGGAACAGGCCCTGGTTGATCGACTGCTTCAGGTCCTTGTTGGTCGCCGCGACGATGCGCACGTCCGTGCGGATCGGCGTGCGGCCGCCGACGGTGGTGTATTCGCCCTGCTGGAGCACGCGCAGCAAGCGGGTCTGCAGGTCCAGCGGCATGTCGCCGATCTCGTCGAGGAAGAGCGTGCCGCCATCGGCCTGCTCGAAGCGGCCACGGCGCGTGGCCTGGGCGCCGGTGAAGGCGCCACGCTCATGGCCGAAGAGCTCGCTCTCCAGCAGGTCCTTGGGGATGGCCGCGGTGTTGATGGCCACAAAGGGACCGTCGGCGCGCGGGCTGTGCTTGTGCAGGGCGCGCGCCACCAGCTCCTTGCCCGAACCGGATTCGCCGGTGATCAGCACCGTCAGGTCCGTCTGCATCAGGCGGGCGAGCACGCGGTAGATTTCCTGCATCGCCGCCGAGCGGCCGACCAGCGGCATGCCGTCCTGCGCGTCGTCCTCGGCATGGGCGGGCCTGCGCTTCGGCTCGGCGAGCGCACGGCCGATGATGGCGATCAGTTCGGTCAGATCGAAGGGCTTCGGCAGATAGTCGTAGGCGCCCTTTTCCGAGGCCTTGATCGCCGTCATGAAGGTGTTCTGCGCGCTCATCACAAGCACCGGCAGATCAGGCCGCGCCTTCTTGATGCGCGGCAGCAGGTCGAAGGCGTTTTCGTCCGGCATAACCACGTCGGTCACGACGATATCGCCCTCGCCGGCGGCGATCCAGCGCCACAGGGTCGCTGCGTTGGAGGTGATGCGCACGTCATATCCCGCACGGCTGAGGGCCTGGTTGAGCACCGTGCGGATCGCGGCATCGTCATCGGCAACGAGGACTGTGGCGCCTGTCATCAAATCTGTCCTTTGGTCTTGGGAAAGTCGTCATCTTCGCTGACGCCGCGGGAGGCCGGCATCAGCACGCGGAAGGTTGTCCGATTGCCCTGGCTGTCGCATTCGACGATGCCGCCATGGCCGCCGATGATCTTGGCGACCAATGCGAGGCCGAGGCCGGAACCGTTGGTCTTTGTGGTGATGAAGGGATCGAAGAGATGCGGCAGGAGGTCGGCCGGAACGCCCGGGCCGTTGTCATGCACGCAGAATTCCAGCGGCAGCGAGATTTTCTCGCGCGTGCCGGCGACCGAAAGGCGGATGCCGGGCCGATAGGCGGTCGTCAGCTGAATCTCGCCGTCCGCCCGGTCACCGATCGCCTCGGCGGCGTTCTTGATGAGGTTGAGGAAGACCTGCACGAGCTGGTCGCGGTTGGCATAGACCGGGGGCAGCGACGGGTCGTAGAGCTCGGAAATGCGGATGTTGCGGCCGAAGCCCGCCTTGGCGACCGCCTTCACATGGTCGAGCACCGCGTGAATGTTGAGCGGCACGCGGTCGACCGGCCGTTCGTCGGAAAAGACCTCCATGCGGTCGACCAGCGAGACGATTCGGTCCGTCTCCTCGCAGATGAGGCGCGTCAGCGCCCGGTCCTCGTCGGTGACGGCGGTTTCGAGAAGCTGCGCCGCGCCGCGAATGCCGGAGAGCGGGTTCTTGATTTCATGCGCCAGCATGGAGGCAAGGCCGGTGACGGACCGGGCCGCGCCGCGATGGGTGAGCTGGCGGTCGATCTTGTCCGCCATGGACCGTTCCTGGATGACGACCACGACGGAGCCCGGCTCCGTGGTGGCGGGCGCGACATAGATATCGACCAGCTTTTCCGCGCCGAGCCGCGGGGAGCTGAGGTCCACCCGGTATTCGCTGACCGGCGCGCGGCGCTCGCGCACCTGGTCGATCAGCGTCAGCAGCGGGCTGCCGAAGGGGATGAAGGTCGAGACCTTGTGGCGGGAGAGATGGTTCGCGCTGGCGCCAAAGAAGGATTCTGCCTCCCAGTTGGCAAAGGCGATCAGGCCTTCGGCATCGACGAGGATCACGGGGTTCTGGATGGCGTTGAGCACGGCCAGCGCCAGGTCCGGCGCCTTGGCGACATTCTGGTCTGGGCCCTTGCCGGTCATGCCGCTTCTCCCAGCGTCGCCGTGCCGCCGGACAATAGCGCCGCGGCAAGGCGCCCGGCGACGAAATCGCTGTCGCGCGCCGTCATGATCTCCGCCTTGGCTGGCCCGGTGAAACCGGGGGCGAAGCGCTCCAGATACCAGCCGACATGTTTTCGCGCATGGCGAAGGCCCGCCTCGACGCCGTAGAAATCGAGCATCATGCGGTAATGCTCCACCGCGATCTCCGCGATCTGTTCGATGGCCGGATGCATGCAGGCGCCGCCCAGCACGGCCGGGTGCCACGGTCGCCCCTGCGCGGAACGGCCGACCATCACGGCATCGGCGCCGGAACGGCGCAGGATCTCTTCCGCGTCCTCGGGCGTATCCACGTCGCCATTGGCGACAAGCGGAATGGTCAGCACGTCGCGCACCGCGCGGATGGCGTCCCAGTCCGCCCTGCCCTCGTAGAACTGCATGCGCGTGCGCCCGTGCACGGTGATCATCGCCGCCCCGGCCGCCTCGGCGCGCGATGCGATATGCGGCGCATTCAGCGAATCATGGTCCCAGCCGAGCCGCATCTTCACCGTCACCGGCACCTTCACGGCATTGACGGTCGCCTCGATGAGGCCGAGCGCATGATCGGGATCGCGCATCAGCGCGGAGCCGGAATAGCCGCCGATGACCTTCTTGGCCGGGCAGCCCATATTGATGTCGATGATCTGGGCGCCCTCGCCCTCGGCGATGCGCGCGGCCTCGGCCATCCAGTGCGCCTCGCGCCCCGCAAGCTGCACCATGTGCGGGCGGATGCCGCAATTGCGGATGCGCGACCAGCTTTCCCGCGCGTTCAGCGCCAGCTCGCGGCTCGCCACCATCTCCGTCACCACCAGTCCCGCGCCGAAACGCCAGGCGAGATCGCGGAACGGCAGGTCCGTGACGCCGGACATCGGCGCCAGAACCACCCGGTTCCGGAAGGTTTGACCGCCGATCGCCAAGGGCGCTGACAGGGTGGGAGGCGTCAAATGCTTATCTTTCAAGCAGGTCATATCGTTGCACTATTTTTAGACAGAGTTACCGTTCTTGCCAAGCCGCAATCGCGCACGGCCGCAATTTTCCGAACAGCGCTGGAATTGCGGCATCCTTCCGGCTAAACCACCTCAAAACGCTTTGAAACGGGAGCTGTGAAGCCGAATGCAGGCGGAAAATGCACTATCCTGCGGTGTGGTGATCGTTGCCGCCGGGCGGGGCGAACGGGCCGGCAGCCATGCCGAAGGCCCCAAGCAGTATCGCCGCATCGGCGGAAGGCCGGTCATCTCCCATACGCTCGATCTCTTTGTCAAATGGCCGCATGCCCGGCATATCGTCGTCGTGATTCATCCCGATGACGAAGCGTTGTTCGCGGCCGCCCGCGCCGCCGCCCTGCCCGCCGAGGGCCGCCTGACGGTGGTGCATGGCGGGGCGACCCGCCAGCAATCCGTGCGCGCCGGCCTCGAAGCCCTTGCCGGGCACGCTATCAGCCATGTGCTCATCCAGGATGCCGTGCGGCCCTTCGTCGAACCCGTGATGCTGGAACGCACGCTCACCGCCTTCCATCACGGCGCCCGGGCCGTACTGCCGGCCATCGCCGTCGCCGACACGCTGAAGCGCGCCGACGCCAATGGCAATGTCACGGAAACCGTCTCGCGCTCCGGCCTCTTCGCCGCGCAGACGCCGCAGTCCTTCCATTTCGCCACCATTCTGGAAGCGCACCGCCGCGCCGGCGCTTCGGGCCGCACGGATTTCACCGACGACGCCGCCATCGCCGAATGGGCCGGCGTGCAGGTGCACCTCGTCGAAGGCAGCGCCGGCAACGTCAAGCTCACCCTGCAGAAGGATATCGCCATGGCCGACCAGCGCCTCTCCCACGGCCTGCCGGATGTCCGCACCGGCAACGGCTACGACGTGCACCAGCTTGTCGAGGGCGACGGCGTGACGCTCTGCGGCCTGTTCATCCCGCACGACCAGAAACTCTCCGGCCATTCCGATGCCGACGTCGCACTGCATGCCCTGACGGACGCCCTGCTCGCCACCTGCGGGGCCGGCGATATCGGCGATCACTTCCCGCCGTCCGACCCGCAGTGGAAGGGCGCGGCCTCGCGCATCTTCCTCGAACACGCCGCCGCCATCGTGCGCGCCCGGGGCGGCACCATCATGAACGCCGACGTCTCGCTGATCGCCGAGGCCCCGAAGGTCGGCCCGCATCGCGACGCGATGCGCGGGAACCTTGCCGAATTCCTCGGCATTTCCGTCGACCGCTGCTCGGTGAAGGCAACGACCAACGAGAAGATCGGCTTCGTCGGCCGCCGCGAGGGCATCGCCGCCATCGCCACCGCCACCGTGGTCTATACCGTGGCCGACAAGGGAGGCGAGGCATGAGCTTCTGGCCAGAGGATATCGAGGACGCCGCCCGGCGCATCGTCACGGACTTCGCCGACCGCAAACTGCTGATCGCCACGGCCGAATCCTGCACCGCCGGCCTCATCGCCGGCGTCATCACCGAGATCGCCGGCTCCTCGGCCGTCTTCGACCGCGGCTTCGTCACCTATTCCAACGAGGCCAAGCGCGAGATGATCGGCGTTGCCAATGCCACGCTGAAGGCCCATGGCGCCGTCTCCCGCCCGACCGCGCTCGAAATGGCCGAGGGCGCGATCGGAAATTCGGCGGCCAATATCTCCGTCGCCGTGACGGGCATTGCCGGCCCCGGTGGCGGCTCGGAAGAAAAGCCCGTCGGTCTGGTCCACCTTGCCGCCGCCCGCACCGGCCGGGCCACCCTGCACCGGGAAATGCGCTACGGCGATATCGGCCGCAACGCCGTCAGGCTGGCCACGGTGCGCACCGCGCTGGAAATGCTGATCGAGGTCGGCAGGGACTAGGTCATGTCAGGTTCAGATTGAACCAGACATGCTCCAAATTCTTTTGTTTTCGTTTGTCTTTTTGGGAAAACCGGTTCCCACTTTTCCCTGACAAACTCTAGTTCGGGCAGAGCGCGTAGATGTTCATGGCATGGTTGATCTCGTAGAGCGCCGTGTCGGCCCAGAAGGTCTGGCCGGCGCCGAAATTCTTCGCGAGGAAGGCATCGACGCTCGCCCGCTGCTTTTCGGCCCGCGCCTTGTAGTCCGGCGTCTTGCGCGTCTCGGCGATGCATTTCACGAAATCCGGGATCACGCCGACCCGCTCCACATAGAGCGCCTGAAAATCGCCGGAGCCCGTCGCCGTGCCCCGCTCCACCGCGGCAATGGCCGGCGCGGCTTCGGCCGGCAGAACGATATCCAGGGTTTCGATGTAAACATAATCGCCGAAGCGCAGGTCATCCCCGCCGGGCTCGACGCCCTCCACGCGGTAGGCCTTGCCGACCAGCTTCTGCCCGCCGGCCTCGAAAACCTGCCGTCCTGAAACCGTCAGCTTCAGGGCCTGCTCCCGTTCCGGCTTCTGGTCCTTGAAGAGTGGCGGCAGCAGCGTCTCGCGGTCGACGACCTCGACCGTCTCGCCGACATCGACGGCATCAGGATCGGGGGAATAGGCGTGACGGGTGTTGTAGAAGGCGAGCATTTCGGCTTCGCGCGTCGGGAAGAAGGCGCGGTCGAGATAAACGGGATTGCCAGGCAGGCCGCCAGTCCTGCTTTTCAGCACCATCTTCACATCCGGCCCGATCCGGTAACTGCCGGCGAGCGGATGATTGTCCTTGTCGAGCAGCAGGATGTACTCGCCCGGCTTTTCCTGCGCCGCCGCGGGCGCGCAGGCGAGGACGATCAGGACGAAGGGAGCGAGCCGGGTGATCATGACCCGGTAACGGGCGAAGGGGCCGGAAAATTCAATCCGGCAGTTCAGGCGGCCGGATAGATCGCCGCCGCGCGCTTCTCGAAGGCCTCCGTGAACATGCGGAAGGCGCGGTCGAACATCGAGCCCATCAGCGCGCCGAGAATGCGGCTCTTGAACTCGTAGTCGATGAAGAAATGCACGGAACAGCCGCCGTCCGGCAGCGCCTCGAAGCGCCAGCGGTTGTCGAGATAGCGGAACGGCCCGTCGATATATTTGACGTCGATCGCCCGCTCCGCATGGTTCAGCAGCACCTGCGTGGTGAAGGTCTCGCGGATCGCCTTGTAGCCGACCGTCATGTCGGCGACGAGCAGTTCCTTGCCGTCGCGCTCCTTGCGCGAGCGCACCGTCAGCCCCTCGCAGAGCGGCAGGAATTCCGGATAGCGCTCGACGTCGGCGACGAGGTCGAACATCTGCTGGGGCGTATGGGGAACGGGCCTGCGGGTCTCGAACTGGGGCATGGCCGAGAGCTAATGAACCGCCGCGACACTTGCAAGTAGGCGGCGCGCATCGCGCCGCGATTTCAACACGCAAACCGGCACGTCGCGGCCATAGGCCGCAAGGTTCTGGGCGATCTCCGGGCTCTCGGTCTTCTCGAAGTTCCAGACATAGGTCAGGAATTCGCGGTCGATCTTCTCCGGGCAATCATCGGCCATTTCCGGCCGCGACCGCCCGCGATAGCGCAGCCAGCGCGACACGACGCCATAGAGCGACAGCCAGCGCGGCGGCCGCAGCCACAGCACGAGATGGCTGCGCGGCAACCGCAGCGGCAGGGTGCCGGGGCTGGTGCCGTCGAGTATCCAGCGCTCCCGCGCGACGATCTCCTCCAGCCGCGCCAAGGCCTCGGCCCGTGGCCGCGTCTGCCAGCCCGGCAGCCAGAAGATCTCGCGGTCCATCGAGACGTAAGGCAGGCCAAGCCGCATTGCGAGCTTTCTTGCCAGCGTGCTCTTGCCGCTGCCCGAGCAGCCGATCACCAGCACCCGCTCCGCCGTTTTCAACCGTTCGGCGGCATCATCCGGAGACATCGTCACGGCGCACGTCCTTCCATGCCCGCGGCTTGCAGAACGGCGCGCGTGTCCTTGCGGGAACGTAGCGTGACGAGCGGCACGCCGTCGCCATGCCGCTCCAGCATGCGGATGAACCCCGGCGCGCTCTTGCGCTCGAAATTCCAGATATAGTCGAGAAAGGAACGGTCCGGCAGCGGTTCGGGGCATCCCGCCGCCATTTCCGGGCGCACGGTGCCGTGGTAGCGCCAGACGCGGCGCGCCACGCCGAGGAGGCAGGTCAGCCGCGGCATGCGCACCCAGATGACGAGGTCGGCGCGCGGCACGCGCAGATCGAAGGTCGAGGGATTGCTGCCGTCCATCACCCAGCGCTCGCGCGACACCAGTTCTTCGAGGATTTCCCGGCGCGCGGCCGCATCGCGCTCCCGCCAGCCGGGCAGCCAGCGCACGTCACGGTCGATCGACTGATATTCAAGGCCGAAATGCGCGGCGAGCATTCGTGACAGCGTCGACTTGCCGCCGCCCGAGCAGCCGATGACCAGCACGCGCCGCGCCGTCGCCAGCCGCCTGCCCGCCTCCCCGATCGTGATCGAAACCGTCATCGCCATCCCCGAAACGCAAAAGCCCCGCCGACCATGGGGACCGCGGGGCTTAAAGGAAGGCAGCGAAAAAGTCCATTCCGCGGCGGCGAAACGCGTTCCATCACCGGATGGTGGCTCGGACATATTGCCCCTTTATCGTGACCGAAGGCTTCGCATCCGTGGTGTTGGGAAGTGAACTGTCCACCATTGCCGCTACTGCGTCGACCTTGTAACTGATCTGCGTTCCCGAGACGAAGCCGAGATAGGTATCGAGCGCGCGCCCGGTGATCTCGATCGTTTCGCTGTTCCGGGTCTGACGATAGGTCAGATGCGACCGGATCGCATCTCCACGCAGTTCGATGGATTCGGCGTAACCGTTCAGAGTGACGTCAGCAGCCTTGTTATCGAGCGAGACCATTGAAAAATCTCCCGCAAGGCTCACCTGCGACGCGGCCTGTTCGATTGAGATCGAGGTCCCTTTTCGGACATTTGCCTTGAACTCGACCTTGCAATCCGACGGTTCCAGCCATGACACCGAACCGGCATCGACATGAAGGGTCGTGTTCTCGATGCGCATTCGGCTGGACGTGCGGCAATCCGTATAGAACCAACTGGAATACCATTTTGCGAACCAGCCGGAACGCACACCGCCAAGGGTGGCCTGGTACGGTTCATCCTCGGTCGTGGTGAGCGCAATCGAACTGGCCTCACCCGTTATCGTGACAGCCGTCACGCTCGACAGGTTCAGATCTATCGGTTGAACAGGCTCCTCGGCGACAGCGCAAAAAGGAGCGGCGAAGAAGAAGAGGGCGACAATTCTGGCTTTCATCATTTTTCTCTCATCACAGCGGTGGCTTGATGAGTGGCCGAGAGAATGCCTTGCCGGCGACCTCGATTGCGTTTCAGGTCGATCTCGATCGCGATCAAGGGCAAGTATCAACCGAACATGCCCGCCTGCCCTGGAAAGCTTCTCTCGTCCATGATCCTCGTTCCCCTCCCTTTTCTCGTATCGTTTCTTCTTCTCACAATTCTGGTTCAGGCCATGCGGCGTGACGAAGGCGGCTTTCGCGCAAACCCGCTCTTCATTTTCCTGATCGCGGCCTATGCGGTGCAATCCGTCCTGATCGGTCTACGCTGGGGCTACAATCTGAGAGAAGCGCTTCTCATCATGTCGCCGCTGGCGACGTTGATTGCTCCCCTCGCCTGGTTGAGTTTTCGAAGCCTGACGCAAGAGGGATCCTCGATATCCCTCGGTTCCCTCTGGCCGCATCTCTTGCCGGCCGCCTCCGTCGTCGCGCTCATGCTCTTCTGGCCCGATCCGCTTGGTCCGGTCATCGTGGCCGTGTTCATAGGCTATGGAACGGCCTTGCTATGGCTGGCCCGGCTCGGACCTGACGGCCTCGTCGCGTCACGCCTGGATGGCGTCCTGCGCTCCTATCGCGCCATGCAGATCACGGGCTTTGCCCTTCTTGCGTCCGCAGCGACGGATATGCTCATCAGCGTGGACCTCGCTTGGGGCGGCGGCATGCATTCGGGTGCGGTCGTCGCGGTCGCAAACGTTCTTGCGCTTCTGGGCCTGGGAGCCGCCGCCTCGGTTGCCAGTGCCGACACGGTTCAGGTCATGCAGGACACGGGCGATCCCGAAGGCGCTGGTTTCAGCGGGCCGACGGACGAGGACCTCACCGTCGCAACGCGGGTCGAGGCCCTGATGCAAGAGAAAGAACTGTACCGGGATGTCGATCTCAATCTTGGAAAGATCGCCCGCAGGCTTCAGATCCCGGCGCGAGACGTATCGAGCGCCATCAACCGCTCCCATGGGATGAGCGTTTCTCAATATGTGAACGCCTATCGCGTGAAGCGGGCCTGCCAGCTTCTGAGAGATACGGAGGCGCCCGTCACCAAGATCATGTTCGATGCGGGCTTCCTCACGAAATCGAACTTCAACCGGGAATTCCTGCGTGTCGCCGGCACCAGCCCCACGGTCTGGCGGCAGGAGCAGAGAATGCAGGCCAAGGATTCTCCGCGACATTCCTGATTTGCTAGAGAGGCGGCAGGCGGCGTTTGACAGACGTTCCCTTGATGACGGCCGTGCTGGTAACCGCGTGCTCCGAGAGCGCTTCAAGAACATCGTCCATCTGCTCGATCGTATGGACAACGAGGCGGGCAAGGAAAGGATCGTCGCCGGTGATCTTGTCGCATTCGACAAATTCCGGCCGCTCCTGAATAAGCCGTTCGACAAGGTGGAGCTTGCCGGGCAGCGGCCGGATTCTCACCATGGCCCTGATCTGGTAGCCGATGGCGCGCGTGTCGACGTCGACGGTGAAGCCTCGGATGACGCCAGCGGACTCGAGCCTGCGCACACGTTCCGAAACGCTCGGCGCGGACATGCCGACGAGGCGGGCAAGTTCGCTTATCGACACCCGGGCATCGGAATCGAGCGCGGCAAGAATCCGCGCGTCCGTCGCGTCCAGGGTCGATTTTTCAGTTTGAACGTTCTTAGGTGCTTTTGCCTTCGACATGGCGGGTAATCTGCACGATTAGCCCCTGAAGTTCCATATAAATCGGGGCAGGACGCATTGCATGATGTCTCCAACAGGAGAAAACCATGCTGTTTGGTATCGTCGCCGGCCTCACCACTTGCGCCCTCTGGGGACTGACTTTTATCGCACCGCGCGCCGTCGCGCCGTTCACGGCATGGGATTTGACGATTGCCCGCTATGGCATTTTCGGGCTGGCCTGCCTTCTTTTGACGATCGACCGGCGGTTCCGGCCAACCGGCTTTGCGCCCTCACGGCTTGCGATCGGGCTGCTGCTCGGCGGGGCCGGATATGTCGGGTATTTCATCAGCGCGGCCTTCGCCGTCCAACTCGCCGGCGCGGCCGTTCCCCCTGTCATCATCGGTACCATGCCGGTGTTTCTGGCGATCATCGCCAATGTCAGGGACCGCTCCGCACGATGGAAGGCTCTCGCGCTCCCCCTGACACTGATCACAATCGGCGTGGCGATCGTCAGCGCCGCAACGGTCGGCGCGGGCGACGGCACGGAGATGCCATCGAACGCCCTCGGCATTCTCGCCAGTTCGGTGGCGCTGGCGATCTGGATTGCCTACGGCCTGGCGAATGCCGCCGTCATGCGGGCGGCCGACGCGCCGGACGGTCTGCAATGGACAGGGTTGCAGGGAATCGGCGCAGCGATCGGGAGCCTTCTCCTCCTGCCGCTGGCCTCGTTCGACCTGGTGAATACGGTGTCCGCTTCGGAAGTCGCCCGCTTCGCCGCATGGGCGTTGGTGATGGGGCTGGCCGGTTCGTGGTTTGCCACCTGGTGCTGGGTGGTCGCGTCCCGGCGCCTGCCGCTGGCGCTCGCGGCCCAGCTCATCGTTGCCGAAACGGTCTTCGGGCTTGCCTACGGGTTCCTGTTCGAGAATCGGTTTCCAACGCCCGCCGAGGCGATCGGAGCGACGATGCAGCTCGCCGGTGTCTGTTCCGCAATCGCCGTTTTTGGCAGGCGGCGTGCGTAGCCCGCTTTGTCGCAAGACGTGGAATGAATGCAGCGTCCTGTGACCCGACGCCGCCGACGAGAGAATCTGCACGGCGCCAAGGTCCGCGCCAGATGCGGCGCGCCGTTTTTCAGCCGCCTGCCCGCCGCCCTGAAACGCAAAAGCCCCGCCGACCTTGAGGACGGCGGGGCTTGAAGGCAAGCGGCGGAAAGTTATTCCGCGGCGGCGAGAAGCTTGCGCTCGCGCGCGGCGCGCAGGCGGGCGAAGTCATCGCCGGCATGGTGCGAGGAACGCGTCAGCGGGCTCGAGGACACCATCAGGAAACCCTTGGTATAGGCGACGGTCTCGTAGGACTTGAACTCGTCCGGCGTCACGAAGCGGTCCACCTTGTGGTGCTTGCGGGTCGGCTGGAGATACTGGCCGATGGTCAGGAAGTCGACGTCGGCGGTGCGCAGGTCGTCCATCAGCTGGAGCACTTCGTTACGCTCCTCGCCGAGGCCCACCATGATGCCCGACTTGGTGAACATGGTCGGGTCCAGTTCCTTCACGCGCTGCAGCAGGCGGACGGAGTGGAAGTAGCGCGCACCCGGGCGAACCGTCAGGTAGTTGCCCGGAACGGTTTCCATATTGTGGTTGAAGACGTCGGGCTTGGCGGCAACGACGCGTTCCAGTGCGCCCGGCTTCTTCAGGAAGTCCGGCGTCAGGATTTCGATGGTGGTCAAGGGGGATGCCGCACGGATCGCCCAGATCACCTTCTCGAAGTGCTCGGCGCCGCCGTCTTCCAGGTCGTCGCGGTCGACGGAGGTGATGACGACGTGGCTGAGGCCCATCTGCTTGACGGCCTTGGCGACGTTTTCCGGCTCTTCCATGTCGAGCGCATTGGGTTTGCCCGTCGCCACGTTGCAGAAGGGGCAGCGGCGGGTGCACTTGTCACCCATGATCATGAAGGTGGCCGTGCCCTTGCCGAAGCACTCGCCGATGTTGGGGCAGGAGGCTTCCTCGCAGACCGTGTGCAGCTTGTGCGAACGCACCAGATCGCGCGTTTCCTGATAGCCCTTGGACACCGGCGCCTTGACGCGGATCCATTCCGGCTTGCGCAGCACTTCCGTGTCCGGCCGGTGGGCCTTTTCCGGATGGCGCGCGCGCGGCGCGTTGGGGTCGGGATTGGTACGGTCGAGAATGGTGACCATGTCGATTCCACTTTCCTGCGGGCACATGCCCGTCTTGTCCGAAGAAGGCGTCAGGTCGCCGTCAAACCCTGTCCCACCCTGCCGTCACTCCCAGGCCCGCGCCGAGAATCCATGCAGCTCCAGCGCTTATGGATGGTCGGGACAGGCCCGACCATGACGAAAGAGAGGTTCGCGGCATTTTTTCAGCAGCCTGAGCCCACCCATGTGGAGGTGGGCTCTAGCACGTTCAAGCGTTGAGTGCACGCCCATAGGCGTCGAGCACGCTTTCCTTCATCGTCTCCGAAATGGTCGGATGCGGGAAGATCGTGTGCATCAGTTCTTCCTCGGTCGTCTCGAGGTTCATGGCGACGACGAAGCCCTGGATCATTTCGGTCACTTCGGCGCCCACCATATGCGCGCCGAGCAGTTCGCCGGTCTTCTTGTCGAAGATCGTCTTGACCATGCCCTGGTCTTCGCCCAGCGCCACGGCCTTGCCGTTGCCAGCGAAGGTGAAGCGGCCGACGCGCACGTCGCGGCCCTGTTCCTTGGCCTTGGCTTCCGTGAGGCCAACAGAGGCGACCTGCGGATGGCAGTAGGTGCAGCCCGGGATCTTGGACTTGTCCATCGGATGAACGTTCGGCAGGCCGGCGATCTTCTCGATGCAGATGACGGCCTCGTGCTCGGCCTTGTGGGCGAGCATCGGCGGGCCGGCGACGTCGCCGATGGCATAGATGCCCGGCACGTTGGTCTTGCCGTAGCCATCGATGGCGATGAAGCCGCGGTCCGTCTTCACGCCGAGCGCCTCAAGGCCGATATTCTCGATATTGGCCTGCACGCCAACGGCGGAGATCATGCGGTCGGCGGTGATCTTCTCGACCTTGCCGTCCTTCATCTCGACATGGGCGGTGACGGAGTTGGCGCCCTTTTCCACCTTGGCGACCTTGGCCTCCAGATGGATCTTCATGCCCTGCTTTTCGAACTGCTTCTTGGCGAGCGCGGAGATTTCCGCGTCCTCGACCGGCATGACCGTCTTCATCACTTCGACGACCGTCACGTCGACGCCGAGCGTGCGGTAGAAGGAGGCGAATTCGATGCCGATGGCGCCCGAGCCCATGACGAGCAGCGACTTCGGCATTTCCTCCGGCTTCATCGACTCGAAGTAAGTCCAGATCAGCTTGCCGTCCGGCTCGATGCCGGGCAGCGCGCGCGGACGGGCGCCCGTGGCGATGACGATGTGCTTGGCGTTGTAGGTGCCCTCGGGCAGAACGTTCTTCGGCACCGGCGCCTGCGGCTGCTGGATCGCCTTGGTCGTCTTGGACACGACGATCTCGCCCGGCTTGGTGATCTTGGCTTCGCCCCAGATGACGTCGACCTTGTTCTTCTTCATCAGGAAGCCGACGCCGCCGTTCATGCGCTGGGCGATACCGCGCGAGCGGGCGACGATGGCCTTCAGGTCCGGCGTGACGGCGCCTTCGATCCTCACGCCGTAATCGCCCGGATGCTGGGCGTAATGGAAGATTTCCGCCGAGCGCAGCAGCGCCTTGGTCGGGATGCAGCCCCAGTTGGAGCAGATGCCGGCGAGGTGCTCGCGCTCCACGATGGCCGTCTTCAGGCCCAGCTGCGCCGCACGGATCGCGGCGATGTAGCCGCCCGGACCCGAACCGATTACGATGACGTCGTAGGATTGAGCCATGTCGTTTCCTGCCTCACTTGTTGCGCGGGAACGAGCGCCGCGTCTTTCTGTTCAGTTCCAAAGCAATTCCGCTTCACGCTCTCGCTGGCATTGCTTTCTTGTTCAATTTCACCGCATTCCAGACGCAAAACCGCTACGCACTTTTGCTGGAATTGCTTTTATAATCCGAGCATCATGCGCACGACCGGCTCGAGACCCTTGCCGATCGCCCGCGTGTTCTTCGCGTCGAGATGCACGCCGTCGAGCGGCGTCGTTTCCGCCACGGAGCCGGCATCGAAGAAGCCGCAGCCGGTTTCGTCCGCAAGGTCCGCATAGAGCGTCGCCAGCATGGCCGATTGCTCCACGCCGCCGGCAAACATCGCCGCGAAAGCGGTGTTCGCCGTTTCGCAGAGCGGCGGCGGGGAAACGATGAGCACTTCCGGTCCCTCGGCCTCGCCGAAGGACCAGGCATGATGGCGCACGAGCTGCACCAGCCGCTCCATGCCCTGCACCGCCCCGAAGGCCGTCCCGCAGATCACCGGCTTCATGTCATTGGCGCCGAGGAAGAGGATGACGAGGTCGATCGGGTCGTGGCTGTGCAGGATGGTCGGCAGGATGCGCGCGCCGTTGCGATCGCAATCCGCCAGGTGGTCGTCATAGGCGGTGGTGCGGCCGTTGAGGCCCTCTGCGATGACGGTGACATCAGGCCCGAGGGCCTTGGCGAGAACGCTCGGCCACCGGTCCGCGAAGGAATGCCGGTCGAGCGTTTCCGCGTCATAGCCCCAGGTCAGGCTGTCGCCATAGCAGAGAACCGTCTTCATGGCCGCACTCCGCTATCAGACGAGCATCCCCATCGGGTTCTCGATGTAGCGCTTGAAGGCTCCGAGAAGCTCGGCGCCGAGCGCGCCATCGACGCAGCGATGGTCGGTGGAGAGCGTCACGGTCATCGCGTTGACGATCACCATCTCGCCCTTCTTGACGACGACCCGCTCCTCGCCCGCGCCGACCGCCAGGATCGTCGCATGCGGCGGGTTGACGACGGCGGCGAAGTTCTTCACGCCCATCATGCCCATGTTGGAGACGGCGGTCGTGCCGCCCTGGTATTCCTCGGGCTTCAGCTTGCGTTCCTTCGCGCGCTTGCCGAGGTCCTTCATCTCGTTGGAGATGGCGGACAGGGTCTTCAGCTCGGCGCTGCGGATGATCGGGGTGATCAGGCCGCCCGGAATGGAGACGGCGACGCCGACATCCGCATGCTTGTGCTTGACCATGTTGCTGTCGGTCCAGGAGACGTTGGCGTCCGGCACGTCGCGCAGTGCGAGCGCCATGGCCTTGATCACCATGTCGTTGACCGAGAGCTTGTAGACCGGCTTGTCTTCCTTGCGCGGCGCGCTGTCGTTGAGCTGGGCGCGCAGCGCCAGCAGCGCGTCGAGCTCCACGTCGACCGACACGTAGAAGTGCGGGATCGTCTGCTTGGATTCCTGCAGGCGCTTGGCGATGGTCTTGCGCATGCCGTCATGCGGCACGAGCTCGTAGGAGCCCGGCTCGAAGAGCTTGAGCACGGCATCTTCCGACATGCCCTTCGGCGCGGCGGCGGGCGCCGCTGAAGCGGCAGCAGCCGGAGTTGCGGCAGCAGCGGCAGCGGGCTTGGCACCGCCGGAGGCGATGGCCTTCTCCACGTCGCTCTTGACCACGCGGCCATGCGGGCCGGAACCGGTGACCGCCTTGATGTCGAGGCCGGCATCCCTGGCGATGCGACGGGCGAGCGGCGAGGAGAACAGGCCGGAGCCACCATGGCTGCTGGCCGTGCTGGTCGCCGTGCTCGGGGCAGCCGCAGGCGCGGCGGCGGCGGGTGCAGGTGCGGCAGCAGCAGCGGGTGCTGCGGCGGCCGGCTTTTCCGCTTCCTTCGGCGCTTCGGCCTTGGGAGCCGAACCGCCGCCGGCAGCGGCAGCGGCCACGTCTTCGCCGTCGGCGGCGAGGATGGCGATGAGGGTGTTGACCTTCACGCCTTCCGTGCCGGCCGGCACGACGAGCTTGGCGACAACGCCCTCGTCGACGGCTTCCACTTCCATCGTCGCCTTGTCGGTCTCGATCTCGGCGATGACGTCACCGGATTTCACGGTGTCGCCTTCCTTGACGAGCCACTTGGCAAGATTGCCCTCTTCCATGGTGGGCGAAAGGGCCGGCATCGTAATGTTGATCGGCATACCTCAGCCCTCCCTTACTTGTAGCAGACGGTTTTGACCGCCTGGACGACTTCGCCGACATTCGGAAGCGCCAGCTTTTCGAGATTGGCGGCGTAGGGCATCGGAACGTCCTTGCCGGCGATCGTCAGGATCGGCGCATCGAGATAGTCGAAGGCCTGCTGCATGACGCGGGTCGCGATCTCGGTGCCGACGGAGGACTGCGGGAAGCCTTCCTCGACGACGACGAGACGGCCGGTCTTCTTCACCGATTCGATGATGGTCGGCAGGTCCATCGGGCGGATGGTGCGAAGGTCGATCAGTTCGACGTCGATGCCGTCCTTCTCGAGTTCCGCAATCGCCTTGAGGGCATAGGTCATGCCGATGCCGAAGGAGACGACGGTGACGTCGTTGCCCTTCTTGTGGATGCGCGCCTTGCCGATCGGCAGGACGAAGTCATCCATCTTCGGTACCTCGAAGCTCTGGCCGTAGAGGATTTCGTTCTCGAGGAAGATGACCGGGTTCGGGTCGCGGATGGCGGCCTTGAGCAGGCCCTTGGCGTCGGCAGCCGTGTAGGGCATGACGACCTTGAGGCCGGGAACGTGGCTGTACCATGCCGCATAGCACTGCGAGTGCTGGGCGGCGACGCGCGCGGCCGCACCGTTCGGGCCGCGGAAGACGATCGGGGCACCCATCTGGCCGCCGGACATATAGAGCGTCTTGGCGGCGGAGTTGATGACGTGGTCGATCGCCTGCATGGCGAAGTTGAAGGTCATGAACTCGACGACCGGCTTCAGGCCCGTCATCGCCGCGGCGACGCCGACGCCGGCAAAGCCGTGTTCGGTGATCGGGGTGTCGATGACGCGACGGTCGCCGAATTCCTGCAGGAGGCCCTGGGTGATCTTGTAGGCGCCCTGGTATTCGGCCACCTCTTCACCCATGACGAAGACGTCGCCGTCGCGGCGCATTTCCTCGGCCATGGCGTCGCGCAGCGCTTCGCGCACCGTCGTCATCACCATTTCGGTGCCGGCCGGAATATCCGGATCGGCGGCGATTTCACCCTTCGGCGCAGCCGGAACGGGCGCAGCAGCGGCCGGAGCGGGTGCGGCGGCCGGGGCCGGCGCGGAAACTTCCGCCGGCTTTTCAGCGGCGGCAGCCTTCGGCGCGGCAATGGCATCGGCGCTTTCGCCGTCCTGGAGCAGCACGGCGATCGCCGTGTTGACCTTGACGCCTTCGGTGCCGGCGGCGATCAGGATCTTGCCGATCACGCCTTCGTCGACGGCTTCGACTTCCATCGTCGCCTTGTCGGTCTCGATTTCGGCAATGACGTCACCCGACTTCACGGTGTCGCCTTCGTTCTTGACCCACTTGGAAAGCGTGCCCTCTTCCATGGTCGGAGACAGGGCGGGCATGAGAATTTCGATTGGCATTGGTGTCCCTCCCCGGATTACAGCAGGATGTCGGTATAGAGTTCGGATGCATCCGGCTCCGGATCGGCCTGCGCGAAATCGGCGCTGTCGGCGACGACGTCACGGATGTCCTTGTCGATCTGCTTGAGATCGTCCTCGCTCGCCCAGCCCCTTTCGAGAAGACGGGCGCGAACCTGCTCGATCGGATCGTGCTCGGAACGCATCTTCTGCACTTCGTCCTTAGAGCGATACTTCGCCGGGTCGGACATGGAGTGACCGCGGTAGCGGTAGGTCAGCATTTCGAGAATGATCGGGCCCTTGCCCGAACGGCAATGCTCGACAGCCTCGTCGGCCGCAGCCTTGACCGCACGAACGTCCATGCCGTCGACCTGGTAGCCCGGAATGCCGAAGGAGGTGCCGCGCTGCGAGAAGTCGGTCTGGGCGGAGGCGCGCGAAACGGCGGTGCCCATGGCGTAGCGGTTGTTCTCGATGATGTAGATCACCGGCAGCTTCCAGAGGGCCGCCATGTTGAAGCTTTCGTAGACCTGGCCCTGGTTGGCCGCGCCGTCGCCGAAATAGGTCAGCGAGACGTTGTCGTTGCCACGGTAGCGGTTGGCGAAGGCGAGACCCGTGCCAAGCGAGACCTGGCCGCCGACGATGCCGTGGCCGCCATAGAAATGCTTCTCCTTGGAGAACATGTGCATGGAGCCGCCCTTGCCCTTGGAAAGGCCGCCACGGCGTCCGGTCAGCTCCGCCATCACGCCGCGGGCGTTCATGCCGCAAGCGAGCATGTGACCGTGGTCGCGATAACCGGTGATGACCTGGTCACCTTCCTTCAGCGCCATCTGCATGCCGACGACGACAGCTTCCTGGCCGATATAGAGGTGACAGAAGCCGCCGATGAAGCCCATGCCGTAAAGCTGACCGGCTTTTTCCTCGAAACGCCGGATGAACAGCATTTCGCGGTAGGCCTTCAGGTCGTCTTCCTTGGAGAAGTCGGCAATCGTGCCACCGTTGAAGTCTTTCCTTGCAGGCTTTGCCGCCAACTTGCGGCTGGACGTGGACGCGTTTTTGCGCGGAGCCATTCGTTCCTCCCTATGTTTGCCCTTTTGTGGAAACCATAGGGGAGAAAGTCCGCCTCAGCAATGCCATAAATGCATGGCTTATATTCTTTGTAAGTCGCTGATTAGTAAGGAAGATTTACGATTAACCAGATTTCGGTTAATCGAGCTTTTCAGTGGAAAATGACGATTTCGTCGGCGCGGGACATGTTGAGATAAGAGCGCGCCTTCTCGTCCAGCATGTCGCGTTCGAGCGAGCCGTCACTCATCAGGGCAACCTCTTTTTCCAGGATCTGGCGCTGCCGCACGAGCACGTCCAAACGCGCCTGACGCTCTACTCTCTGCCGCTCGAAATCCTCCATTCCGCGCAGACCGAAGTCACCATGGACGGAATGATAGCCGAAGTAGGAGAGGAATGCGACGGTAATTACCGGCAGCGCCAGCCGGCCGAATTTCCGCTTCTTATGATGTTTGGTCCACATGCTGGTGCCCCGATACGCAATACGCAGACGACACTAGCGGGAAGCGGTTAACCGACCATTGACCATGATCGGCGGGCAAAGAAAAACCCGCATCCGAGGATGCGGGTTCCACGTTTTCCATTTCGGAAAAACTGTTTCTCGATCAGCCGCGCAGGATGCCGCGGCCGGCATACTTGGCCTGTGCGCCGAGCTGTTCCTCGATGCGCAGCAGCTGGTTGTACTTGGCCATGCGGTCCGAGCGCGAGAGCGAGCCGGTCTTGATCTGGCCGGCGTTCAGGCCCACGGCGATGTCGGAGATGGTGGAATCTTCGGTCTCACCCGAGCGGTGCGAGATCACGGCGGTGTAGCCGGCGCGCTTGGCCATCTCGATGGCGGCGAAGGTCTCGGTCAGGGTGCCGATCTGGTTGATCTTGATCAGGATCGAGTTGGCGATGCCCTTGTCGATGCCTTCCTTCAGGATCTTGGTGTTGGTCACGAACAGGTCGTCACCCACCAGCTGCACCTTGTCGCCCAGCTTCTCGGTGATGTGCTTCCAGCCATCCCAGTCGCCTTCGGCCATGCCATCTTCGATGGAGATGATGGGGTACTTGTCCACCCAGGTGGCCAGCATATCGGTCCACTGCTCGGCGCTCAGCTTGATGCCGCCTTCGCCTTCCAGCACGTACTGGCCATCCTTGTAGAACTCGCTGGCGGCGCAGTCCAGCGCGATGAACATGTCCTCGCCCGGACGGTAGCCGGCCTTCTCGATGGACTTCATGATGAAGTCGAGGGCGGCGGGCGCCGAAGCGAGGCCTGGCGCGAAGCCGCCTTCATCGCCGACATTGGTGTTGTGGCCGTCGGCCGAAAGCTGCTTCTTCAGCGTGTGGAAGACTTCCGAGCCCATGCGCACGGCATCGCGCACCGTTTCGGCGCCGACCGGCACGATCATGAATTCCTGGAAGTCGATCGGGTTGTCGGCATGGGCGCCGCCGTTGATGATGTTCATCATCGGCACCGGCAGGATGCGGGCGTTCGGGCCGCCGACATAGCGGTAGAGCGGCAGGTTGGCGGCTTCGGCCGCCGCCTTGGCGACGGCGAGCGAGACGCCGAGGATGGCGTTGGCGCCGAGGCGCGACTTGTTCGCCGTGCCGTCGAGTTCGATCATCGTCTGGTCGATATGGATCTGGTCTTCGGCATCGAGACCACCGATGGCCTCGAAGATTTCGCCGTTGACGGCGGCGACGGCGTTTTCGACACCCTTGCCCAGGTAGCGGCTCTTGTCGCCGTCGCGCAGCTCGATGGCTTCGCGCGAGCCGGTGGACGCGCCGCTCGGCACGGCCGCACGGCCCATCACGCCCGATTCCAGCAGCACGTCGCATTCCACGGTGGGATTGCCGCGGCTGTCCAGGATCTCGCGTCCAACGATGTCGATGATAGCAGTCATGGATATCGTCCTGGTTCGGGGTTTATAAATCGATTAAAATCTACTTTTAATCGACGATGCGGAAATTACAACGGCGCATTGCCGCCAGAAAAAACGGATGGCACGTCTCCATGTCATCCGTTTGAAGTCTTACGCCTTGGCGATGGCGTCGAAGGCAAGAAGCTTTTCGAGAAGCCGCGGCATGTCCTTGAGATGGACCATGTTCGGCCCGTCCGAAGGGGCATGGTCGGGGTCTTCATGCGTTTCGACGAAGAGGCCGGCAACGCCGACGGCAATCGCCGCGCGGGCCAGCGTCTCGACGAATTCGCGCTGGCCGCCGGAGGAGCCGCCCTGCCCGCCCGGCTGCTGCACGGAATGGGTCGCGTCGAAGACCACGGGCGCGCCGAGCGAGGCCATGATCGGCAGCGAGCGCATGTCGGAAACCAGCGTGTTGTAGCCGAAGGAGGCGCCGCGCTCGCACAGCAGCACGTTCGGATTGCCGCTCTCGGTGAACTTCGCCAGCACGTTCTTCATGTCCCAGGGCGCGAGGAACTGGCCCTTCTTGATGTTGATCGTGCGGCCCGTCTTGGCGGCGGCCACGAGCAGGTCCGTCTGGCGCGACAGGAAGGCCGGGATCTGCAGGATATCGACCGTGCCGGAAACGAGGTCGCACTGTTCCTCGGTATGGATGTCGGTCAGCACGGGGAAGCCGAAATCCTTCTTGAGGTCGGCGAAGATTTCCATCGCCTTGTCGAGGCCGATGCCGCGCTTGCCGGAAAGCGAGGTGCGGTTGGCCTTGTCGAAGGAGGACTTGTAGACGAGGCCGATGCCGAGCCTGTCGCAAAGTTCGACCAGCGTGCCGGCGATCATGTAGGCATGGTCGCGGCTTTCCATCTGGCAGGGGCCGGCGATCAGCGAGAAGCGCTCGGCCTGCGAGAAGGTGACTTTCCTTGCGCCTTCGCCGACGACGACGGTGGTATTGGCTTTCATCTCATTCTCCAAAGACAAAGAGGACGCCCTGCCCCGGTGCGGGCGGCACGAACAGGCGCTCGTCCTGTTCGCGGTAGCCGATGCCGTGCCCGGTGAGGAACTGGCGGCATGCCGAGAGGCTGGAAACCCTGAAAACGATCGCCCGGCCCTTCAGGCCGCGATCGGTGGTTTCGGGTGCGATGCCGTAGAAGCCCTGAAGCCCGGCATCGTTGAGCACGGTGATGCGGCCGCGGGGCGTGTCGACGGACATGCCGAAGGACAGGGCCTCGACCTCGCGTTCGTCGGCCGCTTCCTGCACCAGATACTGGAAGTCGGTCGGGTTCTGCTCCGACAGCACGACTTCGGCAAGCGCGACGACGCCGTTTTCATGTGCCTCCAGCGCCGCCCGGTCGGACGGCAGCGGACGCACGCGCTGCGAGGCGAAGAAGAAGAAATCGGGGCTGCGCAGGTCGGCGGCGAAGGCGAGCCGGAAGCTGCCGGTCGCCGCGGTTCCGTCCGGCAGCAGCATGTCGCGCGAGAATTCCAGCATGTCGCCGCCGGAAAGGCCGGCAGTGGAATAGCGCCGGTCGTCGTCCCCCGCATCGTTCGTCGCCATGGCGATGGCGGAAAATCCTTCGAGCCCGCGGCGGAAGCGGAACGCCTGGTCGCGCGCGATGAAGGCATTGCCCGTGCGGGCCGCCTCTTCGCATTCCTCGCGATTGGCGATGCCGAGCGGTTCCAGGTAGCTGCCATCGGCAAGGAAGACACAACAGTTTTCCGTACCGAAGGGATGGCGCGCATCCTTGGCGACCGTGAAACCGAGGGCGGTGAGGCGTTCGCGGGCAATTCCAAGCTCGGACACCGGCAGCACCAGATGGTCGATCGGGCGGGGCGTTCTCGAACGGACGGTCATGGGCGAAATCCTGTCGTGTTTCAGGCGCCCCGTGCTTTGCATGCTTTCGGCGCGCAATGCAAGCACCGCGCGCGGCAGGAAGGCAGCGGGAACTTTTCCCTCTGCCGCCCATTCCGGAGGACGTCCCGTTCCGGAGCAGCCCGATTTCCAGATCCCACGACATCACCCGCCAACGCACGTTGCATACCTCCCGGCCCCTGTGGGCCGACTCGCCGCGCATTGGCCTGCGCACCCGAAAGACGCCCTCCCGCCGCGACTACGACGTCATCATCGTCGGCGCCGGCATTTCCGGCGCGCTGATGGCCCATGCGCTGGCCGATGGAAAGTGCCGCGTGCTCGTCGTCGACCGCCGGCAGCCCGTGCATGGCAGCACGCTCGCCAGCACGGCGATGATCCAGCACGAAATCGACATTCCCCTCCATACGCTCGCCGGCATGATCGGCCGGGAAAAGGCAAGCCGCGCCTGGCGGCGCTCGGCCGCGGCCGTCGAGCATTTGACGCATCTCGTCACCGATCTCGGCATCGCCTGCGGCTTCGAGCGCAAGAAGACGCTGTTCCTCGCCGGCGACGCCTATGGCAGCCGTGCCTTACGAACGGAGACCGAAGCCCGGCTCGCCGCCGGCATAAGGGCGGAGACGCTGACCGCCGCCACCCTCGCCGACCGTTTCGCCATCGACCGCACCGGGGCCATCCTCAGCGACATCTCCGCCTCGGCAAATCCCGCGCAGATGGCCGCCGGCATCCTGCGCGCGGCGGCGGCGCGCGGGGTTGAAATCGTCACGCCGCTCGAAATCACCGATCTGCGCCCGACGGCGGAGGGCGTCGTGCTCGCCACGGCGGACGGCGGGATTCTTGCCGCCGGCCACGCCATCTTCTGCTCGGGCTACGAGTTCCTTGAAGCCGTCGCCGACCGGAACCACGCCATCGTCTCGACCTGGGCGCTCGCCACGCCGCCCGCCACGCCCCTGCCCGGCTGGCTGAACGACTGCATCGTCTGGGAGGGCGCCGATCCCTATCTCTACCTTCGCCGCTCGCGCGACGGCCGGCTGATCGCCGGCGGCGAGGACGAGGCGAGCGAGGATGCCTATGCCTCGCCGCAGAAGCTGAAAGCCAAGACGCGCACGATCCGCCGCAAGGTGGAGGCCCTGCTCGGCATCGCCCTGCCCGAGCCCGATCATGTCTGGGCCGCGCCCTTCGGCACGACGCGCACCGGCCTGCCGCTGATCGGCCGCGTTCCCGGTCTCGACCATGTCTTCGCCGTCATGGGCTTCGGCGGCAACGGCATCACCTTCAGCCAGATCGCCGCCGAGATCGTTTCGGCCGAGATTGCCGGCCATGGCGATGCCGACGCCGACCTTTTCGCCTTCGCCAGCCGCACGTCTTGACGAAACGCCAGACGGGACGCGCAATATTCCCCTTCCGTTGAATGGTTGCGCACGAGAAGGCGGGTTATGCTCCGCCGATCCCCGAACGAATTCGGACCGCCATGCTGCTTGCCATCCTCTCCGACATCCATGCCAACCGCGAGGCCTTCGAGGCCGTGCTGGCCGCCGCCGAGGCCGCCGGCGCGGCGCGCTTCGTCCTGCTCGGCGACATCGTCGGTTATGGCGCGGACCCGGAATGGTGCGCGGAGCGGGCCAGGCAGCTTGCCGCGGCCGGCGCCGTGGTGCTACGCGGCAACCATGACGATGCGGTCGGCAATGCCTCCATCACCATGAACGCGACGGCGATGTTCGCCATCGAATGGACGCGGCGGCAGCTCGGCCGCGAGACGCGCGCCTTTCTCGCCGCCCGCCCTATGAAGGCCCGCGAGGGCGACTGCCTCTTCGTGCATGCCGATGCCAGCGCGCCGTCCGACTGGAACTATGTGCGCGACACCAGCGATGCCGGCCAGCATCTCGCCGCGTGCGAGGCGCGTGTCAGCTTCTGCGGCCATGTCCACAAGCCCGCGCTCTACTGCACCGCACCCGGCGGCAGGATCACGCATTTCTGCCCCGTCTCGGCAACGCCGGTGCCGCTTCTGCCGCAGCGGCGCTGGCTTGCCGTCATGGGTGCGGTCGGCCAGCCGCGCGACGGCAACCCGGCCGCCGCCTTCGCGCTCTACGACACCGAAAGCACCGACTTACGTTTCCTGCGCGTCGCCTATGACGTGGAGACGGCAGCGGGGAAAATCCGGACGGCCGGCCTGCCGGCCGCCCTCGCCGACCGTCTTTTCGAGGGACGCTGAGCCATGAAGACACGGCTGAAACCCGGCGACGTCATCGACGGCTTCACCATCGAGGGCATCGCGCACAATGGCGGCATGGCGCGCATCTGGACGGTGAGCCGGCCGGACATCGAATGCCCGATTCTCATGAAGGTGCCGGTGCTCGGCGAGGGCGACGACCCCGCCGCCATCGTCGGCTTCGAGATGGAGCAGATGATCCTGCCGCGCCTTTCCGGCCCGCATGTGCCGCGCTTCATCGCCAACGGCGATTTCGCCACCCTGCCCTATATCGTCATGGAACGCCTGCCCGGCGCCTCGCTCTATCCGCTGCTGGAGCGCCTGCCGCTGCCGCCCGAGGAGGTGACGGTGATCGGCGCGAAGATCGCCGTTGCCCTCGATTCGCTGCACCGCCAGCATGTCGTGCATCTCGACCTGAAACCGTCCAACGTGATGTTCCGCGACAGCGGCGAGGCCGTGCTGATCGACTATGGCCTTGCCCGTCACGTGCACCTGCCGGACCTGATGGACGAGCAGTTCCGCCTGCCCTACGGCACGGCGCCCTATATGGCGCCGGAACAGGTGCTCGGCACGCGCAGCGACTTTCGCAGCGACCTCTTCGCGCTCGGCGTCCTGCTCTATTTCTTCGCGACCGGCGAACGGCCCTTCGGCGACCCGCAGCGGCTGAAGGGCCTCAAGCGGCGACTGTGGCGCGACCCGCTGCCGCCGCGCGCCCGCAACGTCGCCATTCCACCGGCGCTGCAGGAAATCATCCTGCGCTGCCTAGAGGTGCGGCCCGAGCGCCGCTACCAGAGCGCCGCCCAGCTGGCGCTGGATCTGCAGGACCTTTCCAGCGTCAAGCTGACCGCGCGGGCGGACAAGGTGAAGCGCGATCCGCTCGGCATGGTGCTGCGCCGCCGCTTCAACCCCGTGCCGATCGAAACCGTGAAGCCGCAGACCGCGGAGGCCCAGCTTGCCGATGCGCCGATCATCGCCGTCGCCATCGACCTCGGCGCCCATACGCCGGAACGGGCCGCCGCGATCCACAAGACCGTCGCCCGCATCATCGAGAACACGCCGAACGCGCGCATCGCCTGCCTCAACGTCTTGAAGATCAACCGCATCGCCATAGACACGTCGCTAGACGAGGAAGGCCGCAACAAGCATGTGCTGCGCCTGGTGGAGCTGCGCAGCTGGTCGACGGGCCTGCCCGTGCCCGGCGGCGGCATCACCTTTCACGTGCTGGAGGCCGTCTCGCCGGCCGACGCCATCCTCGACTATGTCCGCCAGAACCACGTGGACCATATCGTGATGGGCGCGCGCGCCAACTCGGCCTTGCGCTCCATGCTCGGCACGGTCTCCGGCGAGGTTGCCGCCCATGCACCCTGCACCGTCACCGTGGTGCGCAACCGTTTTGGCGCGGGCCAGACCGGGTCCGGCGAACCCTCGAGCATGTCAGGTTCAGCTTGAACCAGACATGCTCTAAATTCTTTTGTTTTCGTTTGTCTTTTCGGGAAAACCGGTTCCCACTTTTCCCTGACAAACTCTACGAGCGGAAGCGCTTCCTGTAGTCCCCCGGCGTCAGCCCGACGATGCGGGCAAAGACCTTGCGGAAGGCGCCGGGATCGTTGTAGCCGACATCGACCGCCACCAGATCGACCGAGCGGGTGGTGAACTGCAGCAGTTCCTGGGCCTTCGCCACGCGCAGCCGCTGGCAATAATCCGTCGTCGTCAGCCCCGTCGCCTTGCGGAAGCGGCGCAGGAAGGTGCGTTCCTCCAGCCCCGCCTGGGCCGCCAGCACATCGAGGCCGATCTCCTTCGCTTCGCTCGCCTGCAGGAAATGCTGCACCTTGAGGATCGCCGCATCGCCATGCAACAGGCGCGGCGAGAAGGTGCTGTAATAGCGCTGCTCGCGCCCCGGCGGATCGATGACGAACTGCCGGGCGATTTCCAACATCACCGTCGGGCCGAGGAAACGGTCGATCAGTTTGAGGCCGAGATCCACCCAGGCCATGACACCGCCCGCCGTGACGATGTCGCCGTCGTCGCTGAGCAACCGGTCCGTATCCACCCGCACATCGGGAAAGCGCACCTCGAAGGTTTCGGCAATCACCCAGTTGGTGGTGATCGTGCGCCCGGCCAGAAGGCCCGTCTCGCCGAGCAGGAAAGCGCCCGCACAGATCGAGGCGAGCTGGATGCCGCCCGCATGGCATTGCCGCAGCCAGGCCGCAAAGGGCGCCGCATCCTCCCGCGCGATGGGATCGCCAAGCGCCGGCGGCAGCACGAGCACGCAGGGCCGCGCCGCGTCGCAGGGCGTCTCGCTCGCCTCGATGCGCACCGGCCTGCCCTCCTCCAGCCGCCAATGGCTGACGCCGAGCCGCGGCCCTGCCCGGCCCTTCCGGCCGGCAAGCTCCATGGCGGCGTTGAAGAGGTCCGTCATGCCGAGAACCGCCGCCATCTGCACGCCGGGATAAATCACCAGTCCGATTTCGGCCGAGGCAGCCATGTCACTTTCACCCTGAATTATGTCGGTATCGCCAATGGCGAGGAATGGCAGGCTGGAGGCAATATGTCCATGACATCAGCAGCGTGCAGAAAGGATCCCCCATGAGCAAACGCGCCGTCATCATCGTCGACCTGCAGAACGACTACCTTCCCTCCGGCAGCTTCGGCCTTGCCGGCATCGACGCCGCCACCGCCAATGCCGCCCGCGTGATCGACGCCGCCCGCGGCAAGGGCGACCGCATCATCCACGTCCATCACATCGCGAAGGAAGCCGATTCGCCGCTCTTTGCGCCCAACACGGACGGCATCCACCCCATCGCGGCCGTCACGCCCTCGGCCGGCGACACTGTCATCATCAAGAACTACCCGAACTCCTTCCGCGAAACGACGTTGCAGCAGACGCTGCAGGACGGCGGCATCGAGGACGTGGTCGTCATCGGTGCAATGAGCGACGTATGCATCGACGCGACCGCCCGCGCCGCCGCCGATCTCGGCTATAACCTCACCGTCGTGCACGATGCCTGCGCCACCCGCGACAAGGCTTTCGGTGATTCGGTCGTGCCGGCCGCCCAGGTTCACGCCACCATCATGTCGGCGCTGGAATTCGGCTATGGAACGGTCACGACGACCGCCGACTTCCTGTCGTAATCGCTCGAAAACGGCCGTGTCTCCGCCTGCGGGCGGAGGCATGGCGCGGGCGCGAGAGGCCGTCAGTCAGCCTCGTCATTCGCCTGTCATGTGACAATGGTGTCTCTTCCCGCGTGAATGAACCGGCAGCCGCCCCGAAAAGCCGGCGCCCTTCGGAGTACGCGTGAATGGACATGGCTCAGGCCCTCGCCCTTGCCTCGGGCGCTCTTGTCGCGACCAACCTCGCCAGCATCCTCGTCGCCGGCAAGCGACTGAAACCGGCCGGCGCCCCGCCGCCGGATATCCGCAAGAAGCCGCCCGTCTCCGTCGTCGTGCCCGTCCGCGGCATCGAGAACTTTTCCGCCGAGACGCTGGAGCGCGCCTTCCGCCTTACCTGGCCAAGCTATGAACTGCTCTTCTGCGTCGCCCATGGCGGCGACCCGATCGTCGCGGAAATCGAGCGGACGGCAGCCGCCAACCCCGATATCGCGGCGCGCGTCCTCATCGGCGACGACCGCGTCAGCGCCAATCCGAAGCTCAACAATTGCGTCAAGGGCTGGCAGGCCGCCCGGCACGACTGGGTCATTCTCGCCGATTCCAACGTGCTGATGCCGCCCGACTATATCCAGCACCTGATGGCCGGCTGGCGGCGCAATTCGGGCGTCGTCTGCTCGACGCCGCTCGGCTCGCGCCCGGAAGGCTTCTGGGCGGAGGTGGAATGCATGTTCCTCAACACCCAGCAGGCGCGCTGGCAATATGCCGGCGAAGCGCTCGGCCTCGGTTTCGCGCAGGGCAAGAGCATGCTCTGGTACAAGCCGATGCTCGACGCCAATGGCGGCATCCAGGCGCTGAACGCGGAAATCGCCGAGGACGCCGCCTCCACCAAGCTGGTGAACCGTCTCGGCCTTCAGGTCCACCTCGTCTCCTCGCCTTTCGAGCAGCCGCTCGGCCGGCGAACGGGCCAAGAAATCTGGTCGCGCCAGTGCCGCTGGTCGCGCCTGCGCCGCGTCACCTTCCCCGGCTTCTTCACGCCGGAAATCCTGCTCGGCGTGCTGCCGCCGCTTGCCCTGGCGCTCGCCGCCGCCCTCTTTTCCGGAGCCGCGCTGCTGCCGGCAACTCTCCTCGTACTGGCCGCAATCTATCTTCCGGAAGCCGCGCTCGCGCTTGCCAAAGGCTGGCGCCTCTCGATGCTTTCACTGCCCGCCATGATCGCCCGCGACCTCCTCATGCCCGCCATCTGGCTGCGCGCCTGGCTCAGCGGCACCATCGACTGGCGCGGCAACACCATGACCATCGGCACCAGCGCCTGCGAACTGAAGGAAGCGCCGGCGGGGTCGTAGGCATTCGCTGACAGCGTTCACTGAAACAGAAAGCTGCGCGTCTAGAGGCTGGGCGCGCGGCTTTCTTGTGCAAGGCACACGGCGAACGATCGGCGTCCGCGTGTGATATCCGGGAACGAATGGCGACCCCTGCAGGGCTCGAACCTGCGACATTCTGCTTAGAAGGCAGATGCTCTATCCAGCTGAGCTAAGGGGCCGGAGGGACCTCAGTGGGTCCAGGGCTGCATGCGGTTGAAGCGGAAATTGTCGGGATAGGCGACGCGCTTGCGGGTCGATTCCTTCGGTTCGATCAGGCGGTATTCGATGCCGTTGCGGGTCGCATAGGCAATCGCCTCTTCGCTGGTCTCGAAGGTCAGCTTCACCTGCTGATACATGTCGCCCGAGCTCGTATAGCCCATGATCGGATCGATCGTCCGCGGCTTCTCGGCATCGAACTCCAGAACCCAGAGGTGAGTCTTGGCCTTGCCGGACTGCATGGCGGTCTTGGCGGGACGATAGATCTTCGCGGTCATCGAAGCAGCTCCAGAGAATTCACGTACAACGGCGCGGCCGTACCACCGGCGCGCGTCCGCATGCATATCCCGGATTCCATGAAAGAGGAATGACCGGAAGCGCATTTGCTTTCGAGACACCCGCGGGAGGCTGTTGATGCGGCGTGAGAAACACTTTTCAGTCCGTTGAGTTTCAACGGAAATCCTAACCCGCAACAACGCCAGATCGGCTCGCTTCATTACAAATTTCCGTTTCGTCTTAGCGACGATCAGGAAGCCTGACAAGGCGGCAAAAGAGACGGAGTCGGTGGAAATCATAGCCCATCCGACACTTTCGACAGAACGGAGCTTCCGTGCTGGAAAAAGACAATCGACGTGAAGGGATCGACGCCCCGGCCGCCCTTGACGTCCCAGGCGCCTTCGTGGAAGGCGCCTGGGAATTTCCGGCTAGGAGATGTCTGCGGACTTCGTGTGCCCGTTTGCATCTTCATACAGAATTCTCACAGCCGTGATGTTTCCGCTGAACAATACAACCGCGTGGTCCACATCCGGAATGCTCAGGCTCGTTTGATTGGTCCCAGCGTTGTAGGAGAGATTGACGGCCGCATCCGCATTCCCGGAGAAGCCGTGAAGCAATGCCGACAAATCAACTTCATCGTTGTTGTTCGGGTCACCGTTCTTCACCAGCTTGTAGTCCGTAATAAGGTCTACAGCACTCAAACCTGCGAGAGCCGAAGGATCGATGACAAAGGTATCCTTGCCAGCCTCACCGGTCAGCTCGTCGTAACCTTCTCCACCTTCCAGCCTGTCATTTCCGGCGCCGCCATTCAGGAAATCATTTCCGGCTCCGCCGATCAGAATGTCGTTATGCTCGCCGCCCCAGAGGTAGTCGTTGCCTGACCCGCCGTCGAGGCGGTCGTCTTCATTGCCACCCCAAAGCTGGTCATCACCCGCTCCGCCGCTGATGTCATCCTTTCCGAACTCTCCATAGAGCTTGTCATTCCCAGCGCCGCCCAGGAGAACGTCGTTGTCAGTCCCCCCCAAAGCTGGTCGTCGCCATCTCCGCCGTCGAGATAGTCATTCCCGGAATCCCCATAGAGCGTGTCGTTGCCGGCGCCGCCCAGGAGGATGTCATTGTCAGAGGCACCCCAAAGCTGGTCGTCACCGTCTCCGCCATCGAGATAGTCGTTCCCGGATTCTCCGTAGAGCTTGTCGTCGCCGGCGCCGCCCAGGAGGACGTCGTCGCCAGAGCCACCCCAAAGGGTGTCGTTCCCGTCTTCGCCAAGAAGGATATCCGTTTCGCTTCGGCCATAGATCGTATCATCGCCGTCGCCGCCGGCGACAAAGTCCCGCCCGCTCCCGCCGTCCAGCGTATCGTTTCCGCCGCCGCCATAAAGTGCGTCACGGTCATGAGCGCCCATCAGGTTGTTTGCGGTTTCGTTACCGATCAGAACATCGTCCGGACCACCGTTGATCGCCCCTGGAATGGTCGCCCCTGCCTTCAATTCGATGACATTGCCCTTCCAAAGATCGTTCAATGTCTGCCCGGGCGTTGTCACCTCATAGTAATTCGCTCCCTTCGCCAGGACGCTGATTGCAACATAGGTATATGTCGTCTGACCGGTTACCGTGTCCGTCGCCGTAACCTTGGCGGTATAGAGTCCGGTCGCACCATTGGTCGGCGGATTGCCGCTGATGACGTTTCCTGTGCGTGTCAGCCAACCCCACAAGCCGTTCCCGAGAGTCCCCTGTGTCGGGTTCTCCTGGGACGCAGCGGCAACAGGCTCGAAGGTGTAAACGACATTGCCCGTGTTGCTCTGACCCGTGAAAAGGCTGGCCAGATCGAGACTGATTGCCTTCGGCTGCCCAGCCGGCGCCGTGTCGTCGTCACCATACGCATAGATCGGGCTGACACGGTTGGCGGCAAGTGGTGGCGGCGGCTGGTCGGCCGCACCGTTGATGGTGATCGTCACATCCTGATAGGCCGTGCCACCCTTTCCGTCCGAAATCGTGACGCGATAGACGACCGTCGCCGTCTCGCCCGCATTCAGGAAGTCGAGCGCATCGTCTTTCACCGAATAGGTCCAGCCGACACTGTCGCCTGCCTGATCGACGCCAGCGAGTTGGAAGTTCGCCGCAAGCGCCGTCTGTTGCGCGGAGGTCAACGCGCCTGTGCCATTCCACGTTACCGATTGAAGCTCGGGTGTCGCGGTATGGGTGTCGGAGAGATCCACGTCACTGAACGTAATCGCACCGATCTGCGAATGCGTCAGCGTATTTTCGGCCGGATCATTGTTCGGAAGTTCGGTAACGCTGCCCGACTGCCCGCCGGACGTGATCTTCGGCGCATCGTTCGCACCGTTGATCGTGACGGTGATCAACTGCGCCGTGCCGTCCGCAGTCAGCACCGTGACCGTGTCGTTGACGCTGGCGCCGCCCGCCAGCCCTTGCACTGCCGGGCTGTCATTGTCGACATAGTAAATCCAGTTGCCGTCCTTATCGATCGAGAACGTGCCGTAGGTCCGTACGACGCCCGTCTGCTCCTGGAACAACGACTCACCAAGATCGGGATCCGCAACCGTCAATTTGCCCGAAGCGACCAGACGGTTCAGAATATCGATATCGGCACTCGAATCTTCGGTGACCGTATCCGATATGTTGCCAGTGATCACAGGCGCATCATTCGTCCCGGTGATCAGGATCGTCACCAGCTGATCGTCACTCGCCCCACGGTCGTCCGTTACACGGATCGTGTAGGTCAGGCGGATCTGGGTGCCGTGCGAGAGGAAGTTGAACGCCTCCGAACCGGAGTTGAACGTCCAGCCCAGGTTGCCCGCCACTTCACCGGCATCGTTGATCGAGCCCGGAGCAACCGTCAGGAAGCCGAGTGCGTTGGCGATGTTGTAGCCCGCACCGCCGCCGCTCACGCCAACGACCTGCGTCGTCACCACGCTGCCGGCGTCGACATCGCTCACCGTCAGCACGCCCGACGAGGTCAGCGCCGCATCGGTCTCGCTCAGGAAGCGCGATACCGCCGTCTCGCCGCCAAGGTTCGTCGTCGTCTCGCCTGCCGGAATGCTGATCACAGGCGCATCGTTCGTCCCGGTGATCAGGATCGTCACCAGCTGATCGTCGCTCGCCCCACGGTCATCCGTTACACGGATCGTGTAGGTCAGGCGGATCTGGGTGCCGTGCGAGAGGAAGTTGAACGCCTCCGAACCGGAGTTGAACGTCCAGCCCAGGTTGCCCGCCACTTCACCGGCATCGTTGATCGAGCCCGGAGCAACCGTCAGGAAGCCGAGTGCGTTGGCGATGTTGTAGCCCGCACCGCCGCCGCTCACGCCAACGACCTGCGTCGTCACCACGCTGCCGGCGTCGACATCGCTCACCGTCAGCACGCCCGACGAGGTCAGCGCCGCATCGGTCTCGCTCAGGAAGCGCGATACCGCCGTCTCGCCGCCAAGGTTCGTCGTCGTCTCGCCTGCCGGAATGCTGATCACAGGCGCATCGTTCGTCCCGGTGATCAGGATCGTCACCAGCTGATCGTCACTCGCCCCACGGTCATCTGTTACACGGATCGTGTAGGTCAGGCGGATCTGGGTGCCGTGCGAGAGGAAGTTGAACGCCTCCGAACCGGAGTTGAACGTCCAGCCCAGGTTGCCCGCCACTTCACCGGCATCGTTGATCGAGCCCGGAGCAACCGTCAGGAAGCCGAGTGCGTTGGCGATGTTGTAGCCCGCACCGCCGCCGCTCACGCCAACGACCTGCGTCGTCACCACGCTGCCGGCGTCGACATCGCTCACCGTCAGCACGCCCGACGAGGTCAGCGCCGCATCGGTCTCGCTCAGGAAGCGCGATACCGCCGTCTCGCCGCCAAGGTTCGTCGTCGTCTCGCCTGCCGGAATGCTGATCACAGGCGCATCGTTCGTCCCGGTGATCAGGATCGTCACCAGCTGATCGTCGCTCGCCCCACGGTCATCTGTTACACGGATCGTGTAGGTCAGGCGGATCTGGGTGCCGTGCGAGAGGAAGTTGAACGCCTCCGAACCGGAGTTGAACGTCCAGCCCAGGTTGCCCGCCACTTCACCGGCATCGTTGATCGAGCCCGGAGCAACCGTCAGGAAGCCGAGTGCGTTGGCGATGTTGTAGCCCGCACCGCCGCCGCTCACGCCAACGACCTGCGTCGTCACCACGCTGCCGGCGTCGACATCGCTCACCGTCAGCACGCCAGACGAGGTCAGCGCCGCATCGGTCTCGCTCAGGAAGCGCGATACCGCCGTCTCGCCGCCGAGATTCGTCGTCGTTTCGCCTGCCGGAATGCTGATCACAGGCGCATCGTTCGTCCCGGTGATCACAACCGTCACGTCCTGCGTCGTCGTCCGGTTCGATGCACCCGAGTCGTCCCGCAGCGTGATCCGGTACGTCACCGTCAGCGTCTCGCCCGCTGCCAGGAAGTCCGCATGGCGGTCGGCAAGCGAGAATGTCCAGCCGATCTTCCCGTCAAGGCCGCCGCTCGTCGCCTGCGTCACAGACGCACCGAACGCAGAGCCCAGCGCCGTCAAGGTCGCGCCCGGCGTCGTGCCGTTGCTCCAGACCGCACCCTGGAACGCCGTCGACGACACCGTATGCCCGTCCGTCAGGTCCACATCCGTGAATGTCAGCGTGCCCGAATCCGCAAGCGCCGGCGTCGAAGCCCCCGTCAGGTCGGCTGCCTCGATGGCAGAACCCGTAAGGTCGCCGCCAACAATCACCGGACGGTCGTTCGTGCCGATGATCGTCACCGTCACCGTCGTCGTGTCCGTCGAATTGCCGGCGCCCTCGCCGTCGTTCACCGTCACCTTGTAGCTCAACGTCACCGTCTCGCCGCGGCCGAGATAGTCGAACACCTTGTCCGGCGCCTGGAACGTCCACTGAACCGAACCGAGGATCGAGTTCACACTCTTCGCAGCCGTGGCCGACACAGCCGCCTCGATCGCAGAGACCGAAAGACCCGTCGTCGTTCCGCTCGCACCCTCATACGAGACCGTCGCCGTGTGACCCACGTCGTCCCGGTCCAGATCCGTGAAGCCCAGCGTACCGCCGTACGTCTGGTTCGCGTTGCTGCCCGTCACGTTCGACTGCTCGATCCCGATCGCAGCACCGCCCAGAAGGAAGGTCGGACGGTCGTTCGTGCCCGTCACCGTGATCGTAACCGTCTCCGTGTCCGTGCCGCCGTCGCCGTCGGACACCTGAACCTGGTAGGACAGCGTCACCTTCTGACCCTGGGCCAGATAGTCGAACATCGCATCCGGCGCCGAGAACGCCCACTTCACAATGCCCGAGCCGCTGCCCGCAGCCTTCTCCACACCCGTCACCGAAAGCATCGAACGCAGCGCATTCGCGCTCACCAGCGAAAGACCGTCCGTCTCGCCGCTGCGCGCCGCCGATACCACGACCGCCGAATGACCGACGTCGTTCAGATCGACGTCCGTGAAGCTCATCTGCCCCGTGACCGTGTTCGCCGTGAACGACAGCGCCGTGTTCGCAAATTCCGTCACATCACCCGAAGACGACGACAGCACAGGCGCATCGTTCGTCCCGGTGATCACGACGGTCACGTCCTGCGTCGTCGTCCGGTTCGATGCACCCGAATCGTCCCGCAGCGTGATCCGGTACGTCACCGTCAGCGTCTCGCCCGCGGCCAGGAAGTCCGCGTGCCGGTCGGCAAGCGAGAATGTCCAGCCGATCTTCCCGTCAAGGCCGCCGCTCGTCGCCTGCGTCACAGACGCACCGAACGCAGAGCCCAGCGCCGTCAAGGTCGCGCCCGGCGTCGTGCCGTTGCTCCAGACCGCACCCTGGAACGCCGTCGACGACACCGTATGCCCGTCCGTCAGGTCCACATCCGTGAAGGTCAGCGTGCCCGAATCCGCAAGCGCCGGCGTCGAAGCCCCCGTCAGGTCGGCTGCCTCGATGGCAGAGCCCGTAAGGTCGCCGCCAACAATCACCGGCCGGTCGTTCGTGCCGATGATCGTCACCGTCACCGTCGTCGTGTCCGTCGAATTGCCGGCGCCCTCGCCGTCGTTCACCGTCACCTTGTAGCTCAACGTCACCGTCTCGCCGCGGCCGAGATAGTCGAACACCTTGTCCGGCGCCTGGAACGTCCACTGAACCGAACCGAGGATCGAGTTCACACCCTTCGCCACCGCGCCCAGCGTCACAGCCGCCTCGATCGCGGAAACCGAAAGACCCGTCGTCGTTCCGCTCGCACCCTCATACGAGACCGTCGCCGTGTGACCCACGTCGTCCCGGTCCAGATCCGTGAAGCCCAGCGTACCGCCGTACGTCTGGTTCGCGTTGCTGCCCGTCACGTTCGACTGCTCGATCCCGATCGCAGCACCGCCCAGAAGGAAGGTCGGACGGTCGTTCGTGCCCGTCACCGTGATCGTAACCGTCTCCGTGTCCGTGCCGCCGTCGCCGTCGGACACCTGAACCTGGTAGGACAGCGTCACCTTCTGACCCTGGGCCAGATAGTCGAACATCGCATCCGGCGCCGAGAACGCCCACTTCACAATGCCCGAGCCGCTGCCCGCAGCCTTCTCCACACCCGTCACCGAAAGCATCGAACGCAGCGCATTCGCGCTCACCAGCGAAAGACCGTCCGTCTCGCCGCTGCGCGCCGCCGATACCACGACCGCCGAATGACCGACGTCGTTCAGATCGACGTCCGTGAAGCTCATCTGCCCCGTGACCGTGTTCGCCGTGAACGACAGCGCCGTGTTCGCAAATTCCGTCACATCACCCGAAGACGACGACAGCACAGGCGCATCGTTCGTCCCGGTGATCACGACGGTCACGTCCTGCGTCGTCGTCCGGTTCGATGCACCCGAATCGTCCCGCAGCGTGATCCGGTACGTCACCGTCAGCGTCTCGCCCGCTGCCAGGAAGTCCGCATGGCGGTCGGCAAGCGAGAATGTCCAGCCGATCTTCCCGTCAAGGCCGCCGCTCGTCGCCTGCGTCACAGACGCACCGAACGCAGAGCCCAGCGCCGTCAAGGTCGCGCCCGGCGTCGTGCCGTTGCTCCAGACCGCACCCTGGAACGCCGTCGACGACACCGTATGCCCGTCCGTCAGGTCCACATCCGTGAAGGTCAGCGTGCCCGAATCCGCAAGCGCCGGCGTCGAAGCCCCCGTCAGGTCGGCTGCCTCGATGGCAGAACCCGTAAGGTCGCCGCCAACAATCACCGGACGGTCGTTCGTGCCGATGATCGTCACCGTCACCGTCGTCGTGTCCGTCGAATTGCCGGCGCCCTCGCCGTCGTTCACCGTCACCTTGTAGCTCAACGTCACCGTCTCGCCGCGGCCGAGATAGTCGAACACCTTGTCCGGCGCCTGGAACGTCCACTGAACCGAACCGAGGATCGAGTTCACACCCTTCGCCACCGCGCCCAGCGTCACAGCCGCCTCGATCGCGGAAACCGAAAGACCCGTCGTCGTTCCGCTCGCACCCTCATACGAGACCGTCGCCGTGTGACCCACGTCGTCCCGGTCCAGATCCGTGAAGCCCAGCGTACCGCCGTACGTCTGGTTCGCGTTGCTGCCCGTCACGTTCGACTGCTCGATCCCGATCGCAGCACCGCCCAGAAGGAAGGTCGGACGGTCGTTCGTGCCCGTCACCGTGATCGTAACCGTCTCCGTGTCCGTGCCGCCGTCGCCGTCGGACACCTGAACCTGGTAGGACAGCGTCACCTTCTGACCCTGGGCCAGATAGTCGAACATCGCATCCGGCGCCGAGAACGCCCACTTCACAATGCCCGAGCCGCTGCCCGCAGCCTTCTCCACACCCGTCACCGAAAGCATCGAACGCAGCGCATTCGCGCTCACCAGCGAAAGACCGTCCGTCTCGCCGCTGCGCGCCGCCGATACCACGACCGCCGAATGACCGACGTCGTTCAGATCGACGTCCGTGAAGCTCATCTGCCCCGTGACCGTGTTCGCCGTGAACGACAGCGCCGTGTTCGCAAATTCCGTCACATCACCCGAAGACGACGACAGCACAGGCGCATCGTTCGTCCCGGTGATCACGACGGTCACGTCCTGCGTCGTCGTCCGGTTCGATGCACCCGAATCGTCCCGCAGCGTGATCCGGTACGTCACCGTCAGCGTCTCGCCCGCTGCCAGGAAGTCCGCATGGCGGTCGGCAAGCGAGAATGTCCAGCCGATCTTCCCGTCAAGGCCGCCGCTCGTCGCCTGCGTCACAGACGCACCGAACGCAGAGCCCAGCGCCGTCAAGGTCGCGCCCGGCGTCGTGCCGTTGCTCCAGACCGCACCCTGGAACGCCGTCGACGACACCGTATGCCCGTCCGTCAGGTCCACATCCGTGAAGGTCAGCGTGCCCGAATCCGCAAGCGCCGGCGTCGAAGCCCCCGTCAGGTCGGCTGCCTCGATGGCAGAGCCCGTAAGGTCGCCGCCAACAATCACCGGCCGGTCGTTCGTGCCGATGATCGTCACCGTCACCGTCGTCGTGTCCGTCGAATTGCCGGCGCCCTCGCCGTCGTTCACCGTCACCTTGTAGCTCAACGTCACCGTCTCGCCGCGGCCGAGATAGTCGAACACCTTGTCCGGCGCCTGGAACGTCCACTGAACCGAACCGAGGATCGAGTTCACACTCTTCGCAGCCGTGGCCGACACAGCCGCCTCGATCGCAGAGACCGAAAGACCCGTCGTCGTTCCGCTCGCACCCTCATACGAGACCGTCGCCGTGTGACCCACGTCGTCCCGGTCCAGATCCGTGAAGCCCAGCGTACCGCCGTACGTCTGGTTCGCGTTGCTGCCCGTCACGTTCGACTGCTCGATCCCGATCGCAGCACCGCCCAGAAGGAAGGTCGGACGGTCGTTCGTGCCCGTCACCGTGATCGTAACCGTCTCCGTGTCCGTGCCGCCGTCGCCGTCGGACACCTGAACCTGGTAGGACAGCGTCACCTTCTGACCCTGGGCCAGATAGTCGAACATCGCATCCGGCGCCGAGAACGCCCACTTCACAATGCCCGAGCCGCTGCCCGCAGCCTTCTCCACACCCGTCACCGAAAGCATCGAACGCAGCGCATTCGCGCTCACCAGCGAAAGACCATCCGTCTCGCCGCTGCGCGCCGCCGATACCACGACCGCCGAATGACCGACGTCGTTCAGATCGACGTCCGTGAAGCTCATCTGCCCCGTGACCGTGTTCGCCGTGAACGACAGCGCCGTGTTCGCAAACTCCGTCACATCACCCGACGACGACGACAGCACAGGCGCATCGTTCGTCCCGGTGATCACGACGGTCACGTCGCGCGTCGTCGTGCCGTTCGCCGCGCCGGAATCGTCCGCCACCGTGACCTGGTAGGTCACCGTCAACGTCTCGCCCGCAGCCAGGAAGTCGGCATGACGGTCGGCAAGCGTGAACGTCCAGTCGATACGGCCGGACGCACCGCCCGTCGCATCCGAACCAAGATTGACGGCCAATGCATCGGCAAGCGCGGCAAGCGTCGCGGCCGGAACCGTGTCGCCACCCGTCCAGGCCGTCGTCAGCAGCAGACGCGAGACGCTATGCGTATCCGTCAGGTCCAGGTCCGTGAACGTCAGGGCGCCGGTGTCGACAAGCAAGGGGCCAGGGCCTTCCGAGCCGCCTTCGGACGGACCTTCCGGCGGCTTCACGACCACGCCTTCCGTCACAGCGCCGATGGCGTCACCGCCGGTGATCACCGGAACGTCGTTCGTCCCGGTGATCACGACGGTCACGTCGCGCGTCGTCGTGCCGTTCGCCGCGCCGGAATCGTCCGCCACCGTGACCTGGTAGGTCACCGTCAGCGTCTCGCCCGCAGCCAGGAAGTCGGCATGACGGTCGGCAAGCGTGAACGTCCAGTCGATACGGCCGGACGCACCGCCCGTCGCATCCGAACCAAGATTGACGGCCAATGCATCGGCAAGCGCGGCAAGCGTCGCGGCCGGAACCGTCGCGCCACCCGTCCAGGCCGTCGTCAGCAGCAGACGCGAAACGCTATGCGTATCCGTCAGGTCCAGGTCCGTGAACGTCAGGGCGCCGGTGTCGACAAGCAAGGGGCCAGGGCCTTCCGAGCCGCCTTCGGACGGACCTTCCGGCGGCTTCACGACCACGCCTTCCGTCACAGCGCCGATGGCGTCACCGCCGGTGATCACCGGAACGTCGTTCGTCCCGGTGATCATGACGGTCACGTCGCGCGTCGTCGTGCCGTTCGCCGCGCCGGAATCGTCCGCCACCGTGACCTGGTAGGTCACCGTCAGCGTCTCGCCCGCAGCCAGGAAGTCGGCATGACGGTCGGCAAGCGTGAACGTCCAGTCGATACGGCCGGACGCACCGCCCGTCGCATCCGAACCAAGATTGACGGCCAGCGCATCGGCAAGCGCGGCAAGCGTCGCAGCCGGAACCGTCGCGCCACCCGTCCAGGCCGTCGTCAGCAGCAGACGCGAAACGCTATGCGTATCCGTCAGGTCCAGGTCCGTGAACGTCAGGGCGCCGGTGTCGACAAGCAAGGGGCCAGGGCCTTCCGAGCCGCCTTCGGACGGACCTTCCGGCGGCTTCACGACCACGCCTTCCGTCACAGCGCCGATGGCGTCACCACCGGTGATCACCGGAACGTCGTTCGTCCCGGTGATCACGACGGTCACGTCGCGCGTCGTCGTGCCGTTCGCCGCGCCGGAATCGTCCGCCACCGTGACCTGGTAGGTCACCGTCAACGTCTCGCCCGCAGCCAGGAAGTCGGCATGACGGTCGGCAAGCGTGAACGTCCAGTCGATACGGCCGGACGCACCGCCCGTCGCATCCGAACCAAGATTGACGGCCAGCGCATCGGCAAGCGCGGCAAGCGTCGCGGCCGGAACCGTCTCGCCACCCGTCCAGGCCGTCGTCAGCAGCAGACGCGAAACGCTATGTGTATCCGTGAGGTCCAGGTCCGTGAACGTCAGGGCACCGGTATCGACAAGCAAGGGGCCAGGGCCTTCCGAGCCGCCTTCGGACGGACCTTCCGGCGGCTTCACGACCACGCCTTCCGTCACAGCGCCGATGGCGTCACCGCCGGTGATCACCGGAACGTCGTTCGTCCCGGTGATCACGACGGTCACGTCGCGCGTCGTCGTGCCGTTCGCCGCGCCGGAATCGTCCGCCACCGTGACCTGGTAGGTCACCGTCAGCGTCTCGCCCGCGGCCAGGAAGTCGGCATGACGGTCGGCAAGCGTGAACGTCCAGTCGATACGGCCGGACGCACCGCCCGTCGCATCCGAACCAAGATTGACGGCCAGCGCATCGGCAAGCGCGGCAAGCGTCGCAGCCGGAACCGTCGCACCACCCGTCCAGGCCGTCGTCAGTAGCAGACGCGAGACGCTATGCGTATCCATCAGGTCCACGTCCGCGAACGTCAGAACACCGGTATCGACAGGCGCCGAACCGGTACCTTCGGTCACGGCGCCAATGGCGTCACCGCCGGTAATCACCGGAGCATCGTTCGTTCCTGTTACCGTCACGGTCACGACCTGGCTGGTCGTGCCGCCCTTGCCGTCCTCCAGCGTCACCGTATAGGCGAGCTGAAGCTGCTGGCCCGCCCGCAGGAAATCGAAGGTGGAATCGGGCGCGGTAAACTGCCAGGAGACCGTTCCGTTGTCGGAAGTCGCGGTCGTGGACGTGACACTGGCCGAGAAGAGACCGAGAAGATCGCCGGTCGTCAGTTGTGCGGTGGCGCCGGAGGTCGCCACGGCGATCTGCGTGACCTGATGGGCATTGTCGGACGTGTCGACATCGACGAAGGCGAGCGTGCCGGAGGTCGCGATGGCCGCGCTCGAACCCGTCGCACCGTCCGTTTCGGTCACGGCGCCGGAGAGCTGGCTTCCGCCCGCCACGAAGAACGGCGCGTCATTGGTGCCGACAACCGTGATAGTGACGGTGCGCAGGACATTCGACACGCCATCGGAAATGGTCACGTCGAAGGTGAGCGTCAGCGTTTCGCCGGCGGCGAGAAAATCGACGGCCGCGTTAGGAAGGGCATAGGTCCAGGCGACCGTGCCGTTGCCGGCAGCCGAGGGGTTCGTGGTAATGCCGCCGGTGGCGGCGCTGTCCAGGCTGAAGCCGGCGAGAATGGTGTCGAGCTGGGCCTGGCTCGGCGTGAAGCCGTTGTTGAAGTTCGTCGCACTGACGGCGCCGGTGCTGGCGCTCGCCGTCCAGCTCCCGCCGAAATCGATATCGAAGAACTCGATGACGCCGCCAACCGGTGTCGGATCGCTGTCCGTGCCACCGGGGTTGTCGGTGGCTTCGAGGAGCGTGCCGAGATCGCTGCCGCCGGTGGAGGTCGGCGCCGTGTTGCCCCTGTCGTTCCGCAGATCGTCGCCGGCACCATCATCTCCGCCAAGATCGGTGCCTGCGAGCAGGTTGAGAATGCCGATATCTTCCGGCGGGTCGTTCTGCTGCAGCGTCTGGAATTCGCCGCCGGAGCTCTGCGAGCCGGCGGGGGAAGCCGAAAGGCCCTCAGGGCCGGCCGCAACGTCGACACCGCTCGCCCCGAGCGCCGCCACCAGCACGTCCTGCGGAATTTCGACCTCGCCGATGATGAATGTGGGAACCCGCAAGGCGCCGTTGAGCACGACGATTTCAGACCCGTCCGCCTGCACGAGCACGAGATTGGCGCCCTCGACGCGGAACTGGTCAAGCGAAACGCCCACGGGAAGACGCACGACATTCTGCGCATCCGCGGTTACCTCGCGCGGAACCTCGACCGCCGCGCCCTGCCCGTCCTGCTGACCGGCATCGGTTGCGAGCGGAACCGGCTCTCCCGCGGCCTGCGCCACCAGGATCGCCTGCGCAACCGGCGCTGCGCCGCCATCGCCGCCGACGGCGGACTGGTTGTCATGGTTAACGATGGAGAAACGCGGATCGTCGAAGGTCATAGGTGCTCACCCACTTTTGGTTGAGGTCATTAAGAGCCAAAAGATTTTCGCGACAAGGCCTTTTTATCTTTCGGCATATCCCGTTATGCAGTTGACGCGTTTCCCGCACAGAAGGGTTAATATTCAGGTTTTTCCGACCCATTTTCGCCGCCCCCGCGGTCCCTCGCTGTGTGGTGCGGCGTATGAATTCGGGACGCATCGTCTATTTCTGGTACAGCCTGGCACGAAGGTTCGTCCCTTGTGGCTCTGCAACCGAGGCCGTGCCAACCGTGAAAGATTCCCGGTCGCCCTGTTTCGGGGCAGGCAAGCGTGACTGAACGGAGCATCAGGCAGGCCTCTCTACGCCCCCGGGGACGGAAACATCGGGTCCTCAAACCACAACAAGCGCGCCGGGAAATGCATGCATGACCATGGGAATGCGCGCATCTGGGGCCCAGGAAAGAATCGGTCCGGCTTCGGGTGGAAACGACGATGGCGCCTTGACCGCACGGCCGCCAGCCGGGCGCGCAGGGCGCCACGATTGGTGGCGAGGATCGTTTCGCCCTGCAATCGTCCGCTCGCCTTCAGCACCCTTGCGATTTCACCAGGCACGCCCCCATCGCCAGAGATCGCGACCGTCTCAGCACGCATTGCAAGGGCCGTCCGCAACAAGCACGCGCACAACCGGACGCGGAGGATCGACATGGTTTATGAAACTTGGTCCGATCTCTTCAAATTTTACTCAAAACACGCCGCCAATCTATACTTGAGGTTATCCAAGTAAGTTCGCGGTATATTTATTCGAAAGCGCTACGTTTTACCCAACAACAGAGGTAGAACCCAATGCGCTTCAACAATACAAAAACAAAAAGCCGCATCATTGCCATGTCCGCAGCAGCCATTGTCGCAGGTTGGGTCACTACCGCCGCCGCAGAAAGCAAACCGTCTCTTCCGGCACAGATGAGCGGCGGCTATACTTTCTCCATGGCCAGCATGGCCAAGATTCTGACAGCAACCGGCCGGCAGGAGGTCCTGACGAGGATCGGGTACTATGCCCGCCTGCTGACGCCTTCGGCTGCGATGGACGGAATCGATCGTGAAACCCGCACGGCCACCATCGTCAAACCGGACTACGCCGCGCTGGGAACCCCGGCAAAGGCTGCAACGAACACCGCCGTCTTCGGTTCGCTTGCCATCGGCTTCAATCGCCTGCCGGCCGTCGCGAAGCTGAATGCCATCAAGGTCAGCAACGCCGCCACCGACCCGATCTCCTGCGAAAACAGCACGTGCGATCTGCCTCGCGCCGCTTTCGCCCGCACCGTCGATAATCTGCGCGATGCCGGCTTCATGGAAAAGATCCGCTCGGTGAACGCCCTGGTCAACAGCTTCGTGCGCTACCGCCGTGACGCCGACACCAGCGGCCGTCTCGATTATTGGGCGACGCCGGAGGAAACGCTCGCCCGCCGCAGCGGCGACTGCGAGGACTATGCGATCCTGAAAATGGCGGCGCTGACGCGCCTCGGCCTGCCCGAATCCAGCATGTCCATCGTCATTCTGCGCGATGAGAGCCGTAACCTGTTCCACGCGGTCCTTGCGGTGCGCACCAATCAAGGCTTCTTCATTCTCGACAACATGCGCAAGGAAACCCTGCGCGACCGCGACCTGCCGCAATATATGCCGCTTTATTCGGTCAGCGCCGGCAAGGGGTATCTGCATGGCCGCAAGGCGAAGGATGGCCAGATGGCCATGAGCCGCGTCGCCTTCGACAAGGTCGCCCCCGGCGAAGGCCCCGGCGCCGTCTTCGGCGACGAGCAGGCTGCCGCCATCAAGGCAACGCCGGTCGACGAGAGCGCCGTGGTCGCCTTCTGATCTCCACCAAGCGGTGCGCCCCTCGCGCCGCAGCGACCGTCTACCCTTGCCGCAACCATTGCACGGGACAAAGCATAGCGCTGCGAGCTGGAAGGCTTGCATAGCGGGCCGAATGCCAGCTACATCTCGGGTTGTAACCTGGGGGCGAGTGATGGGGTCTTTTTCAATTTGGCACTGGGTCGCTGCACTGGCTTTTCTCGGCACCATTGCCTTTCTAATCGGTCAAGTGCTGCGCAAGAAGCCGACGCATCCGTCGGAATTGAAAGGTATTGGCGGCTGGCTTGCGTGGCTCGCCATAGGTCAAGTGTTAGGGCTTTTTCAGCTGGTACTGAGCTTTGCCTTAAGCCTCGGGGATTACGGATTCCTGTCTACCGCTTACCCACTCAGAGTTCACATCGCAGCTTATGCGGAAATAGCAATGGGTGCCGGCTACGTTATCTTGGTAATTGCGACGACAATCGCTTTATTCAGGAAGAAAAAGTATTTCCCTCAACTCTTTTTATGCCAGTGGATTACGCTTCCCGCTCTTGCCATAGTGAGTACAGCCATAGTCACTTTTGCACTTGGTATCCCATCAAGCGAGGTCATAACGCCTAAAGAGATCACATCTACGCTTGTTGCCTTTGGCGTGGGAGGGCTATGGGTTCGGTATACTCAGGTATCCAATCGCGTCGCGAATACGATGGTCAACTAGGTTCCTATTTCCAAGGCGTGGCATCTCGGATTTCAGCGGCACACGGTCGTCACTTCAGCTTCGTCATCTGGCGCGCCATGATAACGGCCTGACGATAACGAAGCCTTCTTACAGCGTCGGTGCCAACACATCGGGCACGCGACGCGCGGCGCGCACGTCAACCGTCATCCGGGAGCGTCCGACAAAAGCTGAAACTCTGGTGCTGCCGGTTGCCGAAGAGGCACAGCACCGATTGGTGTCCGCTTTGTTTTCTTCAGTGTTGAGGCTTGCCGGGTATTCGAAGTCCGGTTGGTGACGTCAGGAAAGGGAAAAGCCCTGGCCCGCAAGAAACACGACGTCTTCAACTGAATAAATGGTCGGAGTGGAGAGATTCGAACTCCCGACCCTCTGGTCCCAAACCAGATGCGCTACCAGACTGCGCTACACTCCGTCCGTTCCGGTGACGGGGAGATACACGCATCCGCCCTGGGCCGCAACAGCAAATGGTGGCTATCCGGTGGTTCTTTTTGGAAATCGCCTGTCTTAAGAAAGGGCTCGGCGGAGCCCCTACTTTGTCTTGCGCAGGGACTGTATCAGCTCGTTCTCGATGCGGTTGCCGGGGCGCAGGCCGAGGCGTTTTGCGGCGCCGCCGTTGAGTTCAAGCACGTAGTCGATCGGCCCGCCGGAATCGATGATCGCTTCGGAAAGCGGTTCGGCGTTTTCCTTGATCGTGCGCACCTTGCCGTCCTTGGCGATGAACAGCATGTCGAGCGGGATATAGGTGTTCTTCATCCACATGAAGACCTGCCGCGTTTCGCCGAAGGCGAACAGCATGCCGCGATCCTCGGCCATTTCGGCACGGTTCATCAGCCCCTGCTCGCGCTGGCGCGGCGTCACGGCAAGCTCCACCGTGAAGGCATGGCTCTTGCCGTCCTTCGTGACGATGGTCAGCGGCTGGGTGTCGAATTTCTCTTCCGCGGCGGCCTGGAGGGCGGAACAAAGAAAAAGCGCCAGAACGGCGCTTGCCAGACGCGCGACACCGAGGGCCCGCATGACGCGCAGCATCAATGCGCCCTGCCGCCCGGAACCGGCATGTCGGGATGGATTTCTGCAGCCATCAGGCCCTTGTCGCCATCGCCGAAACGCACCAGCACGACCTGGCCGGGGCGTAGTTCCGTCAGGCCGAAGCGGCGCAGCGTCTCCATATGAATGAAGATGTCTTCCGTGCCCTCGCCGCGCGTCAGGAAGCCGAAGCCCTTGGTACGGTTGAACCACTTGACCAGAACGCGCTCCAGACCACTGGAGGGCGTGACCTGCACATGGGTCTTGACCGGCGGCATCTGCGAGGGATGCACGGCCGTGGTCTGGTCCATGGAAAGAATGCGGAAGGCCTGGTAGCCGCGGTCGCGCTTCTGGATGAGCGCGACGACGCGCGTGCCTTCAAGAACCGTCTGGTAGCCGTCGCGGCGCAGGCACGTAACGTGCAGCAGCACGTCCTGCATGCCATTGTCGGGCACGATGAAGCCGAAGCCCTTGGCAACGTCGAACCACTTGATGACGCCGGTGATCTCGATCAGATCGACGGCGTCATTGCTCTGGTCATCACGCGCCGTGATTTCCTTTGAAGACACCCTGTCCACCATGACCTGCCAGCCCCTCGTTTACGCGTCACATGAGTTACGGTTAACTGATTCTTGATAACCAGAATAACATTGTCCCGATGCGAATGCGCAAGCCCCTTTGAAAGTTTTGCCGATGCCATTGGTAGGCGGCAAGGCTTGCCTGAGGCTGACAAAAACCTAATCTTCCGGGCGATTCCCATTCAAAGGAGTTTTTCATGCGTTATCTTCACACGATGGTCCGCGTCAAAGACGTCGACCAGTCCCTTCATTTCTACTGCACGCTTTTCGGTCTTCAGGAAGTTCGCCGCTACGAGAACGACAAGGGCCGCTTCACGCTGATCTTCCTCGCCGCCCCGGAAGACGTCGCCACGGCGCGCGAAAACGCGACGCCCTGCCTGGAACTCACCTATAACTGGGATACCGAAGACTATGCGGGCGGGCGTAATTTCGGCCACCTCGCCTACGAGGTCGACGATATCTATGCGCTCTGCCAGAAGCTGATGGACAACGGCGTCACCATCAACCGCCCGCCGCGCGACGGCCACATGGCCTTCGTGCGCTCGCCGGACGGCATCTCCATCGAGATCCTGCAGAAGGGCGAGAACCTCGCCCCGGCGGAACCCTGGGCCTCGATGGGCAATACCGGCGCCTGGTAAGCGCCCCGGACGCAAGCCCCGGGCAAAGCTTGGGTCCTATACATCCGTATTACGAACCATCGTTTCGCCGTATTTGACCGGAAGATTCTTGCCATTCCGGTCGGTCGCCAGCGTGAGGGGGCGTTTCGGCCGTTTCAGAGCCGGATGCTTCCGTTCCGCGTTCCACGGCTTCACACGCTTCGGCCTTTACAGCATCGGCCGAAACGGTAACATCGCGGCAACCGCAGCCTGGGCCCTAAGGCTTTCTCGATTGCGGTTGCGACTGTTTGAAGAACTGGCCTCATCGGCGGCAAGACCGAGGGCACGAACGTCGAAAGCGGGGGAAAGCCTTTGCAGGACATGCAGGGAAAGTGGCCGCGTCTGAAGACGCTGCGGTATGGATTGCTGCTGGCCGTCTCGGTCGCCACGCTCTCGGGCTGCGTTTCCGCAGTCTCCACGGATATGCGCGCGGACGCCAAGGCCGCGCAGGAAAAGGAAGAAACGGTCGCCGAAGGCGCGGACGATACGACCACGCCGGTGGTCGCCTCGGGCGCGACGGCGCGGGATGCCTATGCCACGGCCGACGCCGGAACGGCCGGCCAGCCGATGGCCGGTGAAGCGGGCAGCGACACCGCCGGCCTCATCATGCAGCCGACGACGCTCAATGCCGGCCAGGCGAGCATCTATTCCAATGGCGGCCAGGTGACGCCGACCGGCACGGCCTATACCACGCAGACCGCCGGCACCAATGCCACCACCAACAGCCTCTATGCCGCCTCCGGCATGGCCCAGACGACCAACCAGACGGGGGATCAGACGAGAAGCCTGCCCGTCGAGGACATGCCGCCGGTCGATTCGTCCGGGCAGCAGGTTCTGATGACGCCCGACGGCGAGCAGGCCGTCGTCCTGCCGGAAAACGTTCCTATCCCCAAGACGGCGCGCACCGCGCTGGTCGCGGAAGCGGCAACGGGCAATGCCGCCGACCAGGCGCTGGCCCTGCCGGCGGAAGACGGCGCGGCCGTCGCGCTGCCGGAAACGACGGCAAAGGACAAGAATCGCAAGACGGTGACGCTCGCCTCGCTCTTTGCCGAAAAGCGGGAAGCCAAGGGCGAGTTCGACGGCGAGCGCTTCGTGGCGACGCCGCGCCGCGTGATCAACCGCGACAGCGCCAATGCCACGCAGATGGCCTCGCTCGGCTCCCTACCCGGCGTGACGACCGGCAATGCCTATGCGACGACGGATCATTCCGAATCGGAAGAGGTCGAGGACGACGCGCCGCAGTTCAAGGAAGTCGCTTCGCTTGCCGGGCTTGCCCGCCTTGCGCCCAATGGCCTCTGGCTGCAGACCGAGAAGGTGAAGACCGGCTGCTTCAAGCCGGAGCTGCTGCAGGTGCTGAAGACGATCGAGACGCATTATGACAAGCCGATCATCGTCACCTCGGGCCTGCGCGACATCAAGGTGAACCGCGCCAAGCAATCGCTGCACACGCGCTGCGAAGCGGCGGACATCCAGATCGCGGGCGTCAGCAAATGGGAGCTTGCGGACTATCTGCGCAGCATGCCCGGCCGCGGCGGCGTCGGCACCTATTGCCATACCGAATCCGTGCATATCGACGTCGGCCCCGAGCGCGACTGGAACTGGCGCTGCCGCCGGCGCAAATAGCCGCACGGCGCTAAGCCTCTGGGAACCATGTGGTTTCCCCTTCCGAAAGCCGCCTTCCGGGCGGCTTTTCATTTTTTTGTCACAACGGCTTTTTCCCGCTTGCGGAATAAAAAACGCCCTTCTATAAGACGCCCACCGCACGCGCCCTTCGTCTATCGGTTAGGACGCCAGATTTTCATTCTGGAAAGAGGGGTTCGACTCCCCTAGGGCGTGCCACGGTTTTCCCCTTTTCACCGCTTCGTTCCCGCATCTGAAACCGCCGCTTCAGGCTGTTGAAAAAGTTGCGTCCAACGCGATTTTCCGTCTTGCGAATCCGGCCGAGCCCGACTAGAAGACGCCCACCGCACGCGCCCTTCGTCTATCGGTTAGGACGCCAGATTTTCATTCTGGAAAGAGGGGTTCGACTCCCCTAGGGCGTGCCACTTTCTCCCCCTTGCAATGCCGGAAACAGATCGCTCCCAAGGCGGATTCCAACCTGTGAGCAAAGCTGGAAAAATCTGAAAATTCCTGCATTTAGGGCTTGCGCAAATCGGCATGCCCGACTAGAAGACCCTCACCGCACGCGCCCTTCGTCTATCGGTTAGGACGCCAGATTTTCATTCTGGAAAGAGGGGTTCGACTCCCCTAGGGCGTGCCACTCTCCCCCTTCGTCGTCATTGAAATCGCGCCGTTCAGAACGCCTTTGCCGCGTCGATCACGCGGAACTGGATGCGCCGGCTGCCCTGCCAGCTATCGGCCGAAAGCGTGCCGGCAAGATGGACCGCCTGGCCGCGTTCCTTGGCGAGAAACAGGCCGAGATCCGTTTCGGCGGCGCGGAAGGCCATGGCGTCGAGACGCCCGCCGTCCGGGCCCTCGAGGCCGAGCCGCAGGTGGTTGACGCCGACGGGACGCACGTCACGAATCCGGTGGGCCGGCAGCGCGAAGATCGGCTGCGCATGGCCGGAGCCATAGGGGCCGGCCTGTTCGAGCTGGTCGGCAAGGGCGAGCGTCGCCCCGGAGGCGCTCAGCGCGCCGTCGATCTTCAGCGTTTCCACCGCCACCAGGTCGCGCACCGTGCGTTCGGCCCGCTCCTCGAAGAAGGAGCGCAGGCGGCCAAGATTGGCGCGCTCCACCGTCAGGCCCGCCGCCATGGCATGGCCGCCGCCCTTGACGAGAATGCCCTCCTCCACGGCGGCGCGCACCATGCGGCCGAGATCGAAGCCGCTGATCGAGCGGCCCGAGCCGGTGCCCTTTCCCGAGGGATCGAAGGCGATGGCGAAGGCCGGGCGGCGGAAGCGATCCTTCAGCCGCGAGGCGAGCAGGCCGACGACGCCGGGATGCCAGCCTTCGCGGGCCGTGAGAATGATGGAGGCGGTCTCGCCGGTGCCGTATTCGGCCTGGGCTTCCGCCTCGGCCTCGGCGAGCATGGCGACTTCCATGGCCTGGCGCTCGCGGTTGAGCTCGTCGAGCTGCTTGGCGATGCGCTCGGCCTCGCCCGGTTCGTCGATGGTCAGCAGCCGGCTGCCCAGCGCCGCATCGCCGATGCGCCCGCCGGCATTGATGCGCGGACCGACGAGGAAGCCGAGATGATAGGGCGTCACCGGCCCGCCGATGCCCGCCTGCTTCAAAAGCGCGGTCAGGCCGGCATTGCCGAGGTGGCGCGCGGCGACGAGGCCCTTGACCACATAAGCGCGGTTGAGGCCCTTCAGCGGCACCACGTCGCAAACCGTCGACAGCGCCACGAGATCGAGCATGGCGAGGAGATCGAAGCCCGCGGCCCGCCCGTCGCCCCGCTGGCGCAGAAGCCGCTGCAGGGCCACCAGCACGAGGAAGACGACGCCGGCGGCGGACAGATGCCCCTGCCCCGAAAGATCGTCCTCGCGGTTCGGATTGACCAGCGCAAGCGCCGGCGGCAGGTCCTCGCCGACCTGGTGATGGTCGATCACCACCACATCGATGCCGCGCTCGCGCGCCACGGCAAGCGATTCATGGCTCGTCGAGCCGCAGTCGACGGTGACGATCAGTTGCGCGCCGCGCTCGATCAGTTGCGCGATGGCGTTCGGATTGGGGCCATAGCCCTCGAAAATGCGGTCGGGAATGTAGATCTCCGCCGGCACGCCGAAATGCACGAGGAACCGGTAGAGCAGCGCCGAGGAGGATGCGCCGTCGACGTCGTAGTCACCGAAGATCGCCACGCGCTCGCCCCGCTCGATGGCGCGCGCCAGCCGCTCCGTCGCCGCTTCGCAATCCATGAGGCTGTAGGGTTCCGGCATCAGCCGGCGCAGGGTCGGGTCGAGAAATTCCAGCGCGGTCTCGAAGGGCACGCCCCGCCCCGCCAGCACGCGTGAGATGAGATCCGGCAGGCCATGGGTCTGGCTCATCGCCAGCGCGCGGTTTTCCCCCGCCTGATCGAGCCGCGCCACCCAGCGCTGCCCGGTCGCCGAGCGCTCGACATTGAGGAAGGCCCGGCTGACGGGGTCCGCGTTTTCCAGCATGCTCATGGCCGCTCCTGCCTGTTCGCCTCCCTGCCACCGCGTATGGCCGGCCCGCATCCGGCCTGCCGCTCCCGCAAGCGGGCAGACGAAAGCGGGATGCCCTAAAACGCCGCCGTCGCGCGGGACGCGGTCCCGCTCCCCGCCCCGCGAGGCGGAGATCAGGATCGGCCGCCGACCCGCGATAGCGCGCGGCCTCGAAAGATCAGGCTGCCTTCGGCCGCTCGATGCGGATCACCTGCGGTTCGCCGACAAGATAGCCTTCGCTCTTGATGGAGGCGACGGCCTTGCGGACGGAATCCTCCATCGTCGCATGGGTGACGAGGATGATGGTCTTGGGATCGGTCGATTCGGTGGTCGACTGCGCGCGCTGCACGATGGATTCCAGCGAGATGCCGTTTTCCGCCATATGCTTGGCGATGCTGGCGAACACGCCCGTGCGATCCTCCACCGAGAGGCGGATGAAGTAACCGCCATGGTGCTTGCGGATCTGCGCGCGTTTATAGGGCGCAAGCGCCGCGGCCGGGCGGCCGAGGGCCGGTACGGTCTGCGCGCCGGGGCGGCTCTTGGCGATATCGGCGATGTCGCCGAGCACGGCCGAGGCCGTGGCATTGCCACCGGCGCCGGGGCCGACCATCAGCAGTTCGCCGAGAATGTCCGATTCGATCGCCACGGCATTCGTCACGCCGTCCACCTGCGCGATGACGCTGTCGAGCGGCACCATGGTCGGATGCACGCGCTGTTCGACGCCCGTGTCGGTCTTCTGCGCGACGCCGAGCAGCTTGATGCGGTAACCGAGATCGGCGGCGGCGCGGATATCATCGATGGAAATGTTGGTGATGCCCTCGAGATAGATGTCGTCGGCCGCGATCTTCGTGCCGAAGGCCAGCGTCGTCAGGATCGACAGCTTGTGCGCGGTGTCGTTGCCCTCGATGTCGAAGGCGGGATCGGCTTCGGCATAACCGAGGCGCTGGGCTTCCTTGAGGCAATCCTCGAAGGACAGCCCCTCCTTCTCCATCTTGGTCAGGATGTAGTTGCAGGTGCCGTTCATGATGCCATAGACGCGCGAAATCGTGTTGCCCGTCAGGGATTCGCGCAGCGCCTTGATGACCGGGATGCCGCCGGCGACCGCCGCCTCGTAGTTGAGAAGCGAACCGTGCTTTTCGGCAAGGCCGGCAAGCTCGACGCCGTGCGCGGCGAGCAGCGCCTTGTTGGCCGTCACCACATGCACGCCGCGCGTCAGCGCCGCCTTGACCGCGGCATAGGCAGGATCGCCCGCGCCGCCCATCAGTTCGACGAAGACGTCGATCTCCGCGTCCCGCGCCAGCGCCACCGGGTCGTCGAACCATGCGACGGTGGAAAGATCCACGCCGCGGTCCCGGCCCTTGCTGCGCGCCGTGACGGCGGTGATCTCGATCGGCCGGCCGCACGTCGTCGTGAGCATGTCCCTGCGTTCGACGAGAATCTTCGCGAGCGAGGCACCAACGGTCCCCAAGCCTGCAATGCCGATCTTCAGGGCATCAGCCATGGTCATGTCCTATAGGTTCTGGAAGGAAGCCCTCCGCGGGAAAGGCGGAGGGCGGATTTCATTAGCGATGGGCGTTCAGCGAGATGACGTTGTGCATCGTCTCGTCGGCCGTGGAAAGGAACTTCTTGATGTTGCGCGCCGCCTGGCGGATGCGGTGTTCGTTCTCCACCAGCGCGAGACGGACGTAGTCGTCGCCAAGCTCGCCGAAGCCGACGCCCGGGGCAACCGCGACATCCGCCTTCTCGACGAGCAGCTTGGAAAATTCGAGCGAACCGAGATGACGGAACTTTTCCGGGATTTTCGCCCAGGCGAACATGGTCGCGGCCGGCGGCGGCACCTCGAAGCCGGCCTTGCCGAAGGTCTCGACCATCACGTCGCGGCGGCGCTTGTAGACATTGCGCACTTCCGCGATGTCGGAACCGTCGCCGTTGAGGGCGTGGGTGGCCGCCACCTGGATCGGCGTGAAGGCGCCGTAGTCGAGATAGGACTTCACACGGGTCAGCGCGGCGATCAGGCGCTCGTTGCCGACGGCAAAGCCCATGCGCCAGCCGGGCATGGAGAAGGTCTTGGACATGGAGGTGAATTCCACCGTGATGTCCATGGCGCCCGGCACTTCCAGCACGGAGGGCGGCGGCGTGTCGTCGAAGTAGATTTCCGAATAGGCCAGGTCGGAGAGCACGATGATGTCGTGCTTCTTCGCGAAGGCGATGACGTCCTTGTAGAAATCGAGCGTGGCGACCTGCGCCGTCGGGTTCGACGGGTAGTTGAGGATCAGCGCCAGCGGCTTGGGGATCGAGTGGCGCACGGCGCGCTCGAGCGGCGGGAAGAAGCTCTCGTCCGGCTCGACCGAAATGGAACGGATGACGCCGCCGGTCATCAGGAAGCCGAAGGCGTGGATCGGATAGGTCGGGTTCGGGCACAGGATGACGTCGCCCGGCGCGGTGATCGCCTGCGCCATGTTGGCGAAGCCTTCCTTGGAGCCGAGGGTCGCGACGACCTGGGTCTCCGGGTTCAGCTTCACGCCGAAGCGACGGGCGTAATAGGCGGCCTGGGCGCGGCGCAGGCCCGGAATGCCCTTGGACGAGGAATAGCGGTGGGTGCGCGGGTCCTGGACCACCTCGCACAGCTTGTCGACGATCGCCTTGGGCGTCGGCAGGTCGGGGTTGCCCATGCCAAGGTCAATGATGTCGGCGCCGCCCGCTCGCGCGCTTGCTTTCAAACGGTTGACCTGTTCGAAAACATATGGCGGCAGACGCCGGACCTTGTGAAACTCTTCCATCTCTAACCCCGTTGGGCGCGAAGCCCCTCCGGCGGCCCTGCCGGACGGCGCAAAACTTCGCGCGAATCAAGTAACCGGGTAAGGGCGAAAGCGTTCAAAATGAAGGCGCCCGCCCGCGCCGGCGGCCCGAAGGCCGTCTTCCGCTTTGCTGCCAAACGGCAAGAAACGCAAGCGCTATTTCGTGCCTTCGATTTCCGCGAGCGCCGCCTTGCCGTGGTTGTCGCGCAGGGCCTGCAGTTCGGCAAGCTGGCGGCGGTATTCCGCCTCGGAAATGGCGCCGGACTTGCGGCGATGGGACAGCGCCGTCAGGCGCGCGCCGTAGTCGGCGGCTTCCTCGTCGCTCATCTGCTGCGTCTCGGCGGTGACGACGGCGGTAATGTCGGGGTAGACGGCCGCCCGGTTGGCGCCGACATTCACCGTGGCGGGCGCTTCGGAGGACGAGGCGCAGGCAGCCAGCATGAACGGCGCGCCGGCCACGAGAAGGACGGCGCTCAAGCGCCTGAATTTGAACGCCATGTGGCTGTATGCTCCTGTCGAAACGGCCGTTCCCGATATTGCCGCGAAAGGCTTTGAGGCCCTTGTAATCTGTTTCGGACCGAATGTAAAAATACAAAAGTGACAATAAAATCGGGAGGGAGCTATGGCCGAGAAAAGCAAAGCGGGGGAACGCGATGCGGCCGGTGACAAGCCCGGTTTCCAGGCATTCGATCCCGCCGCGATCGAGCCCTATATCGTCAAGGATCCGGAGGCGCTGACGGTCAATATCGCTCGCACGGTCGAGCAACTGGGCAAGGCGGCATCCGCCTGGCTCGCCCCGCGCGAAAGCGGCGAGAAGGTCGATACCGTCGCCGAGCCGATGGTCGACATGGTGAAGACCCTTTCCAAGGTCTCGGAATACTGGCTGACCGACCCGCGCCGCACGCTCGAGGCGCAGACCATGCTGCTCGGCAGCTATTTCAACATCTGGTCGCGAACGCTCACCAAGCTCGGCGGCCAGGAGGTCGACGCGGCGCCCGATCCGCATGCCAAGGACAAGCGCTTCACCGACGAGGACTGGGTGAAGAACCCCTTCTTCGACTTCCTGCGGCAGGCCTATTTCGTCACCTCCGACTGGGCGGAAAAACTGGTGGCCGACGCCGAAGGCCTCGACGAGCACACGCGCCACAAGGCCGGCTTCTATGTGAAGCAGATCGCCAGCGCCGTCTCGCCGACCAACTTCATCACCACCAACCCGCAGCTCTATCGCGAGACCGTCGCCGCGAACGGCGCCAACCTCGTGCGCGGCATGAAGATGCTGGCCGAGGACATCGCCGCCGGCAAGGGCGACCTCAAGCTGCGCCAGACCGACACCAGCAAGTTCGCCGTCGGCGAGAACATGGCGCTGACGCCGGGCAAGGTGCTGGCGCAGAGCGACGTCTGCCAGGTCATCCAGTACGACGCGACGACGGACAAGGTGCTGAAGCGCCCGCTGCTCATCTGCCCGCCGTGGATCAACAAGTTCTACATCCTCGACCTCAACCCGGCGAAATCCTTCATCAAGTGGGCGGTCGACCAGGGCCACACGGTCTTCGTCATCTCCTGGGTCAATCCGGACGAGCGCCATGCCGGCAAGGATTGGGAATCCTATGCCCGCGAGGGCGTCGGCTTCGCGCTCGACACGATCAAGCAGGCGACCGGCGAGGACGAGGTGAACGCCATCGGCTATTGCGTCGGCGGCACGCTGCTGGCGGCCACGCTCGCCCTGCATGGCCAGGAGGGCGACAAGCGCATCCGCACCGCGACGCTCTTCACGACGCAGGTCGACTTCACCCATGCCGGCGACCTCAAGGTCTTCGCCGACGAGGACCAGATCGACGTCATCGAACGGGGCATGAAGGCGACCGGCTATCTCGACGGCTCGAAGATGGCGACGGCCTTCAATATGCTGCGCGCCTCGGAACTGATCTGGCCCTATTTCGTCAACAACTACCTGAAGGGCCAGGAGCCGATGCCCTTCGATCTGCTCTACTGGAATTCAGATTCCACACGAATGCCCGCCGCCAACCACTCGTTTTACCTCAGGAATTGTTATCTTAACAACACGCTTGCCAAGGGTGAGATGACACTGGCCGGCAAGAAACTCTCCCTGACGGACGTCAAGATCCCGATCTACAATCTGGCCGCCAAGGAAGACCATATCGCCCCGGCCAAGTCGGTCTTCGTCGGCAGCAAGTTCTTCGGCGGCAAGGTCACCTATGTCATGGCCGGCTCCGGCCACATCGCCGGCGTCGTCAACCCGCCGGACAAGATGAAGTACCAGTTCTGGACCGGCGGCCCCGTGAAGGGCGAGTTCGAGGACTGGGTGAAGAAGGCGGAGGAAACGCCCGGTTCCTGGTGGCCGCACTGGCACGAATGGATCAAGGCCGAGGACGACCGCATGGTGCCCGCCCGCAAGACGGGCGGCACGATGAACTCCATCGAGGAGGCCCCCGGCTCCTATGTGCGCGTGCGTGTCTGACGCACCATGAAGTTCGATCCGCCGCTGGTCTCCGGCACCCTCGTGCAGCGCTACAAGCGCTTCCTGTTCGATGCCGTGCTGGACGACGGCGCGGCGATCACCGGCTCGTGCCCGAACACCGGCTCGATGCGCGGTCTCACCGCGCCGGGTTCGCGCATCTGGATGTCGACAAGCGACAGCCCGACGCGAAAGCACCGCCACCGGCTGGAGCTGGTGGAGGCGGACGACACTGTCGTCGGCATCAATACGGGCCTGCCGAACCGTCTCGCCGAGGAAGCGATCCACGCCGGCCTCGTCGCCGATCTCGGCACCTATCCGGTGCTGGAGCGGGAGAAGAAATACGGCCGCAATTCGCGCATCGACATCCTGCTGTCGGGCGACGACCGGCCGGCGGCCTATGTCGAGGTGAAGAACGTGCATTTCCGCCGCACGCCCGGCCTTGCCGAATTCCCCGACACGGTGACGGCGCGCGGCGCAAAGCACCTGGAAGAGCTCGGCGACATGGCGGAGGCCGGCTTTCGCGCCGTCATGCTCTACCTGATCCAGCGCGAGGACTGCGAGCGCTTCCGCATCTGCGCCGATCTCGATCCCTTCTATGCCGAGGGCTTCCGCCGGGCGCGCGCCCGCGGCGTGGAGGCCTATGCCGTCAAATGTGCTGTTACATCCCAGCAAATCCGGCCCGTGGCGTCGATCGCCATGGACGAAGCCTGGGTGGCTGCATTATGACGGTCTTGCAAAGACGAGTGAAAGTTCGACCATGGTGACCTATATCGACGCGACCGCCGCGCCGCTGAAGAACACGGGCGTGATACGCCTCTACGACGCCGAGGCGTTTGCCGGCATGCGCAAGGCCTGTCAGCTCACGGCGCGCTGCCTCGACGAGCTCTATCCGCTGGTCAAGCCGGGCGTCGCCACCGACGTCATCGACCGCTTCGTCTTCGAATTCGGCATGGACCACGGCGTCCTGCCCGCGACGCTCAACTACCGCGGCTACACGAAGTCGAGCTGTACCTCGATCAACCACGTCGTCTGCCACGGCATTCCCAACGACAAGCCGCTGCGCGAGGGCGATGTCGTCAATATCGACGTGACCTTCATCCTCGACGGCTGGCATGGCGATTCGAGCCGCATGTATCCGGTCGGCGAGATCAAGCGCGCCGCCGAACGCCTGCTCGAGGTGACCCACGAATGCCTGATGCGCGGCATCGCGGCCGTGAAGCCCGGCGCCCGCCTGGGCGATATCGGCCACGCCATCCAGACCTTTGCCGAGAACGCCGGTTTCTCCGTGGTGCGCGAGTTCTGCGGCCACGGCATCGGCCGCCTCTTCCACGACGCGCCGAACATCCTGCATTACGGCCGCGCCAATGAGGGCCCGGAAATGAAGGAAGGCATGATCTTCACCATCGAGCCGATGATCAATCTCGGCCGCCCGCATGTGAAGGTGCTGTCCGACGGCTGGACGGCCGTCACGCGCGACCGCTCGCTCTCCGCCCAGTACGAGCACACCGTCGGCGTCACGGCCGAAGGCTGCGAGATCTTCACGCTGTCGCCCGGCGGCCTCGACCGCCCCGGCCTTCCCGCCTAGGGCCATCCATGACGGGATCGCGCGGACGCACCGGCATTCCTTCCTCTTCGACGATGGAGGATGCCGCGGCGCCCGCCGACGACCTCTTCGGCGTTGCCGGCGACGATGCCCCGGGGCGCCCCGCGCGCGCATCGACCGGGTCCGCCGCCACGACGGAAGACAAACACTATCACGGCCATCGCGAGCGCCTGCGCAACCGCTTCCGCGACCATGGCGATACGACGCTCGCCGACTACGAAATCCTCGAACTGCTGCTCTTCCGCCTCATCCCCCGGCGCGACACGAAGCCGGTGGCCAAGGCCCTGCTTGAGCGCTTCGGCACGCTCTCCGGCGTCTTCGGCGCAACGCCCGCGCTGCTGCAGGAGGTCAATGGCATCGGCGAGACGGTGGCGCTCGATCTCAAGCTCGTCTCCGCCGTCGCCCAGCGCATGCTGAAGAGCGAGATCCGCAACAAGACCCTGCTCGGCTCCTGGTCCTCGGTCATCCAGTATTGCCACGCGGCCATGGCGCATGAGCCGCGCGAACAGTTCCGCATCCTCTTCCTCGACAAGCGCAATGTGCTGATCGCCGACGAGGTGCAGGGCCACGGCACGGTCGACCATACGCCGGTCTATCCGCGCGAGGTGGTGCGCCGCGCGCTGGAACTGTCCGCGACCGCCATCATCCTCGTCCACAATCACCCCTCCGGCGATCCCACCCCGTCGCGGGCGGACATCGATATGACGAAGACAATCGTGGAAACCGCCCGCCCGCTTGGTATTACCGTTCATGACCACATCATTATCGGCAAGGACGGGCATGCCAGCCTTAGAGGCTTGCGACTTCTCTAGAGCATTTCCGGTGAAATCCGGTTCACCGTAAACGCTCCAGCTTTTGTTTTACCGCATTCTCCGACGCTGAAGCGATCTCGCTTCAGCTGGAAATGCTCTAGAATCCCCACGCATCCGGAGCCGATGCCGCCGACGGCCCCGCTTCCGGAATCGCGTTTAAAACCAATGAAATCGGAGGGGCATTCCTTCATCCGATTGAAACGGTTCTCTGCCATATCCGGTTGACGAAAATTACTCGGCGAAGAAAATTGTTGCGACGCAATATGATTCTTCCCGCGGAAGACTGAGGCAATCTCACATGCAGGAATACGATCTCGTTGTCGTGGGCAGCGGCCCCGCAGGCCGCCGTGGCGCCATTCAGGCGGCCAAGCTCGGCCGCAAGGTTCTCGTCGTCGAACAGGGCAAGCGCGTCGGCGGCGTCTCGGTGCACACCGGCACCATCCCCTCCAAGACGCTGCGCGAGACGGCGCTGAACCTTTCCGGCTGGCGCGAGCGCGGCTTCTACGGCCGCGCCTACCGCGTGAAGCAGGAAATCAGCGCCGACGACCTGCGCCGCCGCCTGCTGATCACGCTCGATCACGAGGTCGAGGTGCTGGAACACCAGTTCGCCCGCAACCGCGTGCAGCATATCCGCGGCAAGGCGAAATTCCGGACATCCGAGACGATGGAGATCGTCAAGGACGACGGCGAGACGATCCATGTCAACGGCAAGAGCATCATGCTCGCCGTCGGCACCAAGCCCTATCGCCCGAGCAGCATTCCCTTCGACGGCGTCAGCATCCTCGACAGCGACGAACTGCTCGACATCAAGGAACTGCCGCGCTCCATCGCCGTCATCGGCGCGGGCGTCATCGGCATCGAATATGCCACCATCTTCTCCGCGCTCGATACGCAGGTCACCGTCATCGATCCGAAGCCGACCATTCTCGACTTCATCGACCGGGAGATCGTCGAGGACTTCATCTACGAGCTGCGCGACCGCAACATGAAGCTCATCCTCGGCCAGACGGCCGACAAGGTGGAAAAGCTCGACAACGGCAAGTGCGAGATCACGCTGGACAATGGCCGCCGCGTCACCTGCGACATGGTGCTCTACGCCGCCGGCCGCGTCGGCGCGACGGACAGTCTGAATCTTGCCGCCGCCGGCCTCAGCGCCGATTCGCGCGGCCGCCTTAGCGTGAACCCGGAAACCTTCCAGACGGAGGTGCCGCATATCTATGCCGCCGGCGACGTCGTCGGCTTCCCGAGCCTTGCCTCCACCTCGATGGAACAGGGGCGTATCGCGGCCCGCGTCGCCGTTGGCGCCATCGCCAAGGAACCGCCGAAATACTTCCCCTACGGCATTTATGCCGTGCCGGAGATTTCCACCTGCGGCCTGACGGAAGAAGAGGTCAAGGAGCGCGGCATTCCCTATGAATGCGGCATGGCGCGGTTCCGCGAGACCTCGCGCGGCCACATCATGGGTCTCAATTCCGGCCTGCTGAAGATGATCTTCTCGCTGAAGACCCGCCGCCTGCTCGGCGTGCATATCGTCGGCGAAGGCGCGACCGAGCTCGTTCATATCGGTCAGGCCGTGTTGAACCTGAAGGGCACCGTCGAATATTTCGTCGAGAACACCTTCAACTACCCGACGCTCGCCGAAGCCTACAAGATCGCCGGGCTCGACGCCTGGAACCGCATGGGCGACCTGTCGCAGAAGGCGTAAGCGCCCGTTTCACATTCCGGCGAACGCCTTTCTATCGAGGCGTTCCACCCGGCATGGCAACGCGGCATCGGCATAGCAGAGAGGAGCAGCGCCATGAAAATCCTGTCGCTGAATGTCTGGGGCGGCATGCGCCACGCGCCGCTTCTCGACTATCTCAAGCAGGTCGATGCGGATGTCTATTGCCTGCAGGAGGTGCCGCGCGCCGTCGCCGCCCGCTCCGAATGGCTGACCTACCGCGATGGCGCGGTGGAACTCCAGCAGCGCGCCAATCTCTACCGCGAGATCGCGAACGCCCTGCCCGGCCATGACGGCTTCTTTGCCCCGACCGCCCGCGGCGAACTTCTGGATGGCGAGTATCCCTGCCATCAGGAATTCGGCCTCGCCACTTTCGTGCGCCAGGAGATCGCGGTCATCGGCCAGGCCCTCGACTTCGTGCATGGCGCCTTTTCCCCGCACGGTTTCGGCGAGCATCCCCGCGCCCGCAACGCCCACGCCTTCCGCCTCTACGACTACAGGGCGGACCGCACGCTCTGCCTCGCGCAGTTCCATGGCCTGCGCGAAACCGGCGGCAAGGGCGACACGCCGGCACGCGACGCGCAGGCCGCGTCCCTCATCGCCCTCATCGACCGCCTGCACCGGCAGGACGAGGCCCTCGTCCTGTGCGGCGACTTCAACCTCCTGCCCGACAGCCGCACCTTCCAGTCCCTCGCCGATCTCGACCTGACGGATCTCATCACCACCAACGGCTTCACCGACACCCGCACATCGCTCTACACCAAGCCCGGCCGCTACGCCGACTACATGCTGGTGAATGGGCGAGCGCCGCTCGCCGATTTCACCGTGGTGGAAACGCCTGAAGTCTCGGACCATCGGGCGCTGCTGCTGACATTGGGGTGACGGAGGATAGGTCTTTGGGTCAGCCGGACGATGTAACGGCTGCACGTCTGGTGTATCCTGCTCTCAAAAGGCGTTCAGCAAGTCCCGCCCACACCGCTCTCGCCGCTCCCTCTCCTCCGTCATACCGGACCCGATCCGGTATCCAGCCACCGCGCGTCCGCGCGGTGAGAAGACGCCTCCCATCCGCTGAACCGTGTCTCCCGCGCTCGCGGACGCAAGCGCGCTGGCAACTGTATTGTCACGGCGTTCGGAAGTTCGTTTTGTCCCTTAACAAGGCGTTTGCGGTGACGAGGATTTTGCGGGCGATGGCGATGATCATGAGCTTGAAGGGCTTGGCCTTGGCGGTCATGGCCTGCAAGGTCCTGCCGAAGGGTGTTTTCAGCCTGTAGGCGACAAGGGCGGCCATGTAGAGGGCGTCGCGCACACGCTTGCGCCCGCCGCGGATGTGGCGTTGCCCGCGCCGTGTGCCGCTGTCAGCGTTGAAGGGCGCAAGGCCGGCGAGAGCCGCCATGGCCTTGGCCGACGCCCCACCCAATTCCGGCATATGGGCGATCAGGGTGAAGGCCGTGATCGGTCCGACGCCTGGAATGGAGCATAGCCGTGCATGGTGTTCTTTCATCTGTGGAGAGGTGCGCAGATGGTCGCGGCAGGCGGTGTCGATTTTTGCGATCTCTGCATCGAGCCAAGCGATGTGGCTTTCGAGGCTGGCGTATTGCTCGGGCTGCGCGCTGTGAAGGCGGGTGCGTTCCTGCTGGCGCATGGCGACGAGCTGGTCGCGCCGGGTGTGCATGTGAGCCAGCGCGCGGCGCGCGGGATCGGACGGCACGCTCACCGCGGGGTTTAGTGCCTGGCCCATGCGCGCGAGCAGGCGCGCATCGATTTCGTCCGTCTTGGCCAGGTGCCCGCTCGCGCGGGCAAAGTCGCGGGCCCTTGCCGGATTGACCCGGCAATAGGGACGCTGGCGCTGCTCCAGAGCCGTGCAGACAAGCTGGTCGTAGGGCGCGGTCGCCTCAAGCACGAGGGTTGCCTCGCGCTCTTGCAGCGTTTCCAGCCATGCCTCGATGGCGGCGGGCGTGTTGGCAATGCGCAGAGCTGTTTGCGTGTGCTCGTCGAAAAGATCCAGATGCGCTTTGGAGACGTCGCATCCGATGAAAACAGGGCGTATCATGGAAGCCTCATCCTGTGATGCGAGGTCCGCGCGAACGGCCTCAGTCAACTGTTCAGGTTGGGATGTCGAAGCGGGCGCAGGACCCAAGCCAGCCAACGGTCTTAACGGACCCGGACCCCGGACGGCCTTGCGCCCGCACCCTTTATACCAGAACCGCAATACACAGGATCCCGGCTCAAGGCCGGGATGACGGAGGAGAGGTGGGCGGGAGGGTCATGCAACGTATCGGCTGCGTGGGGTGTCTCGCTTACTGCTGCTACTAGAAACCGCCGCAGCGCATTCTGCCCACACCGCTCTCGCCGCTCCCTCTCCTCCGTCATACCGGACCCGATCCGGTATCCGGCCACCGCGCATCGGCGCGGTGAACGACACCACCCATTCCCAAACGCAAAAAGGCCGCCCGAGGGCGGCCTTTCCGGAATGTTCTGGCAGGAGCCGATTATTCGGCGTCGCCTTCAGCGGCCTTCTTCTTGGCCGGGGCCTTCTTCTTCGGAGCGGCTTCTTCGCCTTCCGCAGCTTCAGCCTTGGCAGCCTTCTTCTTCGGCGCCTTCTTGGCGTCCTTGTCGGCGCCGTCTTCGTCGTCGGCGAGCAGCTCGTCCTTGGAAACGGTCTTGTCCGTTACCTTGATTTCGCCGAGCAGGTGATCGACGACCTTCTCTTCAAAGATCGGTGCGCGGAGCGAAGCTGCGGCGCCCGGGGTCTTCTGGAAGTAGTCGATGATCTGCTTTTCCTGACCCGGGAACTGGCGGAGCTGCTGGAAGAGCGACTGCTGCATTTCTTCGTCCGTTACCTGGACGCCGGCCTTTTCGCCGATTTCCGAGAGAACGAGGCCGAGGCGGACGCGGCGTTCGGCGAGCTTGCGATATTCTTCGCGCGCGGCTTCTTCCGTCGTGTCTTCGTCAGCGAAGGTCTTGCCCGACTGGGCGAGGTCCGTGTTGATCTGGCGCCAGATGTTCTCGAACTCGGCGTCGACCAGGCGCTCCGGCGTGTCGAACTTGTACATCTCGTCGAGCTGGTCGAGGATCTGACGCTTGACCTTCTGGCGGGTGACCGAGCCGTACTGGCTTTCGATCTGGCCACGGACGATTTCGCGCAGCTTGTCGGCCGATTCGAGGCCGAGCTTGGTGGCGAGGTCGTCGTTGATCTCGATGTCGGCGGCGCCAGCGACGTCCTTGACGTTGATGTCGAAGGTGGCTTCCTTGCCGGCAAGGTTTGCAGCCGGGTAATCGGCCGGGAAGGTGACGGTGATGACCTTCTCGTCGCCAGCCTTCAGGCCGACGAGCTGCTCTTCAAAGCCCGGGATGAAGCGGTTGGAACCGAGAACCAGTTCGGCGTCCTCGTCCTTGCCGCCGTCGAAGGCAACGCCGTCGACCTTGCCGAGGTAGTCGATGGTGACGCGGTCGCCGTTGGCGGCCTTGCCCTTCTTGGTTTCGTAGGTGCGGGCGCTTTCGGCGATCTTCAGGATCTGCTCGTCAACTTCCTTGGCGTCGATCTCGACGACTTCACGGGTGACGGCGATGCCGGAATTGTCCTTCAGCGCGATGGCCGGAATGACTTCGTAGGACAGGGTGAACTCGAAATCGGCTTCGCCGTTGAGGATCTTTTCCGCTTCGGCCTGATCTTCGGTCATCGCGACTTCCGGCTGCGTAGCGGACTTTTCGCCGCGCTCGGAGAGAATCGCCGACGGGCGTTCGCGGACGATCTCGTTGACGAGTTCGGCCATGACGGACTTGCCGTACATCTTCTTCAGATGGGCGAAGGGCACCTTGCCCGGACGGAAGCCGTTGATGCGGACACGGCCCTTCACGTCCTCAAGACGCTCGTTCATCTGAGCTTCCATGTCCTTGGCCGAGATAACGACCTTGATTTCGCGCTTCAGCCCTTCAGCGAGCGTTTCGATAACCTGCATGTTCAAACCTTCATTTCGAGTTGGCGGTGCTCAAACCGGCCTGCCGGTTATGGCGAGCACCCCGCCGGTCCATTTGCCGGCAGTGGCTTTACTGAATTCGGTGGCCTTTTGGCAAGCAAAATGGCGCGCTGAAATGCTCCACGCCACGCGGAACGCTCAGTTTCCGCGTTTGGTGGCTCTGGTGCGGGTAGAGAGACTTGAACTCCCACGCCTTGCGGCACCAGAACCTAAATCTGGCGTGTCTACCAATTTCACCATACCCGCGTCTCAGAAACCCTTTTGCCACGGGCGGCCGGGCCGCTCCCATGGCGCCTTCCGAGCGCGGCGTCTCTATATCACCCGTTTTCGGCGGATCAAAGGAAAAATGCGCGGCAAACCCGCCCTTTCCCGGCCTTTTGGGCTCAATAGAGCGGTTCGTCGTAAACGGGCTCGCCCCTGAGGACGAGGCGGGCGATCTGCGGCGTACCATCCTTCGAGACGCGCGCCTCCACTTCCAGCTCCTCCTGGTTGCGACCGTCCTCCAGCACTTTGCCCTCTCCTTCCGGCACGTAATAGCGCTCGATGCCGTATTCGACGAAGAACGTATCGGGCAGACCGCCGGCGACGGAGGTGTAGAAATCGAGCGGCAGAGTGCGCAGGACGACGCTGCCCTCCTGAGGGGCGAGCGCGCCGAAGCTCGCCTCCGTCGCGCTCCACAGCCCGTCGGCGCCGGGCTTCAGGCGCACGTTGAGACGGGCGCGCGTTCCACCCTGCGGCATCTCGCCTGTCACGATGGATTTCGAAATGGTCGAGATCGGGTAGGACAGGATCACGTAGTCGCCGCGCAGCAGGTCGCGCGGATCGACCGGCAGGGTCTTCAGCCTGATATCGGCGCCATTGCGCAGGATCGAGGCGCGGCTTTCGACCATGTAGCCGATGACGGCGGTCTGCAGCGCCGCCGCGATGATGGCGGCGGCGACCGGCGGGAGACGGAACAAGCGGGATGCGGTCATGGTCAGGCCTCCGCCCGGGTTTCAGACTTGGCGAGGCGCCGCTCCAGCACGATCACGGCCCAGGCGATCAGCGCCACGACGAGGCCGGAGACGAGGAAGAAACCGGATGTGCCGATGATCGAGCCGATCGTCTCCGAGGCGAGATAGAGCGTTTCGGCGGCGAAGATGGCATAGCCGAGGTAGCGCACCGCGCCGTTCTCCTTGCCGGAGAGAACGATGCCGACGATGGCCGCGCCGAGCGTGACGATGCCGATGAACAGCCGGTCCGCAACGCCGCCGAATTCCGCATGCAACGCCATGAGGCCGAGCATCAGCACGAGATAGGCGTAGAAGGCGGGCGCAGCGCCGGCGCTGCGGGCCAGGGCATGGAGCGGCGATTGCGGCACGGCGGCCAGGAGATAGGCGATGGCGCCGAAGGACGCGATGGCGATGGCCGTCGTGCGCGTCTCGTTCTCTCCATAGATATAGGCAAGCCAGGCGACGAGCAGCAGATAGGCAAGATGCCGGACGCGATCGGCGCCCGTATAGCGCACCAGAAGGATGATGACGACGGCCATCAACGGCATCAGCCAGAAGAGGACCGTCTCGTCGGCATTGTAGGACTGCGTCCAGTCGAAGCCCGCGACGGCGAAGGCGAGAAAACCGGCAATCGCCGTGACCGCGCCGGAGCGGAAGAGCGCGGCCGCCGCGACGGCGCCGGCGAACCAGACGAGCATCGCCTGGAACGTGTCGCCCGACAGGTGATACATCTGCCCGACCAGCGCGATGGCGCCGCCGAAGGCGAGCGTGCCGAGCACGAGGAAGGCGGCCGCCAGCCGCTCGGCGCCGCGCAGGATGAGCACGCCGCCCGCAAGATAGGCGCCCCAGATCAGCCCCATGATGCCGACGAGCCGCACGAGGCGCGGGATCGCGTCCCAATTGGCCGCGACGAGCAGCAGCACGGCGGCCGACAGGAGCAGCGCCGCGATGATCATCAGCACGCGGCCGAGGCTGAAGGAGCTTTCGCGGGAATCGTATTCCTTCAGCAGACGCCCGGCCGTTCCGGCATCGATCAGGCCCTGCGTCGTCCAGAGTTTGAGGTCGCGCTCCAGCCTGCCCCTGTACATTCGTTTCGCTCCGCTTGGCTTTGCAAGTCCGCCGGATCGAATCCGGTCTCGTCAGCAGGAACGATAGAGGACGGCGAGAAATTCGCAATTGCCGTGAAATTCCTCGAAAATCCGAGAGGGAAGGATATGTGCAGGAAGTTTACTTATACGCACTTTACACAACCCGGACATGGAGACATGCGCAAGGCGCATGCCATCCATGCTCATATTGCACTGCACAAAACCGCAAATCCCGCTATTCTGCGGTCATCGGATCGAAAGCGATCCAGCCCGAAGCAAAGCGTCTTACCGGATGCGGCCGACGGGCAAGGGAATTGGTCGAACGCCCGGCATGACGCCGAAAGACCCGATGTTCCGGCAACGGAGATCGACAGAATTCGGAGCGACGCACTCCTCCTCCCAGCGTCCCTCCGATAGGATTGGCAACACTCCTCCTCCCAGTTGCCAATCGTCATTATGACGCCCGCTGGATCTCCTCCCCAGCGGGCGTTATTTTTTGCGCTGCACGCCGCCTTTCGCCCATCGATCGCGCAATCGGCCCCTTCCTCCTCCCCGACGCATGCCGCCTGCGCATGGGTGCCATTCGCATCCGGCGCTACAGATGCAGGCCGAGGCGGGCTACGGTGGCTTCATCGATCGGGCGACGATCTTCTCCTCCCTCGTCCCCGACAGGATTGGCGGCCCCTCCTCCTCCCAAGCCGCCGATCGAAATTGGAAAGCCCGCCGGATCTCCTCCCCCGGCGGGTTTTTCTTTTGCGCCGCACCAATCCCTCAGCGCATAGCAATCTTAACCTTTGTGGCCAAAAGCTGGAAATTTGACCAGAATTTCGCCCAAATTTATGCTTGACATGCACCAGTTGCATAGGTGCCCTGCTATAGCAGCGCTGTTCTTTTTTGCGGCGCAGCGTATATTCCCTATCAACAGATCAGGGCGGCGCCAAGGATGAGCGGCCGCTCAGTACGAAGCCCAAGAAAGGGGTATAGACATGAACCTGGCACGCTCTTTCAACAACTGGCGCAAGTATCGTCAGACGGTCAGCGAACTCGGCCGCATGACGGACCGTGAACTGCGCGACCTCGGCATCGGCCGCAGCGATATCCCCTACATCGCTCGCAAGGCTGCCAAGTAAGCCGATCGATCCTTTCGGATGATTTTCAAACGCCCTTCGGTTTTGCCGGAGGGCGTTTTCGTTTCTGCTCGTCTTTTTGCGGCGCACAATGTCGCAATTTCTCATTCGCGACAAAACAGCCCATTTGGAAGGCATCAGGAAGCCGCGCCTATCCACCTGAAATAAAGGCGCTTTTGATGTTTTTGGCGCCATTGTGGCGGCCTTATTGCACAAATGCATAGCAGCTGCATCTTCTTTGCACTGCACACTAATAGACAGTTCGCGTATACAGGCCTCACGAACCGGTGAGACAGACCTCCCGGCCAAACACTTCGAGGAAGACGATCATGAACCCGATCCGCATTGCAAAGAACTGGATTTCCTACCGCCGCACCCTGAACGAACTCGGCAACCTGTCGAACCACACGCTCTCGGACATCGGCCTGACCCGTTACGACATCCGTGACATCGCTTCGCGTTCGTTCCGCTAAGACATAGCCGGTTTCCGCCGCTGCGGCCGGAAACGGCGACGCGCGAGGAACGCTTCAAACGGCACCATGAGGGTGCCGTTTTTGATTCTGGGCATGGCAAGACCCGCCGCGCTTTTCCTTGGAATGCGCCGGCCGCCATGGTAACGAACCGCCCATGACCCAGACCTCTTCCCAAAGCCCCATCCATGTCATCGGCGGCGGCCTTGCCGGCTCAGAAGCCGCCTGGCAGATCGCCGAGAGCGGCATCCCCGTCATCCTGCATGAAATGCGCGGCGTGCGTGGCACGGATGCCCACAAGACGGACGGCCTTGCCGAACTCGTCTGCTCCAACTCCTTCCGCTCGGACGACGCCACCAGCAATGCCGTCGGCGTGCTGCACGCCGAAATGCGCCTTGCCGGTTCGCTGATCATGCGCTCGGCCGATGCCAACCAGGTGCCGGCCGGCGGCGCGCTCGCCGTCGACCGCGACGGCTTTTCCGTCGCCGTGACCGCCGCGCTGGAAAGCCATCCGCTGATCACCATCACCCGCGAGGAAGTGACGGGCCTGCCGCCGGAGGACTGGGACCAGGCGATCATCGCCACCGGCCCCCTCACCGCGCCTTCGCTTGCCGAAGCCATCCAGGCGCGCACCGGCGCCGATTCGCTCGCCTTCTTCGACGCCATCGCGCCCATCGTGCACACGGCCAGCATCGACATGGACACCTGCTGGTTCCAGTCGCGCTACGACAAGGTCGGCCCCGGCGGCACGGGCAAGGACTATATCAACTGCCCGATGGACGAAGCGCAGTACAATGCCTTCATCGACGCGCTGATCGCCGGCGACACGACGGGCTTCAAGGAATGGGAAGGCACGCCCTATTTCGACGGCTGCCTGCCGATCGAGGTGATGGCCGAGCGCGGCCGCGAGACGCTGCGCCACGGGCCGATGAAGCCCATGGGCCTCACCAATGCGCATAACCCGACGGTCAAGCCCTACGCGGTCGTGCAGCTGCGCCAGGACAATGCGCTCGGCACGCTCTACAACATGGTCGGTTTCCAGACGAAGCTGAAATACGGCGCGCAGGCGGAGATCTTCCGCCTTATTCCCGGCCTTGAAAACGCGGAATTCGCCCGCCTCGGCGGCCTGCACCGCAACACCTACATCAATTCCCCGACGCTGCTCGATCCGTCGCTGGCGCTGAAGGGCCGGCCGGGCCTGCGCTTTGCCGGGCAGATCACGGGCTGTGAAGGTTATGTGGAAAGCGCCAGCATCGGCCTTCTCGCCGGCCGCTTCGCCGCCGCCGAGCGTCGCGGCGAGACGCCGTCGCTGCCGCCGGAAACCACCGCCTTCGGCGCGCTGCTGATCCATATCACCGGCGGCCACATCGTTTCCGACGACGAGCCGGGCAAACGCTCCTTCCAGCCGATGAACGTCAATTTCGGGCTGTTCCCGCCGCTGGAACCGGGCACGCTGACGAAGCCCGAGGGCATGAAGCGCTTCCGCGGCAAGGACAAGGCGCTCGCCAAGAAGCAAGCGACCGCCGCCCGCGCGCTGGAAGACTGCGCCCGCTGGCTGGGCCGCTGATTGTCGGAAAATCCGCCGGTCAGCTCGGCTGACCGGCGACCTCGGCCCTGCCGGAGAGATTCGGCCTGAAGCTGCCGAGCAGCCAGAGCGAAACCTCCGCCGCCTTCTTCTCATTTGCGAATTCGAACGTGCCGCCCTCGAAGGAGGCATCGGTGAACTGTACGGTCAGCCGCTTCGGGCCGGCGCTCGACACGCGCACCGTGCCGGGCTCGATGAGGTGGCAGGTATAGTGATGGCCATGGGCATGCATGCAGCCGGCCTTGCCGTCATGCAGGCGCAGGAACACGGTGCGGCCGTTCGTGGTGGCGATCATCTCGCGGATCGCCTCCTCGGGAAACGCCCGGCCGAATTCGAGGATGGCAAGGCCCGCATCCTCGCCCGCCAGTTCAGGCGCCTCGCTCCGCGTGCGGAAACTCTGGCGGAAGATCAGGCCGGCCACCAGCAGGCAGGCGATGGTGATGGTCCAGAGCATCGGCTCCACTCCTCCACGAAAAACGTCCCGTCGCTGTAGCCGACAAGGCTTGCGCCAGTTTTGCGTCCCGTCAAGCACCGGCCGCAAACATGCATAACGCTTTGCCGCCGGCCGGCCTCAGAACGGCCCGCGGCGCGCGGCGCGCCACATCCACCATTGCCGCCGCCACTGCGCCGGCACGAGGGAGCGTTCGAGGCAATCGGCCCCTGCCTTTTCCGCCGCATCGAGGATATGCGGCACGAGCGCGACCGGCAGGAAGGCCGGGCGATTCGCCGGCGCAACGCCACCGGCGCGCTTCGCCTTGGCGAAATGCTCGCGGCCGAGGCCGACAAAGGCCTCGATGGCGCGCGCCGCCGCAGCCCTGTCGTCGCCGGCGAGCAGCGCTTCGGGCGCCAGGCCCGTTGCGGCGAGAAGATCGGCCGGCAGATAGACCTGGCCGCGCCGGCGGTGGATCGGCAGCATCAGAATCAGGCCGGCGACCGTCTGCGCCACGCCGGCATGGCCGGCAGCCTCGGCGGATTTCGGCGCGCCCTGCGGGTCGAGGATGAGGCTTGCGAGCTGGATGAGCGCCGAGGCGGTTTCGCCGGCATAGCCTTCCAGCGCCGCACGGCTTTCCATCGGGTCGTTGTAGACGTCGAAGATGCGCGCTTCGGTCATATCGGTCAGCACGGCAACGGGCAGCCGGTGCTCCCTGACGCAGGCCATGAGGCCGACGGCGAGCGGATTGGCGGATGCATCGCCCTCCGCCGTGCCTTCCAGCACGTCACGCCACCATTGCAGGCGGATTTCGCCGGGCAGCGCCTCGCGCACCACGTCGCGCACGCGGGCGATCTCGGCATGGAAGGCATAGAGCGCGGCCAGCGCGCCGCGCTTTTCCGGCGGAGCGAGAAGGCAGGCGAGATAGCGGTCGCGATCGGTATCGCGGAGCACCGTCAGGCCATGCGCATAGGGATCGGTTTTCGGATCGGTCACGAGAAAAACCGGCTTCAAACGGCGATGAGCGCGGCGGCGACCGCCCGGCTCTCGGCCAGCATGACATTGAACGTGCGCACGGCGGCGCCCGTGCTCATCGGATCCGAACGGATGCGGCGCTCCGTCAGCGCCGCCTTGATTTCGGGCGGCAGGGGGCGGATTTCCTTGCCGGTGCCGACGAGCAGCACCTCGATCTCGCCCGCCTCGTCGAGCACGCGCTGGAGATCGGCGACGGTCAGCGGGGCGCCCTCTTCCTTGTCCCAGCCGTGAATGCCCGAGGGCAGGCAGAGGATGGAACCGCGGTGCGACATGTCGGCGAAACGGAAGCCGCCATTGCCATATGCGTCGATCGGCGCACGTCCGGGGAAATGCGCCTCCCGGATTTCGATGCCCTTAGCCATTGTTTCCTGTTGCCTCCGGCGCCGTCCCCGCGCCGCCCTTGCCCGGGCGGTAGCGCTCCGGCCTGAGGCGGAACAGGATGAGGATCGGTCCGGCAATGTAGATAGAGGAGATGGTGCCGATCGCCACCCCGAAGAGCAGCGTCAGCGCGAAGGTGCGGATCGCCTCGCCGCCGAAGACGGCAAGCGCCGCGAGCGCGATCAGCGTCGTCGCCGAGGTGAGCACGGTGCGCGAAAGGGTGCGGTTGATGGCGTCGTCGATCAGGATGGGCAGCGGCATCTGCTTGAAATGCCGAAGATTTTCGCGAATGCGGTCGTAGACGACCATCGTGTCGTTCAGCGAATAGCCGGCGACCGTCAACAGGGCCGCGACGGCGCTGACGTTGAACTCGATGTCGGCGATGGCGAGGAAGCCGAGCGTGAAGAAGACGTCATGGGCGAGCGCGATCACCGCACCGATGGCGAAATGCCACTCGAAGCGGATCCAGATATAGGCGACGAGCGCCAGGAGGCCGGCGACGAAGCCGAGCGTGGCGGTGTCGATCAACTCGCCCGAAATGGCCGGGCCGACCACTTCGACGCGGCGGAAGTCGTAGGCGTCCTCAAGCTCGCCGCGCGCCACGAGCACGGAGGTCTGCTCGGCATTCTCGCCCTCGCCCTGCGAGGTGAGCCGCACCAGCGCCCGGCGCGGATCGCCATGGGTGTCGACGTCGAGAACCTCGATGCCGGCATCGGCCAGCCGCGCGGCAATGTCGAAGAGATCGACCTCGCCGGATTTCGCCTGGATCTCGACGGCAGCGCCGCCGGTGAAGTCGATGCCGAGCCGCAGTTCGCCGAGCGTCAGCAGGCCGGCGATCACCAGCGACAGCACGGCCGTCGCCAGGAACACCACGTTGCGCACCGCCATGAAGCGCAGGTTGAGCCGGTCGAACAGGCCCGTGCGCACGCCCTTCGGCAGATGCGTCGCGTGGCTGCGGCCGAGCCAGGCGCGCACGAGGCCCTGCGTCAGCGTGAAGGTGGTGAAGAGCGTCGCCAGAAGACCGATGCCGACGGCAAGCGCGAAGGCCCGCACCGGCGCGGCCGACAGGACGAAGAGCACCGCCACGGCGATCAGCATGGTGGCGGAGGCATCGAGCACGGTGGCGCGCGCCCGGCCGAAGCCGATGGCGATGGCATCGCGCAGCGAGCGGCCCTTGGTGGTTTCCTCGCGGATGCGCTCGAAGATCAGCACGCTGGCATCGACCGCGAGGCCAACGGTCAGCACAACGCCGGCGATCATCGACAGCGAGATCGGCACGCCGACCAGCGCCAGCACCGCGAAGGTGATCAGCACGTTGAAGAACAGCGAGAACGAGGCGATGACGCCGAGCACGCCATAGAACAGCGTCATGAAGGCGACGACGGCGGCAACGGCGACGACGAGGGCGAGCAGCACGGTTCCGACCGAGGTCGTGCCGAGCGCCGGCTCGATGGAGCGCTCCTCAATGATGGTGAGCGGGGCCGGCAGCGGGCCGCTCGCGACGATGCGCGCGATGTTCGCCGCCCCCTCCGCGTCGAAATCGCCGGAAAGGCGGCCGACGCCGTCGGTGATGGCGCCCTTGATCTCGGAGGTGGAGATGACCTGGCCGTCGAGCAGGATGGCGATGGTGCGGCCGCTGTTTTCCTGCGTAAAGGCGGCCAGCCGCTCGGCGGCATCCCCCTTCAGCACGAATTCGATGAAGGGTTCGCCATTGGCGGCGGGCTGGGCGGAGGCGACATCCACGGCGGTGAAGAGGTCGTCCTTCTTCACGAGATAGCCGACGGGCGGCTCGCCGGTGGAATAGAGCACTTCGGACCCGGCCGGCGCGCCGTCCTCGATGGCCTGGTTGACCGGCATGCTGTTGTCGACGAGCCGGGCGGAGAGCCGGCCGACCTGCGCCAGCATGTCCTTGACGCGCTGCGGATCGGTGAGGCCCGGCATGGAGACGACGATGCGGTCGCGCTCGCCGCGCGCCACCAGCAGCGCGGGAATATCGAGGCTTTCGACGCGGCGGCGCACGGCATCCACGGCGCCGAGCGAAGCGGCGCTGGCCGCCTCTTCGACAGCGGATGCCGGCAGGACGATGCGGAACTGGCCGCCCGTGGGTTCGCTGAGCGTGCCGAGGCCAAGACCCGTCAGGGTCTGGCGCGCCGCGTCGATCCGGTCGGCGGCCGTGACGGTCACGTCGATCGTGTCTTCCGCGCCGTTGAGATCGCCATAGGGAACGGCGGCGGCGCGCAACGCGTTGCCGATCGTCTCGACGCCGGCGCGCAGCCGCTCGTCGGCGATATCGCTGCGGGAGACCTGAAGGACGAGGCGCGAGCCGCCGGTAAGGTCGAGGCCCGGAACGAGGCGGTGCGAGGCCAGCCAGTCCGGAAGGCCATTTGCCATGCGCGCCGGCAAGAGGCTCGGCAGGATGACAAGAAGGCTCGCCACCAGGGCGAGCCAGACGAGGAGGATTTTCCAGCGGGCGGGGTGCTGCATCGCGGTCTCGACTTCGGTCCGGCGCGGCGCCGGCTGAAAACCAGTCGGGCCGCCAGGCCGAGCGTATCCCCGGCCGAGCGGCAGGCCAAGCTTATTCCTTGACGGGTTCGCCCTTGACGCGGACTTCGCTGATGCCGCTGCGCGCGACGCGTACCTTGACGCCTTCGGCGATTTCGACTTCCAGTTCGCTGTCGTCGACGACCTTGGTGACCTTGCCGACGATGCCGCCGCCCGTGACGACCTGGTCGCCGCGACGGATGTTCTTCAGAAGCTCTTCGCGACGCTTCATGGACGCACGCTGCGGGCGGATGATGAGGAAGTACATCACCACGAAAATCAGCAGGAACGGCAGTACCGACATGAGAATGTCTGCGCCGCCTGCCCCGCCGGGTGCCGCCGTCTGGGCGAAGGCCTCGGTAATGAACATCAGCTACTCCTTGAAATCTTGAATTTGCGCGGCCTGAGGGGCCATTTCGGTTGCCGGAATATAGGCAAGCAGGCCTCGAATGCAACACACGAGACCGCGAACCGCTCGTTTTTCAAGCGCTTTCCCCCTTTTCGCCACCGGCCGGCGCATGCTACCCGGCAGGAAGGCATGAGGAGACAGACATTGCAGGAAGATCACGTCACGCTTCTGCTGGCCGAAATCGGCCGCATCACCACCGCGCTGGAACGCCTCGCCGGCCCCGCGCCCGCCGTCAACGACTGGGCCGCCGCCGACGTTTTCGTCTGGTCGCCCGCGCGGCTGCACGCCCAGCCGGTCAAGCGCCCGAATCGCATCGACATCGGCCTCATCCGCGGTGTCGACCATGTGCGCGACATCCTCGTCGACAACACCGTGCGCTTCGCCCGTGGCCTGCCGGCCAACAACGTGCTGCTGTGGGGCGCGCGCGGCATGGGCAAGTCGTCGCTGGTCAAGTCCGTGCATGCGCTGGCCGCGCAGGAGACCGGGAGCGGCCTCAAGCTCATCGAGGTCCACCGCGAGGACATCGCGACGCTGCCGCTGCTGCTCGACGTGCTGAAGGACGTGCCCTTCCCCGTCATCATCTTCTGCGACGACCTGTCCTTCGACCATGACGACACGTCCTACAAGTCGCTGAAGGCGGCGCTGGACGGCGGCGTCGAAGGGCGGCCGGACAATGTGCTGCTCTATGCCACCTCGAACCGCCGGCACCTTCTGCCGCGCAACATGATCGAGAACGAGCAGTCGACGGCGATCAATCCGTCCGAAGCCGTGGAAGAGAAGGTTTCGCTTTCCGACCGTTTCGGCCTCTGGCTCGGCTTCTACAAGTGCAGCCAGGTCGAATATCTCGAGATGATCGACGGCTACGCCGCCCATTTCGGTCTCGACCTGCCGCAGGAGCAGCTGCATGCGGAAGCCCTGGAATGGGCCACCACGCGCGGCTCGCGCTCCGGGCGCGTCGCCTGGCAATATGTCCAGGACGTCGCCGGCCGTCTCGGCAAGGCGCTCAGGTAATCGAAAGCCGGCCGGAGGGCCGGCTTTCTTGTTTCAGGAAAAGCCACGTTTCGTCAGGAAAGACTGGTTTCTTCAGGAAAACACGGGGCGCAGGAAGCTGCGCTCGAAGCTGATGATGCTGCGGTTGCGCTTGTCCATGTCGTAGGCGGCGATGCATTCGGGATCGCTCGCCATGCGGGTGCGATAATCCTCGTAGGCCGCAAGGCTCGGGAAGCTGAACAGCGCGAACGCGATGTTGTTCGCCCCCTCACTCGGCAGGAAATAGCCGTGATGCGTGCCGCCCATGCGATTGACGATGGGAATCCACGCCCGGGCATAGAGCTCGAATTCCTCCAGCTTGTGCGGATCGATGACGTAGCGGAGATAACAGGTGATCATTGGGGGCTCCCGTGTTGGTTCGCGCGACTGTTTCAGATTCGCCCGCAGGACGGCAGGGTCGCAATCGCCGGTGGAGGCCGCAACGTGAAGCCCCCCTCGCTCATTCGGCAGCGACCGCAAGCAGGCTTCCCGGCGCGGCGCCCGTCGCAAAGGGCAGTCCTTCGTCGGCCCAGCCGGTGACGCCGCCGATCATGATCTTTACCGGCCGGCCGAGACGGGCGAGCTTCAGCGCCGCCTGGTCCGCGCCGTTGCAATGCGGGCCGGCGCAGTAGACGACGAACAGCGTTTCTTCGGGCCATTCGGCCATGCGTTCCGCGCTGATCTGGCGATGCGGCAGGTGCAGCGCGCCCGGCACGTGCTGCCGGGCATAGGCCTCCGGCGAACCGATGACATGCAGCAGAACGAAATCCGCATCGCCCGCCCGGAGCGCGGCGGCGACATCCGAGCAGTCGGTCTCGACGGAAAGGCGCCTGAGGAAATGTTCGGCGGCGACGGCGGGGGATGCGGGGGCGTAGTCGGTGACGAAGCTCATGGCTCTCTCTCCTGTTGTGATGAGGGAGATGTAGCCGCTCCGCGTGCCGGCTTGCAGATGGCATGATTGACATATAGGCTCAAGATCATGCCAAACCCGCTCTCTCTCCCGCCGCTCGCCAATTCCCTGGTCGTCGCCATCGCCTATGACCGGCTCTGCACCTTCGAGTTCGGCATTGCGACCGAGATCTTCGCCCTTCCGCGGCCGGAAATGGGCGAAAACTGGTATCGCTTTGCCGTCGCCGGCGTCGATTCGGGCGAAATGCGCGCGGCCGGTGGCCTGCGCTTTGCGGTCGATGGCGGGCTCGACCTCCTCGCGGAGGCCGGCACCATCGTCATTCCCGGCTGGCGCGGCGTCGATGCGACGGTGCCCGATGCGCTCGTCGCTGCGCTGCAGGCCGCCCATGCCCGCGGCGCGCGCATCCTCTCCTTCTGCTCCGGCGCCTTCGTGCTCGCCGCCGCCGGCCTGCTCGACGGGCAGCGGGCCACCACCCATTGGCGCTATACCCAGGCGCTGACGGCGCGGCATCCGGATGTCGATGTCAGCCCCGACGTGCTCTATGTCGATGCCGGCACGGTGCTGACATCGGCGGGCACGGCCGCCGGTCTCGACCTGTGTCTTCATCTCATCCGCCGGGATTTCGGCACGGAGGCCGCCAACCTTGTCGCCCGCCGCCTTGTCATGCCGGCGCATCGCGACGGCGGGCAGGCGCAGTTCATCACGCAGGTCGTGCCGCGCGCCCATGAAAGCGGCCGGCTCGGACCGCTGCTCGACCATATGCGGGAAAATCTCGGCGCCGATCACACCGTGGCGGCGCTCGCCCGCCGGGCCGGCATGAGCGGGCGCACCTTCCTGCGCCGCTTCGAATCGGCGACCGGCATGACGCCCGCCCGCTGGCTGCTCGCCCAGCGGCTCGGCAAGGCGCGCGACCTCCTGGAAGAAACCGGCGCCTCCGTCGAGGAGATCGCCGCGCTTTCCGGCTTCGGTACGACGGGCACGCTCCGCCACCACTTCCGCCTGCATCTCGCCACGACGCCCGCCGCCTATCGCGACGCCTTCGGCAAGCGGGCGGCAAAGCAATAGGTAAGCCATCAATGACAAACGGGCGGCTCCGAAGGGAACCGCCCGCGCAGGATTTCAGAGTGGGCCTCTCGAGGCCTATTCGAGGAAGGTCATCGGGTTGACCGGCGTCGCGTTCTTGCGCACCTCGAAGTGCACCTTCGGACGGGTGGCGTTGCCGCTCATGCCCGAGGTCGCGACCGTCTGGCCGCGCTGGATCTTCTGGCCGCGCTGCACGCTGAGATCGCCGGCATGGCCGTAGACCGTGACGGTGCCGTCGTCATGGCGCACCAGAACCGCGTTGCCGAGTTCCTTCAGGCTGCTGCCGGCATAGATGACCACGCCGTTCTCGGCGGCCTTGATCGGCGTGCCCTCGGGGACGGAAATGTCGATGCCGTCGTTGCGGTTGCCTTCGACATTGGCGCCGTAGCCGGCAATGACCGCGCCGCGCACCGGCCAGCGATACTTGCCGATGCCGGTGGATTCGGGCGCTTCGTCGGTCACGTCGGATTTCTCCGCGACTTCCGTCACCGTCTTCACCGGCGCCTTGTAGGATTCCGGCTTCTTCTCGGCGGTCTCGACCTTGGTTTCCTTCTTGACCGGAACGGATGCCGTCACGGTCTTGTCGGTCGTCGTCTCGCCTGCCGTGCCGCCGGCCGGGATGACGAGCTTCTGGCCGATGCGGATCGAGGCCGTCTCAAGACCATTCGCCTTCTTCAGCGCATCGACGGAAACGCCGTTGCTGCGCGCGATCTTGGCGAGCGAATCGCCCGTCTTGACTTCGTAGCTGCCCTTGCCCTTGCCCTTGCCTTCGCCGATCTCGGCGAGGTTGGTGTTCGCCTGGCCGCTCTCCGACTTGACCTTGTCCCGCGTCGCGGTGCCCGGCAGGATGGCGACGTTCTGCTCGCCCTTGCGTTCCGGCGTCGGCAGTTTGTTGTCGGCCTTCAGCGTGTTGTCGGCCGAAGCCTTGGCGCTGCTCGCCGTGGTGCTGAAGGTCGGGATGATGATCTTCTGGCCCGGCTCGGCGTCCGAAGCGCGCTTCAGGCCGTTGGCGGCGAGAATTTCCTTCTCCGGTACGCCGTAGCGGTTGGCGAGCGTCTTCACGCTTTCGCCCTGGCGCAGCATGACGACAGGCGCATTGCGGGTCGACCAGCCGGCCTTGCCCTTGACCGTCGCGGTGGTGAGGCTGTCCGCCTCCTCGACGATGGCCTTCGCCTTGCGCTGCGGCAGTTCCTGACCGAGCGAAGCCTGGCGGTCGGTGACCTGGCCGACCGTCGGATCGGAAAGCTCGCCGCGCTGGACGCCCATCGACCGCGTGCCGGAGCCCGTCGTAGACGTATTGATCGGATCGTAGGAGACCGCGCCCTGATCGGGGAACGGCTGGTTCAGCGCCTCGTTGCGCGAGCCCATCTGGTTTGCGGATGCAAACTGCTGGCCGTTGCCGACATCGCCGCGCGGCACGGGATTGGTGCCGCCGAACAGCGTGCGGCGCGGAACCGAGCTGGTCGTGATATTATCCTGGTCGGAACTGGAGAAGAGACCGCCAAACCGCGAAACGTCCGAGCTGCACCCGGTCGCGACACTGGCCAGCAGGGCAGCCGCCATAAGGCGGGTCGCGGTCCTACCAAAACTCGGCGATACACTCTTACGCATGAGACAACCCAATCGGTACGCTACTTGATATGGGATGATTAAAGCGCGTTAGAGTTACCGCCCGGTTAAAGTCGGGCGGTCCGCCGTGTCTTTTTGATGAATTGATAACCATGGTGCGCGCGCACCGTGGCAAAACGAGGACTGAAGCGCCTCAGAAACCGATGGAATACATGCTGTCGGCGCGCGAGATGCGGCCGCTGACGCGGGCGACGTTTTCGAGATCGCCGGCGCTCGGCTGGAAGATCGCCGAAATGGGTGTCGCGCGCCGCGCATTGCGCTCGCCGGCCTCGGTTCCATTCTCAAGGGCAGCGCCATTCTCAAGGGAAGCGACAGGCGCGGACATGTCGAGAGCGCTTTCATTATAGGCGATGGCGCGCAGGGCCGCGACGGCAGGCTCGCGCGTCCCGGCATAGCGGGAACTGCGCTGGTCCTGCGCCGGCATGCTGTCGAAATATTCGATATAGGCGCGGAAATAGGCCTTGCGGTCGCCCTCGTTGAGGAAGTGGCCGTAGGCGGCGTGCTCGCGCTGTTCGAGCGCCGACGTGTCGAGATTGTTGCGCTCCGCCTCGGTAAGCGCCGGCTGACTGTAAGCCGTCTCTTCCTTGGCGACGCTGAGAACCAGCAGCGCATCGACCGAGAGGCCGACATGCAGGGACGGGTCGGAACTGCCGCCCGCAAGATGCGCGGTCGAGACAGCCTCGGCATTCTCCTCGGCCCCCTTGCCGGCAGCCTTCGTCGCGAGATACGTGAGGCTGTCGCTGGTGGAACCGCTGGCGATCCTGTTCGAGACGTTCATTTCCCTCTCCATCGGAACGGCCGAACCGTCTGGAAAACCGGCGTTCTGCGTGGAACCTTCTGCTTCGTCTCCGGCCTACGCCCCGAAGCTTGCGCGAAGCTTGCGTAAGTTAACAAAAGGTTAACGCGCTGTATTTGCGAGCGAAATTCACCCACCGCGTGCAGAGCACCTGCGGGAAGCCTCTGGATTTGCGGCAAAAACAGCAAAGACTCAGCGGGCGCGCGGCCCGCCGGGTTGAAAAGAAGGTTGCTTGAGGGGTGCCCGGAGGGCCTAGAGAGCCTGCGCCATCTGCGGGACGATGGGCAGATAGGGCACGGCGAAGAGGTCTTCGCGGTCGAAGCGGCTGCCGGTCTTGACCAGCTTCAGCATGCGACACTCGGTTTCGCTGACCATGACGGGCGCGATCAGCATGCCGCCGGAGACGAGCTGCTCGGCGAAGAAGCGCGGCAAGGCCGGAAAGGCCGTCGTGACGAGGATGCGGTCGAAGGTCCCCTCGCCCGGCATGCCGTTGCTGCCATCGGCCTGGCGCACGATGACATTGCGAATGCCGGCCTTCTCGATGGACTGCTGCGCATTGGTGACCAGCGTGCGGTAGCGGTCGATGGTCAGCACGCGCTCCGTCATGCGGCCCATGACGGCGGCGGTGAAGCCGCTGCCGGTGCCGACTTCGAGGATGCGCTGGCCGGCCTTGAGATTGAGAAGGTGCAGGATCCGCACCGCGAGGTCGACGCCCTCGACGAAGGAGCCGCAGTCGAGCGGCAGCAGGCGGCTGGAATAGGCTTCACCGGCGAACTGCGGCGGCACGAAGAGCGTGCGCGGCGTCTGCTCGACGGCCGTGAGCAGGTCGAGATTGTTGATGCCCTGGCCGCGCAGGCGCAGCGCCAGCGCGGCAAAACCTTCCTTCTCGATCACCCGCCCCGTGTTCAATCGTCACCCTTTGCACCAAGCGCGCGCTGCACGCGGTCCAGCACCGTGTAATCCGTCAGGTCGAGCTTCAGCGGCGTCACGGAAATCTTGTGGTTCTTCACGGCGTGGATGTCCGTGCCGGCGCGGAAGTCGCCCTTCCGCTCGCCGAAGCGCAGCCAGTAATAGGGGAAGCCGCGGCCATCCTGGCGCTCGTCGATCGTCAGGCCGAAATCCAGCTTGCCCTGGCTCGTCACCTCGACGCCCTGAAGGTCGGACGGTGCGCAATTGGGGAAGTTCAGGTTGAAGAACGTCCAGTCCGGCAGTTCCACGTCCATCAACTGGCGGATGAGCTTCGGCGCGAAGGTCTCGGAGACTTCCCACGGCACGACGCGGCCGCCGGCATGATTGTAGGCTTGGCTCAGCGCCATGGACTTGATGCCCTGCAGCGTGCCCTCGATGGCGCCGGCGATAGTGCCGGAATAGGTGACGTCGTCGGCCATGTTGGCGCCGGCATTGACGCCCGAGAGCACGAGGTCCGGCTTCCTGTCGAGCACTTCGCGCACGCCCATGATGACGCAGTCGGTCGGCGTGCCGCGCAGCGCATAGCGCTTGTCGTCGATCTTGCGCAGGCGTAGCGGCTCGGAAAGGGTCAGCGAATGCGCAAGGCCGCTCTGGTCGGTCTCCGGCGCGACGACCCAAACGTCGTCGGTCAGTTCGCGGGCGATCCGCTCGAGGGCCGCGAGGCCCTCGGCATGGATGCCGTCGTCATTGGTCAGGAGAATGCGCATCTCGTTTCCCGCCTCAGGCAGCCTTCTCGATCTTCTTCAGGCCGCCCATATAGGGCAGCAGCGCCTCCGGCACGGTGATCGAGCCATCGGCATTGAGATAGTTTTCCATGACGGCGATCAGCGCGCGGCCGACGGCCGTGCCCGAACCGTTCAGCGTGTGCACGAACTTCGTCGCCTTGTCGTCCTTGCCGCGATAGCGGGCATTCATGCGGCGGCCCTGGAAATCGCCGCAGACCGAGCAGGACGAGATTTCGCGGAACGTGTCCTGGCCGGGCAGCCAGACTTCGAGATCGTAGGTCTTGCGGGCGCCGAAGCCCATGTCGCCCGTGCAGAGCGTCATGACACGGTAGTGCAGGTCGAGGCGCTTGAGGATTTCCTCGGCGCAGGCCGTCATGCGCTCGTGCTCGTCGACCGCGCTTTCGGCGTCGGTGATCGAGACCAGCTCGCATTTCATGAACTGGTGCTGGCGCAGCATGCCGCGCGTGTCGCGGCCGGACGAACCGGCTTCCGAGCGGAAGCACGGCGTCAGCGCGGTGAAGCGCAGCGGCAGCTTCTCCTGTTCCAGGATTTCCTCGCGCACGAGATTGGTGAGCGAGACTTCCGCGGTCGGGATCAGCCAGCGGCCGTCGGTGGTGCGGAAGAGGTCTTCGGAAAACTTCGGAAGCTGGCCGGTGCCGTACATGGCGTCGTCGCGCACGAGCAGCGGCGCATGGACTTCCGTATAGCCGTGCTCCTGCGTGTGCGTGTCGATCATGAACTGGCCGAGCGCGCGTTCCAGGCGGGCAAGCTGCCCCTTGAGCACGGTGAAGCGCGAGCCGGCGATCTTCGCGGCGGCCTCGAAGTCCATGTAGCCGAGCGCCTCGCCGATCTCGTAATGCTCCAGCGGTTTGTGGTTCCAGCCGGGCTTCTTGCCCCAGGTCAGCTTCTCGACATTGCCCGTCTCGTCCGCGCCGACCGGCACGTCGTCGAAGGGAATGTTCGGGATGCGCGACAGGGCATCGTTGAGCTCGGCGGTGACCTGGCGCTCTTCGTCCTCGGCGGCCGGCAGCTGGTCCTTGATGGCCGAGACTTCCGCCTTCAGCTTTTCGGCAAGCTCCGAGTTCTTGGCCGCCATGGCCGCGCCGATCTCCTTGGAGGCGGCGTTGCGGCGCGACTGCATGTCCTGCGCGGTCTGGATGACGGCGCGGCGCTTCTCGTCGAGGTCGATCAGCGTCTTGGCAAGGGGGCTAGCGCCGCGCTTTGCAAGGGCGGCGTCAAGGGCGTCGGCGTTGTCGCGGATCCATTTGATATCAAGCATAATCGTTCCAGGCGTTCCGTGGATTATGGCCCATCCACGCCCGGCAGCGACCCGCCGGCGGGCCTCAGTCGGCCTCGCCCGGTGTTGCAGCGCCCTCGTTTTCCGCATCCTGCGCGTTCGAGGCGCTCGCCCGCTGCCGTTCGATGAGTCGGGCCGTATAGATGGAAATCTCGTAGAGAAGGATGGCCGGCAGTGCAAGGCCGATCTGGGACACCGGATCGGGCGGCGTCAGCACGGCGGCCACGACGAAGGCGATGACGATCGCATATTTGCGCTTGTTGGCGAGCGCCTTCGAATCGATGAAGCCGGCCCTGACGAGCAGCGAGGAGACGACCGGAAGCTGGAAGACGAGACCGAACGCGAAGATCAGCGACATGATCAGGCCGAGATATTCGGAAACCTTCGGCAGAAGCTGGATCGAGACCTGCCCCTCGCCGCCGCCCTGTTCCATGGCGAGGAAGAACCACATGACCATGGGCGTGAAGAAGAAGTAGACCAGCGCCGCGCCGATGAGGAAGAGGATGGGCGAGGCGATCAGGAACGGCAGGAAGGCGGATCGCTCGTTCTTGTAGAGGCCCGGCGCCACGAACTTGTAGACTTGCTGGGCGATGACCGGGAACGCGATGACCAGCGCGCCGAACATGGCGACCTTGATCTGCGTGAAGAAGAATTCCTGCGGCGCCGTATAGATCAGCTCGACATTGCGATGGGTCAGCCCGGCCCAGCTCACGGCCCATTTGAAGGGCAGGACGAGCAGGTTGAAAAGCTGCTTGGCGAAATAGAAGCAGACGAGGAAGGCGACGAAGAAGGCGCCGACCGCCCAGAGCAGGCGCTGGCGCAGCTCGATCAGGTGCTCGATGAGCGGCTGGGGCTTGTCTTCGAGATCGCCGCTCATGCGTCGCCCTTCTTGGTCTTGGCCGTCTTCGGCTTGATAGCGGCCTTCTCGGCCGCGTTGGGCTTGGTCGCGGCCTTCTCGGCTGCATTAGGCTTGGTCGCGGCCTTCTCGGCCGCGGGGGACTTGGCTACGGCCTTCTCTGCCGTTTTGGGCCTGGTCGCAGCCTTGGCGGTCGCGGACGCCTTGCTGGCGGCCTTCTCGACCGCAGGCGTCTGGACGGCGGTCTTTGAAGCCGCCTTCGTCGCCGTCGCCTTCGCAGCGGTCTCGGCCTTGCGGGGCTTTGCCGCCTTCGCGCTATCGCCCCCGGCCTTCTTCTTCGCGGTCTTGGCGACCGGGCCGGCCTTGAGCGGCACGGCGGCCACGGGCTCGGTGGAAGCGGGCGTCTGCGCCGTGGAGGGCACGGCGGCCGGCGTCGCGGAGGTGCCGTCCGTCGGGGTGACGGCGGGCGTCTGCGTCGACGAGGCGTTCGTCGCCTTCTGGAGATCGGATTTGATCTCGTCGCCGATCTGGCGCAGCGGATTGACCGCATCGCGGATCGTGTTCAGCGGATTGAGCTTCTGCGCCTCGCCGATCGTCTTGCGCACGTCGTCGAGATCGGCCTCGCGCAGCGCCTCGTCGAACTGCTGGCGGAAATCGCTCGCCATGCCGCGCATCTTGGACACCATGCGCCCGAACGTGCGCAGCATCTGCGGCAGGTCCTTCGGACCCACCACGATGATCAGAACGATGGCGATGACGAGTATTTCGGTCCAGCCGACATCAAGCATAGGGTAATGTCCTCATGGGCCGCGAACCGCCGCTCGCGGCCAGACGCCGGTCACTTGACCTCGTCAGCCTTGTGCTCGACGGTCTTGCCGTTCTCGGCCGAAGCGGCTTCCTCGTCGGACATGCCCTTCTTGAAATTCTTGATGCCCTTGGCGACATCACCCATCAGTTCCGGGATCTTGCCGCGGCCGAACAGCAGCAGCACAACCACCAGAACGATCAGCCAATGCCAGATGCTGAAAGAACCCATTCCCGTAACTCCCTTTGAAACCTGAACCCCGATTTAAGACGTTCGGCCGTCTTTTTCAAATACCAGTATGTCGCGGTGGTTAGCCGAAAGCGTGACGTCGCGCAATCCGGCAGCCAATTGATCCGCCCGCACACGCGCCCGAACCGGCCGGTCCGCGCCCGGTACGGCCAGTTCCAGAAGCTCGACCACGCCAAGGAAACGCCGCGACAATATGCGCGCGGGAATGTCGCCGCCGGTTTCGAGCACCCTGAGGCCGGCAAGGCGGACGGCCACGCACACCTTCTGTCCGTTGGTAAAGCCCGCGCCGTCGACATTGCCAAGCGGGGTTTCCACCACGCCGCCGCGCACATGGCCGGAAAATTCGTTGATCTCGGAGAAGAAGGCGGCGGCGAAGATGCTCTGCGGCTTGAGATAAAGCTCTTCCGCCGTGCCCACCTGCACGAGGCAGCCATCCTTCAGCAGCGCGATCCTGTCGCCCATGCGCATCGCCTCTTCGGCGTCATGGGTGACGACGATGGCGCTGGCGCGCGACTGGCGCAGGATCGCCAGCGTGTCGGCGCGGATCGAATCCTTGAGACGCGAATCGAGACCGGAGAACGGCTCGTCCATCAGCAGCACCGACGGGCGCGGCGCGAGCGCGCGGGCCAGCGCCACGCGCTGTTGCTCGCCGCCCGACAGCATGTGCGGAAACTTCTGGGCATAATGCGCAAGGCCGACCCGCTCCAGCGCCGCCTGCGCTTCCGCCTCGGCCTCCGCGCGCGGCAGGGCCGTCAGGCCGAAGCGCACATTGTCGAGCACCGACATATGCGGGAAGAGCGCGAAATCCTGGAACATCAGCCCGACGCCGCGCCGCTCGGGCGGCAGGAAAACGTCGGGGCCGGCGATCTCGCGGTCGTTGAGCAGGACGCGGCCACTGGTCTGCGCCTCGATGCCGGCGGCGATGCGCAGCAGCGTCGTCTTGCCGGAACCGGACGGGCCGAGCAGGCACAGCACTTCGCCGGGCTCGGCCGTCAGCGAGATGCCGCGGATCGTTTCCTTGTTGTGGTAGCTGTGATGCACGTTCTCGAAGGCGAGCCGCGCCGCGAAGGTCACCGCCGATGCCCGTCTCGTCTCGATACCGTTGGAGCCTGACGGGTCCGAAGCCATTGTGCCGAAGTCTTTCCCTGCCGCCGGCCTTTCACGCCGACGGTCCTGTCATAAGCTTCGTCTATTCGTCTTCTTTTCCGCCCGGTGTCAAGAGTCCGAGTTCTTCGAGGTCGAGCTGGGTGATGGGATCCTCGTCCTCCGCCAGCTCGTCCTCGCCGAGCGGCAGCGGCACCTGGAAGTTGGAGGGGATGCGGCCGGACAGGAGCCCCGCCCCCTTCAGCTCTTCGAGGCCCGGCAGGTCGCGCAGCTCCTCGAGCCCAAAATGATCGAGGAAATCCCTTGTCGTGCCGAAGGTTACGGGTCGGCCCGGCGAGCGGCGGCGGCCACGGAAACGCACCCAGCCGGCTTCCATCAGCACGTCGAGCGTACCCTTCGATGTCTGGACGCCGCGGATATCCTCGATCTCGGCGCGGGTGACCGGCTGGTGGTAGGCGATGATGGACAGCACCTCCAGCGCGGCGCGCGACAATTTGCGCACCTCGGTCTCGTCGGTGCGAATGACGAAGGACAAATCCGGCGCGGTGCGGAAGGCCCAGCTGTCGCCCGCCTGCACCAGCGTCACGCCGCGCCCGGCATAGAGCGCCTTCAAGTCGTGCATGACATGCACCACGTCGACGCCACGCGGCAGGCGGTCGGCGATATAGGCCTCGGAGACCGGACCGGCGGAGGCGAAGACCAGCGCCTCGGCAATGCGCGCAGCCTCGTGCAGGCGGCGCGGATCGACCACCGTTGCCTCTTCCATGACGCGCGCTCCCTCGCCCTCACTCACGCGGCGCTCCCGTCCTCGTCGTCGGCCTTCTGGCCGCGGCGCAGATAGATCGGCTGGAAGGCGCCGTCCTGGCGCAGCTCGAGCCGGCCCTCGCGCACGAGCTCCAGCGTCGCGGCGAAGGCACTGGCGATCGCCGTCGTGCGCTCCGTCGGGTCGCTCAGGTAGCGCAGCATGAAATGGTCGAGCGCCGTCCAGTCGTCGTCGAAGCCACCGATGAGCAGTTGCAGGATCTCGCGCGCATCGGCGAGCGACCAGACGCTGCGCTTCTCGATGGTGACCTGCGTGATGGCATGGCGCTGGCGCAGCGAGGCATAGGCGCTGAGGAGATCGTAGAGCGAGGCCTCGAAGGCGGAGCGCCGTTCGGTCGGGATATGCTCCGGCATGCCGCGGGCGAAGACATCGCGGCCGAGGCGATTGCGGTTGACGAGCTTGGTCGCCGCATCGCGCATCGCCTCCAGCCGCTTCAGGCGGAAGGCGAGGCTCGCCGCCATCTCCTCGCCCGAGGGGCCATCGTCCTTGGCCTGCTTGGGAATCAGCAGGCGGGATTTCAGATAGGCGAGCCAGGCCGCCATGACGAGATAATCGGCGGCAAGCTCGATGCGGATCTTTCGCACCTTGTCGATGAAGGCGAGATACTGTTCAGCGAGCGCCAGCACGGAGATGCGGGTCAGGTCCACCTTCTGCGTGCGGGCAAGATGCAGCAGAAGGTCGAGCGGGCCTTCGAAGCCGGCAAGGTCGACGACGAGGCTTTCCTCGGAAAGCCCCCGCCCCTCGCCGTCCTGCCACAGATCGTCCATCGGCGCCTGCGCGCCGCGTGCCTTCTTCTGTGGCTTGGCTCCCGGTTCCTGCACGGCGCTCCCTTGGATCTTGCGCGGGGCCGTCAGGCCACCGCGATCATGGCGTTGAATTCTTCGCGCAGCGCCTGTTCGTCCGCCCCATCGGCGGCCGGGAAGCCCGCACGCACGGCATTCGCCCGCCTGAGGCTCTCGCCGGCCAGCGGGGGAACGTTTTCCGTCACGGCAATCATTTCCTCCATGATGCCATGGCAATGCAACACCATGTCGAGGCCAGCGGCGATGATTCCCCGGCTTCTTGTGGCAATATCGCCGGCAAGCGCGTTCATGGAGACGTCGTCGGACATCAGGAGGCCGTCGAAGCCGATATGGCCGCGGATGATCTCCTCCACGACCCTGGCCGAGGTCGTCGCCGGATTGTCGCCGTCGACGGCGGTGAAGACGATATGCGCGGACATCGCCATCAGTTCGTTCCGCATGCGCCGGAAGGGCACGAAATCGCAAGCCTCGAGCTGCTTGCGGCTGGCATGCACGACCGGCAGGTCATGGTGGGAATCGACCATGGTGCGGCCATGGCCCGGCATGTGCTTCATGATCGGCAGCAGGCCGCCGGCCTTGAGGCCTTCGGCAGCCGCCTTGCCCATGGCCGAGACGATATCCGGCTCCTGCCCGTAGGCGCGGTTGCCGATGACGTCATGCACGCCGGGAACGGCGACATCGAGCACCGGCAGGCAATCGACATTGATGCCGAGACGCAGGAGATCGAAGGCATGCAGGCGCGACATCAGCCACGCGGCGCGCAGGCCCTTTTCGACGTCCGCGCGGTAGATCGCGCCAAGCGCGGCGGCATTCGGATATTGCTGGACATGGGGCGGCTTGATGCGCTGGACGCGCCCGCCCTCCTGGTCGATCAGCACCGGAATGTCCGCGCCGCCGCCAATGCAATCGCGCATTTCCGCCGTGAGATCGGCGACCTGCGCCGGCTCGCCGATATTGCGGCCGAACAGGATGAAGCCCCAGGGCCGCTCGCTGCGGAAGAAGGCCTTTTCGTCGGCGGTCAGTGTCAGGCCCTTGCAGCCCGAAATGAAGGATTTCGATTCGCTCATGTCAGCAACTTTAGAGGTTCGGTGGGGAAAGACGAAGGGCGCAGCCTGCGCGGGAATCGAAGAGGCGCGGAACCGGTCCGCGCCTCCCCTGGAAAATCGATCCGGCCTCAGCGGGTGACGAGGCAGCTGCCGCCGGCGCCCTTGTAGCGGTTGCAGAGCGCATTGGCCTCTTCGCGCGAGCCGGCCGGGATGCGGACGCGGAAGAAGGTGCCCTTGTTCGGGATTTCCGCCTTCTTGATATCCACGCCACGGCCGCCGATGACGCTCGAGAACTTCGAGGACAGCGAATTGTAGCTCTTCTGCGCTTCGGCTTCGGAGGGCAGCGAGGCGATCTGGATCACGTAGCTGCCCGGGGCGACGGCGGCGACCTGGGTCTGCTCGCCCGTCTGCGTGCCGGTCGCGGCCGCGGTCTGCGTGCCCGAAACATTGCCGTTCTCGGTGACGGTGCCGACGACGGTGACGGGCTGGTCGATCGGGCGGGTGCCCGGCAGCGGCGTCTTGTCATCGGTCGAGGCGGTTTCGCTCGCGCCGATCGCCGTCGTCTTCACCGTGCGCACCGGCGCGATGTCGTCGACCTCGGCATTGGCCGCTTCGGCGAGCGCCGAGCGCGGCTTGGCGTCCGTGCCGGCCTGCTGTTCGGCGCGCAGCGATGCGTCGGCGTCCAGCGTCGCGCTGGCGACGGCCTCGCCGGACGCACGGCCCGTCGTGGCGGTCGCCTTGGCGTCGAGACCGGCGGTTTCAAGGCCGGCGGTTTCGGCAGCGGGTTCCCCGACCGTTTCTTCGCGGGCGACAAGCGTGCCGTCCGGCTTGACGATCATGGTCTTGACCTTGCGCGGCGAGACGAGCTGCTTTTCGCCGTCGGCGGTGACCTTTTCCGGCTCGTCGACGCCCGGCAGCAGGCGGTTTTCGTCATCGGCGGCATTGGCCGTCTCGGTGCCGTCCTCGGGGCCGTCGAACGGCAGGGTTTCCGGCGTCAGGGTACGCTGCACGACGTCGACGGGCTCTTCCGTCGAAGTGACGAGCTGCTCCTGCTGCGGGGTGCTGGCGGTATCGCCGGCGACGCGGTCATAGACGGCCTTGTCCTGGTTCGGCACGGTCTTGCCGCCCTTTTCCTCGGGCACGACCTTGACCGGGGTCTTGTCGGCCAGGATGACGCGCGGCTCACCGGAGCTTGCCGAACCACCCGTGAAGGCGGACCAGGCGTAGACACCGCCGCCGCCGATAAGGAGCAGGCCTGCAAGCGACGCGGCGATCAGCATGCCGCGGCGCGGCCGGGCCGCCTCGTCGTCATAGCCGTCGCCGGCATAGAGCGTGTTCGCCTGGCCCGGATCGACCGGGATGGCCATGCGCTCGGGCTGTTTCAGCGACCGGCGGAAATCCTCTTCCAGCGCGCGCTCGAAATCGTCGACGTCGGAGATCTGCGTCACCGGCTGCGGAATGGCGGCGGCAACGGCGGGGCTTGCGGCGACAACGCGCGGCTCCTCGACCCGGGGCTTGGCGGCGGGCTCGAAGAGCTGCGCCATTTCCGCGTCGATGTCGAAGTCGTAATCGGGCTGGTAGGCCGGCGGCTTTTCCTTCTCGATGACGGGAAGCTGCGGCACGTCGAGTTCCGTTACGGGGGCGACGCCCTCGTCGGTATCGGCGATCATCGCCGGATCGAAGGGCAGCGCGCCGTCATTGGTCTCGGTGACGATGGCCTGCGGCGTCGTGTAGGTGGAAACCGGCACGGCGACGGCGGGCTCGCGGCGCACCGGCGTTTCGACGGCGGCGACGGGCTGAACGACCGTCATCGGCTCGGCCTTTACGGGCTCAACCTTGACCGGCTCCTCGTCGAGCTGGAAGTCGGAGAGGTCGAGATCGATGTCCGACAGGTCGAATTCCATATTGTCGAAATCGACCTCGGGCTCGGCGGCCACGGGCGTTGCGACCGGCTCGCGGCGTGCCTCGACAACGGGCGTCTCAAGAACAGGTGTCTCGACGACCGGGGTCTGGACAACTTGGGTCTCGATGACGGGGGTCTCGATGACCGGCGTCTGCATCACCGGTTCCCGCGCGGTTTCCCGCACCGTTTCCATGACGGGTTCGCGGTGGATCGTGGGGGTCGCGCGGCTGGTGGGCGTCGCACGGCCGAAGATGGAGGCGATGTTGGCGGGCGTGTTGCTGCGCGAAACGGCGGCGGCCGTCGCGGCGGAAAGCGGCGAACGGGCTTCCGGTACCGGGAAGCGCTCGACCTCGGCCAGCAGCGCGTCCCGGTCGTAACCGGCGCCCTTTTCGACGGCCTCGACCTGATAGGCCGGTTCCGCGTCGAAGACGGGCTCATCCGCTTCGGCCTGCCACTGGCGCTCGGCTTCCGCCGTCGCACGGGCACGCTCCTCGCGCGTGTCGAACGTCATGTCGGCCACGAAATGCGGCTCGTCGCCGGCATAGGCCTGCTCGGCCTGGAACGGCTCGGCACGCTCCACCCGGGCATCAACGGGCATCAGGGTGTCAAAATCCGGCTCGACATGGCGTTCGGCGGCAACCGGCATCGGCTCGACGAAGGCGGCCTCGGCCTGTGCGGCATCGTCGGAAAAGCCGTCGCCGATGGAAAGCTCCAGCTCACGCTCAAGATCCAGCGCCATGTCGTCGGCCGGCTCGTCGGCAAGCGGCTGCAGGCCGAGGAAGGCGGGCTCGCGGGACTGGCCACGGACAGGCTCGGCAAAGCGGGGTTCGGCAACCGGCTCATGACGGGCCGGCTCCTCGAAACGCGGCTCGAAGCGGTCGGCGAACTGGCGGCCCGTATGGACGACCGGCTCGGCCTCGACGGAGGGCACCTCTTCGACGGAGGTTTCCAGCTCATCGGCCAGAAGCAGGGCCGCGTCGGCCGCCTGCTGCGTCTCGTCGGAGACGGTCAGGTCGGCGAAGGACGGCTCGCGCTGCTGGGCGCGATCCTCGTGCCGGGCGTCGCCGCGCGTCGGGACCTCGTCCAGGAAGGATGCACGATCCTCCACGACGGGTTGAGGCTCATCGAAGACCGGCTCGATATGGCGCGGGGCGGCTTTTTCGGCCGCGCGGCTCGCCGGCGTGTCATACTGCTCGAAGGCGCGCATGAGTTCGTCCTCGAGGGCGAGAACGGGATTCTCGCGCCGCGAGGCCGGCTGGACCGTGTCGGAATGGGACTTGCCCACGCCCTGGACCGGGCGTGGCTCGAAGTTGACGAGGCGGGTAAGCTCGCTCAACGGATCATCGTCCGCCAAGAGGCCCGTTTCACCGGTTCCGCTTCGCGCGAAGTTCTTGTCTGCCATACTGCTTCCCACTCACAAGCTACAAAGACGCGTTTGCCAGCTTATTGTGGGCAAATGGTGACGTTATCGCATTTCGTCCGGTGCTGCGGTGCCTGTAATGGACAGGCCCGACTTAAGAACAGACGCGACAGCGTGCACCAGCCCAAGTCTGGCGATGGTCAATTCTCTATTTTTATCGTTAACAAACCGTAATTCCGGCTGCTCTTTACCTTTATTCCAGTGTCCATGGAATGCGCTGGCAAGATCATAGAGGTAAAACGCGATGCGATGGGGCTCCTGCGCCAGTGCAGCGCCCTCGACGACACGGGGATATTCCGCAAGCTTGGCCAGAAGCTGCAACTCGCTCGGATCCTCGATATTGCCGGCAATCGCGCCGGCCAGATCGAGCGCGGCGATGTCGAGCCCCGGGAAGGCCTCGGCTGCCTGACGGAAGACGGACATGCAGCGCGCATGGGCATACTGCACGTAGAACACCGGATTGTCCTTGGACTGTTCCGTGACCTTGGCGAAGTCGAAGTCGAGCGGCTCGCTATTCTTGCGGTAGAGCATCATGAAGCGCACCGAGTCGCGGCCGACCTCCTCGACCACGTCGCGCAGCGTGACGAAGTCGCCGGAGCGCTTCGACATCTTCACCGGCTCGCCGTTGCGATAGAGCTTGACCAGCTGGCACAGCAGAACCGTCAGCTTCGCCTTGCCTTCGGAAACGGCGCGCGCGACGGCCTCCAGGCGCTTGACGTAACCGCCATGGTCGGCGCCGAGCACATAGATCATCTCGTCGAAGCCGCGGTCGAACTTGTCCTTGAAGTAGGCGACGTCGGCCGCGAAATAGGTATAGGAGCCGTCCGACTTGATCAGCGGGCGGTCGATATCGTCACCCACTTCCGTCGAGCGGAACAGCGTCTGCTCGCGGTCTTCCCAGTCTTCCGGAAGCTGGCCCTTCGGCGGCGGCAGCACGCCCTTGTAGACATGGCCCTTGAAGGTCAGGTCGTTGATGGCGGTGCGGATCGGCGCGCCGTTGCCGGCATGCAGCGAGCGCTCGGAGAAGAAGATGTCATGATTGACGTTGAGGGCGGCCAGATCGTCGCGGATCATCGCCATCATCATCGCGATGGTCTTTTCCTTGACGATGGGCATCCACTGCTGCTCGGTCATGGCGCGCAGCGACGTGCCATGTTCGGCGGCCAGCGCCTCGCCGACCGGAACGAGATAGTCGCCCGGATAGAGGCCCGACGGGATGTCGCCGATCGCCTCGCCCAGCGCCTCGCGGTAGCGCAGGAAGGCCGAGCGCGCGAGCACGTCGATCTGCGAGCCCGCGTCGTTGATGTAGTATTCCTTGGTCACGGCATAGCCGGCGAAGGCGAGCAGGTTGGCGAGCGCGTCGCCGACGACGGCGCCGCGGCAATGGCCGACATGCATCGGGCCGGTCGGGTTGGCCGAGACATATTCCACATTGACCTTGCGGCCGGCGCCGAGCGAACCGCGGCCGTAATCCGTGCCGGCCTCGACCATGGCGGCAAGCAGCTTCTGCCAATAGGGTACGGCAAGGCGCACATTGATGAAGCCGGGGCCGGCGACGCTGACCTCGCTCACTTCGGGATCGTTCTTCAGCTCGGCGACGATGAGGTCGGCGAGCGCGCGGGGATTGAGGCCAAGCGGCTTGGCGAGAACCATCGCCGCGTTGGTCGCGACGTCGCCATGGCTCGCATCGCGCGGCGGTTCGACGCTGATGCGGCCGAAATCGAGCTCGGCGCGTTTTTCACGCACGACCTCAAGTCCTTCGAGTACGTTTTTGATTCTGTTGTCGAAGTCTGTAAAAAGGTTCATCTCATCCATCCGCACGCAGCCGCCCGTTGCGGGCTTTTTCTGCGAAGAAGTTCAGGTGCGCGGCTGACTATCGCAATTCCGGAGTATGGTCAAACAGCCGCCGGTGGGTGTTGATCGCGTAGTTGTCGGTCATTCCGGCGAGATAGTCGCCGACATGACGGGCGCGCGCCGATTCCGGCATGGTGGCGATGCGGTCCACCCAATAGTGCCCCTGCATCAGCTGCGGGTCGTCCATATAGGCGTGGTAGAGGTCGGTCAGGATGGAGGCGGCGTTCGCCCTCACCCGCATGACCTCGGGATGGCGGTAGATGCGCGAGAACAGCAGCTTCTTGATCTGCTTGTCCGTCACCGACATCGCCTCGGAGAAGGTCGCCAGGCAGCGATGAGCCTTGCGCACGTCGTCGGCGCTTTCCGGCCGCTCGTCGCGGATCGCCTGCTGGGCATAGCCGATGACGTCCTCCACCATGGCGGTGATCTGCCGGCGCATGATCTCGTGGGTGAAGCGTGAGGCTTCGAGGCCCGGATAGCGCTCGTGCACGCCGCGCATCAGTTTTGCCAGGAACGGCACCTCCTCCAGCATCTCGAAGGTCAGGTAGCCGGAGCGCAGGCCGTCGTCGATGTCATGGGTGTTGTAGGCGATGTCGTCGGCGATGGCCGCGACCTGCGCCTCCATGCTGGCGAAGCTGCCGAGCTCCAGGTCGTGCAGGGCGCAATATTCGAGGATCGGCCGGGGCACGTCATCGCCCTCAGTGCATTCGCCCGTCGGGCCGATCAGCGGACCGTTGTGCTTGACGAGGCCTTCCAGGCTCTCCCAGGTGAGGTTCAGCCCGTCGAATTCGGCGTAGCGCCGTTCCAGCTTGGTGACGATGCGCAGCGACTGGGCATTGTGGTCGAAGCCGCCGAAGGGTTCCAGCACCTCGTGCAGCGCGTCCTCGCCGGTATGGCCGAAGGGCGTATGGCCGAAATCATGCACCAGCGCGACGCCTTCGGCGAGGTCCTCGTCGAGTTTCAGGGCGCGGGCGAGCGCCCGGGCGATCTGCGCCACCTCGATCGTATGGGTCAGGCGCGTGCGGTAATGGTCGCCATCGGCGGCGATGAAGACCTGCGTCTTGTGCTTCAGGCGGCGGAAGGCGGTGGTGTGCACGATGCGGTCGCGGTCGCGCTGGAAATCGGAACGCGTCGGGCTTTCCGGCTCCGGGAAGAGCCGCCCGCGGGTCGCCCAGGGGTCGGAAGCATAGATGGCGCGCTGCCCCGCGCCGAAACCCAGCGCATGTCTGTCAAACGTCATTCGTCACCTGCATTCGCGCCGCCCATTGACGCGGCCTCAATGCCTTCATACCTATAGTGTGCACAGCGGCAAGTCCGGCCGCAAGCTGCGCCTGAAAGACAAGTGTTTTCAATATTTTGTTTTCAGTATCGCCGCTGAGGCCGGAAGATGGGCGATCCATTCGCCACCCGCGTTCGACAAGCGATTCTCTCCGGATCTTGACCCCGGCAGGAGGCAGACATGACCGACAAGTCCGTAACCATCTCCGACGCCGCCGCCCGACGCATCGCGGCGATCCTCGGCTCCGCCCCGGAAAAGCAGGCCCTTCGCGTCTCCGTCGAAGGCGGCGGCTGTTCCGGCTTTTCCTATAAGTTCGACCTCGTCGAAGACCAGCAGGACGACGACCTGGTGCTTCAGAAGGACGACGCCACCGTGCTGATCGACCAGCTCTCCCTCGTCTATATGGACGGATCGGAGATCGATTTCGTCGACAACCTGCTTGGCCAGTCCTTCCAGATCAAGAACCCGAACGCCGTCGCAAGCTGCGGCTGCGGCACCAGCTTCTCGATCTGACCTCAACCCGACAGGACCCCCGCATGCCGATCAAGATTGCCACCTGGAACATCAACGGCGTGCGGGCGCGCATCGACAATCTCGTCGCCTGGCTGAAGGAATCCAATCCCGATATCGTCGGCCTGCAGGAAATCAAGACCGTCGACGAGAGCTTTCCGCGCGCCGAGATCGAGGCGCTCGGCTATCACGTCGAGACGCATGGCCAGAAGGGCTTCAACGGCGTCGCCCTGCTCTCCAAGATCAGGCCGGACGAGGTGAACCGCGGCCTACCCGGCGACGAGGGCGACGAGCAGTCGCGTTTCATCGAGGGCGTCTTTTCCGTCGAGGGCGGCGTCGTCCGCTTCTGCTCGCTGTACCTGCCCAACGGCAACCCCGCCGACGACCCGGTGAAATATCCCTACAAGCTGTCCTGGATGGACCGGCTCATCGCCTTTGCCGAGGATCGCCTCGCGCTGGAAGAGCCGCTGATCCTTGCCGGCGACTACAATGTCATTCCTGAGCCGCACGACTGCTGGGACGTCAAGGTCTGGGAACGGGACGCGCTCTACCTGCCCGCCACGCGCCAGACCTTCCGCCGTCTCGAGAACCTCGGCCTGACCGATGCCGTGCGCGCCTCGAGCGATGCGACGCCGCTCTATACGTTCTGGGATTACCAGGGGGGCTGCTGGCCGAAGAACTTCGGCATCCGCATCGACCATCTCATGCTGTCCGCCGAAGCCTCGGACCGCCTCGTCTCGACGGCGGTGGAAAAGCACGTGCGCAACTGGGAAAAGCCCTCGGACCACGTGCCGGTCGTCGCGGTGCTGGATTACGCCGCGGCATAGCCGGCGGCGCAATACCTCTCACCCACGCGCCATCACCCTCTCCCCATCAACGGGGCGAGGACGGCAAGAGGCACCGATTCTCAAAAGGGAATGTCCGGATGGCCGCCGCGCCAGCGGCTGGCCGTCCCGCCTCAATCGCCGGGATTGAAGCGGATGTTCTGCGCCAGCGCGACACCACGGCGGCGTTCTTCCTCGCTGGCCACCGAGAAGGCCTCTTCCTGCGTGGCCTGAAGCCAGGCACAGTCCTTGGGCAGGCAGTGGTCGAGCGCGGCGGTCATGAAGGCGAGGCCGCGGGCGACGTCGCCTTCCTGGAAGATGATGTTGCCGAAGAGCCCCATGGCGCCGGCATGGCCGTTATTGCGCGCGCGGTTCAGCCACTTCTTGGCCTGGTGCACGCTGACGGAACCGCCCTCGCCGGTCAGCATCATGCGGCCGAGCTGGAACTGGGCTTCCGGAATGCCGAAGGCGGACGCGGCCTGGAAATAGAGCTGGCGGGCCTGCGTGAGGTCGATCTTGACGGGGCTGTTGGGAATGCCGCGACGGTAGTAGCTGGCAAGCGAGATCAGCGCATTGGCGAAGTAACTGGTGTCCTGGGATTCCGGCTCGACGCCGGCCTGGGCGATCTCACTGTAGATCTTGAAGGCTTCGAGATCGTCTTCCTGCACGCCGTCGCCATCGGCATACATGTTGGCGAGCTTCCAGCGCGAGGCCGTATGGCCCTTTTCCGCCGCGTAGCGATAGGCCTCGACGGCATCGCTCTTGCGGCCCTCCTTGTAGGAGGAAAAACCGAATTTGAAGAGGTCGAACGGACCGCTTTCCTTGCTGACGCCGGACTGAGGATCGAATGCGAGGGCCTGGGGCGCCATCCAGGAGGACAGCGACAGGCAAAGGCCCATTACCAGTACTTTCATCGGCATCAACTCGGGCTTCGGCATCACTTTTACAATTCCGCGCCGCGCCTTCTTCGCTGTTCCGGACCGGACATACACGGCTCTCGTGCAGGTTTCCGGCAATTCCGGCGACAATGACATCGGCTGGCTCATCGTTTCCCTAGGGCGCGGTTCCACGCGTCTACATGCCCCTATCGCTGCGCCCCGTTTGTGGCGGGAAATGGACATTTGGACGCTTGCCTAGGGGTGTAGCAAACTCTGGAAAAAAATGTGTTGCGATTCCGTCACATTTTTTCACAGCCCGCTGTGATTTCCCCAGGAGGCACGGCCCGGCGCAAGAAAGCGTTAACCAACAAAAAGGGCCCGGCGATGACGCCGGGCCCGATTCTGACCGTTAAGAGGTCCGCCGATCAGAATTTAACCTTCAGGGACGTCGTGACCGCGGAGACGAGATCGGTGTCGAAATCGTAGGTCGCGCGGTTGCCGTAGGTGCGGCCGTCGATCGTGACCGGACGGGACTCGCCGCTCGTCAGGATGCCGAGCGCGCCGCCGAGGCGGAACTCGACGTTCTGGGTCGGCGCGTAGGAAACGCCAGCGCCGACCGTCCAGGTGTCGGTGTGCGTGCCCATGCCGGTGCTGACGCCACGATCCCAGGTCAGGCTGACCGCGCCGCTCCACTGGTCGTTGAACTTGTGGCCGACGCCGCCGGTGATCGCCCAGCCATCACGATAGAGCAGGTCGAGGGACGTTGCTTCCGTCGGGCTGTTCGTGCGGCAGGCAGCCAGGGCGCGCGTCGCTTCCGGGCAGAACGCGATGCTCTGGAGCTGGCTCCAGTCGGTCCACTTGACGCCGCCGAAGACCAGCCAGCCCGGCGCGACGCCGGTCTGGAACTTGAATTCCAGCGAGTCCGGCATGCTGGCCGAACCGAAGACCGGGATGACCGCGCCCGTGACCTGGCTCAGGTTGAGCGTGCCGGTGATGTTGTCGAGATCGACCGCGCTGTTATAGACGAGGCTCGTGCGGAGCGCATATTCCTCGATCTCGTAGGCAACGCCGGCGCGCCAGCCCCAGCCGTCGCCCTCGAGGCCCAGATGACCGATGCCGGTACGGCCGAGCGGAATGACCGCCGTGCTGACCAGACGATCCTGGAAGCCGGAAATTTCCTGGTAGAAGCCGCCGGCGATCAGACGCAGCTGGCCCTGTCCCATGTCGAAGGAATAGGAGCAGGTCGTCGCGTAGTTGCGGCTCTTCAGGTTGGTTTCGATGTTTTCGTTCGCACCGGCCCAGTCGGCACCCTGATTGAGGTGTGCGCCCCACGGCTCGGAGTAATCAGCGATACAGTCGACGGCATCGCCGAACGAGGCCTTGAAGCCGACGCGCGGAACCAGATAGCTGTCCGTCGCGCGGATGCCCTGGCTCGGACGACCGCTGATATTGCCGCCGTCAGCCGGGTTGTCGACGACGTTGTTCAGCTTGCGCTGCGGGTTGACATAGGTCAGGCCCGTTTCGATCGCGTAGCCCGAGGGCTCGAACAGCAGATCGATGTTGTAACCGGCACGCTCAAGGCCGCCAGCATGAGCAGACGTCGCCGTCAGCAGCGCAACCGCCGCCAAAGCACCTACGCCGACATTCTTCTTACGCATAAAGTCCTCCCCTGCGTGGCTCGCGCGGCCGACAGCTGCCTCCGTCCCGCGCCTCTCCGAACATGACTATCGAAGACGCGCGCCAGCTTGGCAAATCCAAGTTTTAGCCCCTCATTTCCCGACAGAGGCGAATAAATTACGTAAGATTTTTCTGAAGACCCTCAGCAATCCGTCGCGAAGGAATTAAATTCCACGCGGCAAAGAATATCGCCATCGAATCGGAATGGATTTCCAATCCGCCGCAATCGTGTCACATTTTGACCACAACGGATTTTTTGCGAACCACCCCTTGAATAGAAAACCGCGCCGGGGCGTCCGGCGCGGTTCTCAGGGCTTTGCGGTGTGTATCGAGAGAATCAGCCGGCTTCGCTGACCCGGGTCAAGGCCACGGCAAGGCTGGCGAGCTGCTGTTCGAGTTCGCTCATGCGCTCGCGCTCGGCCTCGACGACCTCCGGCTTGGCATTGGCGACGAACTTTTCGTTCGACAGCTTGCCCTCGATGCGGGCCGCCTCCGTCTTCGCTTTGTCGATCGCCTTTTCGAGACGCGCCTTTTCGGCGGAAAGATCGATCAGGCTGCCGAGCGGCAGGCAGGCGGTGGCTTCGCCTACGACGATCTGCGCCGCGCCCTTCGGTGCCGCGTCCTCCAGCCGGATCGTCTCGACGCGGGCAAGACGGCGGATCGCCGAGTCATGCGTCGCCAGCCGCTTCTGCGTCAGGGCATTGGCGCCCACGACGACGAGCGGGGCCATGGCGCTCGGCGGCACGTTCATTTCCGCGCGGACCGAGCGGATGCCCGAGACGAGATCGACCAGCCAGTTGATCTCGTCGGCGGCCGCATCGTCGGCATAGGCCGGCGACGGCCAGGCGGCATGGCAGATCAGGCTGTCGCGGCTGACGCCCTCGCCGGCCGTGTGCGCCCAGAGCTCTTCCGTCATGAAGGGCATGAACGGATGCAGGAGCTTGTAGGTCTCCTCCAGCACATAGGCGGCGCAGGCCTGCGATTCCGCCTTGGCGGCCTCGTCCTCGCCGCTGAAGACCGGCTTCAGCAGTTCGAGATACCAGTCGCAGAACTGGTTCCAGATGAAGCGGTAGAGCGTGCTGGCCGCATCGTTGAAGCGGTAGGTCTCGACCGCCTCGGTGACGTCGCGGGCGGTGCGCGCGAGCTCCGTCAGGATCCAGCGGTTGATCGTCAGCGAGGCCGTTTCCGGCACGAAATGCGGGTCGCTCTTCACGCCGTTCATCTCGGCGAAGCGCGTGGCGTTCCACAGCTTGGTGCCGAAGTTGCGGTAGCCGGCGATGCGCGCCGGGTCGAGCTTCACGTCGCGGCCCTGCGCGGCCATGATGGCCAGCGTGAAACGCAGCGCGTCCGCGCCGTATTCGTCGATCAGTTCGAGCGGGTCGATGACGTTGCCCTTCGACTTCGACATCTTCTGCCCGTTCTTGTCGCGCACCAGTGCGTGGACATAGACGGTGTGGAACGGCTCGACCGGGGTACCGGCCTCATCCTTCATGAAGTGCAGGCCCATCATGATCATCCGGGCAACCCAGAAGAAGATGATGTCGTAGCCGGTCACCAGCACCGAGCTGGGCAGGAACAGGTCCTGCTCCAGGGTCTTGGCGGGCCAGCCCAGGGTGGAGAAGGGCACCAGGGCGGAGGAGTACCAGGTGTCCAGCACGTCCTCGTCGCGCTTGAGAGTCTTGCCCGGCGCGAAGTTCTCCAGCTTTTCCTCCACCCAGGCCTTCCACGGGCCTTCATGGGCGATGTAATGCTGGATGGCGGCGTGCAGCGCCTCTTCCTCGGTCTTTTCGACGATGACATTGCCGTCCTCGTCGTACCAGGCCGGGATCTGATGACCCCACCAGAGCTGGCGCGAGATGCACCAGTCCTGGATGTTCTTCATCCATTCGAAATAGGTCTTTTCCCAGTTCTTCGGAACGAAGTTGGTGCGGCCTTCACGGACGGAGGCGATGGCCGGCTTGGCCAGCGTCGCGGCGTCGGCGAACCACTGGTCGGTCAGCATCGGCTCGATGACGACGCCGGAGCGGTCGCCGAAGGGCTGCATGACCTTCTTGTTCTCGACATAGGGAACGTCGTTGCCTTCGGCATCCTTGACGGTGACGGCAAGACCTTCGGCGTTGATCGCCTCAACGATAAGCTTGCGCGCCTCGTAGCGGTCGAGACCGCGATACTCGTCGGGCACGAGGTTGATGTCGTCGACTTCCGCTTCGTTCGGAACGTGGCCGGATTTGGCGATGGCGAGCGCCTGCGCCGCGTAGACGGCATAGGGTTCGCCGTCGGCGCGCATGGAGGCGCGCGTGTCCATCAGGCGGTAGAGCGGAATGTTGTTGCGGCGGGCGACCTGGTAGTCGTTGAAGTCATGCGCGCCGGTGATCTTGACCGCACCGGAGCCGAAATCCTTCTCCGGATATTCGTCGGTGATGATCGGGATCAGGCGGCGATGCTCCTTCGGGCCGACCGGGATCTCGCAGAGCTTGCCGACGATCGGCGCATAGCGCTCGTCCGTCGGGTGGACGGCGACCGCGCCGTCGCCCAGCATCGTTTCGGGACGCGTGGTGGCGATCGAGATATAGTCGCGCTCTTCCTGAAGCACGACGTTTCCGTCGGCATCCTTCTCGACATAGGTATAGGTGGCCCCGTCGGCGAGCGGATACTTGAAGTGCCACATGTGGCCGTCGACTTCCTTGTTCTCGACCTCGAGGTCGGAAATCGCCGTTTCAAATTTCGGGTCCCAGTTGACGAGACGCTTGCCGCGATAGATCAGGCCTTCCTTGTAGAGCGAGACGAAGACTTCGAGCACGGCCTCGGACAGGCCCTCGTCCATGGTGAAGCGTTCGCGCGACCAGTCGCAGGACGCGCCGAGGCGCTTCAGCTGGTTGAAGATCAGCCCGCCGGATTCGGCCTTCCATTCCCAGACCTTCTCGACGAAGGCCTCGCGGCCCATCTCGCGGCGGCTCGGCTGCTTTTCGGCGGCAAGCTTGCGCTCGACGACCATCTGGGTCGCGATGCCGGCATGGTCCATGCCCGGCTGCCACAGCACGTCCTTGCCGCGCATGCGCTCGAAGCGGACCATGATGTCCTGCAGCGTGTTGTTGAGCGCATGGCCCATATGCAGAGAACCCGTCACGTTCGGCGGCGGGATCACGATGGTGAAGGTCTCGGCGCCGGGCTTTGCGCCCTCGCCTGCGCGGAAGGCGTCCGCGTCTTCCCACGTCTTGGCAATGCGCGGCTCGACCGCTGCGGAATCATAGTTCTTTTCAAGCATTTTCGTGCGTGGCCTGCTGTTTGTCGGTTGGGTTTTCTAAACCGGATGGCCGGCATGGAGTCAACAATATCAGAAGAAAAGCCGCGCCGGGGGCCCCCGGCGCGGCTCAAACCATCTTTTCGTCAATGGCGGCGTCGGTCAGCGGCGCGGGCCGCGCGCCACGCGTTCGATTTCTTCGCGCACCAGCCGCTCGACAAGCGTCGGCAGGTTGTCGTCGAGCCATTCCTGCAGCATCGGGCGCAGCATATCCTCGGCGATCTCGTCGAAGGAACGGCGCGGGCCGGCATCGATGGCCTCGGCCAGCGCGCCAAAGGACTGCGCGACGCGTTCGCCGACAGCGGGCGAAACCAGCGCGGCGATATCGCGGCTCACGGGCTCGATGGCCTCGACCGTCTGCGGCGCGGCCTCGATCCCAAGGGGAGCCGGCTCGATCTTCAGGGGCGTCGGCTCGATCTTTTCGGTCGGCTCGACACGGCCGGCATTGGCGGCCATGCGCGCCGTCACCAGCGGGCTTTCCTCGCGCTGCACCGGCTCCACGGCAACAGGCTCGCGCTCGATGGCGACAGGCTCGCGCTCGATGGCGTCACGGCTGGCGGTATCGCGGTTGGCGGCGACGTGGCGTTCGGAGGCGGCGCGCACGCGCGCGGCGACATCCGCCAGCGACAGGGCCGGCTGGGGTTCGCTGCGCGGCAGCGGCTGCACGACGGCGGCGCGCTGTTCCTCGGCATGAAACTGCTCGACCACGGCGGGATGATCCAGAAGCGTGGGCTGGCTGTCGGTGGTGATGTCGAAGCCTTCGTCGTCCTCGCCCCCATCGGCGGCAAGATCCGGCAGCGCCTCGTTGTTCTCGATGATCTTGCGGATGGACGCCAGGATTTCATCCATGGACGGTTCACGCGCTACATTTGGCTGAGCCATTTCTATCCCCGTTCTCTGCGGCGTCCACGACTTGCCGCAAGAGGCGTGCCGGACATCCCGAAAACCCTAGGCGAGTTCGACGGCGAACTAAATCGCTGCGAATCATGTGTCACCAGTGATGCACAGATTTGTTTACCCTGCCAAGGGCGAGGTCTTGGGGGCGAGGTCTGGGGAGCGAGGCCTGGGGGGCCGAGGTCTGGGAGTGCAAGCTACGAGGGCCTGCGGAAACGAAAAGGCCCGCCGCAAGCGACGGGCCTCATGAAATCCTGCACGGCAGGCCGTCTCAGAAGACGAATTCCTTGGCCTTGCGGAAGCCCGGCAGCGGCTTGACCGCCGTGTTGAAGGCGCTGCGCTCGGCGACGCGGCCGCTTTCCTTGATGTAGAGGCGAGCCTGCGCGGCATTGCCGTAGCCTTCGACGACGACGAGACGTCCGCCGTCGCGCAGCTGCGCGAACAGCGCGTCCGGCACGAATTCGACGGCGCCGTGCACGAAGACCACGTCATAGGGCGCTTCCGGGGCATAGCCGGCTTCGAGACCGCCGGTGACGACGGCGACATTGTCATAGCCGAGGCGGGCGAGCGTTTCCGTCGCGCTTGCGGCAAGGTCCGCATCGCTTTCCAGCGCCACGACAGAGCTGCCGAGCAGCGAGAGGACCGCCGAGGCGTAACCGGTGCCGCAGCCGACTTCCAGCACCACATCGCTCGGCGCGATCTCGGCGAGCTGGACGAGCTTGGCGAGCGGCGACGGCTCCATGATGTAGCGGCCGGGCGAAACCTGGGTGTCATTGTCGATATAGGCGAGCGGCTTGACGGCCGCAGGCACGAATTCCTCGCGCGCGACGGTCAGGAAGGCGTCGAGCACCTCAAGCGCCGTCACATCCGTCGTACGGATCTGGTTGTCCACCATCTTCGTGCGCGCTGCTTTGTAGTCAATCATCTCTAGCCCTTGGAGTAAGACGGCGAAGACCGGCGCAAAGGCCCGGCCATGCCGGATGCGTCGCTTCCTCTTAGTGCGGTTTCGGGGCGGGTGTCCATAGGCGGCGACCGCTTGCGCGCAAAAACCGCGCGCGATGGCGGCAGCGGCGCGTGGCAGGTCTGCCCGGACGTTATCATGAATAAAATACTCAACATATTATTGCCTGCCGCGCGCAAAATGTCGTATGGAACAGTCAGGTTTTAGGGTCGCTTTGCACCCGCGCCATGCCCGCCGTCCGAAACGGGCACCGTTTGAACTGACACATGCAAGAGGACTACACCGTGCCGAAACGGTTTCGACTGCTCTCCGCGATCATCCTGATGGCGCTCGCCGCCCCGCACGCCGTTCTGGCCCAGGCCGAGACGCCTTCGACCCAGACGGAAGCCGGCCAATCGACCGGCACCGCCACGGGCTCCGGCACGGACAGCGGTGCGGCCGCGACGACCGGCACGACGACGGAAACGACCGCGCGTCCCACGGCGGGCGATGGCACCGCGAACACCACAGCCACCTCTTCCGCAGAAACCGAGGCGACGCCGGACGGTGAAGCGGCAACCGAGCTCGATGCGCTGGACGACGGCGTGCCCGCCGGCGACGAACGTCAGGCCGGCCTGCCGCACGACCTGTCCCCCTGGGGCATGTTCATGGCGGCCGACATCGTCGTGAAGGGCGTGATGATGGGTCTTGCCTTCGCCTCCGTCGTCACCTGGACGGTGCTGCTCGTCAAGATCGCCGAACTCGGCGCCGCCCAGCGTTCGGTCGGCCAGGCCGTGCGCCGGCTTTCGGCCGCACGCGGCCTTGAGGACGGCGAACAGGCGCTTGGCCGTAACCGCGGCGTCGCCGCGCGCATGACGGCCGCGGCCCGCGAGGAAATGGCCGTCTCAGAACCCGTGCTCGACCATGTCTCGGATGGCGGCGTGAAGGAGCGCATCGCCTCCCGCCTCACCCGCATGGAGGTGCATGCCGGCCGCCGCATCGCCAAGGGCACCGGGCTTCTCGCCACCATCGGCTCCACCGCGCCCTTCGTCGGCCTGTTCGGAACGGTCTGGGGCATCATGAACTCGTTCATCGGCATCTCGAAGGCGCAGACGACGAACCTTGCCATCGTCGCGCCCGGCATTGCCGAGGCGCTGCTCGCCACCGCCATCGGCCTCGTCGCCGCTATCCCGGCCGTGGTGATCTACAACTTCCTCGCCCGCGCCATCACCGGCTACCGCCAGAAGCTCGCCGATGCCTCGGCGGCCATCGAGCGCCTCGCCAGCCGCGACCTCGACATGCGCCGCGCCCAGCGTCAGCCCGCCTACCGGCACGAGCGCGCCGCCGGCTCCGTCGTAAAGATCGGGTGACGCATGGCAGGCAAGATCAAGGAAGGCGGCGGCGACGACCTGGAGGAGAACAGCGAGATCAACGTGACGCCGTTCATCGACGTCATGCTGGTCCTGCTCATCATCTTCATGGTGGCGGCGCCCCTTGCGACCGTCGACATCAATGTCGACCTGCCCTCCTCCGTCGCCCAGCCGACGAAGCGCGAGGACAAGCCGGTCTTCATGACGCTGAAGAAGGACCTGACGGTCTCCGTCGGCAACGGCGCCATCGCCCGCGACAATTTCGGCCCCGAGCTCGATGCCGTGACGGAAGGCAACAAGGACACCCGCATCCTGCTGCGCGCCGACAAGGCGGTGGATTACGGCAACGTCATGGACGTGATGAACCTCCTGCGCGGCGCCGGCTATGCCAAGATCGCCCTTGTCGGTCTGGAAGGCGCCCCGGCGCAGTGACGGCAGACAGCTGCGCCAACCGGCCTTCGCCGCGCCCCGGCCATCACTGAATGATGCAGGTACCCGGCCATTCATTGCATGGCCGGCCGGCGCAATTCACCAGTGAGAGGCCGGCTGCCAGAATGCAGGCGATGGCGATGAACTTGCTCATGGGGCGCTCTCTCCTTTGTCCGTGTGTTCGCGTGAGGCATCACGCGAATGCGGTCAGCGGTCTTCCGGCCGAGGGCCTACAAACATATCCAATACAGCACCAAGGCACAGAGCATTGCCACAAGTGCGATGAAAATGCGCTCCAGCCACCGCACGAACGTCGTCTTGGAAGGATTACCCGATAAGGCATTGCTCAAAACGTCCCCCAGAATCTGAAGCAAGCCGTCCACCGTGTGGGCACCCTCCGATTTCGTACAGCCTGCCCGCAATGACCGAATGGAAACAACCGCTCTGAACGCGCCATCGCCTTGGTATTGAAACGGGCTCAACCCGCCGAATGTGGTTGGGTCTCATCGAGAATCAAGAGACGGCCTGACAGCACGAACGGGCATCTGCCGTGGTCACAATAAGGCTGCGGCGGGCGCTCGCCGGAGAAACCGGGTCTCTCTCCACATCGCTGGGGAAAAGATCGTGGGACAATCCCCGCAACGGCTGTTCAGGACAAAAAAAGCAGCAAGTTCAGAATCTAGGGTCTTGCACCCTGCCGGAATTCGTTCTAAACGCCCGGCACCACACGCTTTATAGCAAACCGGATGGCCTCGTGGCGGAGTGGTGACGCAGAGGACTGCAAATCCTTGCACCCGAGTTCGATTCTCGGCGAGGCCTCCAATTTTTCCCAATCATTACAGCAATTTAACCCCTCAGGGGTCCCTGCCCGCCAGGTCGTTGCACTGCACAATGCGACAAGCCTTTGCGGGCCTTTCTGGCGCGGATAAAGCAGATCTTCCTGAATTTCGCGAAGGCTCCGGCGCGATGGGATGCGCAGCTTGATGCATGGGCCAGATATCGCTCGACGCGATGTGTGGCGGTCATCAGAAACCATTCCGTATAACCTGCCTCCACCGATGGTCAGCCTGTGGCCGGCGCATCTCGCCCGGTGACGGCGATGACCAGATACCAGCGAGTCGGCAAATGCCGTGCGCTCGTTCCTCGATGATGGTCTTGTTTTCGCCCCTACCCGCGATAACTTCCTCAGACCAGACGAGCGGCCCCGACATCTTCCGCTTCGAAATTGCCCAATCACATTTTTTTTGACCGCCGATTAGGACGTGCACAATTCATTTATCATGTTAATCATGCTCCTGTCGGAGCGTCGAGGTCACAAGACCGAACGCTTGCCTGTTCGAGGAGGAACAGGCGCCGCCAGACCATTCGAGGAGGAAGAGAATGGAATTCACCAGGCGTACATTCATTGCCGGCGTGGGGACTGCACTGGCCGCCCCGGCCATCCTGAAATCCACGAGCGCGCGCGCTCAGGACGCCGTGACGCTGCGGCTGCATCATTTCCTGCCGCCGGCGGCCAATGTCCACCAGCACCTCCTGATGCCCTGGGCCAAGGCGCTGGACGAGCAGAGCGGCGGCAAGCTGAAGGTCGAGATATTCCCCGCCATGCAGCTCGGTGGCAAGCCGCCGCAGCTTTACGATCAGGCGGTCAACGGCGTCGTCGATATCGTCTGGACCCTGCCCGGCAGCACGCCCGGCCGTTTCCCCGCAACGGAAGTCTTCGAACTGCCGTTCATCGCCGCGCAGAAGGGCGCCGTGAACGCGCCGGCCTGCGAGGATTATTCCCAGGCTCATGTCGCGCCCGGCGTGACCGACACCAAGCTCCTCTGCTTCTGGGCGCATGACAGCGGCCTGATCCACACCAACACCGAGATCAAGACGAAGGAAGACCTTGCGGGGCTGAAGCTGCGCAACCCGACGCGTCTTGCTGGCGAAGCGCTGGCGGCGCTCGGCGCGACCTCGGTCGGCATGCCGACCCCGCAGATTCCCGAGGCCCTGGCGCAACGCGCCATCGACGGCTGCGTCGTGCCCTGGGAGGTGGTGCCCTCGCTGAAGATCGACGAGCTGACCTCCTACCATCTCGAAATTCCAGGCACCCCGACGCTCTATACCGCGACCTTCTTCCTGGCGATGAACACGGCGCGATACGAGGGGCTTGCCCCCGAACTGCGCGGGATCCTCGACCGCAACAGCGGCCTCGCCTTCGCAAAGGCCGCCGGCGACATGTGGGACAGGATCGGTGCCGAGGTGCGCGCCAAGGTCGAGGCCAGCGGGAAGAACAAGGTCACCACGATCAGCGAAGAGGAAAAGGCGCGCTGGGTGGAAGCCACCGCGCCGGTTCGCGATACATGGGTTGCCGACATGAAGGCCAAGGGCCTCGACGGCGAGGCGCTCATCAAGGCGGCGCAGGACGCGATCCAGAAATACACCAAGGCCTGACCGGGCAGCCGGGACGGCGCTCCGCCGTCTCGGCGCATCCTCCACGATCGCGACGGAGCCTTTCATGGAAAAGGTCGAACACGCCCGGGTCGGCCGGGTCGAGCGGCTGGCCGGCCTCATGGCCATCGCCGGCGGCATCCTCATCTGCTTTGCGGCCGTGCTGGTGACGATCAGCGTCGCCGGACGCCGGCTGTTCAACAAGCCCATCCCCGGCGACTATGAAATGGTCGAGATCAGCGTCGGCGTCGCGGTCTTCGCCTTCCTGGCCTATACGGCGGCCAAGAGCGGCCATATCGCCGTCGATACCTTCACGCTCAAGCTGCGCCCGCGGGTGAATGCCGTCATCGACGGCTTCTGGGATCTTGTGCTGGCGGCCTTCCTCGGCTTCTTCTCGTGGGGGCTTCTTGCCGGCGGCCTCAACGCGCGCGCCTATGGCGAGACGTTGATCCAGCTCGCCTGGCCGATCTGGCCCGTCTATATCACCTGTTCGCTTCTTGCGGCGCTTGCCTGCCTCGTCACCCTCGCGGTCGCCCTTCGCAAGATCAGAGGCCGTCCATGAGCGGTTTTACGATTGCCCTTCTCGGCTTCGGCGCCATGCTGCTGCTGATCGCCGCGCGCATGCCCATCGCGCTTGCCATGCTTGTGGTGGGCGCGGCCGGCTATGCCTGGCTCTCCAGCCCCCATGCACTGATCTACTATCTGCAGACCAACGCCTATAGCCAGTTCGCCAGCTACACACTGTCGGTCATCCCGCTGTTCGTGCTGATGGGGGCGCTGGCGGAGCGCTCCGGCATCGCTGCGACGCTTCTTCGCGCGGCGGAACACAGCCTTTCACGCCTACGAGGCGGCATGCCGATGGCGGTCATCGTCGCCTGCGCCGGTTTCGGCGCGATCTGCGGCTCGTCGGTCGCCACCACGGCGACCTTCGGGCGGGCGGCGCTGCCGGAACTGCGCCGGGCGAAGGTGGATCCGGGTTTCGGCACCGGCACGATCGCGGCCGGCGGCACGCTCGGCATCCTCATTCCGCCGTCGGTGATCCTGGTGATCTACGCCATCACCGCCGAACAGAACATCGCCAAGCTCTTCCAGGCCGCGCTCATCCCCGGCCTGCTGGCCGCCGCCTTCTATATCCTTGCGATCGCCGTCGCCGTGCGCCGCAATCCGGACCTTGCGCCGCCGGTCGACTTCACCCCACCGGCCGCCACCCGGCGCCCGGTCTGGGCGCGCCCGGCCGGCGCCGTGCTTTTCCTCCTTGCCGCCGGCGCCTGGCTTGCAGGCTCTCTCGGCGCGGTCGGCGGCGTCCTGCTGGCGATCCTCGGCCTGCTCCTGCTGTTTGCCGATTTCGCCGTCATTCCGGCGGCGGGTATCGCGGTTGTCGTCGTCGGCGGCATCTATGGCCAGGTCTTCACGCCGACCGAGGGCGCGGCCGTCGGCGCGGCCATCATGCTGGCCGTCGGGGCGATGCAAGGAACTCTCAATCTTGACGATATCAAGCAGAGCTTCCTCCAGACGGCCGAGACGACCGGCATGATCTTCCTGATCCTGCTCGGCGCAGAAGTGTTCGGCGCGTTCCTCGCCCTCACCCAGATGCCGATGACGCTTGCCGCGATGATCGGCGAATCCGCCCTGCCGCCCTATGCCGTCATCTGCGGCATGATGCTGGCCTATATCGTGCTCGGCGCGGTGATGGATGAACTGGCCATGATCCTCCTGACCCTGCCGGTCTTCATCCCCGTCGTGCTGTCGCTCGATTTCGGCATGCCGACAGAAGACGTCGCGATCTGGTTCGGCATCCTGGTGCTCGTCGTCGTCGGCATCGGCCTCACCGCGCCGCCGATCGGCCTCAACGTCTTCATCATCAACAAGATCGCCCGCGACGTGCCGATCCTCAGCACCTATCGCGGCGTGCTGCCCTTCGTCGCCGCGGATTTCATCCGTCTCGCCATTCTCCTCATCTTTCCCGCGCTCTCGCTCTGGCTGGTGCATCTTCTGAACTAGCGCATGGCGAAGACGCTCAGAATTTTCGGAAGGCCGGCGCGAAGCGGACAACGCTTCGCGACCGTTGCGGCCGGATGGGAGACTAAAGTCGCGGCGCGCCCTTGACCCTGCCGGAAATACCCTGCTCGATAGGCCCAATACATTTTAAGGTGCTCATCTTGCTGCATAATGCCTTGGATTTCTTGAGTAGGGCGCGGTTTAAAATTGCTCTCCGGTCTCGCCTTCTGATCGATCTCGTCCTGCTGGTCGTTGGTATCGTGCTGGCGCTGCTTGGCGGCACGTCCGTCCTGGAATTGATCGGGGCCTCCACGACCATTGTCGCCGTCGTCCTGATGGCGACGAACCTCTGGGAGGCATGGCAGCGCAATCAGAAAACACGCGTGGTCGAGAATGAGGAATTCATGGATGTCCTGACGACCAGCGCCCTGCCCGCCGGGTTCGATCTGCGGATCGGCGCGCTGGGGGCCGGCCAGGATTTTCGGAGCCTCGGTGTCACGGCTGCCCGGCCCTATGCGATGAGCGACGCGGTCAACCAGCGCCTCGACGAAGCGCGCAACCCCATCGTGCTCGAAAGCAAGAAATATACGGTTCCCTTCGCCTTGCAGGGCTACCGGGATCGCTGCATCAATATCAGGAACCCGAACCGGAACGATCCGAAAATCGGCTTGCGCACCGATGTCACGGTGGATGCGCTCGAAGGGAATCAGACATTCCGCTTGCAGAGAACGGACTATTTCAGCGGCGCGGCGACCAATGAAATGGCATGCGAACAATTCGAGTCTGCCTCGGAAAGCGGGGCCGGGCGCGCTTCGCTGATCTTTGCCGTGTCGGACCTCGTCGTGCGCAACAGGGAATTGCTGGGCCTTTCCGAAAGTGCGCTGTCAAACCATATCGGCGTCTCGACGCTCGTCCTCACCGCCGACCACCACATCGTCATTCAGGATCAGGGCGCACAGACGATATCCGCCAACGAGACGGCGGTGGGTGCATCCGGCTCACTGGACCTGCGAGACATCGACGAGACAAGAATTGCCGCCCCGACCCTGCAAGGGCTGGTCCGCTTCGGCATGGAACGCGAGGCCCAGGAGGAGCTTTCGGCAGCGTTCGACATCGGCCGCAAGAACACGATCCTCACCGGCTACGCGCGTTATCTCGCGCGCGGCGGCAAGCCCGAATTCTTCGGCATCAGCCGGACAACGTCGACGCTATCGACCCTCAAGGCGACAGGCGCGGACAAGAGATATGTCTCCGGCATCTGGGGGCGGCCGTTCACGCCGACGAATGAAGGCCTCCTTCAGGTCATCGACCAGCTTCTGGACGAGGGACGTACCGCGCGCAGACGCTACAGTCTTTCCATGGTCGTGACCCTGCGATCCGCCCGCGACCACATCGCGCGGAACGGGATCGATCTCTAGCGCCGGCTTCCTGCGCCATTCGACAAGGCGACATCGCGAAGGGCTTGCGACACAGCGCGCCTGCCTTTCGCTTGCAGGCGCGTAGCCGTTCGCCCAAGGTCGATCCGTGGAAACACAGGATAACGCCGAGCGTCCATAGATTGCCGGTGCCATGCCGCAGTTATGTCTATCCCCTCTCCGACCTTGCACGGGAACCGGAATGCAACGGAAGCGCTTTCAGCTCATCATCGCCGAAGTCCTGGGACCGGACGCCCCGCTCGGCGGGTCGCCGTCCGCCAGCCAGTTGGGGGTGGTCGCGGCACGGCTGGGCGACGGCGATATCGCCGATATCCGCGCGACGCTCGACGACCTCGCCGCCGAGAAAGACATGGTTCCCGACTGGGATGGCGATACGCAGGACGACATCGCCAGGGCAGAGGCAACGCTCTCTGCGCTGCTGCGGATGGTCGCGCGGCAAGAAGGGATCTGAGAAGCCCGCTGCGGCGCTCCGGCCACCTTGCCTTTCGCCAGTCGGTGGGCAAGACTTGCGGTACTCGCATCCTTTCAGAACTGGCATAGATACGTGACCAATAAAATGCTCGATACCCTCACAGGCATGTACTTCACCGTCGACGATCTCGATGGCAGCTACGGCACCGGCCAGGTGGTGCGCCTTGCCGCCGACGGCATCTATTTCGTTCGCTTCGACGGCAACGAGGTCGATCTGCCGCTGGAGCTCGCCTCCCTCGGGGAAATGCTCGAAACAACCGACGATGGCTATAAGCTCTGGCGCTTCTTCGACACGATCGAGGAACGGGACAAATGGATCGAATGGCTGGATGCGCCCTCGAAACCCCGCGTCATCTCGCTCGTGCGTCCCTCGAAAGACTAGCCGTCAGGCCTCGCTGTCCTTCGCGTCAACGGGAAGCCGGGCCTATAGAGCCCGGTTTTCTCTTTCAGCCTTGCGCGTCGGCGGCGGCTCCGGCTCTCGTCGGCATGAACGTATCCCCTGCGACGGCCACCTGCGCCTTGCCGCGCGCCGCCGGTTTTGAAATCTCTGAATGAATGCGACCGGCCAGCCGTCTGTGACTTGGACCGGGTTCAAACCCGATGACGGGATCGGAGGATGCAGATGGACGACAATGCACGCAGACTGAAAGAGCTCGCCGCAGGCCTCGAGGCCGCCAAGGCGAGGCAGATGTCCGCTCCCGCGTTTTCCCCGGGCGCCGCCGCCGAACCAGCGAGCACGGTCCCGCGATGAGTCGCGACGTGCTCGGCGCCTGGGGGCTGGGCGGTGCCGCCCTGGTGATCGCCCTCTGGGGCACAATCCAGGCAAACCAGACGGCAAATCGCGCGCTCGAAACGGCGCAGCGATCCACCGTGCCCCACCTTGAATTCGTCATGGACGCGGAAAAGCAGACCCTCAGCCTTCAGAACGACGGCAACGGACCGGCTGTCGTCTACTACGCAAAGCTCACGCACCGGGACTGGACGATCGAACAGTCCGCAGGTGCGTCAGCGCCGGGCGATCTCCAGAGCTTTTTCCCCGTGGTGCTCAGCAATCTCTACGACGACACGACGTTCTCCCCGAAAACGACGACGTCAGGCGTGACGGGCACCGTGGCCGACAAGGCGTCGCTGCCGCTGCTTTCCATCGATACACCGATGACAAAGGCGCAAAAGGACAAGCTCTCCGCGCTATCCCGGCAGCTCAAAATCGAACTCTGCTACACGAACAGGCAGGCAGACGCCGCCTTCTGGGCCAGCTTCGGCACGGAGAAAACGACGCTGCACTGCCCTCGCCCGCCGCAAGAGGGCCGTGTCGTCAAGGAGTGACGTGAAAGCCGGCGACGACGATCCGGCCGCCTGCCCTTCTGCGCCCTCCGGCGGAGGCGGTCGCGGAGCGTTGGCCGCGTCTCCCCATGGCCCGAATCCAGCACCTCCGCGTTGCAATTGACCTCTTGATATTTCACGCGTTAATTGCTCTGAGCGCCGGGCGGCCTTCATCGCGCAAAAAGAACCCGAAGGCATTTCGATTCGTTCTTCCCCTGCTTGACAGCAATCGGAAGTGCGTTGATCGAAATTGGGACACGAAGGGGCATGCGCCATGGCCAAGAAAGCGATATCTGCCGATCTGGATCGGACCTTGGCGTTCCTCTCCGAGGTCAAGCAGATAACGACGCCGGCCGATCTGACGAGCGCGGCGATGCGCGCGACCGCGGCCTATGGCGTCAAGAAGATCCTTGCCGGCTTCATCCCGCGCTCCGGCATGCTGCCGAGTGACCAGATGCGGCATGTGCTCCTCGCCGACTGGCCGCAGGAATGGGCGGAAATCTATTTCCAGAACGGCTTCCTCTTCCAGGACCCCACCATCCGCCGCGTGCTGAGCGCCTCGCCCACCTTCTCCTGGTCCGATTTCTCCAAGGGGCAGGATATCGGGCGGAACGAGAAGCTGGTGATGGACCGGGCGAAGGATTTTTCGCTCGGCAATGGCTGTACCGTTTCCCTCGTTTCCCTCGACGGCCGGAACGTCGGCTTTTCCTTCGCGGGCGCGGAGGTCGACGATGCGCCGGAGGCCAAGGGCGCCATGACCCTCATCGCCAGCTTCGCCTTCGGCCGCGCGCTGGAACTGCGCACGGCGGCCACGCAGGCCTCCACGCGCCTCACCTATCGCGAGCGGGAGGTCGTCGGCTGGATCTCCGCCGGCAAGACCGACTGGGAGATCAGCGTCATTCTCGGCATTTCCGAAAAAGCCATAGCCAAACACATCTACAATGTTAGATTGAAACTGGGCGCGATGAATCGCGCGCACGCCGTTGCGGAAGCGATTCGCAAAGGCCTCATCACCTAGAGCGATCTTCCGTTCCTCGAATCGTGACATCGGCCTAACACGTTGTTTCGGCGCGTTTTCTGCGGAAAACCGGTGTTCCCTTCTCCTGGAAATGCGCTCGTCAAGGTGGGATTTCCCCTACTGCAAAAGTTTCGGTCTGGATTCCAATTCTTGCTGCACGGCGAGCAGGGGGTGTGCCATGATTGAAATCGTCACAACGGAAAACGGAAAGGAACTGGAGGAGGCCTACAGGCTCCGCCATGACGTGTTTGTCGAGGAGAAGGGTTGGAACGACCTGGCGCGACCCGACAAACGCGAAATCGACCAGTTCGACAATGACAACGCCGTCCACATGGTCTGCAAGCGGGACGGCAAGGTGGTGGGCTACCAGCGCATGCTGCCGACCACCCGGCCGCATCTGCTGTCGACCGTCTTGTCCACGCTGTGCGAGGTGGACCAGCCGCGGGGCGCACATATCTGGGAATGGACACGCTACTGCGTCTCCAAAACCCACCGGGAGCGCGGCCGCAAGCTCAGCCCCGTCGCCAACGAGCTGCTTTCGGGCATCGTGGAATGGGGCATGGCCAATGGCGTCGACAGCATCATCATCGAGATGGAGCCGATCTGGCTGCTGCGCCTCGTCCAGCTCAACTTCATGGTGACGCCACTCGGCATTCCACGCCAGATCGATGGCGAGGATGTCGTCGCCGTCATCGCAAAATTCGACCACCGCACGCTTGAAATGCTTCAAGCCATGCGGGGAGACACCCATACGGTCCTGACGCCAGCCTCTCGGGGCATGGCCGCCGTCATAGCCCGGCCTTTGGAGGCACTTCATGTACAAGGTTGATTCCCACCCGCAGATCGACGCCCAGATGGCCCGGTCCAATCTGACGATGGTTCTGGAAACGGCGCGCCGGTCCCGCCACTGGTTTCTCGTCTACCTCATCGGCCTTGCCATGGCGGAACTGCGCAATATCGAGCGCGGAGAGCCTACCGAGCTTTAGCCCGGCCACGCCCGCGACAGCAGATCGGAAGACCCGGCCGGAAACGGCCGGGCTTTCGCGTTGCGGGCTCACAGGACGGTCACGACATCGGCAAGGCGTGGCAGGCCATCGGTCTCGCCGCCGCGGATGCCGAGGGCGACGAATTGCGCGTGCAGCCATTTCGCCGCCGGGCCGGCAGGGCGCTGCTTGTTCCAGATCAGCTCCAGCGCCACGGGATGCGCCCCCTCGTCGAATTGCAGCGCGGGCGTTGCAACCTCGCCGACAAGCGGGGAATTCGCCAGGATATGGGCGGGAATCAGCGCCCAGCCGATGCCGCGCTGGAGAATCTGCAGGATGACCCAGTGGCTTTCCACCCACCACACTTCGGCCGCGACACGCAGCCGGTGCGTCTCCATGCCCTCGCTTCGCTTGGCCACCATGATCTGGCGGTGGCGCTTCAGCTCCTCCCAGGTGACGGGCGCGCCGGCCAGCGGATGGTTGCGGCCGCAGACGAGAATGAGCGGCACCCAGCCGATGGTGTGGAAGCCGAGCGTCGGCGGCAGGTCCTCCTGGCGCCACATCACGCCGAGGTCGGCCTTGCCCTCGACGACGAGCGCCGGGACATCGCTGGTGCGCGGGAAAAGCAGCTCCAGCTCGACATGGGGAAACCGGTCGGCAAAGGCCGCGAACAGCGCGCCGATGGCGGGCTCCGGGTACAATTCGTCGATGGCCACGACAAGCCGCGTCTCGACATGCGCCTCGAAGGTGCGGGCGACGCCGATCAGGTGTTCGCGGCGGTCGAGGATCAGCCGCGCCTCGGCCAGCAGCCGCTTGCCCGCTTCCGTCAGCGTCGGATTGCGCGTCGCCCGGCTGAAGAGTTTCACCCCGAGATCGTCCTCCAGCGAGGAGACGAGCAGGCTCACCGCCGATTGCGCCTTGCGCAGGTGCCGCGCCGCCGCGGAGAACGAGCCATGTTCGGCCGCCGCCGCGAAGGCATCCAGTTGGTCCAGCGATACGGTCATCTATCTAAAATCCAGATAGTATCTAACTTTTCTCCACGAAAATATCAGATAGAACCCTCGCCAACAAGAAACGAACTCAACAAGAAACGAGGACATGACATGCGTACTTTCGGTGACCGCGTTCGCCACGCCATCCTTTTCGAGCTGATCGGCCTTGCGATCTTCACGCCGGGCGCTGCCCTGCTGTTCGACAAGCCCGTTGCGCATATGGGCGTGATCGGCATCGTCTCCGCCACGGTGGCGACGCTGTGGAACTTCGTGTTCAATCTCGGCTTCGACAAGGCGATGCTGCGCCTGCGCGGCAGCGTGGAAAAGACGATGACCATCCGGCTTGTCCATACGGCGCTCTTCGAGGCGGGCCTGATCGTCGCCCTCATCCCGTTCATCGCCTGGTATCTGGGCATCGGCCTGATGACGGCGCTGGTGCTGGATATCGCGGTCGTGGCCTTCTATCTGGTCTACGCCTTCGTCTTCAACATCGTCTATGACCGGACCTTCCCGATCGACGCCGCCATGCCTCACGCAACCGCGTGAGGCCGTGCCGTACAATCGCCACATATATTAAGCCAATGTTTTCATTACAGAAGTTTAATGTTGCATTCAGTTTTCGTTCATCGGCGCAAGCCTAGGGTCCTCCCATCAACAACGAGGACCCTCCCATGAAGCTCTTCACACGCACTCTTCTTACGGCCGTTGCCCTTTCCTTCGCCGCCGCCCCGATGGCGCAGGCGCAACAGAACTACGGCCATGACCGCAAGCCCGGCTATTCCTCCTCCTGGAACAAGCATGATGCCAAGAAGCGCCACCACTGGCGCAAGGGCGAGCGTTATTCCGACTGGAAGCGCCGGCCGCCGATCCGCGACTACCACCGCTATGGCCTGCGCAAGCCGGGCCGCGGCCAGCAATGGGTCAAGGTGGACAACAGCTATCTCCTGATGAGCGTCGCCACCGGCCTGATCCTCAGCATCGCAGCCGCCCGGTAAGACAGAAAGACGCCATCGCGGCTCCTCGCCGCGGTGGCGTTTCCTTCTAGAGAAGCAGCAATGCGGTCCCGTAGAGGCCGAGGGCGAAGACGGTGTGCGAGACGAGGTTCAGCACCCGCACCTTGCCGGGAGAAGGTGTTTTGGAGGCGGCAACGCCGATGCCGAGACCGGGCTGCAGCAGGAACCAGCCGGCGCCGACCGTGACGATGCCGAGAATCCAGGCCGGCAGGAAGGTGGGCGCGGCGAACCAGGCCGGGCCGACGATCAACGCAAGGATAACGCCGTAGACAATGCCGACGGCGTAGTGGCCGATCCAGCCGAGCGCGCGTTCCTGGCCATAGGGCTCGGCCTTGCCGATATCGTCATGAAAGACGATGCCGTTCTTGAGATGATAGAACCAGCGCCCCACCGGCGCCCAGTTCGGCCGTGACTGGCCAAAGGCCTTCCAGAGAAGAATCGCCCAGAGATCCATCAGCACCGTCGCGCCGATGCCGATCACCACACCCTTTGCCAACACGTCCATGCCCGTCCCCTCGCCTCGAATTGACGTCAGGGGTTAGAGCAGGTCCCGTAGCGGGAGGCAACGGGGCGTCAGCGCGTGTTGCGCCGGGCCTTGCGCGAGGCCCACCAGACGGAGAAGCGGCGACGCTGGCGGCGGACGAAATGGGAATCGTGCGAGAGCACGAGCAGGCCGAGCGGCACCATCCAGAATCCGAGTATCGGCAGGAAGCCCAGGATGCCGCCGATGACCAGAAGCACGCCGATCGTGGTGCGCAGCCAGCGCGATTCCGGCAATTTCATGCGAAACGAGCCGATGACGATCTCCCGCGTGCGGGGATCGATCCCGAAATGCATATTTGTTTTTCGTTCCGTCATTCACCGTTCATCCGCTGCAAAGCCCGGTTTTCCAAGGCTCTTTCCTCTCCCAGTTGGAGACTTCTCCACAATCAATCAAGTCCCGTGCATTTTTTTGTCAAAAAGCGCTTGGCAAATCGATCAGGCATTTGTATTACGCGCTCACTCCGCAGCGAGCGGATGATCCCTGGTAGCTCAGCGGTAGAGCATTCGACTGTTAATCGACAGGTCGCCGGTTCGAATCCGGCCCGGGGAGCCAAATTCAAAGAAGAGCCCGTTATCGTCGAGAGATCCGATAACGGGCTTTTTCTTTCCCGCACATCCTCTCCCTTCGGAAATTCGCCCTGCTTGATCGCGGTGTAACGCCGACGGTTCAGCGCCTGTTCCAAAACGCGTTGTAGCCTTGCGATGGAAGGGAGCGCATCGAGCCCGTTCGGGCGCCAGGCCCACTGCCGCGCCATACTGACAAGTGTCAAAAAACATGGTTCCATTCGCCAAATCTAATGGAGGGGGCCATGCCAGCAATATCTCGTTTCTATTTCCTGACGGCGATCTGTTTCCTGATCGCCGGCATCCTCATCGGCCTGAAAATGGCCATCGCGCAGGATTATGCCGCCGTCGGCGCGCATGCGCATGTCAACCTGCTCGGCTGGGTGACGATGTCGATCTTCGGCACCTATCACGCCCTCAACCCGGCCGGAGCCTCCTCCCGGCTCGCAAGGATCCAGGCCTATGTCTATGTGCTCGGCGTGGCGGTGATGGCGCCCGCCCTTTACCTTCTTCTGACAGGCACGCCGGCGGCGGAACCGGTCGTTGCCGTTGCTTCCATCACGGTGTTCGCCGGCGTGTTGATGTTTGCAGCCATTATCTACCGAACGCGGACGGCATAACCGGCGCAAACCGATCCCGGCATGATGAGGAAGCGAACATTCGCTGACGTTGCACGGCCAGCGAAGGACGACCCGCGCCCCACCGTGTGGGACATCGAGACTCAATGCAGATTGGCTGCGCCCGCAAGAGCGACAGCGTCGCGCTTGCGGGCCTCCTCGGCATCTTCGTCGTCGATTTCCCGCTCCGCCTGCAGCCAGTGGCCCAAGGTCCTGCCATCGAGCGACCCCTCGCGTTGCCACAGGTCGAAAGCGCGCATTCGTATTCGCCGTTCGCGTTGCTCGTCCATTCTCTCAACCCTCACCGAAGACCAAGGAAGGAAAGGATCACAAGGACGACCACGACCAGGCCAACGATGTAGATGATACGATTCATGACAGCCTCCTGACTTGCCGCTAGAGACAAACGTCGCGACGCACCCGTTGTTCCCTAGGCCGGCGGGGCCGGCGTCCACGCGCATCGTGATCGACGCAGACGGGCATTGCCACTTGCCAAGGAGGAGCAGCGCCATAGTTCGCCTATCAATGGCGACGTTGACGCGGGCATCCGGAAAGGATTGGCGATGGGACTGTTGGGCGCAATCAAGGAAAGGCTCCTCGGCAACCCGGAAGACCAGAGCGGTCATGACGCAGGCGCAGGCACGGCCGCCGATCCGACAACCGCCTCGGTGCCTGTGGCGCCGAACCTGGAGAGCGAAGTGGCCGCGACGCTGGGCGGCGCGAATGCCGAGCCCGCAAGGGTCGGCCCGAACGGTCCGGTCGACGTGGTCGGCCTTCTCGACGATGCCGCGGACAAAAACGGCGCCGGACTCGAATGGCGCGACTCGATCGTCGACCTCCTGAAGATCCTCGGTCTCGATGCGAGCCTGGAGGAACGCAGGGAACTGGCCGCCGAACTCGGCTATGCGGGAGACAAGCAGGACGAAGCCACGACGGACGCATGGCTCCACAAGGCGCTCATACAGGCACTGGCGGAAAACGACGGGAACGTGCCTTCCCGTCTGAGGGGTTAGAGTCGCCGTTCCTGCTAGATTGGAAGAGTCCACCAGTCGTCGCCGTGGATGGGCGAAGGGGGTGCTTTTCTGTCTTCGTGGCATGAACCAGTGCAGCGACAGAGCAGCAAGCGCGAACGTCAGCCGGAGCGCGCGGCCGTGAGGTTCGATGGCGACACAACCTCACCATGCCATTGACAATCCAACCAAAAAATAATTGGCCCTTCGCCACCCCTCGACAACCCTAGATCGATTTGATTAGATTGTTTTGCATCTTGGGGGATTCAATGAAAACTAAATTTGTTGCCGTCGCGCTCGCCGCGGCGTTTGTTACATCTTGTGCAAAACGTCCTGACGCCATTGTTCCAGCAGATATTCCAATGGCTGCCTATACGGGCCAGGACTGCCCTGCTCTTCAAGTTGAACTTGCGAAAGAAAATGCCGCACTCCATGCGGTATCAAAGCAGCAACACGACGCGGCGAATGGAGACGCGTTTGGCGTCTTTCTTATCGGCGTTCCGATGTCGAGCACCTTTGGTGGGGACAAGGAAGGCCAGGTGGCGGTCGCCAAAGGCAAGGTTCAAGCAATCGAGAACGCCATGAAGATGAAGAAATGCGTGGCGTAACCGATCTGGAATCTCGGACGGGTGACAGCAACGTGTGCGAACGCCTTCTATTCCCACGCAGCCACCGACCTTTCAGGCACAGCCTCATTCTTTGAAGCATGGCAGCTGCCATTGGAATAGGTGCCTGTCGCCTGGAGACGGGCTTGCCCTTCCAAGGCGCGGTTGCGCCCAATCGGACGCGATCATGCGACCCCGAAAAAGACACCAGAATCAAGAAGGGCTGCGCTGGAGAGCGCGGCCCTTCGGCATTTCAACACCATGAAATTTCCGCGTCGCCGCAAGGCGTCGTCGTCAGCGCAGGTTCTGTGGCGCGCGCTTGATGTTCATCTGGAGTTCGTGGCGGCTGGCGAAGCGGCCGAAGAGGAGAAGCAGCTTGCGCTCTTCCGCCTTGTCCACCCCGTGCTTGCGGCAATGCTCGATGACGTCGAGGACCTGACGGGCCGTCTGCCCGGGGCCGAACTGGCGATTGTCGATGTGGTGGGTCATGGCGTTCTCCTCTGTTCGCAAGAGGAGGAACACGCCGGGTCAGGCTTTGTTCCCGGCGTGCGGGCGGATCAGGGCACCATTCCGGCGCCGGTCTGGCCGGCGGCGCGGGTCGTGCCGTAATCGCGCTCGTGGGCGCTGCGGCGGAAGGCCTTGCTGCGCTCGCGCGGGCGGGCGGAGGGGTCGCTCAGCGGCGTTCCGATCACCCCGTCCGCATAGGTGCCGGTGGCGATGTCATCGTCGTCGGTGGGGGTGGCTTCAAACAGTCCGAAAAGCATCACGGTATCTCCATTTTCCGTCCGAACGAACGGCGGGGCATTCCGTTCCCCATCGCGCGCCGGATAGACGCAAAATTAACCATGTTTGCTAACAGGCCGTTAAAACCCCGTCGTTTTTTGGCCGCCCCCTCCTTGCGGACGATCCGGGCGATCGATGCCGGCCCTCGATCCGGGAGGACGCCCCCGACAATCGGCCCCCACTGCAATGATTCACGTCTTGGCGTTTTGGCGCATTGACGCTAGCCTTCCCTTACGTCGGGTTGCAGAGGGACAATCGATGACGCCTGAAATGATTTCAGAGAAAACCTTTTCAGCCGGCGACAGACTGACGCCGGAAAATTTTCCGGAGCGGACGAAGGGATTGCCCTTCCGCGCGCAGATGGTGCTGCGCGGCTTGCTCGCGCTTCAGGCCGGCACCTTGTCGATGACGATCCCCGGTGGACAGACCTTCGTGATCGCCGGCGCCTCGCCCGGTCCCGAGGCCACCGTGCGGCTGCACAACTGGAACCTGGTGCACCGCGCCGTCAGCGCCGGCACGATCGGCGTTGCGGAAAGCTACATGGACGGCGACTGGGAAAGCCCGGATGCCGGCGCCTTTCTCGAGCTCGTCCTCGTCAATGGCGACGTGGTGCGCAACTACACCAACGGGCCGCGCGGTCTCTTCCTCATCGTCGAGAAGTTCCGCCACTGGCTGAACGCCAATACCCGCCGCGGCTCGAAGCGCAACATTTCCGCCCATTACGATCTCGGCAATGCCTTCTATTCCGAGTGGCTCGATCCGACGATGACCTATTCCTCGGCGCTCTATGCGCGCGGGGCCAACGACCTCACCTCCGCGCAGCTGGCGAAATACCGTGCGCTGGCCGAGGCGACGGGCATCGGCCCAAACGATCACGTCCTGGAAATCGGCTGCGGCTGGGGCGGCTTTGCGGAATTCGCCGCCGGCGAGATCGGCTGCAAGGTGACGGGCCTGACGATCAGCCGCGAACAGCTCGCCTTCGCCCGGGAGCGCATGGCCAAAGCCGGCCTTGCCGACCGGGTGGAGCTGAAGTTCCAGGACTACCGCGACGAGGCCGGCACCTATGATCGCATCGTCTCCATCGAGATGTTCGAGGCGGTGGGCGAAAAATACTGGCCGGCCTATTTCTCCAAGCTGCACGAATGTCTGAAACCGGGCGGGCGCGCCGGCCTGCAGATCATCACCATCCTGCAGGAGGCCTATGCGGACTACCGGGCGAACCCGGACTTCATCCAGAAATACGTCTTTCCCGGCGGCATGCTGCCGACACGCGAGCACCTTTCCGCGCTCGGCCGGCAATTCGGGCTGTCCACCGCCTCGGATATCGGCTTCGGCCACGACTATGCCCGCACGCTCGCCGAATGGCGGCACCGCTTCTGGGCGGCCTGGGAGCGCATCGTTCCGCTCGGCTTCGACGACCGTTTCCGCAAGCTTTGGGAGTTCTACTTCTATTATTGCGAGGCGGGTTTCAGGGCGAAGAACATCGATGTGCGGCAGGTGGTCTATACGCGGCCCGGCAATGGACATCAGGGGTAGAAAAAATCCCTCTGGAAGCCCTTTCACAAAGAACGCCATTCCTTGCAATGCGGCCTGTCCCGGCCGAAAAGTCGCTTCCAGTCTAGGTACATAACGCGCGAGGCTCGTCTGCCATGTCCATTCTTCCGTCCGTTCTTGATGCAATCGGCAATACGCCGCTCATCCGCCTCAAGGGCGCGTCGGAAGCGACGGGCTGCGAAATCCTCGGCAAGGCGGAATTCCTCAATCCCGGCCAGTCGGTGAAGGACCGCGCGGCGCTCTCCATCATCCGCGCGGCGGAGCGCTCGGGCGCGCTGCGCCCCGGCGGCGTCATCGTCGAGGGCACGGCCGGCAATACCGGCATCGGCCTTGCGCTGGTCGCCCAGGCGCTCGGCTATCGCACCGTGATCGTCATCCCGGAAACCCAGAGTCAGGAGAAGAAGGACGCGCTGCGCCTGCTCGGCGCCGAGCTGGTCGAGGTTCCCGCCGTTCCCTACAAGAACCCCAACAACTACGTGAAGCTCTCCGGCCGCCTTGCCGAACAGCTTGCGAAGACCGAGCCCAACGGCGCCATCTGGGCCAACCAGTTCGACAACGTCGCCAACCGCGATGCCCATATCGAGACCACCGCGCCGGAAATCTGGCGCGATACCGACGGCAAGGTCGACGGCTTCGTCTCGGCCGTCGGGTCCGGCGGCACGCTCGCCGGCGTCGCCGCGGGCCTGCGCGCCAGGAATTCCAACATCAAGATCGCCCTTGCCGACCCGGATGGCGCGGCGCTGTTCAACTATTATGCGCACGGCGAACTGAAGTCCTCCGGCAGCTCGATCACCGAGGGCATCGGCCAGGGCCGCATCACGGCCAATCTGGAAGGCTTCACGCCCGACTATTCCTACAATATCCCCGATTCCGAGGCCGTTCCGCTGGTCTTCGACCTCATCGAGAAGGAAGGCATCGCCGTCGGCGGCTCCTCCGGCATCAACATTGCAGGCGCCATCCGCCTTGCGCGCGACCTCGGCCCCGGCCATACGATCGTGACGATCCTCTGCGACTATGCTAACCGCTATCAGTCGAAGCTCTTCAATGCGGACTTCCTCGATTCCAAGGGCCTGCCCGTTCCGGGATGGCTGACGGCGAAATCGGGGATCAAGGTCCCCTATCAGCCGGTCGAATAGGTCTCATGTCCCTTCCCACCACCGCCCTCTTTCGCGACGATTTCTATCTTTCGACAAATGAGGCGGTGGTGACGGCGGTGCATGCGGACGGCTGCATCGAGCTGGACCAGACCTGTTTCTACGCCACGTCCGGCGGCCAGCCCGGCGATACCGGCTTTCTCGAGCGCGCCGACGGCAGCCGCATCGCGCTCGGCCCGGCCGTGACGGGCGCCAGCAAGGACATCATCCTGCACCGCCCGCTGGAGGGCGAAGCGCTGCCGCTGGTCGGCGAGACGGTCGTCGCCCATATCGACTGGGCGCGCCGCTACAAGCTGATGCGCATGCACACCGCCTGCCACCTGCTCTCCGTCGTCTGCTCCTACCCCATCACGGGCGCCGCCGTCGGCGAAGACGACAGCCGCGTCGATTTCGACATGACCGACACGATCGACCGGGACGAGGTGACGGCCAGGCTGATGACGCTCGTCAACGAGAATCACCCGATCTTCGTGCAGTGGATCACCGATGCGGAGCTTGCCGCCAATCCCGGCATCGTGAAATCCAAGAACGTCCGCCCGCCCATGGGCCTCGGCCGCGTCAGCCTCGTGTGCATCGGTGAGAATTCCGCCATCGACAGCCAGCCCTGCGGCGGCACGCATGTGTCGGAAACCCAGGAAGTCGGCGCCATCCACATCGCCAAGATCGAAAAGAAGGGCAAGGAGAACCGCCGGTTCCGCATCCGTTTCGGTGCGCCGGGTTCCGAAGCCTGAAGGAGGATGACCATGTCCAATGACAAGAGCAGGTTCGTCGTTTCGGCGGACTGGGTGGAAAAGCAGCTCGGCGCGCCCGCGTTCCGCGTCGTCGACGCTTCCTGGTACCTGCCGGCGCAGAACCGCAGCGGCGTTGCCGAATATGCCGCCGGCCACATTCCCGGCGCCGTCCTCTTCGACCAGGACGTGATCGCCGACCATACCAGCGGCCTGCCGCACACCATTCCCGCGCCGGACTTCTTCGCCGCCGAAGTCGGCAAGCTCGGCATTGCCGATACGGATACGATCGTCGTGCATGACGGTCCCGGCATCTTCACCGCGCCGCGCGTCTGGTGGCTGTTCCGCGTCATGGGCGCGAAGAACGTCTTCGTCATGGATGGCGGCCTCGACGGCTGGAAGAAGGAGGGACGGCCGCTGACGACCGACCTGCCGGAGCCCGCCCCCGCCGTCTTCCACACCAATTTCAACCCCTATGCCGTCACCTCCTTCGAGGAAATGCGCGGCGTCGTGACGACGGGGTCGCGTCAGATCGCCGATGCGCGCGGCGCGGGCCGCTTTACCGGCGAGGAGGCCGAGCCCCGCGCCGGCATGCGCTCCGGCCACATGCCGGGGGCCAAAAGCCTGCCGATGGGCACCTTCTCGGAAGGCGGCAAGTTCAAGAATCTCGCCAGCCTGCGCAAGCTCTTCGAGGATGCGGGCATCGACCTTGCAAAGCCGGTCGTCACGAGCTGCGGCTCGGGCGTCACGGCGGCGGTCATCACGCTCGCCCTCCAGTCCCTCAGCCACACGGACAACACGCTCTATGACGGCTCCTGGTCCGAATGGGGCGGACGCGAGGATACGCCCGTGGTGACGGGAAAGGACTGAGCATGGCGAAGAAGGCCCAGCCGGCGCCCATCGCCGTGCACATCACCGCGCTCGAAATGACCGCGCCGCCGAAGCAGAGCCTGCCGGTGCCGGTCAACGTGCACACCGCCATTCTCAGCGCGCCGGACATTCCGCTGGCCTTCTACCGCTTCATCTACCGGCAGGTCGGCAGCCGCTGGCACTGGGTCGACCGGCTGCGCATGGACGACGAGACGCTGGCGGCGACGCTGCACGACAAGCGCAACAGCGTGACGGTGCTCTATGTCAACGGCGCGCCGGCCGGCTTCTTCGAACTGCTGCAGATCGACGAGGACGTGGTCGAGCTTTCCCATTTCGGCCTGATGGAGCGGGCGCTCGGCCTTGGCATCGGCAAGTGGTTCCTGCTCCAGACGCTCTATGCCGCCTGGGCCTCCGGGCCGAAGCGCGTGCGGGTGACGACCAACAATCTCGATCACCCCCGGGCGCTCCAGCTCTACCAGATGTTCGGCTTCTCGCCCGTCGGCACGGAAGACGCAACGCTGGTTCCCCTGTCGGATGCCGAAGTGCTGGCGCTTGCCAAGCGCGACTGTCTGCCGCCGGCCGAGCGCCGGAAACCCTGAACGAGGCCCAACACACGGTTCATGTTCCCTTCAGGTCGCCCATGGCAGTTTGCCCGCCAACAGACGACCGAATGAAAAGGAACACACTATGCAACGCCGCGCCTTTCTGACCGCGTTCGCCGCCGCCCTCGCCGTCCCGGCCCTTTCGCGTGGCGCCCTCGCCCAGGAAACCCCGTCGGAAGAGATGATCCTGCGCCGCCTCGACGCCGCACCCGCCCGCCGCATGCGCGAGGAGGAACGGGTGACGGTGCGCGAGTTCAAGCGCCGCCCGGATCTGCGCGGCGCCGCGCCCTCGATCAACATCCAGTCGATCAACTTCGCCTTCGCCTCGGCCGAAATCCCGCGCTCGGAATACCGCAAGGTGCGCCAGATCGCCCGCGCCATGGACCGCATCCTCAGCCGTCGCCGCCGCGCCGTCTTCCTGATCGAAGGCCATACGGATGCCGTGGGCTCGGCCGCCTCCAACCAGCTGCTCTCGGAGCGCCGCGCCATTTCGCTGAAGCGGGTTCTGGTGGAGGAATTCGGCCTGCCCTTCCGGGCCCTCGAAACCGTCGGCTACGGCGAGGAATTCCTGCTGGTGCCGACGCAGAACGAGGAGTGGCGCAACCGCCGCGTCACGCTGCGCCGCATCGATGAATTCGTCCGCTGATCGCCGTCATCGCCTTACCGCCGCCGGCCTCGCGCCGGCGGTTTTGATTCCGGCAAGAAACGGGTGTCGTGATAGGGGCAGATGCGGGACCATCGGCATCACCAACCGGAGCCGTTCCATGTCCATCCGCTTCCTGCCGCTGCCGACCGAAACCGCAACCGCCTACTGGAATGGCGCCACAGATGCCTATGGCATGGCGCCGGAACGGCATGTCTCCGACGGCACCGGCGTGCCCTGCCGCCATTGTCTGCGGCTGGTCGGCGCGGGCGAGCCCTATCTCATCCTCGCCCATCGCCCCTTCCCGGCCCTCCAGCCCTATGCGGAGACCGGGCCGATCTTCCTGCATGCCGAACCCTGCGCGGCGCACGAACCGTCCGAGGACATGCCGCCGATGCTGACCAGCAATGTCTACATCCTGCGCGGCTATAGCGCGGAAAACCGCATCCTCTACGGCACCGGCGCCGTGGTCGAGAACGCGGACATTCCCGGCCATGCGGCAAGGCTCCTGGAACGCGAGGACGTCGCCTATCTGCACATCCGCTCGGCGCGCAACAATTGTTACCAGTGCCGCGTCGAGCGCGCATGAAAAAGGCCCGGATCGCTCCGGGCCTTTTTCGTTCTCGCTTTTCTGATCAGGCGACGTTCAGCACCGCTTCCGGCGCATGGGACTCATAGCCCAGCGCCTCGGCCACCGGACGATTGGTGACGCGGCCCTTGTGGACGTTGAGGCCGGCGCGCAGGTGCCGGTCCTCGGCAATCGCCTTGAGGCCCTTGTCGGCAAGCTGGAGGCCATAGTGCAGCGTCGCGTTGTTGAGCGCATGGGCGGAGGTGACGGGCACCGCGCCCGGCATGTTGGCGACGCAGTAATGCACCACGCCGTCGACCTCGTAGGTCGGGTCGGAATGGGTGGTGGCATGCGAAGTCTCGAAGCAGCCGCCCTGGTCGATGGCGACGTCAACGATGACAGCGCCCTTCTTCATGCCCGAGAGCATTTCGCGCGTGACCAGCTTCGGCGCGGCCGCACCGGGGATGAGCACGGCGCCGATGACGAGGTCGGCGGAGAACACCTCCTCCTCCAGCGCATCGATGGTCGAATAGCGCGTGTGCACGCGGCCGGCGAAGAGATCGTCGAGCTGGCGCAGGCGCGGGATGGAGCGGTCGAGGATGGACACGTCGGCGCCGAGGCCGGCGGCCATCTTCGCCGCATGCAGGCCCACGACGCCGCCGCCGATGATCGCGACCTTGGCCGGCAGCACGCCGGGCACGCCGCCGAGCAGGATGCCGCGGCCGCCATGGGCCTTTTGCAGCGCCGTCGCGCCGGCCTGGATGGAAAGGCGTCCGGCAACCTCGGACATCGGGGCCAGAAGCGGCAGGCCGCCGCGCTCGTCCGTCACCGTCTCATAGGCGATGGCGGTGACGCCGGAGGCAAGAAGCCCCTTGGTCTGTTCCGGATCGGGCGCAAGATGCAGGTAGGTGTAGAGAATCTGTCCGTCGCGGAGCTGCGCCCATTCGGCGGGCTGCGGTTCCTTGACCTTCACCACCATGTCGCACTTCTGGAAGATATCGGCGGCGGTGGCGGCAATCCTCGCGCCCGCGGCGCGGTAGGCGTCGTCGTCTGCGCCGATGCCGGCGCCGGCTTTGGTCTCGATGAGGACCTCGTGGCCATGCGCCACATATTCCCGCACGGCTCCGGGCGTCAGCCCGACCCGGTATTCATGATTCTTGATTTCCTTCGGACAACCGACACGCATGCGCGTTCCTTTCCCGGTGTGATGTTCCCTTTGTCTTGCCGCTCTTCGGCGGGAGCACCATGGAAGCAGAGGCCGCGTGCAATGTCCTTGCAAAGCCGGTTTGCGAAATCGCCCTCAGTCGAATAATCTTTCAATATCAGCAGATTTTTCGGGGAAAATTGCAATGGCCACGCTGGATGCAATGGATGCTTCGATCCTCAAGGTGATTCAGCAGAACGGCCGCATCTCCAATGCCGAGCTTGCCGAACGGGTCGGCCTGTCGCCCTCGGCCTGCTCGCGCCGACTCGACATCCTGGAGAAATCGGGCGTCATAAAGGGCTATCACGCCCGCATCTCGCCGAAGGCGCTCGACTACAAGATGATCGCCATCGTGCATATCTCGCTGTCCGGCCAGTTCGCCAAGACGCTCGCCGAATTCGAGGCGGCGGTGAAGCTCTGCCCGAACGTGCTGGTCTGCTACCTCATGTCCGGCGAATACGACTATATCCTGCGCGTCGCCGCCAAGGATCTGGAGGACTACGAGCGCATCCACCGCGACTGGCTGTCGGCGCTGCCCCATGTGGTGAAGATCAATTCGAGCTTCGCGCTGCGCGAAATCATCGACCGGCCGAATGTCGGGGTGTAGAGTTTGTCAGGGAAAAGTGGGAACCGGTTTTCCCTGACAAACTCTAGAACCGCAGATCGATGCCGGCGCGGCGCAGCAGCCAGTAGAAGAGCGCGGTGGCGGCCACGCCGAGCAGCATGGCCCAGACGAAGCCCGATTCCCCCACGCTGAAGGGTAGGCCCGCCGTGTTCATGCCGAAGACGCCGACGACAAGCGTGCCGGGCAGAAGCAGCGCGCTCATCACGGCCATGGCCTTGAGGCTGCGGTTCGATTCGTCCGCCAGTTCCGCCGCCATTTCTTCCTGGAGCAGGCGGGCGCGGTCGTTGACCGTGACGATTTCGCGGTCGAGCCGCTCCAGCCGCAGCGAGAGCCGCCGGAACACCGCATGGGCATGGTCGCTCAGGGCCCAGTCCTCGCGGTCCTCCTCGTCGAACAGCGCCACCATGCCGGCGACCGGCCGGTGCAGCGAGACCGCGAGCCGGCGCACCTCCTTGAGGCTGCGCCGTTCGTCGCTCAGCCGCTCGGTGACCAGCCGGTCCTCCACCGCGTCGAGCAGGCTTGCCGCCTCCTTCAGCTTGAGCGCCGTGTTCTTGCAGAAGGCGGCGACGATGGCCTCGAAGAGTTCATAGGCGGTCGCCGGGCAAAAACCGTCGGCAAAGGATCGCCGCACGCGGTTCACCGCCTCCACGGGATGGCGCCGGCCGGTGACGAGAAGCCGGTCCGTCAGGGCGAAATGCAGGCGCCCCACGCTGGTGGAGGCCCGGTCCGTCTCCTGCTGCTGCAGATCGGCGATGACGCCATGCGTCGTGCCGGCCTCATGGCCGAGCACCAGGCTTTCGTCATGGCCCTCCAGGATCGCGCGCGCTGCCGCCGGCAGGGCGCATCGTCCCGGCAGCCAGCCCTGTATGCGCTGGTCGACGAGATCGACATGCAGCCACACCCAGCCCTCGCCGGCCGCAAGCGCCGTCTCGATCTCTTGCGGGGCGAGCGGCAGGACCGGCCCGCCGGGCGTGCAGCGATAGGCGCCGACGAGCCCCGGCGTTACCGCCCTCTGCGTCTGGTCGAGGAGGTTCAAGGGCCTGCGCCGGTCTCAGTAGGCTTCCGGGACGTACATTTCATCCGGCGGCTCGTGGCGGACGTAATCGTCGTGGCGCACGCGCTCCGGCAGGTCGATCTGCGTCTTCGGCACATCCTCGTAGGGCACCTGCGAAAGAAGATGGGCGATGCAGTTGAGGCGCGCCTTCTTCTTGTCGACGGCCTCGACGATCCACCAGGGCGCTTCGGGAATATGCGTGCGCGCCAGCATCTCTTCCTTCGCCTTGGTGTAGTCTTCCCAATGGACGCGGCTTTCGAGATCCATGGGCGAGAGCTTCCACTGCTTCAAGGGATCGTGGATGCGCATGCGGAAACGGAATTCCTGTTCCTCGTCGGTGATCGAGAACCAGTACTTGATGAGGATGATGCCGGAGCGAACCAGCATGCGCTCGAATTCCGGCACCGAGCGGAAGAATTCCTCCAGCTCGTCCGATGAACAGAAACCCATCACCCGCTCCACGCCGGCGCGGTTGTACCAGCTGCGGTCGAACAGCACGATCTCGCCCGCCGTGGGCAGGTGCTGCACATAGCGCTGGAAGTACCACTGGCCGCGCTCCACCTCGCTGGGTTTCTCCAGCGCCACCACGCGCGCGCCGCGCGGGTTCAGGTGCTCCATGAAGCGCTTGATGGTGCCGCCCTTGCCGGCCGCATCGCGGCCCTCGAAGAGGATCACCACCTTCTGCCCGGTCTGCTTGACCCAGGCCTGCAGCTTGAGCAGCTCATGCTGCAAACGGAACAGTTCGCGGAAATAGACGCGGCGCTCCAGCGTCTGCGGCGCCGGGCCGGACATGCCCTCGGCGACGAGCTCGTCCAGCCGCTCCTCCTCGATCTGCATTTCCAGCTCTTCGTCGAAACTGTCGGCGATTTCCGCCTTGATGCGGCTGAGGTGATTGTCGTCGAGCATGGCCGGGATCCGTCAAAGTGAGGGTTGTGCCCCGCGGCGGACGTGCAGAAGCGGCGCGTCGCGGAACTTCCGGCCCATCGTATAAGAAGCGCACATGACCCTTTTGTGACAGGTCGCGGCGGGCGGAATGCCGAGGGATGTTACGCCGAAACCACCTGGTTGCGGCCGGCATTCTTGGCGGCGTAGAGCCGGGCGTCGGCGGCCGAGAGCAGCGCGTTCAGCGTCGTGCCGTCATGATAGCTGTTGGCAACGCCGATGCTGACCGTGACGGGCATGCCGTCCGGCCGGCGGATTTCCGCTTCCACCCGCTGGCGCAGCATTTCGGCGCGCTCGGCGCCGGCCGCCGGGGCGACATCCTCGCAGAGCACGACGAACTCCTCGCCACCGAAACGGAAGAGCCGGTCGCCGCCCCGCAGCGCCCGTTGCAGGCAGGCCGCGGCCTCCTTCAGCACGCCGTCGCCCGCCAGATGCCCGAAGCGGTCGTTGACGTCCTTGAAGTGGTCGGCGTCGATGATCATCAGGCCGAGCGGCTTGCCCTCGACGAGCATGGCAGAGAGCATGCGCGGCGCCTCGAATTCCAGGCGGCTGCGGTCGTAGACGCCGGTCAGCGCATCGCGGCCGGAGCGATCGAGCAGGTCCTCGTAGCGCTCGCGGAAGGTGAGATCGGCGAAGATATCGGCGATCGGCCGCGGCGAAACGGGGATCGCCGAAATGCGTGAATAGTAGAGATAGACGGTGATCAGCACCGCATAGGCGCAGGCCGCCATCATCTTGGCGACCCAGCCGCCCCAGAACACTTCCACCGGCGCATCGTTGAGGAAATGCAGCGCCGAATAGAAGCCGATCTGGTCGAAGGTCAGCACCGCGACGCCGGAAACGAAGAAGCGCATCGCCGTGTTCTTCCGGAACACGCGGCCGAGCCGTTCGTAGAGCAGGATGATGGCGAGCGAATCGACATAGAGCAGCATGGTGCCCCACAGCATCAGCCAGCCCATCTCGTCGATGAAGGCAAGGTCGGCGATGCGGCCCGGCACCGCGCCGATGGTCTGGTGGTGGCGCAGCAGGAGGCTGAGGCCGACGGTCAGGAAATTGCCGGCGAGCAGGCCGTAGATCGGCGCGCGCACGACGGCGGCGTCCTCCTTCACATAGAGAAGCAGGATCATCATCAGCTTGCCGGAAAAGAGCACCGAGGAGCCGGGCGAAATGACGCCGAAGGGCAGTTCTATATAGAAGACCGCCGCGAGATAGGTCTCGAGGAAGTGCATGACGCCGAGCGCGGCGACGAAAACGCCGATGCCGATCTGGTGGCGCAGATGCAGGATGCCCACCATGAAGACGAAATAGAACCCGGCCTCGATGAGAAGCAGGATCAGATTTTCAGTACCCATGAGCGGTCCGCAGTTTCCTCGACACCCCCGAAGCTAAACGCATCGAAAGAGTCGCAACAAGTCGTTTCCTGCGGATACAGGCAAATGCGCCGGTTCTCCAGCGCCTTCGTATGATTATTTTCGCAAGATGCGGTTCCGCTCAGACCTGACGGCTGTCGACGCCATCGGCGAAGAGCGACGCGCCGTGCTGGTCGGCGATCTGCCTTGCCTTGCGGAAGGTCGAGGCGACCGTGTCGTCCCGCGAGGCGAAGAGATCGGCGCGGATGAAGGTGCGCACCATCACGCGGTCCCCGTCCCGCTTTTCGATGCGCCCGGCAAGCCGATGCTGGCCGCCCTCGGGAATGGGCGCGGCGACGAGGAGAAGGTCGTTATAGGCCTCGGTTTCCTCGGCGATCTTCGCCGGAGTTGCCGAGCCGCCGCCGCGACCGAAGAGTTTTGAAAAGAACGATGCCATGGCCGATTGCTAGCACAGGCCGGAGTGTCGTCCAAGGGGATCGGCTGTGGATAGGCGATGCGGACCGCCCTCCTCCGCCTTCCCGCACCGCGCCTCCCGAGAGAGGGAAGACGCGGCCGGCAGCCGGATGAGGAGCGGGCCTCCGGTTGGATCAGATGATGAGATTGGACAGAATCTCGTTCTCGGTGATGTCCTGATAGCGCATGCCCGCGGCATCGAAGGCCTTCTTCAGCGCGGTAAAATTCTCCGGCGCCTTGGTTTCGATGCCGATGAGGATGGAGCCGAAGTTGCGGGCGGATTTCTTCAGATATTCGAAGCGGGCGATGTCGTCGTCCGGGCCGAGCATGTTGAGGAAATCGCGCAGCGCGCCGGGGCGCTGGGCAAGGCGCAGGATGAAGTATTTCTTCAGGCCCGCATGGCGCATGGCGCGTTCCTTGACGTCGGGCAGGCGCTCGAAATCGAAATTGCCGCCGGAGACGACGGCGACGACCGTCTTGCCTTCCAGCGCCTCCCGGCCGAGCGCATCCAGCGCCGTCAGCGACAGCGCGCCCGCCGGCTCCAGCACCACGCCCTCGACATTCAGCATGTCGATCATCGTCACGCAGATCGCGTTTTCCGAAAGCAGCATCACCTGGTCCGCCGAAAAGCGGCTGAGCGCGGCGAAGTTCAGCGCGCCGATCTGCCCGACCGCCGCGCCGTCGACGAAATTGTCGACCTGGTCGAGCGTCACCACGGCGCCGCTTTCGAGGCTGCGCTTCAGGCTCGGCGCGCCGGCGGGTTCACAGAACAGGAAGCTCGACGGGCCGATCAGGCCTTCGAGATACCCCGTCACGCCGGTGGCAAGGCCGCCGCCGCCGACCGGCAGGGCCACGAGATCGGGCAGCTTGCCGTCGAGCTGGGCGACGATTTCCGCCGCCACGGTCGCCTGCCCTTCGATGATGTCCTCATGGTCGAAGGGCGGCACCATCAGCGCGCCGGTCGCCTCCGCATGGTCGCGGGCGGCCTTGTAGCACTGGTCGAAGAAGTCGCCGACCAGCTTGATGGTGACGAATTCGCCGCCGAAGATGCGCGTCTTGTCGATCTTCTGCTGCGGCGTCGTCACCGGCATGAAGACCACGCCCGGCACGCCGAAATGGCGGCAGACGAAGGCAAAACCCTGCGCGTGGTTGCCGGCCGAGGCGCAGACGAAGCTGCGCGCGCCATCGGGCCTTGCAAGAACCTTGCGGAAGAAGTTGAAGGCGCCGCGGATCTTGTAGGAGCGCACCGGCGAGAGGTCTTCCCGCTTCAGGTAGATTTCCGCGCCGTAGCGGGCGGAAAGATGTTCGTTGAGCTGGAGCGGTGTTTCGGGAAAGAGCCCGCGCAATGCGTCGCAGGCTGCGTCGACGTCCGGTTTCATGCCGTTCGATGCCATCCTTGAGTTTGGACAATGCAACGGCTATAGCATCGTACCGGAACGTGAGCAGCGGTTTTCGGCAAAAACGATGCGAAAAACAAACTGCTGCCCATGGCAGCGACGAACACCGCCCGTCCTGGCCGCGGCCCTTCGAGACCACCCCTTGAGCCCAGCCGGCATGCAGGACGATTTTCCTTGAACGCCACGATTTTCCGGTCCGCCATCAACATCGCCGCCATCAGCGGCATCTATCTGTCGTTGGCCATGCTCATCCCGGCGTTCATCGACGTGTATTACGGGCACCCGGATTCGGAAGTCTTCTTCCTCTCGGCCTTCTTCACCGGCGGCCTTTCGCTCGCCACCGCCGCCGCCACGCGCTCCGGCCCGCCGCCGTTCAACAAGCGCATGGGCTTTCTCGTCGTCAACATGCTGTGGCTGAGCGCGACCATCATCGGCGCGATCCCGCTGTGGCTGTCCTCGATGAAGCTCACCTTCGCGCAGGCCTTCTTCGAATCGGTTTCGGCGATCAGCACGACGGGTTCCACCGTCATCGTCGGCCTCGACCACGCCCCGCCCGGCATCCTGATGTGGCGTTCGCTGCTGCACTGGCTCGGCGGCGTCGGGATCCTCGCGCTCGGCCTCTTCATCATGCCGTATCTGCGGGTCGGCGGCATGTCCTTCTTCAAGCTCGAATCGTCCGACACCGCCGACAAGCCCTTCGCCCGCATCGCGAGCTACACCCGCGCCTTCCTCGCCATCTATGTATCGATCACCCTCATCTGCGCCGTCACCTATGCCGCGCTCGGCATGAACCGCTTCGACGCGCTGAACCATGCCATGTCGACGGTCGCCACCGGCGGGCTTTCGACGCATGATGCCTCCTTCGGCTACTACAAGAGCCTGCCGCTGCTGTGGGCCGGCACCTTCTTCATGACGCTGAGCAGCCTGCCCTTCTCCGTGCTCATCCTCATCGTCGTGCGCGGCCGCGTCGATGCCTGGCGCGATCCGCAGATCCGCGTCTTCCTCGGCTATCTCGTGCTGTTTTCCGTCGCGGCCAGCATCTTCCAGCGGCTGCAGAACGGCGTCGACTTCCACACGGCGCTCGCCCATTCCTTCTTCACGGTCTCCTCGATCCTTTCCACAACCGGCTTTGCCAGCGACGACTATACGCAATGGGGCCACTTCATCGTGGCGCTCGCCTTCGTCGCCACCTTCATGGGCGGCTGTTCGGGCTCGACGGCCGGTGGCCTCAAGGCCTATCGCCTGATCATTCTCTTCAACTTCATCCGCACCGGCCTCTACCGCCTCATCTATCCCGACGGCATCCATGCCGTGCGCTACGGGCCAATGACGGTCGATGCCGATCTCCAGCGCAGCGTCTTCCTGTTCTTCATCACCTATGTGGCGATCTCCGCCATGGGGGCGATCCTGCTCGGCCTGATGGGCTACGACGTGCTGACGGCGATTTCGGCCGCCGCGACCTCGCTCTCCAATGTCGGCCCCGGCGTCACGGAGGCGATCGGCCCGGCCGGCACCTTCGCCGGCTTCCATGACGCCGCGCTCTATATCCTCTCCTTCCTCATGCTGCTCGGGCGTCTGGAAATCCTCACCGTGCTGGTGATCCTGACGCCGCTGTTCTGGAAGAACTGAGCGGCGTTCTTGACTGTTGTCACGCTTGTCCGCATCCTGCCGCCTCCTGGCTGGAGGAAGACTGCATGTTGGTGCCGAAGTCCCTGTTGCGTATGACCTTTGTGGCCGCGCTCGCGTCGGCGCTCGTCCCGGCATCCGGCTTTGCCGGCCCGCTGGTCGAAGCCGCCAAGAAGGCGGAGGAACAGGCCGCCGCCGGCGATACGGTCGGCGCGCACAACACGATCCGCGACGCCTATGGCGCCTTCGCCGCGACGCTGCCCTTCTCCATCGGCAAGGCCGTCTTCGTTTCCGCCCCGCCGGAAGGCTACGGCATGTATGCCGCGCGCAAGGACACCAACTTCAAGGCGGGCGAAGCGCTGATCTCCTATGTCGAGCCCGTCGGCCTCACCTGGCGCCCGGCCGATGGCGGCAGCCTGGAATCCCATTTCACCGTCGATCTAGAACTCACGGACCCCAAGGGCACGAAGCTTGCCGAGCAGAAGGCCTTCGGCTCCTTCGACTTCAAGGGCAGCGTGCGCAACCAGGAGGTCTTCGCCAAGCTGACGTTGAACCTCACCAGCCCGCCCGCCGGCGACTATGTGCTGCGCTACCGCTTCCGCGATACCGCGAGCGGCGCCGTCGCCATCAGCCAGCAGCCGTTCAAGATCGTGCCGTGATCGGCATCCGCGCGGCAACGCCTGCCGATCTTAAGGCGCTGGCCGAGATCGGCCTTGCCGCCTGGCGAAGGGGCATCCAGCCGCTGGTGCCCGAAAGCGTGGCGGCGCGGATGACCGCCGAAAATCCCTTTCTACCCTTTCTGAAAGCGATGGGACCGCGCATCCTCGTCGCCACCGACGGGGAGGAACCGGCCGGCCTCGGCGCCTGCGAACACGCCGACGACACGATCAGCGACATCTGGGTTTCACCCGCCTTCGAGGGGCGCGGCGTCGGCTCGGCGCTTCTTGCGGCGCTGGAACAGGAGATCGCGGAGCGCGGCCATGGGCAGGCGCGCCTCCAGGTCGCGGCGGCCAACGCGCGGGCGTTCCGGCTCTACCGGCACCGCGGCTACCGCGAGATCTGGCGCGGCATGCGGCATGACCCGATCCTCGACACGCCGCTCGAAAAGGTGGAGCTCGCCAAGGACCTTGCCCGCCCTTGAAGCCTTGGCCGGGCCATTTACCGCGGGCAAAGAGAATTGTGACAAGCGGCGAATCAGTGCTTTCCAGCGCGTTCCCGCTCAATTATGACAGCCGCATGACAACCCCAGCCACGTAAGGGGCATCCATGCTTTCGCTGTTTCGCAAACTCATGCCGCGTGAAGACCGGTTCTTCGATCTCTTCCAGCAGCATTCCCGCACCGTCGTCGGCGCTGCAGAATCCCTCCGTGCGGCGCTTGCCGGCGGTCCGGATCTCGAAAAACACTGCGACCGCATCGTCGAACTGGAAGACCAGGCCGACGACATCACGCGCGAGGTTCTGCTCGCCGTCCGCCGCAGCTTCATCACCCCGTTCGACCGCGGCGACATCAAGGACCTGATCCAGTCGATGGACGATGCCATCGACATGATGCACAAGACGGTCAAGACCATCCGCCTCTACGAGCAGACGAGCTTCCAGCCCGGCATGCAGGAAATGGGCGAAGCCGTCGTCAAGGCCGCCCATCTCATCGCCGAAGCCATTCCGCTGCTCGACAAGGTCGGCGTGCATGCCGGCCGCCTCAGCGCCATCGCCGAGGAAGTCACCCGCGTCGAGGGCCGCTCGGACGAGCTGCACGACCAGGGCCTGAAGGACCTCTTCCGCCAGTTCCGTACCACCGATCCGATGGCCTATATCATCGGCAGCGAGATCTACGGGGAACTCGAGAAGGTCGTCGACCGCTTCGAGGACGTCGCCAATGAAATCAGCGGTATCGTGATCGAGAACGTCTGATGGACGCCACCCTCGCCTTTCCGCTGCTGATCGGCCTCGTCGGCATCGCGCTGCTGTTCGACTTCCTGAACGGCCTGCACGATGCCGCGAATTCCATCGCCACGATCGTCTCCACGCGCGTCCTGCGTCCGCAATATGCGGTGATGTGGGCGGCGTTCTTCAATTTCATCGCCTTCCTGTTCTTCGGCCTGCATGTCGCCGAAACACTCGGCAAGGGCATCATCGATCCCGCCATCGTCAGCCCGCTCGTCATCTTCGCGGCGCTGATGGGCGCGATCATCTGGAACGTCGTCACCTGGATCTTCGGCATTCCGTCGAGCTCCTCGCATGCCCTCATCGGCGGTCTCGTCGGCGCGGGCCTTGCCAAGACCGGCTTCGACGCGGTCGTCTGGAGCGGCCTCATCAAGACGGCGAGCGCCATCTTCCTGTCGCCGGCCATCGGCTTCTTCCTGGCGCTGATCCTCGTCCTGATCGTCTCCTGGCTCTTCGTGCGCCAGACGCCCTTTGCCGTCGACCGCACCTTCCGCGTCATGCAGTTCATCTCGGCCTCGCTCTATTCGCTCGGCCATGGCGGCAACGACGCGCAGAAGACGATGGGCATCATCGCCGTGCTGCTCTATTCGCAGGGCTATCTCGGCGGCGAGTTCTACGTGCCCTTCTGGGTCGTCATCACCTGCCAGGCCGCCATGGCGCTCGGCACGCTGATGGGCGGCTGGCGCATCGTGCACACGATGGGCTCCAAGATCACCCGCCTCAACCCGATGCAAGGTTTCTGCGCGGAAACCGGCGGCGCCCTCACCCTGTTCGGCGCCACCTGGCTCGGCATCCCGGTCTCGACCACGCACACGATCACCGGCGCCATCATCGGTGTCGGCGCCGCGCGCCGCGTCTCGGCCGTGCGCTGGGGCATTGCCGGCAATATCGTCATCGCCTGGATCGTCACCCTGCCCTCGGCAGCCGCGATTTCGGCGCTGTTCTACTACGTGTTCAACGCGATCTCGGGCTGATCGACAAACACGGGGCGGCGCATCCGAAAGGGCTGCGCCGCCATCCTTTCCGGCACCGACATGCCCGGTCGAGCGCCGCCCGCCGAACCTCCCCCCGCATTTTGACGCGACCGCCGGAAAGGCGTATCCTGACGGCTTCTTGTCGGGAGCCTCAGCCATGCGTCGTGGAGTGCTCGTTGCCAACCTGATCACAGGTCTGATCGTCGCCCTGGTCCCCACCCTGGCGGATGCCCACAACTGCAAATGCCGCAACCGCGGCGTCCTCTTCCAGCTGGGGCAGACATCCTGCCTCCGTGTCGACGGCGGCAGCTATCTCGCGCGCTGCGAGATGAAGCTCAACGTCTCCTCCTGGACGAAGATCGAGGACGGGTGCCCGGTGACGGACCGGGCCATATCGCCGACGACGCGGGTGAACTGACAGCGTCCGGTCCCTTGCCGGCGTTCGCCGCCGGCCGCGCCTTAATCCCGCAGATGCACGCTTGAGACGGCGAGATCGCAGGCGGACCCGAATTGCGCCGCCTTGTCCTCGCGATAGATGCATTCGAAATTATAGGCCTTGCCGTCGTGCACGGTGAAAACGTAGCGGTTGATCGCAACGGTTTTGAACCGCTTGTTGGTGAAGACCATATCGACGGCCGGCTGGCCGAGCATGGTGGTCATCGCCGACGACTTGAGCTTGATGGACGGCAGGACGGCGATGGCGCCGACGAATTCAGCGACGATCGCCTCACGGTTCTGCTCGCTCACGTCGGCGATGGCGCCGGGATCGCGCGGGCCGAGGAAGGTGATGAGCACGTCGCCATTGTCCATGCTGGAGGCGGTGACGCCGGTAACGTCGCCGGTCCCGTCCGCGAACATGTGGCTCAGCGCGAAATCGTCAGGATACTGGAAGCTGTAGGCGCCATCGGCGGCTTCAAAGGTTTTGACGTCCTCAGCAAGGGCGCTGGCGGGCGCGGCAAGGACGAGCGCCAGGAGCGCGGTACGAGAGACGAAAGACATGGAACTCCGTTTCATGCGGCTGCCGTGCGGGAAACGGCGAGATCAATCAGGCCGTCATGGTCCCGCGCATTCTGTGGAAGGCATGGGTGAACATCACGGGTGCGAAGACAAAGGATAGCGTGGTGAGCGGATCGAACCACAGCAAATCCTTGGGATCGATCAGGTAATCCCAGTAATAGAGGAAGGCGAGCATCGCCGACGGCAGGAACATGGTCTGCCAGTCCGCCTTGAAGAGCGGCCGGCGCTCGCCCTCTTCCAGCCACCGCTCCGCAAGGCTCTGAAAGCCGCCGAGGGCGAGCATGGATGTCGTGCAAGCCATGAACATGATGAAATGCACCGGGCCTGGAAACAGCGACGCGATCATGAGGAGCGCGGCGAGATGGGTGGTCTGCAGCCAGAGCGCAAGCCTCGCCCCGTCGTGGGCCTTGTTGCGCGTCGTCCCCTCCGGCCCTGGCACCATCACCGCTTCGACGCGCTCGGCCTGCGATCCGAAATTCAGCGAAAAGACGAAAAGCGCGAGCGCCGCGTAGACCGAGCGGTCATAGACGTCGAAGCCATAGGGGCTCAGCAGGGCGAAGATGTGCGCGCCGATCCATTTCGTTGCGTGATAGGCGGCGACGTCGACGAGCACGCCAAAAAGGTAACCCCTGTCGAGCAACAGGCGCGGCAGAACCTTCAATTCCTCGAACATCGCAGTCCTCCGCCCTCTACTCTACCGCGGAGCCCGCCGGAGGCGGCTTGTTGTCCAGCAGTTCCTGCTGTGGATGTGCCGCGTCCGCGGCGCGTTCAAGATCCTCGAGAGAAAGGCCGCCCTTTGCCTCCGCTGCGAGGATCAACTCCTCTACGGTCTTCAACTCGGCCGAAAGAGACGCATCCTCATATCGATCGGGTTTGAAGACCATGATGCTTTCGCCTGAAATCGTCTGAATGCAATTTTCCGTTCCGCTGCATTCTGTGCCCGGTTTCGGCCATCCCCACTTCGGGCCAAAGGCATAGACGGCATAGTACATGAGCTTCGCTTTCGGCTTCTCCATGCCCGAAGCGATCATTGCGTCGTAGAAGACCCGATGCGTCTGCCGCCAGGGCCGGACATTGTGGAGGTTGTCCTCATCGCAATATCGATCATGGATAACGGCGGCCCTTATGTATTCATCACGCCAGGGGTCGCCGACAAACGGCTGCAGCAGCAGAGGAATGGACGCCCCGTTCGTCTTGTCTCCCTTGTTTGTCTGCCAGCCCACACCGGCCGGGTCGACATAGCCAAAATCCGAGGCAAGGGTTTTGTATTTCTTGTCGCCTGGAATTTCGTCCAATCCGAATTGCCCGGTGAAGCAGTTCTTCTGTTTCTTGGTTTTGCAGAAAGTCAGCGCATTCGCATGATGAGCACCGAGGAGAACCAGCACGGCAGCAAAGACAACACGCATGTTTACCCCCAATTCGAGTTACAGACCCTTCCCGCCTGAGGAATTCCGGTAGACATTGGTCCATCGGAATTCTCCAATGTCTTGTTTGTCGCCGCAGCGATGCCGCCTCGGCCGGACACGCTCTACCGATCCAGCCCATAGGGTGAAACACGGTCGAGTTGCAGCCCCTGTATCGCCTGACGATTCTGAAGAATGATGCTCTCGGGAACCTCGCTGGAAACCTTGGCCTTTCCTTTGCCCTTGCCCTTGCTGCGGACGGTGATCTTGTCTCCCGCCTTTCGTGCATCGCCAACGATAATCACTTTCGTCGGAGCCGGGTCGCGCGGCAGGCCGGAGAAGGCGAAGTCAATCGTTTTGAGCGTCGTTCGCTTGTAGGAAAGGGCTGCGTCAGCCACGGCTCTGCCATTGGCAAAGGAGGGGGTGAGACCGGCACCGCCGACAACGGTTACAGTCACGGAATAACTAAACGATCTCGGGACGACGGTCGCCTTGGAGACTTGCTCAACCCACTCGGCCAATCGAAACTCCCTGGGGTCGGCTTTCAGTTTTTCTTGCTTTGCCGTCTCGCATACCTTCTCGTCCAGGTAAGCGAGCGGCACGGAAAACTCCGCCTTTCCATTTCTGTAGGCTTTTCGGGAAATGTCCGCTTTTCCCGTCAGCCAGAATTTGTCGACCCTGGCTGGCGTCACCCAGCGCAGCGGGTTTAGATCTGCCGCTGCGACATCCTCGGCATTTTGCGAAATCGTATAGGTCGCTCCCCATCGCATGAAATCGAGCTTCTCCTCCTCGGGCAAGGCGGAGAACACCGTGTAAATCTCACATTGAATGATGTTCGACAGGCCTGCCACCCATCGGGGGTCGTCCTCGACAAGCTCGGGCAATGTCGTGCAGCCTGCCAGCGTCATTCCACCCACCAGTCCTATCAATTTTCGCATGGTGTCCTCCCCTTCCACGTCAACGATAAAATCACGCCTCGCGAAAAAAGCGAGTCCAACTCGACTTTCGGTTGATTTTTTTATCTTTCGCTTGCAGCACCGCTGCTACGGTTCGGGCTCTCCCATGCACGGCGGACCGCGCATCCTTGGGCAGCAAGGGAAAGGTCAGAGCACGACCCGACATGTCCGAAGGCGAAGCGATGCCGTTCAGGCTTTCAGTCGAAGACGGAGGCAGGAGGAAAGGCCTGCAAGAGGCTGGTGCGGGCGGCGGGGATCGAACCCGCACAGCCAAGGCCGAGAGATTTTAAGTCTCTTGCGTCTACCAGTTTCGCCACGCCCGCATGATTTTTGTTTCAATCACTGCACCGGAAACGTCAAGGGGATGCGGGGCATTCCATTGCTTTTGCAGAACATCGTTCTGCGGTCGCCCTGTCATTCCGTTTCCGCAAGATAGTGCCGCAGCCGGTCCTTCAGGTGATCGACCACCAGCGGATGCGCGAGGAACTGCTGGAGCGACATGATCTCGAAGCGCTGGCCTTCCTCGCCGAAGACGATGTCTCCAAAACCCTCGACCAGATGCGCGACATGGAAATAGGTGCCGGGCGCGCCGGGGGTCTTGGCCGGGTAATAGCGCTCCCAGACGATGGACGACGGATCGATGGAAATCCCGAATTCCTCGCGGGTCTCGCGGATGGCGCATTCGGCGGGCGTTTCGTCCTCTTCCCGGCCGCCGCCCGGAAGGTCCCACATGCCGGGAAAGGGGATTTCAGGCTTTTCGTCGCGCTGATAGGCGATCAGCCGGCCCTCGCAGATGAGGGCGATCTTGGCGCCCCTGAAGTCGGATGGATCCATGGCGGCCGCTCCTTGCCCGGAAAGCCCGACCATAGGCGATTCGCACGGCCTTTCGGCAGATGCCGCAAGAGGGTGCGCAAACAAAAGGGTGCGACCCCTGACGCTGGCCGCACCCTCTTCTTCAGCGACGTTTCAGGAGAACGTCAGGCCGAAAGCTTTGCCGCGATCTTGGCGACATGGGCGCCCTGGAAGCGGGCGGCGTCCAGTTCGACCGCGGACGGCTGACGCGAGCCGTCGCCATCGGTGATGGTGGAGGCGCCGTAGGGCGAGCCGCCCTTGATCTCGTCCACACCCATCTGGCCCTGGAAGGCATAGGGAAGGCCGACGACGACGAGGCCGTGATGCAGGAGCGTGGGGATGAAGCCGAGAATGGTCGATTCCTGGCCGCCATGCTGGGTGGCGGAGGAGGTGAAGACCGAGCCGACCTTGCCGACCAGCTTGCCCTGCGCCCACAGGCCGCCCGTCTGGTCCCAGAAATTGCGCATCTGCGAGGCGACCGTGCCGAAGCGCGTGCCGGCGCCGACGATGATGGCGTCGTAGTCGGCAAGTTCCTCGACCGTGGCGACCTCGGCCTTCTGGTCCATCTTGTAGTACGACGCCTTGGCGACCTCTTCCGGCACGAGTTCGGGCACGCGCTTGACGGTGACGTCGGCACCGGCTGACTTGGCGCCTTCTGCCGCGGCATAGGCCATCGCTTCAATATGGCCGTAGGCCGAGTAGTAAAGAACCAGAACTTTCGCCATCGTCGTCTCCTGTTGCGAAGGGCTTTCCGCTTGATTGCGGCGTCGCGTTGGATGTAGCACTTCGATATGGCCGCGGCACGAAGCTGCGCGGTCGACAGACTGTTCACCCGCCATTGACAATGCCGCCCGCCCCGGTCCGCATTTCGATCCCGACTTCAGAGAGCGCCCATGAGTTCCACTGCCGTTGCCACCGCCGCCATGCTCGCCATCGGCGACGAGCTTCTTTCCGGGCGCACCAAGGACAAGAATATCGGCCAGCTCGCGGATGTGCTCTTTCTCGCCGGCATCGACCTCAAGGAGGTGCGCATCGTCGGCGACGAGGAGGAGGCCATCGTGGAGGCGCTGAACGCGCTTCGGGCACGCTACACCTATGTCTTCACCTCCGGCGGCATCGGCCCGACCCATGACGACATCACGGCGGATGCGATCTCCAGGGCCTTCGGCGTGCCCTGCCTGCACGATCCGCTCGCCATGCAGCTGCTCGGCGCGATGTACGAGAAGCGCGGCGTCGAATTCAACGAGGCGCGCCAGCGCATGGCCCGCATGCCCGAGGGCGCGGTGCATATCGAAAATGCCGTCTCGACGGCGCCGGGCTTCAACATCGGCAATGTCTATGTGATGGCCGGCGTGCCGCAGGTCTTCACCGCCATGCTGAGCACCGTGGTGCCGAAGCTTGCGGGTGGCAAGCCCATGCTGTCGCGCTCCGTCGCCTCGCCCTTCGGCGAGGGCGACATCGGCAGCGCGCTCGCCGACATCCAGAAGAATCACCCGGACACCAGCATCGGCTCCTATCCGCGCTTTTCCGAAAACCGCTTCTCGACGGAAATCGTCATCCGCAGCCGAACGGAAGCCCCGGCGGAAGCGGCCGAACGTGATATACTGGCGATGATCGCCGAAATCGCCGCGGCCAAGGCCGCTTCTTGATCCGGATCAAGGTCTCGGCCCCGCGGCGGGCGCAGGTTTCATGTTGACCCAGGACAGGAGGCCGAAATGACCTACAAGACCATCGTGGCGGTGCTGAGCGCCGCCGAGGACGCCGGCAAGGTGACGGACCATGCGCTCGCGCTCGCACGCGAGACGGGCGGCCATGTCATCGGCATCCATGCGGAAGCCCCGGTCGTGGTCACGCTGATCGCGCCCATGGAATATCCCGATCCCAATGCCGTGCTGGACCTGCAGGAGCGCGCCCAGCGCCAGTCGCGCGCGGTCGAGCAGGCCTTCCGTTCGCGCTGCGAGCGCGACGACATTTCCTATGAATGGCGGCTTTTCACCGGCACCGCCGGCTATGCCTCGGCGGGCGTCATCGACAGCGCCCGCGGCGCCGACATCGTGCTTGCCGGCCAGTTCGATCCCGATCTCGACGGCCCGGCGCGCGAGGATATCGAGGACCTGCTCTATGAGAGCGGCCGGCCGGTCTATCTCGTCTCCAACGCGCCCGCCGGCCCCGAGCCGATCGAGCGGGTGCTGCTCGCCTGGAACGGCTCGCGGGAGGCGGCGCGCGCCGCCTTCGACGCCCTGCCCTTCCTGACGGGCGCCAAGGAGGTCGAGATCTTCACCATCGATCCGCCGGAAACCGCCACGCAGTCGCGCGACTTCTGCGGCGCCGAGCTTGCCGCCACGCTCGCCCGCCATGGCGTCAAGACGACCGTCGCCTCCGGCGCCTCGCAGGGCCATTCGGTGGCCGATGCGTTGAACCACCGCGCGAGCGAGATCGATGCCGGGCTCATCGTCATGGGCGCCTACAGCCATTCGCGGCTGCGCCAGCGCCTCTTCGGCGGCGTCACCAGCGCTATGATGCGCGGCGCGCGCGTGCCGACGCTGATGTCGCGCTGATCCTGCCCTTCGCTCAGGCGACGGCCTTGATCATCGTCGTCGCCGAGCGGAAACCGAAGACCGGCTTCAACAATCCCGACGAGACGGTGGCCATGGCCTCGAAGCCGCGCCGGGCATAGAGCGCGCGGGCGCGCGGATTTTCATCGATCACGTCGAGCCGGATCCTTTGCAGCCCGCGCGTGACCGCAACATCTTCCACCGCATCGAGAAGGGCCGAACCGACGCCGAGGCTGCGCGCCTCCGGCCGCACGAAGATGCCATCCATCAGCAGCGTGCCCGCGTCGCACGGGCGGTCCAGCACCTGCAGCAGGAGCCCGCGTATAAGGCCGCTGAGCCAGCCATAGGTCTCCGCCATCTCCCGCAGGCCGCCGTCCACGAAGGCCCCTTCCGGCGTCTTGAAGCCGGCGACGCCGAGGAAGCGGCCGTCCGGCGCAATGGCGCTCACGGCCTGTTCGGGCCTCAGGACCCGCTCCAGCAGGGCGACCGCCTTCGCCTCCGGCCCCAGCGGGTAGCGCAGCTTGCGGGAAAAGGCCTCCCAATAGCCGACCGCGGCAATCCGGCGATGGGCGGGGCGCAATCCCGCTTCGATGGTGAAGGCGCGCGCGCCGGCGCCGGTCTCGCTCATGGCCGTCTCCCGTCAATCGTTTCAGGGGTTCGTTTCAAGGGTTCGTTTCTTGGGTTCGTTTCTGGGCAGGTAGGGATGGCGAAAAGCGAAAACAATGCGGGATTTCCTGGCTACCCGCGCCCCGCCCGCCCCCGACTTGCCTGTGGATCGCCCGATATTCGAGGATTTCCTTGACCGGCGATCTGGATTAGAGAGAACGAATCCTCTTTTTCCGCCTATCAGGAGCCCGTCATGTCGCTGCCCGACAAAGCCTTCCCCGTATCCTGGGACCAGTTCCATCGCGATGCCCGCGCGCTCGCCTGGCGGCTGGCGGATGGCGACCGCGAATGGAAGGCCATCGTCTGCATCACGCGCGGCGGCCTCGTGCCGGCGGCCGTCATCTCGCGCGAGCTGAACATCCGCCTCATCGAGACGGTCTGCGTCGCCTCCTATCACGACTATGTCTCGCAGGGCGACATGCATGTCCTCAAGGGCATCTCGCCGGAGCTGACCCAGCACGAAGGCGAAGGCATCCTCATCGTCGACGATCTCACCGACACCGGCAAGACGGCCGCGCAGGTTCGCGCCATGCTGCCGAAGGCGCATTTCGCCGCCGTCTACGCCAAGCCGAAGGGCCGCCCGCTGGTCGACACCTTCGTCACCGAGGTCAGCCAGGACACCTGGATCTATTTCCCCTGGGACATGGGCTTCACCTATCAGGAGCCGATCGCCAAGGGCACGCGCGGCTAAGCTGTCGGACGCCCCTTCCAAATCATGCCAGGGTTGCGACGCAACCCATTGATTTGACGATTTTTCCTGAAAAGCCGGCGGATGCGTCAAGCGTGCCCGCCGGCTTAATCTTTCCGCAATTCCTGCAAAAGATAGTGCTTATTTTAGCCATCCGGCGGGAGGAAAGAACAGTCGATGCGACAGGAAGGGCGGGCATTCGCGGCCATTGCACTTGGCCTTGCGCTTCTCTCCGGCCCCGCAGCCGCGCAATGGGACATCCGCACCACCGCGGTTTCCGACTATGTCGAGGCCAATGTCCGGCCGTGGATCGAGGATCCGGCCATCGTCAACGCCATCCTGGCGCAGAATGCCGTCCATGCCGGTCTCGACCAGAAGGAGATCGACGCGCTCGACCGGCGCTGGCGCGACGAGCTCGGCAAGGCCGAGCGGCCGCTGGTCGATACGCTTCTGTCCAATCCCCTCTCGCTCTACCTCAAGGACCGGCAACGCGCCGCCGGCGGGCTGATCACCGAAATCTTCGTCATGGACAATCGTGGCCTCAATGTCGGCCAGAGCGACGTCACCTCCGACTACTGGCAGGGCGACGAGGCGAAATGGCAAAAGAGCGTGCAAACCGACCGGATTCACATCGACGAGGCGGGACGGGACGAGTCCACCCTGCTCATGCAGTCGCAGGCGAGCCTGCCGATCCACGACCCCAGGACCGGCGCGGTGATCGGCGCCATCACCGTCGGGGTCAATCTCGACGCGCTCTGACGCTGCGGCAGGGAATCACTTTATCCACGGATCACAGTTCACCGCCCGTGACTATTCCCTGATGTCGCGAGGTCAAAAATTCCCGTCTTTTTATCGATGATTTTTTCCGCTTTTCCACAGTCGCATTGTGCACCGCCTCACCTTTCGGGGCGAAGCTGCTGATTTTTCAGCACTTGGGGACTGTCCCCATTTTCCACAGCAGGCAGGCACAACATATAGACTTCAAACTTCCTTCACAAACCAGCCCTTGACGGGAATCGGGCAGATGAGGTTAATGAAAACCAAGTTGCGGCGGCGACTGGACCGTATTGTTACGAGGTCGGTTCTCATCACGAAATCGCGTTCCCATGCGCATGTGGCCGGGTGGATGATCCGCTCGCCGCACGGGTGCTCTTGCGCCCGATTTCCAGATGCGCCCATGCAGCCGCTGGGACTGGAAAAAAGAACCTGTTGATACTATATTTAGTGTTTGCAGCCATACTCAGCACAAGATACAGGAACCCGAGATCGATCGGGCTTCCCGCACGGACTGGACGATTTGGGCTGGCTGCAGGCTTGCGGCCGGACGGGGATAATTGCGCCCTGTTTTAAAGGCAGGATGCGGCAGCAGAGGACAACGGAAATGCGCATAGAACGTCGTTTCACCAAACCCGGCCAGTCGGCCTATGCGGAAATCGAATTCCGCAAGGCCACGAGCGAGATCAAGAATCCGGACGGCTCCATCGTCTTCCGTCTCGCCGATATCGACGTGCCTGCACAGTTCTCGCAGGTCGCCGCCGACATCCTCGCCCAGAAGTATTTCCGCAAGGCCGGCGTTCCCGCGCGCCTGAAGAAGGTCGAGGAGAACGACGTTCCCTCCTTCCTGTGGCGCTCCGTGCCGGACACCGAAGCCTTGAAGGCGCTCCCCGAGGGTGAGCGCTTCGGCTCGGAAACCGACGCGCGCCAGGTCTTCGACCGTCTTGCCGGCACTTGGACCTACTGGGGCTGGAAGGGCAAGTATTTCGCCTCCGAAGAAGACGCTGCCGCCTTCAAGGACGAACTTGCCTATATGCTCGCCACCCAGCGCGTCGCCCCGAACTCGCCGCAGTGGTTCAACACCGGTCTGCACTGGGCTTATGGCATCGACGGCCCCGGCCAGGGCCATTTCTATGTCGACCCCTTCACCGGCAAGCTGACCAAGTCCAAGTCGGCCTACGAGCATCCCCAGCCGCATGCCTGCTTCATCCAGTCCGTGGAAGACGATCTCGTCAACGAGAACGGCATCATGGACCTGTGGGTGCGTGAAGCGCGCCTCTTCAAGTACGGCTCCGGCACCGGCTCCAACTTCTCGCATCTGCGCGGCGAAGGCGAAAAGCTGTCGGGCGGCGGCCGGTCCTCCGGCCTCATGAGCTTCCTGAAGATCGGCGACCGCGCCGCCGGCGCCATCAAGTCGGGCGGCACGACGCGCCGCGCCGCCAAGATGGTCGTGGTCGATATCGACCATCCGGATATCGAGGAATACATCAACTGGAAGGTCAAGGAAGAGCAGAAGGTGGCGGCCCTCGTCACCGGCTCGAAGATCGTCGCCCGTCACCTCAAGGCCATCATGAAGGCCTGCGTGAACTGCTCGGCCGACAACGACGCCTGCTTCGACCCGACCGAAAACCCGGCCCTCAAGCGCGAGATCCGCGCCGCCAAGAAGGACCAGGTTCCGGAAAGCTACATCAAGCGCGTCATCCAGTTCGCCAAGCAGGGCTACAAGGACATCCAGTTCAAGACCTACGACACGGACTGGGATTCGGAAGCCTATCTCACCGTCTCCGGCCAGAACTCCAACAACTCCGTCTCGCTGAAGGACGACTTCCTGCGCGCCGTCGAGGCCGATGGCGACTGGAACCTGACCGCCCGCAAGGACGGCCGGGTCATGAAGACGCTGAAGGCGCGGGACCTGTGGGAATCGATCTCCTACGCCGCCTGGGCCTCGGCCGATCCGGGCCTGCACTTCAACACGACGATGAACGACTGGCACACCTGCCCGGCCGCCGGCCCGATCCGCGCGTCCAACCCGTGCTCGGAATACATGTTCCTCGACGACACGGCCTGCAACCTCGCTTCGCTGAATCTGCTGCAGTTCAAGGATGCGGCGACGAAGAAGATCAACATCGCCGACTACGAACACGCCGTGCGTCTGTGGACCATCGTGCTCGAAGTCTCCGTGATGATGGCGCAGTTCCCCTCGCGCCAGATCGCCGAACTCTCCTACGAGTACCGCACGCTCGGCCTCGGCTATGCCAATATCGGCGGCCTGCTGATGTCCTCGGGCATTCCCTACGACTCGACCGAAGGCCGCGCCATCGCCGGCGCGCTGACCGCCATCATGACGGGCGTCGCCTACTCCACCTCGGCCGAAATGGCCGGCGAGCTGGGTCCCTTCCCGAACTTCGCCCCCAACCGCGAGAACATGCTGCGCGTCATGCGCAACCATCGCCGCGCCGCCTATGGCGAAGCCGCCGGCTATGAAGGCCTCTCGGTCAACCCGGTCGCGCTCATCCATGCCGATTGCTCGGACGAGGCGCTTGTCGCCCATGCCGTCGCGGCCTGGGACAAGGCTGTCGAACTCGGCGAGAAGCACGGCTACCGCAACGCCCAGACCACCGTCATCGCGCCCACCGGCACGATCGGTCTCGTCATGGACTGCGACACGACCGGCATCGAGCCCGACTTCGCCCTGGTGAAGTTCAAGAAGCTCGCCGGCGGCGGCTACTTCAAGATCATCAACCGCGCCGTGCCGGACGCACTGCGCACGCTCGGCTATTCGGAAGCCCAGATCGCCGAGATCGAGGCCTATGCCGTCGGCCATGGCAACATGAACCAGGCGCCGGGCATCAATCCCGGCTCGCTGAAGGCCAAGGGCTTCTCCGACGAGAAGATCGAAGCCGTCAATTCGGGCCTGAAGTCCGCCTTCGACATCAAGTTCGCCTTCAACCAGTGGACGCTCGGCGCCGACTTCCTGAAGGAAACGCTGAAGGTCTCCGACGAGCAGCTCTCCGACATGTCCTTCAACCTCCTGGAGCATATCGGCTTCTCGAAGAAGGACATCGAGGCCGCCAACATCCACGTCTGCGGCGCCATGACGCTCGAAGGCGCGCCCTTCCTCAAGAAGGAGCACCTGCCGGTCTTCGATTGCGCCAATCCGTGCGGCAAGATCGGCAAGCGTTACCTGTCGGTCGAAAGCCACATCCGCATGATGGCGGCCGCCCAGCCGTTCATCTCGGGCGCCATTTCCAAGACGATCAACATGCCGAACGAGGCGACCGTTGAGGACTGCAAGAACGCCTACATGCTCTCCTGGAAGCTCGCACTGAAGGCCAACGCCCTCTACCGCGACGGCTCCAAGCTCTCGCAGCCGCTCAATTCCGCGCTGATCGAGGATGCGGACGACGAGGAAGACGCCATCGAGGCGCTGGTCGCGGCGCCCGCCGCCGCCCAGGCCGTGCAGGTCACGGAAAAGATCGTCGAGAAGATCGTCGAGCGTCTGGTGCGTGACCGCGAGAAGCTGCCGAACCGCCGCCAGGGCTACACCCAGAAGGCCGTCATCGGCGGACACAAGGTGTATCTGCGCACCGGCGAATTCGGCGATGGCCGTATCGGCGAAATCTTCATCGACATGCACAAGGAAGGCGCCGCCTTCCGCGCGATGATGAACAACTTCGCCATCGCCATCTCGCTGGGTCTGCAATACGGCGTGCCGCTGGAAGAATATGTGGAGGCCTTCACCTTCACCAAGTTCGAGCCGGCCGGCATGGTCATCGGCAACGATGCGATCAAGAACGCGACGTCGATCCTCGACTACGTCTTCCGCGAACTGGCCGTGTCCTATCTCGGCCGCCATGACCTTGCCCATGTCGACACCTCCGACTTCGGCAACACGGCGCTCGGCAAGGGCATCCAGGAAGGCAAGACGAACCTGATCTCGACCGGCTGGACGCGTGGCCACAAGCCGACCCTCGTCCAGGGCGGCCAGACCGACCGTTCGCTCGGTGAACCGAAGGGCGCCGCGACGGCAGCGCCCGCCAAGGCCTCGTCCAGCGGCAACGTGACGGCATTTGCCGGCAACGCCGCCCGCAAGCTGGAACCGGCCACCGCCGTCGCCACCTCCGAAATCGTCGCCTTCAAGCGCGACTACGAGGAACGCGCCGCCGAACTTGCCGAAGAGATGGAAGACGATGCCGCCGAGGAAGTAACCGAAAGCATCACCGCCCTCTTCTCCGACAAGGCCGCGGCCGAGGCCGCCAGCGCCAAGTCCGATGCCAAGAAACTGGAGAACGAACGCCGCATGCGCTCCATCGCCCAGGGCTATACCGGCAACATGTGCTCGGAGTGCCAGAACTTCACCATGGTGCGCAACGGCACCTGCGAGAAGTGCGACACCTGCGGCGCCACGAGCGGCTGCAGCTGAGGCTTTTCGTTACGGAAACCATGACGAAGCCCGGGAGCAATCCCGGGCTTCCTTGCGTTTGGGGGCAGATGCATTCGCGCGCGGCGAACCTCTCCACGACCTCTGCTTTGAGGGGCGGCATGCAACCTCAAACCCTTACGCCAGCCTTCGACAGAAAGCGTCGCGCGCGGCATTTCGCATCGCCCATAGATTGCACTTGAGCCACCACTTGATACTATATTCCCGTCATACGGGGGCTTATGTGGCTGTATTGCGTCGATTTTTGCTGGCATTGGCCGGGTTGCTGGCCCTGACGCTGCCCGCGCGGGCGGGCATCACGTTCGAGCGCATCGACATTGGCGACGCGCTGGTTATCCTCATCAAAGGAACGTTCGAGCGATCAGACGATCCCGAAGCCCTTATCCGCGAGGTTTCCGCGACCGCTGCCAGAGTCGTCACGTTCGACAGCGAAGGCGGCAAAATTAGAGAGGCGGTGGTGCAGTTCGGTATTCGTATGAGGTGCGCGACCTTTGTCGCATAGAGAACATACAAAGAACAATCTGTGCGAGCCAACTGCTGAATCGACCGCCATTTCACTAGCAGAGTTGTGCGGAGATTAGGTGTTCACGACGCTTCTGAACAACCGTGCGACCAACTCAAACAGGGTAATTCAGTAACATCGACCCCGCAGTTACTTATTGAACTGATCCGCGCGGCGAACGGGATAGACAAGCTATCTGCCGTCGAAGTGGCTAGACTGTTGGACCGTGCGACCTCAGAGATAACGATCTATGCCACCAAGTCGGAATCATTCCAATTCCTCGGCGTGATGCGACGGTTTACGTTCGGACATTTGTTCCGCGGGCAGAGCGAGTGCCACGAGAAGAATAGCACTATGGCTTGCTACATGTTGCCGAGATGGTGCGCGACTAGCATATTGAGGCCAGCAGTGGAGCGGGAAGCATGATTTTGGCGTCCGCTGATTAGGTTTGCCTGCGGGCCGAGCCGCTTAGACGTACCAATCGATCTACGCAGTTGAAGGTTCGTTATTTGTAGGAGACGCCATCGCCCGCCATGGCGAAACACCGCTTCTCGCTACAGCACACGCCCCTAGATGCAATACAGAAAATAGAGATTACTTGGTCTTGGCTTTTCAGGATATGATGCTCGATTTTACGATGGATAGCTGGAAGGTATAACTCTGCTCATGGCTGGGACGGTTCCTAACTCGACCATCCCGGCCCACCCAACAGCAGGCCTTCTGCGCTATTGGCGGAAACCAAAATTCGCCGACGTGCCAACCGAACACTTTGTTATGACCTTAGATGGTTCGTGACCTGGACGAATGAGCCTATCCACGCGAACGTGAACCTGGTAGTCCGCAAACCACGAGCCGCCAACATCACACCGATTTGAACATGCTTTCCGCGCTATCAGAGCGAAGACGAGCCCAAAACTCCACAGCATACCTATCGGTCATACCGGCGACATAGTCGCAGATCGTTCGCGCCTTGATCTCTTCATCGTTAGTATTGAGATAGAGTTCGCGCACATCTTCGGGCATAAGTAGATACCCTTTGTCCGCTCTTAGAGCCTTAAAAATATCTGTTACCAGCTCAGTGCCGCGATACTCTCCCAATTTCACACGCGACGAATAAATCACCGCGTTGAAAGTGTACTGCTTCAAAATCTCAACTTTTTTTCGAACATCTTTCTTTAGCTTAGCGGTTGAGAGCGCTGGATAATCCGCGTTAAGCTCCAACTCCACGCCATTGATGAACTCGTGCACTAACCGCGACGAAAACTTCGTTCTCACATATCCGTTGCAACTCAATTCGTTTGAAATCTGAGTTGCCTTGATAAAGAAAAGAAACGGGTCCTTGTCCCTCTTTGTCGGGATTATCTCCTCAAAGCAACTGACAAAGGTATCGATAATCTCCTCCCGAGCGACCTTTTCTCCAGTTTTTTCGAGCGCTTTATTGACTTTCTCTACGACTTTATCGAGTAGTTTATCATCGGACGCAAATATAGAAGCCGGAGTCAGGAAACCAGCTTTAAGACTATCTTCCAGGTCGTAGACCGAATACGCGATATCATCAGCGACATCCATAATCTGGCATTCCAGCGTCTTGAAATCACCAGCGGGTACCGTCTTTCCCCTCAACACCCGCGATTTTATATTATCAACCACGAGCTGTTCGGACTTGTAGTAGCCTTTCTTCACATCGCTCTTTTTGTGCCGCGCTGTCGGAATGACTTCGTCATATTTAAGAATTGCCGCCAGCGTTCGAACGCACAGATTCAAACCTGCTCGGACTTCACCTCCAAAGGGCTCTGCAAACTCGACCTTCTTGTCAAGGCGGCTAAGAATTCGAAGCGTTTGAGCATTTCCTTCGAAGCCGCCAAAATTCTTCATTTGTCGGTCGAGCGCTCGCTCGCCATTGTGACCGAAAGGGGGATGACCGATATCATGGACCAGCCCCGCTACCGCACAAAGACGACCGTCGATTTCCTGATCGCCCAGAATATCCTTATATTCGCTGTTCAATCGATCAGCGATCCCCTCGGCAATCTGGGCTACCTCCAGCGAGTGTGTCAGTCGATTTCGGAAGAAGTCCGACTCGTGCCCAGGAAACACCTGGGTCTTCCCCTGCTGCCTTCGGAAGCTTGCGCTATGGATTACTCTCCCATAGTCGCGCTTGATATCTGTGCGCCATTCTTTCTTCTGAGCATCGGGCGGCTCCGCGAGACGGGTGTAGTCCTCGTCCTCATATAATTTCACGACAGTCACTTTTTGTCGCCAGCCTCTTTCTTCTCGTTCTTTGCGTCTTCAGCTTCCTTCGCGAGCCTGGCTTCACGCAGCTTCATCGCCGCCTTGAATGTGGCCATTTTTTTCTCTGCTATTTCCCTTACGTCGATCACTGCTGCATAAGCCACAATAGCCTCCTGGATGCGCCATCCAAAAAAGAGTCGTTCCCTACTATAAACCAATTCGTTTGCGTTTCGTTCACGTTTCTCAAGTTTTTTTTCGTTGGTGTCTGATGTAGAATCTTAAAAGATGATTGAGCGAGAAATTGGCTATTGCAACCCTCACGCTTGCTATTTGTTGAACGTCGTTAAGAGTTTTCCTGATGGACAGCTTCCCTAAGACGCGTGGGAATCCCTGCTTTTCTAACCACGTCGGCGATGTGACTCGTTCGCCCGACGCTGCCATTGAGATAGATTCCAGTATCTTCATCTATACTTACAACAAGCTGACGTAACGCTTCCAGACCATTTGCAACGTCAAACTCTATCCAATGGGTTGCTTCGCCCGGCACTAAGGCAGCGCCGAGTGATTGGCTCGCTCCGATATGGAGCTGGACGACCCACACTTTCGAGCCATCGAAAACCCATTCAAAGCGCACACTCCCAAGGCGTTGGCGAAGTTCAGCGTGCGTTGCCCCTACAGCATCACGCACGTTATCAGGAAGCGTCTGAGGCACAACGCTGCCTTGCATGAAGCCTTCCCCGGTACCTTTCGCACCTTCAATAATCAGTT